>JAPLOI010000007.1 GCA_026400815.1 Alphaproteobacteria bacterium
CTCCGAAAGGCCGCCGCACGCAGCATCAGCGAGCTATGGGACGCGATCCGCGATGCCTTGGACGCCTTCACGCCACAGGAATGCGCCAACTATTTCACGGCGACAGGCTATGAGCCAGATTGATAGGATTCTGCTCTAGGACCCGGCGATCGCCCTGATATCCAAAACCCCATCATCCCGGAACGCCAGCTTGCCCCGCGAAGCCGCCACCCGCCGGTGCGTGTAGAAGGTCAGCCAGGCGGGATCGTCCTGCAGCAAGCGATAGCAGCGCCGGTACAACGCCTCCTGCGCCGCCATGTCGGTGATCACTCGCGCCTGGTCGATCAACGCCTCGATCGCCGGGTTGCGGTAGCCCAGCCACCAACTGCCCGCCACCCGGCTGTCGATCTTCTCCGCCAGCACCCGGAACGTGCTCAACGGCGAGCTGTCGAACAGGCATAGATCGGCGATGTCGCTCGCCCGCACCCGCTCCGCATACCGCACCCGATCCGGCTCGATCCGCGCCGTCAAGGTCACGCCCACCGCCGCCAACTGCCCCTGAAGCACCGGCAGCAACACCGGCGCCTCATCCGGCAGGCGCGTCGGCCAATCCGCCACCAAGGCCAGCCCACCCGCATACCCCGCCTCGGCCAGCAACGCCCGCGCCCCCACGGGATCGAACGCCACGCCGGGCGCCGTCGGGTCAAACCCGAAATGCCACTCGCTCACGAACCCCACCAACGGATCCGCCGCCCCCTGCGTCACCGCCGCGATCATCGCTGCCCGGTCAATCGCCATTGCCAGAGCCTTGCGCACCCGCCCATCCGCACACGGCCCCCGTGCCGCGTTCAGCAGGCAAATGATCGCCGTGGGATCGCTGACCTCGACCGTCTCAAACCCAGTTGCAGCGGCCCCTACGCGCGTTGCAATATCCGCTTCGCCCGCCAGCAGCGCACGGTCGCGCCCCTCCGGCACCCCAATCCACCGCAACACCGGCAGCCCCGCCCGCACCGGCGCCATCACGACCGATGTTTCGTCCACCGATTCCAGCCGCCACGGCCCGGTGCCTATCCAGCGCCCCGCAATGTCATCCGCCGCCATCGCCGCCGGCGCCATCACCGCCCCGGCGCTGACGATATCCAGAATGTCCGCGATGTCCCGCGTGGTCACCAGCCGCACCGTGCGGGAGTTCACCACCTCCACCTCGCACCCGGCGAGATACTGCGCCCACACCCCCGGCGCCCCCAGCGTGGCCCCCACCGCGGGATCAGCCATCCGCATCAATGAAGCCGCCACAGCCGCCGCATCGCAGGCCGTGCCGTCATGGAACACCGCGCCGGGCCGCAGCCGGAACAGCGTGCGCCTGGCATCCTCCTGCACCCATTCCTCCGCCAGCCCCGCCACGAACCGCCCCGGCCCCACCCGGCGCACCAGCGGATCGAACACGGCATCCAGCAGCGCCAGCGCATCAGCGCTGTCGGTGCAGTCCTGCGGGTCGAACAGCGCGGCACGGGTTTGGGCGATCGTCAGCACGTGGGGCATCCTTGTGGCGGTGGCACGGCGCGCACTGTAGATTGCACGCAACGTTGCGCGAAGGAGGCTCCGATGTCCGCCACCACCCAGCAGGCCCAGGTCCCGGACTTCAACCTGCTCGACCCCGCCTTCATCGCCAACCCGTACCCGATCTACCACCGCCTGCGCGCCATGGCGCCGGTCTGGCGCTCACCGATCGGCTTCAACGTGGTGACCCGATACGACACCGCCGCCTTGGTCCTGCGCGACCGCCGCTTCGGCAAGAACTACGTCGAGAACATCACCAAGAATTACGGGCCGCAGATCGTCGACGAACCCGCCTATGCCTCGATGTCCCGCACCATGCTGGTCCTCGACCCGCCCGACCATACCCGCCTGCGCTCCCTGGTCACCAAGGCCTTCACCGCACGCCGCGTCGAAGCCATGCGCCCGCAAATCGCCGCGGTCGTCGACGCCCTGCTGGACCGCGTCCAGCCCCAGGGCGGCATGGACGTCATCAAGGACTTCGCCCACCGCCTGCCGATCATCGTCATCTGCGACATGCTGGGCATTCCGGAGGCCGACCGCGAACAGTTCTTCACCAGCAGCAGGGTCAATGGCCGCCTGGTCGACCCCGTCCCCCTCTCGCCGGACGAGATCGCCGCCGCCAACGCCAACACGCTGGAAACCAACGCCTACTTCGACAGCCTGTTCGAGCTCCGCCGCCGCGACCCGCAGGACGACCTCACCACCCAGCTCGTCCAGGCCGAGGAAGCCGGCGACCGCCTCACCCCGGAAGAGCTGCGCGCCAATGTCGGCCTGCTCTTCGCCGCGGGCCACGAAACCACCGCCAACCTGATCGGCAACGGCCTGCTCGCCCTGCACCGCAACCCCGACCAGTGGCAGGCGATGAAGGACAATCCCGCCCTGATCCCGAACGCCATGGAAGAATTGCTGCGCTACGACAGCTCCGTGCAGATGACCGGCCGCAGCGTGCTGGAAGACGTGGAACTCGCCGGCGTGCCCCTGCCGAAAGGCGCGCAGGTGGTGTGCTTCCTCGGCGCGGCCAACCGTGACCCCGATGCCTTCGCCGAACCCGACCGCCTGGACATCACCCGCCAGAAGGTCACGCCGCTCTCTTTCGGTGGCGGCATCCATTTCTGCCTTGGCGCCCAGCTCGCCCGCATCGAAGCCCAGGAAGCCTTCGCCGGCCTGATCCGCCGCCTGCCCACGCTGGAACTGCCGGAGCGCGACACGCCGAAGTGGCGCCGCAGCTTCACCTTGCGCGGGCTGACCACGCTGCCGGCGGTGTGGCACTGAGCGACATCCAGTAGCGCTCCAGCAGCGCCACCGTCACCGCCACGGTGGCGCCGCCGCCGCAGGGCAGGGCGGCATCGCCATCGGTCCAGCGCAGATCCGGCTCGCCATCGTGCCAGCCCTCGGCCAGCGCCGGATCGTCGAGCGGGATGGCGCAGCCATCGATCGCCAGAGCCGTCACCGCCACGCCCAGGCGGCGATGGTCGCGGCTCTCCGGCCGCAGCTGCGCCGGCACCATGGCGCGCGATACCAGCCGCACATCGCGCGCCCGCGCCGGCACGTCGAAGCACGCGATGTCGCCCGCCCAGGTCGCCGGCAGGATGCGCCCATCCACCCACAGGCACAGATCGGGATCGGCGGTGGTGACATGGCCCAGCGCCAGCGCCCTGGCATGCAAAGCGGCCCGCACCGCCACCAGCGTTCGCCCGCCGCGCACCAGGGGCGCGCAGGCCTGCGCCGCCCAGACCTCGCGCGCGAAATGCGGGTGCAACGCCACCGCGGCGCCACCATTGGCGAAGGCGCTGCGGTTGCCGGTATCCAGGAAACTCTCGCAGGCCAGCCCCTCGGCCAGCAGCACGTCGTGCACCGCCGCGCCGGACTCGTCGGCCAGCTCGACATGATAGTACGTCACCCGCCCGGCCGGCTCCTGCGTGATCGTGGCGCCGTTGAGCAGATAGCGCACCGGAACCAGCGCGCCCGCGACATGCACGGCATGGTCGGGCGAGAGCACCAGGTCCCGCTGCGGCCGGCCCGGCCCGAACGCGCCAGCCGCGACCCGCACCGGCATCACGTCCCACGGCCGCGCGTGCCGCAGGGGCATCAGGGTGCGGTAGCCGATCCAGCGCACCTGGCGCACTCCGCCGCCCGCCGTAGGGATGCGCTCGCCCACGGCGAGATGCTCCACCGCCACCTCGCCGCGCGCCGTCAGGATGCGGGTGCCGCGCAGGAAGCAGGCCACCCCAACGAGCGGTGCGGCGATGGTTGTATTGCTGGCGGTGGTGGCGGCACGGCGCACGCTGTCCCAGATGGAGGTGTCGGCGAGCACGTTGTCGCCGGCGTTGTTGCGGGCGTAGCTGCGCTCCACCAGCGTGCCGTATTCCAGGGTGACAGTCTGGGCGCCGTTGCTGCCGGTGCCGAGAGCGGCAATGCCGATCGGGGAGATGAGCATCAGGTTCTGCGCCATGCGCGCGTCGGCGCCGGTGCCGGCATAGCCGGCGATCTCGACCTTCTGGAAGAAGGTGCCGGCGGCCTGGCGAGTCAGCAGGATCGACAGGGCCGATTGCGGTTCCAGGGTGAATGACAGGCCGCCGAGGTCGATCGGGCCGGTCGGGATGAGGGTCGATGAATTGAATCCTGTCTGCCGGGTGAAGGACAGGCCGGCGATGGCGAACCAGGTCTCGCCGTTGTTGCCACTGAGGATGATGCCGTTGCTGTCACGGAACTGGGCGACATAGGTCAGCGCGCCCGGGTCGGCGGCGGCGGTGGGGAGTTGGGTGAGGGCGGCGGCAAAGCCATGATCCGCGCCGCCGTCGAGCGGCTGGGTGGTATTGTCGGAGGTGTTGCGGATGCGGTTCCAGCCACTGGCCGGACGGCGGTTGCCATCGGCATCGACGTTCTGCAGCAGCAGGCCGCCATATTGGAGTGTTACGGTCTCGGCACCGGTGTCGCCGGCATCGAGGCCCGCGACACCGACGGTCTTGAGCAGGATATTCTGGCGCAGCTGGGTGCCGGTGGGATCGTAGCCGGCGATCTCCACCTGGGTGAGCTGGCGGCCCAGGGCAGAGAAGTTGAACAGCCTGGGCAGCGGGCCGCTGGGCTGGAGCGTGAAGGAGAGCGGCCCGTACTCGATCCTGCCGGCGCTGCTGGGGTTGCCGAGCAACATCACGCTGGCGGTGGCGAATTTCAGGCCCTCGATGGCGAACCAGGAGGCGCCATTGGCCTGGATCACCGCCCCGTTCTGGTCGCGGAACTGCACGAAGTAGCGCAGCACCGGGGCGCTGTAGTCGGGGGCCGGGGTGCCGGTGAGCGGTGCGGCGATGGTTGTGTTGAGGTTTGTGTTGGAGACGGCGCGCACGCTGTCCCAGGTGAAGCTGTCGGCGAGCACGTTGTTGCCGGCGTTGTTGCGGGCATAGCTGCGCTCCACCAGCGTGCCGTATTCCAGGGTGACGGTCTGGGCGCCGTCGCTGCCGGTGCCGAGAGCGGCAATGCCGACCGGGGAGCCCAGCATCAGGTTCTGCGCCATCCGCGCGCCGGTGCCGGTGCCGGCATAGCCGGCGATCTCGACCCTCTGGAAGAAGGTGCCGGCGGCCTGGCGGGTCAGCAGGATCGACAGGGCCGATTGCGGTTCCAGGGTGAAGGACAGGCCGCCGAAATCGATCTTTCCGGCCCCGGGGGTGGAGGTCGTGAAATCGAACACGTTCTGCCGGGCGAAGGACAGGCCGGCGATGGCGAACCAGGTCTCGCCGTTATTGCCGGCGAGGATGGTGCCGTTGCTTTCGCGGAACTGGACGAAATAGGTGAGCGCGCCCGGGTCGGCGGCGGCGGTGGGGAGTTCGGCGAGGGGGGCGGCGAAGCCATAGTCCGTGCCGCTGTCCAGCCTGGTGGAATCGTCGCGGGTGTTGCGGATGCGGTCCCAGCCGCTGGCTGGCCGGCGGTGGCCATCGGCATCGACGTTCTGCAGGAGCAGGCCGCCATACTGCAGGGTGACGGTCTCGGCCCCGGCATCGCTGGCATCGAGGCCCGCGACACCGACGGTCTTGAGCAGGATGTTCTGGCGCAGCTGGGCGTCGGTAGGATCGTAGCCGGCGACCTCCACCTGGGTGAGCACACGGCCCGCGGCGGCGAAGTTGAACAGCCTGGGCAGCAGGGCGCTGGGCTGGAGCGTGAAGGAGAGCGGCCCGAAATCGATCCTGCCGGCGTCGACGGTGTTGCCGATCAAGAGATCGCTCGTGGTGGCGAAGGTCAGGCCCTCGATGGCGAACCAGGAGGCGCCGTTGGCCTGAACCACCGCCCCGTTCTGATCGCGGAACTGCACGAAGTAGCGCAGGTTGGTGGGCATCGTGCGTCTCCTGGCGCGCGGCGCGGACGGTTAATCGTTGGTGAACGCGAGGTACGAATCACCAATATTTTAACCGACATCGGGAGGCTGCAAAGCCCGTACGGGCTGGGGGGGCGCTACTCCGCCGCCCGGCGTTGGTCGCTCAGCGCGGCGATGAGGGCGGCGCCCGCCTTGCGTTCGTGTTCCACCAGCAGGCTGGCGGCGCGGCGGGTGTCGCCCTGGCGCAGGGTGGCGAGGATGGCGCGGTGTTCGGCCAGGGAGGCGCGCAGGCGGTTCGGGATGGCATCGAAGCCGCGGCGCTGGGCGGAGGTTTGGGCGGTGAGGCTGGAGGTGAGGCGCATGGTCCAGGGCGTGTGCGGGGTGTCGCACATCAGCAGGTGGAATTCGCGGTTGAGGCGGGCATAGGCGCCGGTGTCGTGCGCGGCCACGGCGCGTTCGCTTTCGGCGATGTTGCGATCGAGTACGGCAAAGGTTTCGGCGGTGTAGCTGGCGGCACCGAGTTCCACGGCGAGGGCCGCAAGCGCACCGCGCAGGGCATGGATTTCGGCGATATGCTCGGCGCGCAGGGTGGCGACGACCACGCCGTGATGGGCGTTGAGTTCCAGCCAGCCCTCGGCGGCCAGGCCGCGGATGGCTTCGCGCACCGGGGTTTCGCTGATGCCCACGGCCTCGCACACTTCGCGCGCCGTGAGGTGCTGGCCCTCGCGCACGGCGCCGGAGAGGATCAGCTCCTGGATGTGCTGGCGCGCGAGGCCGGATTTGGTGAGGTGGACGTGTTCCACCTTCTCCCGCACCGGCGCGTTAGCCTTTGGTCGCGCCATCGGCGAGCCCCTGGATCAGCCATTTCTGCACGAGCAACGCGAAGATCACCACGGGGATCACCGTCATGGTGCCGACGGCCGTCAGTGCGCCCCAGTTGGCGCCGTTCACCGTGTCGCCGGCAATGCCGGAGATGACCACCGGCACGGTGGAGGCGGCGCGGTTGGTGAGGACGAGGGCGAAGAGCAGTTCCTCCCACGCCAGGATGATCGAGAAGATCAGGGTGGAGAGGATGCCGGGCAGGGAGATGGGCACGATGATGCGGATGAAGGCGCCGAAGCGGGTGCAGCCGTCGATCTTGGCGGCTTCCTCCAGCTCCTCCGGCAGCGCCTTGAAGAAGCCGCGCATGAGCCACATCACGTAGGGGATGAGGAAGGTGCAGTAGGCCAGAATGAGGGTGATGTGGTGGTCCAGCAGGCCCATGGCGCGGGCGACCAGGAACATCGGCACGGCGAGCGCGATTGGCGGCACGCCGCGGGAAAGCAGGATCAGGATGCCGATGGTGGTGGCGCCGCGCAGCTTCACGCGGGCGAGCGCGTAGCCGGCCATGGAGCCCGCGACGATGGAAACCAGGCCCGCGCCGCCGGCCACGATCAGCGTGTTCAGCATGCGCGCCGGCAGGTCGTGCTGTGTGAGGTAGGTGATGTAGGTGTCGAGCGTGGGGGTGAAGAAGATCTTGGGCGGGGTGGTGAAGATGTCTCGCTGCTGCTTCAGCGAGGTGAGCAGCATCCAGGCGATCGGCATCAGGAACAGGGTGCAGACGGCCACGCCGGACCAGATGCGCAGCTGGCGCAGAAGGGCGGCGCGGCGCCGGTAGGCGGAGACCGGCCGGTGCATGGTCGCGCTCAATTGCGTTCCTCCAGGTAGCGGGTACCGCGCAGGAAGAGGCCGGTGAGGATCATGGTGGCGACCAGCACGATGAGGGACATGGCCGCGGATTCCGCGAATTTCAGGCCGCGGAAGGCTTCCTCATAGATGAACAGGTTCACCACGCTGGTGGCGCGGCCGGGGCCGCCATGGGTGGCGGCGAGCGCGATGTCGAACATCTTCACGGCACCCAGCCAGCGCACCACGAAGGCGGCGGCGATGACCGGCACGAGCAGCGGCAGGGTGATGCGCCACAGCGTGGTCCACCAGTTGGCGCCGTCGATCGCCGCGGCCTCGAACACGTCGCGCGGCAGGGAGAGCAGGGCGGCAGAGGCGATGAGCGTCACGAACGGAGTCCAGCGCCAGGTATCGATCAGGATGACGGTGAACATGGCCCAGAACGGGTCGCCCAGCCAATCGATCGGGCCGAGGCCGATCTGGCCGAGCAGGTAGTTGGCGATGCCCCAGAGCGGATCGAGTAGCATGCGCCAGATGCCGCCGGCGATGACGGGGGCGACGACCATGGGGATGATGAAGGCGGCGCGGACCATGCCGCGGCCCTTCCACTCCGCGTTGATCAGGAAGGCGATGCCGAAGCCGAGGAACATCTGCAGCGGCAAGGCAAAAGCGAGATAGACGAAGGTGACCCAGAGCGAGTCCCAGAACCGGTCATCCTCCAGCACCGTCAGGTAGTTGTCCCAGCCCACCCATTCGTCGGGTGTGAAGGTGCCGAGGTTGATCTCGGCGAAGCTGATGTAGACGGTGTAGCCGATCGGGTAGGCCAGCGTGGCGAAGAGCAGCAGCGCTGCCGGGGTCATGAACCCCCAGCGGGCGAAGAGATCGGACAGGCGCGCGGCGCGGCGGGACATGGAAGGCTCACTCAAGGAAGAGTCTTCTTTTTTCTGAAGAAAAAAGAAGCAAAAAAGACTTCCTACCTTTGCGCCGGAGATTATCCTCGGCGCAAAGGCATAAAAGTTTTTTGGTTCTTTTTTTCAAAAAAGAACCGCTTGCTTCCTGAGCTACAGCCGCAGCCGCTCGATCTTGCGCGCCGCGCTGGCGAGCGCCTCGGCCACCTTCACCTCGTTGTTGAAGGCGCGGGCCGTCTCATCGGCCAGGATGGTTTGCGCCTGGTCGGACTTGGCTGCGCGGGGGCGCCACATGCGGCCGGCGGCGGCAACTTCGTAGGCGTTCTGCAGGGTCTTGAAGACCGGCGCCTGCCAGGCCTCGGCCGGCGGGCGGGCGAGGGTGGATTTGCGGGCCGGGAAGGCGCCGACAACGCTGGCGTGCCAGTATTCGCCCTCCTTGGAGGAGAGCCACTGCAGCAGGGCCCAGGCGGCCTGCTGGTTGGGGCTCTTCTTGGAGACGGAGCCGTTCCAGATGCCGCGATGGGTGCCCGGCCGGTTGCCGCCGACGGGCATCACCATGATGCCGACTTCATCGGGCTTCAGCGTGGTGGTGGTGGGATCCACGGCGGTGCCGCGGAACACGCTGCCCCACTGGAACATGTTGGCCACCTGGCCCTGGCGGAAGGCCTGCAGCGATTCGGTGAAGCCATGCGCCTTGGCGCCCGGGGGGGCCCATTGCAGCAGGTCGATATGCGTCTGCAGGGCGCGGATGCCGTTCTCGTTGTTGAAGGCGGGCTTGCCCTGGGCGTCGATCAGGTCGGTGCCGTAGGAATTGAGGATGGCCTGCCAGATGGTGGGCGTGAGCGGATCACGCGTGAAATAGGTGGAGATGGCCCAGGCGTTGACGCCGCCGGTGCCGCGCACGTCCTGCACCAGCTTGGGGGCCTGGGCGCGGAATTCGAGCCAGGTTTGGGCGATATCGGGCTCGGCCAGGCCGGCCTTCGCGTAGTGGGTCTTGTTGTAGAAGCGCAGCAGCATGTTGCAGCGGAGCGGCACGCCGAACTGGCCGCCCTTCCATTCGCTGGCGGCAAGCGGGGCGGCGTTGAAATCGGCCCAGTCGTAATCGGCCGCGGTCCAGGCGGCGGCCTCCTTCTTCAGCTCCAGCAGCTGCTTGGTCTCGGCGACCTGGGGCACCCAGGGGTCGTCGATAGCATAGAGGTCGTAGGTGGGCGTGGCGCCGGTGATGTCGAGCATGATCTTGGCGAGATGCTCGGTGTAGGGCACGCCGTCGATCTGCACCTTCACGTGCGGGAAGCGCTTGTTGAACTCCGGCACCATCAGCTGCTGCCACTGGGCCGAGAAGGCGGAGTTGGCGAGCATGCGGATCTGTATGGGCTTGTCGGCAGTGCCAAAGGCGCCACCCTGCTGGGCAGCCGCGCGGTCGATGGCGACGGCGGGCACGGTGGCGAGGCCGGCGAGCACGGCGCGGCGGCTCACGCCACGTGATGGACGTGTCGGGGTGGTCATGGTCGTCTCTCCCTGTGGCGCCCGGTTCGCGCTGCCTGGTGGCGGCGGCCGTGTGGCGCCTTTGCTGATGGCTGGGGCAACATTCTATAGAATTCAGGCTGGGGTCCAGCGGAAACGCGCATGCCGGCATTGCGCCGGCGCATCGCTGCCGGCCGCCGGTGGCTGGTAGGATCGCGCGATGGAATCTGCATCCTTTCCCAGCGCCATGGCGCGCGAAACCGCCGAGGCGCCCGCGGCGGTGGCCCGGTTGCTGGCCGGCGAAGGTGCTGCGATCGGCGCCCTGGGGCGGCGGCTGGCGGCGATGGACCCGCCGGTGGTGGTGACTTGCGCGCGGGGCTCCTCCGACCACGCGGCGCACTATCTGAAATACCTGCTGGAGACCGCGCTCGGCGTGCCGGTGGCCTCCGTCGGCCCCTCGGTGGCATCGGTGTACGGCACGAAGCTGCGCATGAAGGGCGCGGTGGTGGTGACGATCTCCCAATCCGGCCGCAGCCCGGACCTGGTGGCGTTCCAGGCGGCGGCGCGCCAAGGCGGGGCGCTGACGGTGGCGCTGGTGAACGACACCACGGGGCCGGTGGCGGCAGAGGCGGACGTGGTGGTGCCGCTGTGTGCCGGGCCGGAGACGAGCGTGGCGGCGACGAAATCCTTCGTTTCCTCCTGCGCGGCCGGTGCGGCGCTGGTGGCGGCCTGGGCCGGGGATGCGGCGCTGGCGCGGGCACTTTTGGGCCTGCCGGACCGGCTGGCGGCAGGACTGGGCTGCGATTGGGCCGCCGCGGCGCCGCTGGGGGCTGCCGCAGGTGGCTACGTGGTGGGGCGCGGGCCGGCATTGGCCCTGGCGCATGAGATGGCGCTGAAGGCCAAGGAAGTGGCCGGGCTGCACCGGGAGGCGTTCTCGCTGGCCGAAGTGATGCACGGGCCGCTGCAACTGGTGGGGCCGGGCTTCCCGGTGCTGGCGCTGGTGCCGGAGGACGCAGCCCTGGCGGCGAACCGCGAGGCGCTGGCGCGGCTGGTGGCGACCGGCGCCGAGGTGCTGGCGGCCAGCCCGGTGGCGGGCTTGCCCGGGGTGGCACTGCCCGCGGTGGCCTGCGGGCACGGGGCGCTGGATCCGCTGGGGATGGTGCTGGGGTTCTATCGCTGGGTGGAGGCGCTGGCACGGGCGAAGGGGCTGGACCCCGATCGGCCCAGTCGGCTCGCGAAGGTGACTAGGACAGTTTAAGAAAGAAGTTCTTTTTTGAAAAAAAGAACCAAAAAACTTTTGTGACCTGGATACGACAACCGCCTCGACCCAGTGGATCGAGGCGGTCCCGCCGCAAACAGATGAAAGTCTTTTTGCTTCTTTTTCTTCAGAAAAAGAAGAGCCTTGCTTCAGGCGCCAGGCGTCGCCCGCCGCAGCTGGTCCCATTGCGATTCCAGCGCATCCTGCCGGCGCCGCAGATCCTGCAGCTGTTGCTGCTGCTGCGGGTTGGGGGGGGCGCTGCGCACGCGTTCCTGCTCGGCGCGCAGGCTGGTGAGGTCCTGCTCCAGCTGGTTCAGGCGCTGCTGATCCATGCGGCCGCGGGCGCGGGCTGCCTGGATGTCCCGCTCCAGGGCGATGGAGCGGGTTTGCTGGGTGGCGAGGTCGGCGCGCAGCGCTGCCGCGCGGCTGGCCGCCGTGTCGCGCCGGGATTCGGCGGCACGGCGATCGGCCTCGGCCGCGGCGCGGTCGGCTTCGGCACGGTCCGCCTCAGAGGAGAGACGGTCCACGCGCTGCTGGTAGCCGCCGCCGACGACGCAGCCGCCCACCTGGAAGATGCTGCGGTCGCGGGCCGGGTCGCAGGAGGACTGCGGTCCGCAGCCGGCCAGGAGTGTGGCCGGCAGGACGAGCCAGGCGAAGCGCAGCGCTGTGGTCATGCCTCGATCCTTCCGAGCGCGGTGTTCATGCGATCCAACGCGCCCTGCAGGCGGGCGTTGCTGGCGGCGAGATCACGACCTTCGGCTTCCAGGGCGGCGGTGTTCTGACCCTTGCTCTTGAGGCCGGTGGCCTGCTCGCGGATCTCGTCGCTGGCCTTCTGGCCGGCTTCGAGCTTCGCCTTGATCTGGTCGCGCTCGGCCTGCGCCTGGGAGAGGGTGGCGCGCTGCTGGTTGTTGAGCTGGCGGCCGGCGGCCACCTGCTGGCGCAGCGGGGCCAGGCTGGCTTCGTAGCGCGCCGCGGCGGTGCGGGCGGTGTCGGCTTCCGTGCGCTGGGTGGAGGCAACGGTGCGGGCGCGCTCCGTGCGGACCTGCAGTTCCTGCTCGGCGGAGGCGAACTGTTCCTGCTGCGAGCCCAGCGCATAGCCGGTGCCGGCGCCAGCCACGCCGCCGATCGCGGCACCCAGCAGCGCGCCCTGGCGCCCGCCGAGCAGGCCGCCGATCAGCGCCCCGCCAACGGCGCCGACCCCGGCGCCCTGCGCCGTCATGTTCGACTTCTGGTCGGCGCAGCCAGACAGCGCCAGCGCCCCCACCATCACCACCGTTACCGGAGTCCAGCGACCAATCGATACCATTTGTGTACGTTCCCTCAGAAAAAAGCCATCAAACAACGTGACGTTAACACACAGCGAAGCGTGCGTAATCACCCCTCCATGCAGTGATGCCGATCACGGAAGCGTGTACTCGGGCATGCGCTACTGCAGCGCGGCGGTGAGGCGGCGGCGGGCGGGCTCGGTGTTCACGGTGCGGCCAGCGCGGGTGTGGTTCACCTCCGCCACGAACAGGCCGGCGAAGTTGCGCAGCAGCTCGAACTCCGCCTGGGTGTTGTCGGCACGCCAGACGCGCAGTTGGGATTCCAGCAGGGCAGGCGGCAGGTCGGCCTGCTGCAGCAGCAGGGAGGTGAGCGAGGCCCAGGTGGTTTCGCGGATGCGGGTGAATAGCGCCTGGGTCTCCTTGGACTGGGCCAGGCGGCGCTCGCTTTCCTCGCGCAGCTTGGTGTCGTTGGCCTTCCTGGCGTCTTCGATGATCTTCTCGATGGTGGCGATGAGCTTGCCGTATTCCTCGTACTGCCGGTTCTCGTTGCGGAAGGCGCGGATGAGCACGGCGCCGGCGCCGATGGCGCTGCGGGCGGCACGCTCATCGGCCTGCACGCGGCGGCTGCGCTCGTCCTCCACCGTGGTGCGCAGGGTGGCGACCGCCTTTTTCTGCGCGGGATCGACGATCTGCTTTTCCAGCGCGTCGGCCAGGGCGCGCGGATCGGCCCCGGCCTCCTGTTCCTGCTGGGCCAGCTCCTTCTCCCACGCCGCGCGCAATGCGCCGGAGGTGCCGACATTGGCGATGATCGTCACGCCGAGGGCGACGCGGAAGCCCAGCGTGGGCAGGGCGAGCGGCTCGCCCTCCGGCGTGAAGGGCGGGTATTCCGTGCGCTGGCTGGAGCGGATCTGGTCTGGCGTGGAGGCGATGTCGCCGCCGCGGGCCACAATGCCGCCGGCGCGCCCGCCAATGCGCCCGCCGCGGGTGAGGCGGTAGGGCTCGGCCACCATCTCCGCCACGTTGCCCAGCATGTCGTGCAGGCCGAGCTTGTCTGGCGCCAGCAGGCCGATGGCGACGGGCACCGGGCGCTGGCCGGTGCGGCGCAGCTGGGCCACGCTGTTGATGGCGCCTTCGAACGGCGGCAGGCGCTGGCGGAACTCCGCATCGGTCACCACGGAGCCGCCGCGCACGGCGTATTCCCATTCGGCCTCGGTGGGCAGGCGCAGATAGGCGCGGGCGTCGTCGTCGCCGGGCAGGGCGGCTTTCTTGAGCTTTATCACCTGGGCGGTGGCAAGCTCCGCGAAGCGCATCGCGTCGGTCTGGCTGATGGCGGTCTGTGGCAGGCGGCGCTGGGGGGCGGGCAGGGCGGTGTAGGCGTCGCAGCCCTGGGTGACCGCCACGTATTGGCCGCGCGTGACCTCGTATTTGCCCAGCCAGTAATGCGCCTGCGCGCCCTGGCCGAAGCCGCCGGCCACGTGGGATTCGCGCACGAATTCGGAATAGGCGGCCCCGGCATCCTCGTCGCCCAGTACCACGCGGCGGTCGGCCAGCGGAGACTCGCCGATCGGGGTGGCGATCTTGCGGAAGACGATGCCGGTGTCGCAGGGCAGCGGCAGGACGAGGTCGCCGTCCGCCGGCTTGGGGTTCCATTCCGGCGCGGCGGGTGCCTGGGCGTGGGCGGCGCCGGAGAGCAGCAGCAGGGTAGCGAGCAGGGCCTTCATTGTTCGCGCATGCCTTCCGAAGGAGCGATCCGCAGCACCGGGCGCACCGCCACCAGGCTGGCCAGCAGGGCCAAAACCGGGGCGCCGAGGCAGGCGATCAGGATGTGGCTGGGCGCGATGACGCATAATTGGCTGCCCTCCAGATAGGCGGTCCCATAGGCGGCGTTGATCATGGCGCCGACGGCCAGCGCGGTGCCAGCGGCAAGGAGGCTGCCGATCAAGGCGATCAGCCCGCCCTGCACCAGCGGGAACACCACCAGCGCGCGTGCCGGCAGGCCGAGCAGCCGCAGCAGCGACAGCGAACGCCGCTTGCGCGCCACATTGCCCCAGAGCGAGACCGCGAGCGTGACCGCCACGCCGGCCGCGCCGCAGGCGGTGAGCACGGCGAACAGGGTGGTGAGGTTCTGGTCGATGCTGAGCGTCCAGCCGATGCGGCCGACCTCGGTGCGGATTTCCATGCCCTGCGCCAGCAGGTCGCGTTCCAGCGTGGCCACGTCGGTGATGTCCCGCGCGTAAAGGCGGAAGCTGGGGAAGATATAGGCCGGTGCCGGGGCGGCTTGCGCGGCGTCGCGCTCCTGGAACGCTTCCAGCGAGGCGGCCGTGGCGAGCGGGCCATAGACCACGGCGTTCTGCGTGGCGGCGGCGGGCGCGATGGCGGCGATGCGGGCGCGGGCGTCGATGCGCTGGTTGCCGGTGCTGGCGCGGCGGATGGCCCAGACCGCCACCTCGTCGCCCGGCTTGAAGCCGCTGATCTGGGCCAGGCGCTGGCTGATGACGATGCTGCCCGCGACCATCTCGCGCGCGGCCGCACCCAACAGCGGGTCACCTGGCGCGGAGACGACGAAATCGGCGTTGGTGCCGCGGATGGGGTTGGCGGCGGGGCCGATATCCACGGGCTGGGCCAACTGGCGCATGCGCGGGGCGATGAAGGCGACATCCGGGCGGGCGCGCGTGGTCTCGAACCACTCCGGCGGCAGCGGCATGTGGCCGCGCAGCACGATCTCGCGCACCTGCGGGTCGGCGCGCAGGCCGCCGACGAGATGCTCGATCACGCCGGTTTTCAGCCCGAGCAGCAGGAGCAGGGGCGCGAGCACGGCTGTGACGGTGAGCGCCACGCCGGCGAACAGCCCGGCATCGTGGCGCATGTCGGCCAGGGCGAGGCGGGCGGCGAGCATCATGCCCCCCTCCTCATGCCCAGGTGGGGCGCGCGACGGCGACGGCCCCTCCCTCGCCGCGGGTGATGTCGAAGGCGATCACCGGCAGGCCCAGGCGTTCGGCCGCATCATGGTCGTGGGTGGCGATGATCAGCGCGGCACCCTCTGCCTGGGTTTCGGCTAGCAGCAGTTCCATCACCTCCTGCGCCAGGGCGGGATCCAGCGCGCTGGTGGGCTCGTCCGCCAGCACCAAGGGCGGCTGGTGCACCAGGGCGCGGGCGATGGCGACGCGCTGGCGTTCGCCCACCGAAAGCGCGTGCGGCATACGGTCCAGGTGGTGGGCGACGCCCAGCCGCCGGGCCAGCGCCTCCACCCGCGCGGGATCGGGCCGGCCGGCGATCTCGGCGGGCAGGGCGATGTTGCGGCGCACGGAGAGGAAGGGCAGCAGGCCGCCGGTTTGCAGTACGTAGCCGATATGGCGCGCGCGGGTGCGGTCCTGCACCGCAGCCCCGCCGCGCCAGGTGGCGAGCAGGTCGATTGCCTCGCCCCGCGGGTGGAAGGCGAAGCGCTCCGCCCCGTCTGGCGGCAGGGCCAGGGCGAGGAGATCCAGCAGCGTGCTCTTGCCGGAGCCGGACTTGCCGAGCAGGGCCACGCAGGCGCCGGGCGGCAGGGCGAAGCCGGGCACCTCCAGCTGGAAGGCATAGGCGCCGGCGCGGCGGGTGACGTGGAGGCGGGAGACTTCGAGCAGGTGAGCCATCAAGCAAGACTCTTCTTTTTCTGAAGAAAAAGAAGCAAAAAGACTTTTCCGAATTGCGCCCGCGCTAGGGCAAGCGGCAAAGTCGGAAAAATTTTTTGGTTCTTTTTTTCAAAAAAGAACACGCTTGCTTCCTATGGCAACGCCGACAACGGCACGGGATACACGGCCTCGCCGGCATCCCGCCCGCCATCGAAGCTTTTCCACAGCTCCGGCGTGCGGTTGAAATCCTGGTAGAGCCGCAGCCGCGCCTCCAGATTGTCCAGCAGTTCCGTCTGCGCCCCGCCGCCCATGTTGCGCCAGGTGGCGCGATCCAGCGTGGCGATGTCGGAAACGTAGGGCAGGCCTTCGAGGTATTCGCCCAGGATGCCGCCGAGGTTTTCCAGGCCGCGCTGGCGCAATGCGTCGGGGTCGCGGGCGAGATGGGCGGCCACGCTTTGCAGTCGGTCGAACATGGCGTTGCTGTCGAGCAGGTTGGCGCGGCCCTGGTCGATGATGAAGCGCAGGGACTGGGCGAGGTCGTTGAGCTGGTTGCGGGTGAGCAGCACGCGCACTTCCAGGCATTCCGGCGGGTTGGTGCCCTTGTAGCCATCGGGCGCCCAGGCGTGCACGAGGTCGGGCGCGGCGGCTCCCTGCTGGCGGCCGAGCCAGGCCAGGCGCAGGGCGTGGCCCACCATGGCGGCGCGGTCATCCGGGTTGGGCGGGGTGCGCTGCGCCTGGGCGGCGGCCTGGTCCGTGCGCACGGCGCGCAGCTTGCCCAGCATGTCGCGCACCACGCGGTCCAGCGCTTCCGGGTCGCCGTTCGGCACCGGGAAATACTGCGGGCCGAGCGAGGGCAGCGGCACGGAGGTGAGGGTGGTGTACTGCCGCTCCGCCATCGCGTGGTTGTTGGCGCCCTGCGGGGTTTTCAGGTGCAGGGCCATCACCGCCACGCCGGCGGCGCGGGCCTTGTTGCCGATCTCCTCCGGCCCCATGCGCGTCGCGGAGGCGGGATCGGTGGGCAGGCGGCTGCCGGCATCCGTCACCAGGATGATCACGCGGCCCTGGATGTCGCCCCAATCCAGGTTCTCGATTGCATCGGCCACGGCGGCGAAGCTGTCTTCGTTGAAGGACAGGCTGTCGACGTTGGTGGCCTTGATGTCCTGGATCTTGCGGATGAAGCCGTTGGCATCGGCGCTGTCGGCGAACTTGGCGAAGGTGCGGGTGAGGTATTCCAGCCGCGGCTGCACCGTGAGCGAGTTGCGGAAGCCGACCAGCGCATAGCGCGTGGGCGCGCCGGGCTCGGCGGCGGTGGCCTTCACGAAATCGGTCAGCGCGCCACGGACCTTGTTGATGTAGGGGTCCATCGACAGCGTGGTGTCGACCACGAAGGCGATGCCGACGGTGAAGGGCGCCTGGCCCGGCGCCGGCCCCTCGTCGGCCAGCGGGATGGAGGCGACTTCCATCATGCGGTACTCGCGCCCGTCCTGGAACGAGACCGTTTCGGCCTGCAGGATCGGCAGCAGGTAGAAGTGGCGGCGGATGTCGATGTGCTGCGCCGGTTCCATCGCCACCACGGGGAAGTTGTCTGGCCGCGGGGTGCGCTGGGCCATGGCGGCAAGCTGGCGGGCTTCCTGTGGCGGGGTGGCGCCGCCGAGCATGGCAAGCAGGGAGTCGCGATCCTTGAAGAACAGCGTTCGTTCGCGCCCGGCCGGGTTGTGGAAGGCGGCTGTCATGGTGTGCAGCCAGGGGATGGTCTGTTCCTCTGGCAGCCAGCCCAACGTGGCGCCGCGGCTGCCCGGGCCGACTTCCAGCCAGGGCTTGTTGTCTGGCCCGGCCTGGCGCGCGAAGACGAACAGCGGCGTGAGCGGGCTGGCCGCCTGGGCCGGGGCGGGGGCGCCGGGTTGCGGGCGATAGGCGGCGCCGGGGCGGGTGAGCACGCGCTGGCGCAGGGTGCGCTTGCCCGGCATCAGCATCGCCTCGCGTCCGCCCGGCGAAGCCGCTGCCGGGGGCGTGGCCGGCTGGGCGAGCGCCCGGCGAGGCAGCAGCGTGGGAGCCAGCAGCGTGGCGGCGGCGGTGGCCATGAGCTTGCGGCGGCGGATCGTCATGGCGGGCCCTCCTGCGTCAGTCATTCGGTGCCGTAGGTCATTCGATGCCGGCGGCGCGCAGGGCGGCCTTGGCGCGGTCTGCGGCGGTGGTGTCGGCGCCGGCGGCTTCCTGCTTCAGCTTCGCCACCAGGGCCTCGCGCGCGGCCTTCGCATCTGTGCTGCCACCTTCGGCCGCCTTGCCGAACAGGTCCAGCGCGCGGGCCGGGTTCGGGGCGCTGAGCGGCCCGCCCGGCTTGAACGTGGCGGGATCATAGAGCTTGCCCAGGGCGAAATTGGCCGGCGCGTGGTTGGCGCGGCTGGAGGCGGCGCTGAGCAGGCTCACCGCACGGTCTCCGGCGCGCCGGTCCTCCAGGCGCAGCAGCGCCTCGGCCAGCCGTGTTTGCTCTTCGGGCGGCAGGGCGACCAGTTTTTCCGGCGTGCACTTGCCGCTCATCACGTCCTCCGCAGTCGCGCAATCTGGCGAGACCGGCGCGGCCGGCGGCGGTGGGGTGGGGGCGGCGGCCTGTTGCTGCGGCGGGGGCTCCGGCTGCGGGCGGGTGAACCACCAGGCGGCACCGCCACCAGCCAATAGCAACAGCACCACGCCCGCGATCAGCGGCACCGGAGAGCCGCGCTTCTTCTCCTCGGGCGGCGGCGGCGGGGGAGGCGGCGGCGGCGGCGGGGCCACCACGGCCGGCGGGTCCTCCACCACGGGGGGCTTTGTCGGCGGCGGCGGCGGAGGGGGGGGCGGAGGCGGCGGTGGCGGCGCGGCCTTGGCCGGCTCGGGCCAGGGCGCGTCATCCACCGGGATATCGGCCGGCGGTGCCTTGCCGCGCGGGATCGGCGGCCAGATCTCGGTGCCTTCCAGATCGCTGCCGGGGATGGAGATGCGCACCGGCGTGTTCGGCAGCACGTGGAACGACACCTCGGCGCCGAAGCACAGCCACAGCTCCGGCCCGCGCTTCTCGATCACGCGCGGGCGCAGGCCCTTGCTGTCCACCGCCCAGCCATGCGGGCCGAGCTTGGTGTTCTCGCCGCCAAAGCGCTCCACCAGCACGCGCGGCACATCGGGCAGATGCGGCGGCGGGCTGAACACGAAGGCGCCGGTGAGGATGCCGCTGGGGTCGTCGGTGATCTGGGCGATGCGGAACTGCGTTTCCATGCGGCGCGCCCTTACAGGAGTGCCAGAACGGTGCCGAGCGCCTCGTTCTGCTTCTGGTCCACCATGCCGGCGCCGCCCTGGTCGAACACGTTCCGCTTCACCGCATCGGCCAGCACATCCACCCAGGAAAGGACAAACAGCGGGCCGAACGGTTCCGCCTCCTCGCCGATCTCAAAGCCCGGCTCGGGCGGCGGCGTGGGGTCGAAGGCCGGCGGGCCGCCTTCCACCTGTGGGCGATCCGCGGCCAGCACGCCATCCAGGCTCATGCCCAGGAAGTTCACGTGCTCGTTCACCAGCTGGGACACAAGCACGGCGCGGCGATCGGCCGCCTGGTCGAAGCGCAGCCCGCCCTTGATGCGGTTCAGCCCATCCACCAGCCGGTGCTGCAGGCGGCAGCGGCTGGCCGTGGCGGTCATTTCGGCCACCAGCGCATCGGCTGCCGGCCCGTCGAAGCCGAAGTAGCTGTGCAGGCTGCTTTCGGTGGAGAAACGGCGCAGCTTGGCGATCCAGGCGCTGAGCAGGGCGGAGGCGCGGTCATGCGTGGGGTCGCTGCCGGCGCTGTGCTCCACCGGGGCGGCGGCCGCGGGCTGGGCACGGGCGCGCAGCCGGTCGCGCATGGAGGAAACGGCGCCGGTGGCCGCCGGCGGCGCGGCGCGCGTGGCCTCCGTGGTGGGCAGCGCCCGCAACAGCACCTCGCGCGCCTCGGCGGGCGTCAGGTGGAACTGCGACAGCAGCAGGCCGAAGCGGCCGGCATTGCCGTTGGCCTCCAGCAGATCGAGCGCCGGGCGCAGGCCTTCCAGCCGCTTCTGGTATTCGGCATCCAGGTCGTCGCCCACATGCCATTCGGACAGGCGGCGCTTCATGTCGCCGCGCAGGATGGCGATCTGGTTGTTGAGCTGGTTCAGCTTCAGCTCCGGCCGGCAAACGGGCGCGAGGCTTTCCACCAGGTAGCTCATGCCCGCGTCGTTCAGGCGGAACACCTCCGCCCACGCCTTCTCGGGGTTCCTTACGTAGCGGCGGATGCCGGTATTGGCGGAGAACTCGCGGCCCCAGCGCTCGATCTTTTCCGGCACGCCGGGCAGGAATTCGCCCTCCACGCCATCGTCGGTCAGGCGCGACAGCGATTGGGACTTGCCGGGATTGCGCGCCAGCAGCGTGTTGCTGAACGGTTGGCCGGGATGCCAGGCATCCAGCCACCCATTTGCCTCCTGCAACGGTTGCAGCAGGCTGGCCTTAACGCGCGCTTCCCACAGATCGTCCGATGCCATGGAATCGTCGCGGCCGGGCGTGCGGTTGAAATGCATGTCCATGCGCGTGAGCATCACGAACAACGCCGTTTCCACCCGCGAACGCCCTTCCGGCGTGGCGCCGTGAGTGCGGTTGATCCAGTTGCGGATGGACTGGCGGATGGTGGCATCGAAGGCGTTGTTGCTCTCCTTGATGCACAGCAGCAGCGCGTTCAACTCGCGCTCGGCGGCGTAGCGCTCGAACAGGTAGGCCACCTTGCCGCGCAGGAAGAACTCGCCCAGCGCATTGGCGCGGGTTTGCACTTCCAGCGCATGGTCCTTGCCGGTGCGTTCGCGCGCGCCGGGGAAGTCCAGCAGGTCGGTGGCCTGGAAGATCGGCCAGGGCAGCTCCACCATGGTGATCTGCAACTCGGCGATCAGCGCGGTGAGTTCGGGGCGGGTGAGGGTGCAGCGCGCGCCATTCTGCGCGGCGATCTCGATCTGCGTCTGGCCGGTATCGGCCAGGTGATCGAGCGTATCCACCTTCAGCACGCTCTCGGTCTTGGGCACCAGCGAGACGATCGGCGCCCAGGCCTCGCGATCGAAGCGCAGCGCGCGCAGGCGGGAGGTGAGGCGGGCGAGCACATCGGTGAACGGCGCGTAGCGGTTCCACAGGATGGCGTAGACATCCACCCGCCGATCCAGCGGCAGGCGCGGCAGCACCGCGGCCATGCGGTCCCAGAACGGGCCGGAGCGGATTGTCTGGGCCGAGGCGAAACCGCGGAACTCGTTGTCGCAGTATTTGCTGAGGTCCCAGATATCCTCCTGGCGGACCTCGTTGTTCTCCGCCTGCCCGGCGGCGTCGCGCTCCGCGGCCCCCAACACCTCGGCGATGGCTTCCGGCAGGCCGGCGCTGGCCTTTTCCGAATCCAGCGCATCGCAGAACCAGGAATTGGCCAGGATCTTCACCAGGTCGATCTCGGACAGCAGCCGCAGCCGCACCGGGAACCCCTCCGGCCCCTTCTCCTTGCGCATGGTGAAGCGGGTGACGAGGCCGGTGGCCTCCTTGTCGCTTTCGGGGTTGATGTCGGCCAGGAAGCCGCGCGGCTTGTCCAAATCCGCGGTCAGCTCCTTGCCGGAGGGGCGGGCGAGGGTGGAGATCAGGTAGCTCTTGCCGGCCTGCGACAGGCCATACACGCCGACGGCCACCGGGCGCTCGGCGGCGGTCTTCAGCTTGCGCGCTTCCACGGCGGCGAGGCGGAACTCCTTCTCCAGCACGGGTCGCTGGGCGGCGACGCGATCGGGGAAATCGCGGAACCAGGCGAGCGCGCCCTGGGCGGCACGCTCGGTATCCTGGCAGACGCGGACAAGGGCTTGGGTGGCAGCTTCTGACATCGGTTACGATCCCTGGTCGTCGGCCATGGCGGCCAGGATGGCATCCAGCGTGGCAAGCTGCCCGGCATCCAGCCAGTGGCTGCCCTCATCGCCCGGCAGGGTTTGCAGGCTGCGGATCAGCGTGCCCGGGCGCTGCGGGTTGTCGCGCGCATCGCGCACCGAGGTCTCGTCGATCTCGAACTCCATCGCATCGCCATCGGGGTCGCGCGTCAGCTTGCGGCGCAGCGTGAAGGTCAGCGGCAGGGCCACGCCGGCGGCGGCCTCCGCACTGGCGAACTCGATGCGATACAGCGGGCTCGCCGGCCAGCGTTCGGCGGCGAACTGCTTGAACCCCAGGAAGGAGCGGCCGGAGAAGGTCAGCGGCCGTTCGCTCTCCTCCGTCTCGCCCTGCGCATCGGGCTCGGTGGCGATGGCGGTGGAGAGGTCGCGGAACAGCACCCGGTCTGCCCGGATGCGGCGGTCGCTTTCCATCAGCCCGACGAAGCGGGCGGTGGAGCGCATGGTGAACTTGTCGGTCAGCGCGAAATTGTCGAGCTGCCCGCCGCGCAGCAGGCGATACAGCATCGCCCCCACCGCCACCGTGGTCTTGGGGTCGAAGATCCGCCCGGTGCCATCCGCGAACGGATACCAGGCGCCGACGCGATACTGGTGCATCGGCTGCACCCGGTGCGGCTCGATGGCGAGCGAGGCCACCACCATCGCGTTCACCGCCGGCCAGCGTGCGCCACGGCCAGAGAGCAGCAGCACGTCGCAGCCGAAACGGTTGACGATCTCGCACAACGGCTCGATCGCTTCCTGCATGGTCTGGCTAACGGTGGCATCGATCGCGGCGAGATCCACGTCGATCGACACGTCCTCCACCCGGAAGCCGCGCACGCCCAATTCCGCCACGCGCCCGTTGAACCAAGCAGCGGCCCGCAGCCCGGCCGGCTCCGCGGTGGCCCCGCGCGTCACCGGCACCACGGCCGTGAGCCCGCCGGCCTTCTCGCCGAGGAACTGCCCGATCGTGCGCGTTTCCACGCCGCCGGAGGCCATCGGGTTCCAGCCCTCGTACTCGCCGAGCAGCCCGAGGGCGGCGGGCGAGAGCACATGGTTCAGTGCCAACCTTCGCGCCTGCCGTTCCGGCTCCGTGCTGGCCGGCACGCGGAAGAGGGAGACGAGGAATTGCTGCGCCCGCTCCGTGCCGAACGTACCGCCGCCGAACTCCGCCTCCGCCAGCGCACGGCGCAGCCCGGGCATCACGTGGCGCATCACCACGGTTTCCAGCACGTCGTCCCCTGCCAGGCGGAATCCCTCGCGGAACTCCTCCTGCGGCACCACCACGCGGTCCGTCAGCGTGTAGGTGTAGATGGCCAGGTCCGTGGTGCCGCCGCCCACATCGATGGAGCCGATGCGCAGGGATGGCCGCGTGGTGCCGCCGATATTGCGCTTGCGGCCGACGAGGTCGAAGTAATCCGGCGCGTCGCCGCGATAGGCGTGGCTGATCTGGTCGTAGAGATAGACGATCTGCGTGGCCGTCGCCTCGTCCAGCTTGGCTTCCACATCCAGCACGCGCGGGCTGGGATCGCCGGTCACGTCCTTCAGCAGGAAGGCCGCTGCCCGCGCCCGCTCGCGCACCTTGCGCACCTCCTCCAGCGGCATGGCCGGCGGCAGCGTCAGGATCAGGCTGGAGATGCGGCGCGGTGCCGCCATGTCCTGCCTTCCGTAGCGCGCGGCATAGGAATTCACCTGGGCGCGCGCCTGCAGCAGCACTTCCAGCAGGAACAGGGTGAACAGGCTGGCGCGGCTGAACAGCGGCCGCAGCGCGATGCCGCTGCGCTTCTTCATCGACAGCACCGTGCCGTCCTCGGCGAGGTAGCGCAGATAGCTGCCGCGGATCACGCCTTCCGAATCGGTGGCCGGGTTGAAGCGCCAGGGGGTCAGGCGCGGCTTCTCGTCCCACAGATAGCGCTTGGGGCTGGAAAGCCCGGTTTGCCCCTCATTGCCGCGATTGAGCGCCGAGAGCCGCGCCGCCTCCGGCCCCACCCGCACCGGGCTCGGCCAGTCGAAGGCGTTGCCGCGGCCGGATTGCAGGCTCCATTCCTCCTTGCCGAAAGCGGCGCGGGCGAATTCCACCCGGCTTTCGAACGGCAGGTCGGAGGTCTGTTCGGGCTGGGAGATGTCGCGCAGTTGCAGCCGGTAGCTGTCGGCGATCGAGCGGTCCCGCCCCGGCGTCTGCTCCACCAGGAAGCCGCAGGAGCGCGAATTGCCGAGATCGAGCACGAGGTCGACATTGATGGTGCCGCCATTGGCCTGGCGCTCGGCGGCGGCGATGTCGATCAGCCGCACCGGGCGCACCGCGCCGCATTCCTCCAGCAGCGCCAGCAGCGTGAGGTAGGCGGCGTAATGCCGGCAGCCGATCGGCGCATCGGGCGGCAACTCGCGCCCGTTGCTGTCGCGCTCGCGATACAGGTCGGCGAGCCAGCCGCGCACCCAGGCGAGGTCGAGCATCCAGGCGACCTCTTCCATCCGGCTACCGAGCTGGAAGCGTGCCGTCTCCCTGTCCCACGGCGTCAGGAACCCGGCGCTGGGCGTGCGCGGGGTGGTGGCGGTATCGAAGGCCAGCACGGCACGGTGGGTGTTGCCCTCCGCCTCCTTGGGGTTCAGCTCCACGATGCGGATGCGGGCCCAGTTCTGCGGTCCCGGCGCGAGCCGTCGGCGGCCCGGCGGGCCATCCACCTCCACCTGCAGGAACGGCACCGGCACCCACTTGCCCAGGAACGGCGCAAGGGCGGCGCGCGCATCCACGGAATAGCGGCCTTCCTCGTCGGCCGAGACGAACAGGGTGCGCCCGTCGCTGTCATAGGCGTAGCCGCCTTCGTCCGGTGCCGCGCGCAGCGGCTTCAGCGCCGCGAGCCCCTCGGCCAGCGGCACCTCGTACCAATCGCGGCTGATGCGCAGGCTCTCCAGCGGCAGCGGCACGTCGATGAACTGGATGCCGCTATTGGGCACCAGCGGGATGTCGGCGCCAGCACCACCGCCGGGAAGCCGGGGCAGCTCGGTATAGGGTTTGATCATGCGGACCTGTCGAACATGCGCGCTTCCCGTATCCTGGGCTTGTCGGTCGCGATGACCGTAACAACACCAAAAACCCCCTGCGGGCAACGTCTCGTCATTGTCCGGGGCATGAGATCTGGTACTGCCATTCGGTGGTGCCGCGCCGCGGATCGTGCCCGCCCGTGACCACCACGCGAACCGTGAGTTCGGAGCCCGGTGCGCCGGCGCGCGGGTTCCAGGGAAAGGAGAAGCTGCCGGTGCCGGGCACCGGCCCCGGCGTTTCGGCGATCAGGGTCGAGCCGCGGAACACCTGGATGTGGTCCGGGATGTATTTGGTGTCGTAGGTCACCGTCACCCGGCCGCGCCTGGGGCCGAGATAGTGCTGCGTTTCCGTGACACCCTGCCCGCCGCTGCGCGAGATCGTGTCGCAGGGCTGCGCATTCGGCGGCGGCACCGGCGGAGGCGGCGGCGGAGGCGGAGGCGGTGGCGGTGGCGGCTCCGGCTCCGGTTCGGGCTCCGGCGGCGGTGGAGGTGGCGGCGCGGGGGGCGGTGGCGGCGGTTCGGGCGGCACGGGCGGCCGGCATTGCGCCAACCGGGCCGACATCTCCCGCTCCACCTCGGAGATGCGCCGGCGCAAATCCAGCTCCTCCTGCCGGCCGCGTCCATCGTCCACCGGCGGGATCGGGCAGAGCGCCTCGCGCGGCGCCAGCCCGTCGCGCAGCCGCGCGGCGGCATCCAGCCCCCAGACCATCGCGGCCACAGCCAGAGGGAACCCCACCGCCAGCGCGCAGACCGCCAGCGCCACCAGGAACCGGTGCCGGCCGGGGCGTGTCGCGCCCGCCTTCCTGTCCGGTTCCCATGCCATGCGTCAGCTTGGGTTGGGCCGTGGGATGCAGTTCTGCGCCGGTGGGGTGCGCAGCGCCTCGGCCAGCATGCGGCCCACATCGGCGCCGCGCCCGGCGGCGAACACCTGGCCCTGCGTCGCCTCCGCCAGGCAGCTCGCCTGCTCGTTGCGCGCGATGTCGATCACGGAGATCGACAGCAGCGGGTCCGCCGCCCGCGCCGTGCGCGCCGCCGCACACGGATCGGCGCGGCAGGTCTCGGTTCCGTCGGTGATCACCACCACGAAGCCCGGCGTGCCGGCCGGCCGGCCCTTCACCGCGGCGGCGGCCTTCTCGATCGACAGCGCCAGCGGCGTGCCGGAGGCGTCGGGCCGCAGCGTGCGCAGCGCGGCCCCCAGCGGCGCGCGCTGCAGGTTGGTGTAGGTGCCCACCGGCACCACGCTGCATTGGCTCGCCTCCACCCGGTCCGGGTTGAAGGAGCCGAAGCTGAACAGATGCACCCGCGCGCGCTGCGGCAGCGTATCCAGCACCGCCAGCGCCGTGCGCCGCGCCTCCTCCATCCGCTCCTGCCCGGCCGGGGTGCGCGCCATCTCGGCGATCATGCGGTCGTTGCCGGGGGTCTCGGTGATCGGCCCGGCCTCCTTCTCGATCGCCGCCATCTTGGCCCGCTCGGCCGCGGCATCCATCGCCGCCGGCCAGCGCATGGAGGCCGAGGTATCCACGATCAGCGCCACGTCCACCGCCTCCGCCTCGGCACACACCTGGCATTGCCCGCGGCGGCGGGCGGATTCGCTCTCCAGCTCCGCGATGCGCCGGCGCAGCTCCATCTCCGCCATGCGCAGGCTGCCATCGTCCACCGGCGGCAGCGGGCAGAACGCCTCGCGCGGACTGGCGACCTTGGCCAGCGCATAGGCCATGGAGGTTCCCCACCACATCGCCAGCCCCGCCAGCGGCACGCCCACCACCAGGGCGGCCACGGCCAGCGCGGCCAGGAAGCGGCGCCGGTTCTGCCCGGCAATGTGCTGCGGATCGCTCATGGCACCGTGAACTCCGTCACGCCCTGAAGGGAGCTGCCGTTGGCGGTGCCGCGGACCTCCTTCTTCTCCCCGGCCACGGTGATGCGCACGGTGAAGGGCACCGGCGTGCGGCGCGTGGCGTAGTCGTAGTAGTGCACCTTCACCTGATACGTGCCGGAGGGCGGCTTCTCCGCCCAGATCACGTTCTCCACCGGGGTGCCGGAGGTGCGCCCGCGCTCGGCGTTCATGTCCACGTCCAGCACGCCGCCGCAGGCCTGCTTGCGCTCATGGAAGATCTGCGCGCCGCCGGGGCACACGACGTACAGGTCGAGGTCGGCCGGCCCGTCCCACACCAGGGAGACCTGGTATTCGCCGCTGCGGGCGCGCTCGCGGTCCAGCCGCTGGTCGATCTCGCTGCGCTGCTGCGGCGGGGGCGGCGGCGCGGCCTGGGGCTGCGGGCGCGGAATGGCGGCGATGCGGCATTGCTGCACGCGCCCGGCATAGTTGCGCTCCAGCTCGGCGAGGCGCGTGCGCAGGCGGATCTCCTCCTCCTGTAGGCGCAGCAGGCCGCCATCGGAGGGCGCCGGAAGCTCGCAGATCGGCGCGGCCGGCAGGCGGGCGAAGGCCATCGCATGGCGCATGATGTCGGGCATGAACCAGGCCAGCACCGCGGCCAACAGCAACAGCAGGGCGGAAAGGCCGAGCAGCCGCAGCGGCCACTTCGCCGGTGGCTCGGGCTCCGGCGGTGGTGGCGGGGGCGGCGGCGGTTCCGGGGGCGGCGGTGCAGCGCGCGGCGTGGCGGCGGCCCGCACCAGCTCCCCTTTCAGCGCCGGCAAGGGGGCGGCGTTCTCCACCGCGCGCAGGCCCCATCCGGCCAGCACCGGCTCCCCGCCCACCAGCCGGAGATCGGACAGTGCCGCGCCTTCCAGCGCGGTGGCCAGCAAATTGCCCAGCACGCGGGCGCTGTCGTTGCGATCCTCCTGCAGCCGCTTCGCCTCGGCCTCCACCTCCTCCACAAGCTGGCGGAACTGTTCGAGCGCGGGTCCGCGATCCTCCGGCTTCAGGTCATCCAGCGTGGCGATCGCGCCGGGCTGGCTGGTGAACCACTGGATCGCCTCGGGCAGCACGTTCGCTTCGGCGAACAGCCCGGCATGGCGTGCCATCCCGCGCGAGGCGAGGTGCTGCACCACCTGGGCGCGGTAATCCTGCGCCACGCCGTCCAGCACGCGGGCTGGGCGGCGGCTGCGCCGGTCGGTCTCGCCAAGGAGGCGGAGCGGGGCCATGCGCCGGCCCTCAGCGCGGCGCCGCGGGCGGCGCCGCCGGGGTGGCGGGAGCGGCCGGGGCCGGAGACGCAGGTGCCGCCGGAGCTGCAGGAGCGGCGGGGGCAGCCGGCGCCGCCGCTTGGGGCGCTGCTGGCGTGCAGGCATTGTCCTCGCTGCGCGCCGCCACGTTGTTCTGCTGCAAGAAGGTCAGCAGCGTTGCCGCCGGCAGGGCGTAGTCGGCGCGGTAGGCCGTTTCGCGGTCGGTGCGGATGAAGGTGTTCACCCCCACGATCCGCCCGCAGCGATCCGCCAGCGGCCCGCCCGAATTGCCGCGATTGATCGCCGCGGTATGGATCACCACCGGCGCGCCCTGCATCGTCTGCACCCCGGCCACCTCGCCGGAGGTGAAATGCGCCGCCGGCATCGCCCCGTCCTCGCCGCGCAGCAGGCGCTTGAAGTCGTCGCCCACCTGGGTCACGAAGCCCGGGAAGCCCACCGCCACCACCGGCAGCAGGCGATCGGCGGTCGGCGACAGTGCCAGCGGCGGCAACTGCCCTTCCTTCAGCTTCAGCACCGCGAAATCCGGCTTGCCGAAATCGTGGTTCGGCGTGCGCGCGATCACCTCCGCTTCCACCGGCTTGCCCAGCTTGCGGTTCACCACATAGAGCTCGCCGGGGGTGGAGCCATCCACCACGTGCAGGTTGGTCACCACGATATTGGGCGCGATGGCGAAGCCGCTGCCCGTGGAAAGCCCTTGCTGCCCGTCCGGCCCGCGCGAGGGCGCCAGGATCAGCACGGTGGAATCCTCCAAGAGGTCGGCAAGGTTCGTGGTCTGCCCGGCCCCGGGCACGGCAGGTGCCCCCGGCGGCGACTGCGGGCGCTGCACCGGCTGCTGGTCCGGCGCCGGCGGCAGTGCCGGGATCGGGGACATGCCACGCGGCGTGGCATCGCCCTGGCGCTGCGGGCCAGAGGGCAGCGGCCCGTCCGGCGCCACGCAGATATCGCCGCGCAAGGCCGCCTCCAGCTGCGAAAGCCGCCGGCGCAGCCCGTCATTCACGCCTTCCTGGATGCGCTTGAGGTCGGCATCGAAAGCGGGGTCGCGCGGCACCGGCGCGGTGGCCTCGATCTGCCGGGCCAACTGCACCCAGCCGTAATAGAACCCCGCCGCCAGCGCCACGGCCGAAACCAGCAGCACGATCGCCGTGGCCGCCAAAATCGCGGTGGCCGCACTCATCGGCCGGCGCCAGCCCGGCTCGCCGGCAGGCGGCGGTGCCACCGGCGGCGGCGGCGCGCCACCCCCTGTGCCCGCGGCCGCCATGGCCACGCCCGCGCCCACGGTGGCGGCACCCGCCACGGCGGCAGCGGCCGAGGCGGCCGGTGCTGCGGTACCCCACGGATTCGCCCCGCCCGGCACCAGGTCGCGGAACACCTCGGCGAAATGCCGCGCCAGCGCCGCCGGGTCCTCGCCCACCTGTGCGGGCACCACGCCCCAGTTCACCAGCACCGGCGTCTCGCCGGTCCACAATATGTCGCCGCGCCCGGGCAGGGAGAGCGCGGCGCGCAGCAGCGGCCCGGCCTCGGCATCGCCGAACAGCGGCACCAGGTCGGCCATGCGCCCGCGCAGCGCGTTCTCGGCCGCCAGGCGCTGGCTCGTCGGCAGCGTCTCGAACGCCACCGGGTCCTCGCCGGCCTTGGCGTACCAGGACACCCGCGCGATCGGCTGGCCATCCTTCGCATCGGCCCAGGGCTCGGCGAACATCTCCGCCGCCCGCGGCGCGCGTTCGGCCAGCAGCGCCTTCAGGCGCTCAAACTGCAGGATCGCCGGCTGGCCATCCACAGGCAGCAGGGTCCGGTCGGTCAGGCTCGATCCGAGCAGAAGGCGTGAACCGGACATCTCAAGGCTCCCTGGCGGCGACTTCTAGGCGCATGCAACTGGTATCAAGGCAGGATCGGCGGCCGTCGCGGGGGCGGTGGCGCCGGTGGCGGCGTGGGTGGGGCAGGAGGCGGCGGGGCAGGGGGGCGAACCCCCGGCAGGTCCACCTGCTCTGGCGCCCCGAAGCGGATATTGTCCACCCCGAAACCGGCCGGTTCCGCTCCCACCAGGTGAAATTCCAATCCGGCGATGCGCGGCGCAAGGTCGCGCGTGGCCAGGCCCAGGAACTCGAACCCGGTACCGCGATTGGCCGTGCGCCCCAGCACCCGCCCCTGCCGGTCGAACACGGTGATCGCGGTGCTCTGCGGCGCATCGAAAAACCCGCCATCCAGCCCCACCGCGGCCACGTCGCGGTCGAACCAGATCGCGATCGGCCCGTTCCAGCGCGGCGAGCCGGCCAGCCCCGCGCTCATCGCGCCCTGCGGGGTGCCGTTCATCTGCACGGAGGTGCCGGGCGAGGCCGGGTCGATCATCAAGGGCGCCGCCGCATTGCCCACCACGCAGCCCGTGAGTACCGCGCCCTGCGGGCATTCCGCCGGAGTGCCGAGCCGCTGCCCACGAAAAAATCCGCCGAACCGCACCGTCGGGCTGCCCGCTCCGCCCTGGTAGAGCGAGGGCGGATAGGTTGGGTTCTCCGCCCCCAGCGGCACCTCCGCGAAGGTGATCCGCCCGGCCCCGGCCTTGAACTGGTTCTGCTCGATCCGCACCACGCCATCCTGTGCCGCGGCCGGCGTGGCGCTGGCCATCCCCAGGGCGAGAGCCAGCATGCCGGCGATGGTCTGGAGCAGGCGCATGGGTTCGGGCCCGAACTGGTTTCGCTTCCGTGACCCTAGGCCACTTCTCAACCGCCGGAAAGGACACGGCCCCAGCGCTGCTCACGGGATGATCGGCGGGCGACGCGGTGCCGGCGGAGGTGGGGGAGGCGGCGGCGGCTGCGGCGCCGGCGGCACCACGCCCGGCAAATCCACCTGCTGCGGCGCGCCGAAGCGGATATTGTCCACCCCGAAGCCCTGCGGCTCGTTGCCCACCAGGTGGAATTCCAGCCCCGCGATCCGCGGCGCCAGATCCTTGGTCGCCAGCCCCATGAACTCGAACCCGGTGCCCCGGTTCACCGTGCGGCCGAGCACCTTGCCCTGCCGGTCGTACACCGTCACCGCCACGCCGCCGGAGCCATCGAACCAGCCGCCCTGCAAACCCACCGCCGCCACGTCGCGGTCGAACCAGATCGCGATTGGCCCGTTCCAGCGCGGGGTGCCGCCCAACTCCGGCGATTGCGAGCCCTGCACGCCGGAATTGTCCATCGTCGCCACCTGCGGCGACGCCGGGTCGAGGATGAGCGGCGCCGCGGGCGTGCCCGCGAGGCACCCGGTCAGCGGCGCATCGCGCGGGCATTCCGCCGGGGTGCCCAGCCGCCGGCCACGGAAATGCCCGCCGAAGCGCACCGTCGGGCTGTCCGCGCCGCCCCGATAGAGCGACGGCGGATAGGTCGGGTTCACCGCCCCCAGCGGCACCTCGCTGAAGGTGATCCGCCCCGCGCCGGCCTTGAACTGCCGCTCCTCGATCCGCACCACCTCCTGCGCGCGCGCCATGCCCGCGGCCACCGCCAGGGGCAGCGCGAGGGCGAGGACGGGCAGCAGCCTCATGGCCAGGACTCCAGGTGAACGATCCCGGAAGCCTATGCCCCGGCATCATGGCCGTGAAGCGGCATGCCCCCTGCCGGGGCGATCACGCATTGGTGAATGGCCGTAGCTTCCCGCGAGATCCAGCACCGCCCGCACCACGGCCCCCGGCGCCTCATGCGGCAGGAAATGCCCCACCCGGTCCAGCACCCGCCGTTCGTACCCCGCCGTGAACAACGCCGCGTGCGGGTCCGGGAAGCGCGGCACGCCCACCCCGTCCGCCGCACCTTCCAGGTTGATCGCCGGCACCGCGATGCGTGGTGATTGCGCCAGCCGTGCCTCCACGTCCGCCAGCGCCGGATCGCCTGGCGCCGCGTTGTGCCGATGGCGGTAGGACTGGATCACCACCGCCACGAAATCCGGATTGTCCCAGGCCTCGGCCACGCGGGCGAACAGCGCTTCCGAAAACCGCCAGTTCGGCGACCACAGCCGCCACAGCAGCCGGCACAGCTCGCGCCGGTTCGCCTCCAGCCCGGCCTCGCCGCGCGGGGTGTGGAAATACCACTGGTACCAGTAGGCCAGCTCCTGCTGCGCCGTGCCCGGTCGCCCCGCTGTGGCGATGTTCTGGATGTTGTAGCCGCCGATCGTCACCAGCCCGCGCACCTGCTCCGGCCACAACGCCGAAACCACGCAGGCCGCCCGCCCGCCCCAGTCATACCCCGCCAGCACCGCCGGCTTGAGGTCGAGCGCCACCAGGAAATCCCTGAGATCCGACCCCAGCGCCGCCTGCTCGCCAGAGCGCGGCGTGGCGGCATCAAGAAACCGCGTCGGCCCGTAGCCGCGCAGCCAGGGCACCAGCACCCGCAACCCCTGTGCGGCCAAGGCGGGCGCCACTTCGGCATAGGCGTGCACATCGTCCGGGAAGCCGTGCAGCAGAACCACGGGCGGTGCGTCCGCCGGACCGTGCTCCAGGTAGGCGATCTCCAGCGTGGCGGTGCGAACTGTCCTCAGCAAGGAAGACTCTTCTTTTTTCTGAAGAAAAAAGAAGCAGAAAAGACTTCATTCATTTGGGCCGAGCCAAAATGAACAAACGTTTTTTGGTTCTTTTTTTCAAAAAAGGACATCCTTGCTTGCTTACCCCGCCGCCGCCTGCTGCTTCAGCGCATCGATCAGCGCCTGCACGTTGTTGCCGTTGCGGCTCATGAACGCGGCGTAGTCGCTGCGCTGCGTCAGCCGCAGGCTGGTGCCTTCGGCGATCACGTCGATCACCATTGGCAGGCCTTCGGCATCCACCACCCAGTCCACCTTGTTCGGCGCATTGCCCGGCCGGTTCACGATGGTGGCAACCGCGACATCCGCCTCGCGCCGGGCGGCCTTGCCCATCGTGTAGGTTACGCCTTGGTATTCACCCACCTTCTCCGTCACGCTGCGGATCAGCCAGCGGCGGAACAACTGCGTGAATTCCGCCTGCTGCGGGGCGGAGGCGGTGCGCCAGAACCGGCCCAGGCAGAACCGCGCCACGGCCTCTACGTTCACGCGCGCATCCACCACCTTGGCCAGCGCCGCGCGCTTGGCCTCCAGCGTGCCGCTGCCATTGGCGATGGCCAGCAACTCGCGCAGCATCGTGTCGACGAAACTTGCCGCCGCATCCGGGTCGGCAGCGCGCGCTGGCCGGGCAAGGGCTGCAATGCCCAGCAGGGCAGGGGCGGCGACAAGCAGGCGGCGGGTGATCATGCTCATGGTCCCGATGGTCCTCACGCTTGCGGCGGAAGTGGCATTGCCGCACGGCAAGCGCAACCCTGGCCCCGCTGCGCGGCACGTCCGCGGCAACGCAAGGGCCGAAACAAGGCGCGGCGCCTCAGCGCGTGGGCGCCGGCCGCCCCGCCTTGGCCGTGCCGCGATCATCCGCGATCACCGCGTCGATCGTGGATTGGCGGTTCTGCCGGTACAGGCTGCGCAGCGTGGCATAGGGGTCCAGCGCCTGCGCCCGCATCTTGTCCAGGTCGTCGATGAAGCGAGACCGCGTATCCACCGCGTTCGCCCCGGTGCGCCCATAGCCCAGCGCGTTCACCGTCCGGCCCTGGCCGATCCAGGCAAACGGGTCCAGCGCCATGTCCGCCCCGCGCCCCACCGCATCGCGCGGGCCGGATGGGCCGAACACCGGCAGGAACAGGTACGGCCCCTCCCCCGCGCCCCACACCGCCAGCGTCATGCCGAAATCCGAATCATGCTTCGGCCAGCCCATTCCGGTCGCCGGGTCCAGCAACCCGCCGATCCCCAGCGTGGTATTGACGATCATCCGCATGAAGGTGTCGCCGGCGCGCTTCGGCTTGCCCTGCATCATGTCGTTGGCCAGCACCACCGGGCTCGCCAAATTGTCCAGCACGTTGCGCACGCCCGTCTGCGCCGGAGCCGGCACGATATTGCGATAGGCCAACGCCAGCGGCTTCAGGATCACCGCGTCCAGCCCGTCATTCACCTCGTAGATCACGCGGTTGGTGGGCTCCAGCGGGTCGTTCGCCGCCTTGTAGTCTGCCACCGCCTCGGGGTCCGACGGGTCGGGTGGCGTCGCGCAGGCAGCGAGCGCGCCCATCATCAGCACGGCAGAAAGCCAGGTCCGCACAGCCACGCGCATCATCGCCCTCGCAGGGAACACAACGATGTTCATACGCCCGCCGGCCACCGCGCGCCAAGCACGGAACAGTGTAATCTTGCGCGATCGGCAAAAAGACATATAAATGTCTTTATGTCTTCCCTCCAGGAGCCCCGGATGAACGCCGCTCCCCCCGCCTCTTCTCCCCTCGCCCGCTGGCTCACCGGCCCGCGCTTTGCCGGCATGCCCGTGCTCAGCGACGATTTGCCCGCGCCGCTGCTGTCCTTCGAGTTCTTCCCGCCCCGCACGGAGGCGCTGGAACAACAGCTCTGGGCCTGCATCCGCCGCCTGGAGCCACTGGCCCCCCGTTTCGTCTCCGTCACCTACGGCGCCGGCGGCAGCACCCAGGCGCGCACCCACGCCACCGTGGCCCGCATCGTGACGGACACCACCCTCACCCCCGCCGCCCACCTCACCTGCGTCGGCGCCAGCCGTGGCGAGGTGGATGACGTCGCCCGGCAATACTGGGATGCCGGCATCCGCCACATCGTCGCCTTGCGCGGCGACGTTCCCGGCGGCGCCGCCTACGAACCCCACCCGGATGGCTACGCCTACGCCGCCGACCTCGTCGCCGGCCTCAAGCGCATCGCCGACTTCGAAATCTCGGTGGCCGCCTACCCGGAAATCCACCCCACCGCCACCAGCCCGCTGGCAGACCTGGACAACCTCAAGCGCAAGCTCGATGCCGGCGCCACCCGCGCCATCACCAACTACTTCTTCGACAACCCCACCTTCCTGCGCTTCCTCGACCTCGCCCTGGCCGCCGGCATCACCGCGCCGATCGTGCCGGGCATCATGCCGGTCTCGAACTACGCCCAGATCGTGAAGTTCTCCGGCACCAGCGGCGTCAAGGTCCCCGCTTGGCTCGGCCGCTACTTCGAAGGCGTGGAAGACGACATGGAAACCCGCCGCATGATCGCCGCCCATATCGCCGCCGAGCAGGTGCGAACCCTGCAAGCCAACGGCATCGACGAATTCCACTTCTACACCCTGAACCGCCCCGACCTCACCTACGCCATCGCCCATATCCTCGGCGTGCGGCCGACGGCAGGGACGTAAGCAAGGCCAGGGGCTTTGCCCCTGGACCCCACTGGGGCCTTAGGCCCCAGACCCCGCGACTTCTTCCGCCTCCGGCGGGGAGGGGCCGTCGAGGCGGTGGAGAAACCCGGACGGCCCCTCCCCGCCGGAGGCGGAACAAAAAATGTGGGTCCAGGGACCTCAGGTCCCTGGCGGGGTCAAGGGGCAGCGCCCCTTGCCTTCCTTCCTCCCCACCGCCGCGCGCCCGCATAGATCGGCCGCAGCAGGAAGGGGCTCAGGAACAGCGGGAACTGGCACAGCGCGAAGAACAGCCCCACCCGCGGGTCGGCCGCGGCTGGCAGGATGGCGAGGTAGAGCGCCATGTTGCGGTTGCCGCCCATCAGCCCGGCCGCTGCGGCGGGCCGCCAGCCCCCCAAGGGGATCAGGATGGCGAAGGCCAGGGTGGTGGCCAGGTTCAGGCCGAAATTCACCACGAAGGCGGCCGTGGCGGCCTGGGCCACCCACCAGGGGTCATCCAGCAGCCGGTCCGCCAACCCCTTCATCACGCCGAAGCCGTAGAGCACCACGATCCACACCACCGCCCCATCGATCGCCGGCCCCAGCGGCGCCAGGCGCTCGGCCCCCGCCAGACGGTGGATCAGCAACGAGAGCAAAAGCGGCACCCCCACCACCAGCCCCAGCCGGGCCATGAAGGCGGGCAGGGACAGGGCGAGGTCGATCCCGATCAGCGCGTGCACCATCGGCGGCGCGGTCAGCGGCACCAGCAGCGTGGTGGCCACCGTGGCCAGCAGCGTCAGTTCCGCATCCAGCCCCACCAGCCGCGCGAAGGCGGCCGAGGAGGTGGCGGCGCAGCCGGTGGCGAAGATCACCAGGGCGCCGGCGATGCCGGGATCGAGCGAAAGGGGCTGGATCGCCGCCCACACCAGCACCGGCGCCACCAGCGCGTGGAACAGGATGATCGCCACCAGCCGCGCCGGCCGCTTCAGGTGGAACACCGCGCCGCGCATATCCACCCGCAGCAGCACCAGCGTCATCAGCATCACCACGTTCGGCGCGATGAACCAGTGCAGCGCATCGGCCAGCGGCGGGATCAGCAGCCCGCCGAACACGCCCACGGCCAGCAGCGCCCCGCCATGGCGGGCGGAAGCGGCGAGAAAGCGCAGGAAGGCATCGATCGCGAACACCGCGGCGGGATCGCATACCGGGCCGGATCGCGGAAGGGGAGTTCCGCCGCGTTCGCCAATCGTTCTATACCGCGGGGATGACCGACTACCTTGCCCGACTGAACGAAGAGCAGCGCGAAGCCGTGGAGGCGCTGGATGGCCCCGTGCTGGTGCTGGCCGGCGCCGGCACCGGCAAGACGCGGGTGCTCACCACCCGCTTCGCCCACATCCTGCTCACCCGCCGCGCCTTCCCCAGCCAGGTGCTGGCCGTCACGTTCACCAACCGTGCGGCAAAGGAAATGCGCGAGCGCGTCGGCGCCATGCTCGGCGGCCCCGCGGAGGGGCTGTGGCTCGGCACCTTCCACGCGCTGTGCGCCCGCATGTTGCGCCGCCACGCCGATCTCGTCGGCCTCACCAGCAGCTTCAACATCCTGGATACCGATGACCAGCTGCGCCTGCTGAAGCAGGTGATGGAGGCCGCCCGCGTCGACACCAAGCGCTGGGCGCCCCCGGCGCTGATGGCGATCATCCAGCGCTGGAAGGACAAGGGCCTCACGCCGGCCCGAGTCACCGCGGCCGACGACACCGACTTCGCCGGCGGCGCCGCGCGGCGGCTCTACCAGGAGTACCAGGACCGCCTGAAGGCGCTGAATACCGCCGATTTCGGCGACCTGCTGCTGCACATGACGGAGATCCTGCGCGACCACGCCGATGTGCTGGCCGACTACCACCGGCGGTTCCGCTATATCCTGGTGGACGAGTACCAGGACACCAACGTGGTGCAGTATCTCTGGCTGCGGCTGCTGGCCCAGGGCAACCACAACATCTGCTGCGTCGGCGACGAGGACCAGTCGATCTATTCCTGGCGCGGCGCCGAGATCGAGAACATCCTGCGCTTCGAACGTGATTTCCCCGGCGCCAAGGTGGTCCGGCTGGAGCGCAACTACCGTTCCACCGCCCCCATCCTCGCCGCCGCCTCCGTGCTGATCGCCCACAACCAGGCCCGCCTCGGCAAGACGCTGCGGGCGGGGCGCGACGAGCCCAATGCCGAGAAGATCGAGGTGGTGGGCCTGTGGGACTCCGACGAGGAGGCCCGCATGGTGGGCGACCGCATCGAAACCCTGCGCCGCAGCGGCGATTCGTTGGCCGAGATGGCCGTGCTGGTCCGCACCGGCGCCCAGACCCGCGCGGTGGAGGAACGCCTGATCACGCTGGGCATCCCCTACCGCGTCATCGGCGGCTTGCGTTTCTACGAACGCCAGGAAATCCGCGACGCCATCGCCTATGCCCGCCTGCTGCACCAGCCGGCCGACGACCTGGCCTTTGAGCGCATCGTCAACGTCCCGCGCCGCGGCGTGGGCGACACGGCCCTGCGACAGATCCACGCCACTGCGCGTGAGCACACTCTCTCGCTGCACGATGCCGCCGCGCTTCTGGTGGAAACCGGCGGCGTGAAGGGCAAGCTGCGCGACAGCCTGCGCGAGCTGCTTTCCGGCTTCGTGCGCTGGCGCCAGGGCCTGCAGACCGAAGGCCACGTCGTCACGCTGCAGGTGATGCTGGACGAGAGCGGCTACACCGAGATGTGGCGCCAGGACAAATCGATCGAAGCGCCGGGGCGGCTCGATAACCTCAAGGAGTTCGTCCGCGCCCTGGCCGATTTCGAGGCGCTCGCCGGCTTCCTCGACCATGTCTCGCTGGTGATGGAAAACGAGCAATCGTCCGAGGGCGACCGTGCCAGCCTGATGACCCTGCACGCCGCCAAGGGCCTCGAATTCGACACGGTGTTCCTCCCGGGCTGGGAGGAAGGCCTGTTTCCCAGCCAGCGCACCATGGACGAGAGCGGCGCCAAGGGCCTGGAGGAGGAGCGCCGGCTGGCCTACGTGGGCATCACCCGCGCCCGCCGCCGCGCCATCATCAGCCACGCCGCCAACCGCCGGCTCTACGCCAACTGGCAGAGCAGCGTGCCCAGCCGGTTCCTGGATGAGTTGCCCGAGGAACACGTGAAGCGCACCGGCTCCGCCGCCATGGAACGCGAACGCCGCCTGACCGCGCCCCCCGCCTTTGCCGGCGCCTTCCCCATCACCGCCCGCCGCCCGCGCATCTCCGAGGCCTGGGAACAGCCGGCCCGGCCGCAGCGGGCGGAGAAGATCCCGGTGGGCACGCGCGTGTTCCACCAGAAATTCGGCATGGGCACCGTGACCCGCACCGAGGACGACAAGCTGGATATCGCCTTCGACAATGCCGGTGAGAAGCGGGTGTTGGATCGGTTCGTCGAGAAAGCATAGCGCCTCCCAATCAGGCCGAGGCGCAAACAGAACACTCTTTCCTCTCCCTGGAACCCACAATGCCCCCCCGCCACGCCACCCAGCTTGAAACCGTTTCGATCACCGTTCCCGAGGATGCGCTGGAGGCCTACGAGGCCGCGCTCGGCGTGGCCTGCGGCACGGTCGGCTTCTTCCTCGATGAGGAGACCGGGCTCTGGACGCTGGAGGGCGTGAAGGATCGCGGTGCCAATGAGGGCGACCTCACCGCCGCCCTCGCCCTGGCCGCCCTGCTCACCGGCTTCACCGCCACGCCGGAGCGGGCGCGGACGGAGGCGGAGGGCTGGCTGGCCCGCACGCTGGAGAGCTTTCCGGAACAGCAGGTCGGGCGCCGCTTTGCCGTGCGCGGTACGCATCTCACCGACTGCCCGTCGCCCGGGCGCATTGCGATCGTGCTCGATGCCGGCATCGCCTTTGGCTCCGGCGAGCATGGCTCCACCCGCGGCTGCCTGCGGGCGCTGGAGCTGGTGGCCCACCGGGCGCCGCGGAACATCCTCGATCTCGGCACCGGCTCCGGCATTCTCGCCATGGCGGCGGCGAAGCTGCTGCATCGCCGTGTGCTGGCCACCGATATCGATCCCTGGTCGGTGCGGGTCACCCGGTCCAATGCCCTCCGCAACGGGCTGTCCGGCCGCCTGCGGGCGCTGCGCGCGGATGGCTGGACCTCCCCGGTGCTCACCCGCCACGCGCCCTATGATCTCGTGTTTGCCAATATCCTGGCCCGCCCCCTCACCCGCATGGCCCGCCACCTCGCCCGCCATCTGGCGCCGGGTGGCACGGCCATCCTCGCCGGGCTGTTGGCGAGCCAGGTGCCCTGGGTGCTGGCGGCGCACCGGGGCCAGGGCCTGGTGCTGGAGCGCACCCTGGTGGAGCCTCGCTCCGCCAACGACCCGGTCGGGCGCGGCTGGGCTACCCTGATCCTGCGCAAGCGTGGCGGGCATTCTCAGACCGCGTCATGACCTGACGGGGTCGACGAAGCGGCTCCAGTCCAACGCCGTGCCGGGGGCACTGGCCCGCCGCCCCTCCCACAGCGCCCGGTCCAGCGCCGCGACCGCGGCATTGCCGGGGTGGGGGCGATAGGCTGCGAACCAGGCGGCGCCGTCCGCCGCGTGCACAGCAAAGGTGCCGGCGCTGACATCCACCTCCCAGGCCGGCCAGCGATAGGTCCAGGACCCGCTGTGCCACCGGTTCTGCCCGCCTGCCACGGGCCGGCGCAATTGGCCCAGGCTGTAGAACACGGGCCCGTCCGGTGTCGTTGCCTTGCCGGTGGGATCGCGCATCCAGGCCGCCACCGCTGGCGGCACCAGCCGTTCGCTGCGCAGCAGCAGCGCCAGGTATTCCGGCGCCGACAGCGACCAGCCGCCGGTGGCACCCAGCACGCCCCAGGTGGAGTCCAGCGCCGGCCGGCGGATGCCAAGCGGCGCCAGCACCTGCTGCGCGGTGAAGTCGGCATAGGGCTGGCCCGCCACCTCCGCGACGGCGAGGCCCGCCAGCAGGAAATTCGTGTTGGCGTATTCATACGCCACCCCGGCTGGCCGCTCCGGCCGCACCGCCAGAAGTGCCGGTACCAGCTGCTCGGGCGAGAGCTCGCGCGGCCGGGCGGTACGCAGCAGGGCTTGCAGGCCTGGCACCGCCTCGCCGCCGAACTGGCGCGCCAGGCCGGTGCGGTGGGACAGCAGGTCGGCCAGCCGCAGCGTCGCCAGCGGCCCGTGCAGCATCCGCCGGGGCAGTAGCGTGCCCAGCATCGACTCCAGCGCAAGCCGGCCATGCCCGGCCAGCCGCGCCACGGCCAGGCCGGTGATGAACTTCGACAGGCTCCAGACCGGCACCCGTGCCATGGGGTCGGCACCGCCGAAGCCCGCCAGCTGCACCAGCTGCCCCTCCAGCGCCAGCGCGACCACGCCGGACGTGACGCGGTGGGCCGCCATCCAGCGGGCGAAGACGGCGGCCATCGGCCCCGTGGCGGCCGGCTGGGCATGCGCCAAGCCCATTCCCGCCAACACGCCGGGTGCGGCGATCACGGCGCGGCGGCTGATCGGCGGTATCATGCGGTCACCTTGCATTGCCCCCCATGCAGCGGCACCAGACTGGAGCAGGATGCCGCCCAACGAAAAGGGCCCATCCTCTTGCGAGGCATGGGCCCTGGGCGCTTGCGTTGGGCGGCGTGGCCGGCCTTCGCAGTAGAGATAACCGGCCCGCCCCTCGAGGGGGGGAGGAGAAGCGGGCCGGCCCGTCCGCGGCGCCTCTGGGGGGAGAGGTGTGCCGCGGGAACTGAACTCAACCGCCGGCGATGCGGCCGGCCTGCAGGGCCGCGATCACGCGATCCCGATTGCGCTGGGCGGCAAAGGCATTGTCGTGCACCAGCGGAATCTCGCTGCGGCTGATGCCGATATCGGCCAGCTGTGCGTCGGAGAAGCTGGACACATCGCCCACCTCGGACTGGCGGGAAACCCAGCCGGAGACGGCCAGCAAAAGGCTGGAGAGCACGCCGGGGCGCGGGGCCTCCAGATACTCGGGTTCGTTCTGGTCGTAGTGCGACATCGTGCCGGGCAGCATCAGGCCCAGCTGCTCCTTGCTGACATGAGCGGTCATGGGGATAGTCCCTGGAAGAGGTGATCGTGGCGGGCTCTCCGGCACTTGCGCCTTCGGCCACGCGATCATCGTGTGGCGGCTTGATACTGAAATGGCGGCGTTAGGGGAACTATCGTGTTCGCAGATGCAGCAATGCACAGGACGCATGGACCGTTAACTAGCTATGCAAAAATATTAACCCAGCCTTGAGGTCCTTCCGATGTCGCAACCCAGCCCTGCCGAACGACTTGCCGCCTTTCGGGCCGAAATGGCCCGCCAGGGGTTGGATGGTTTCCTGGTGCCGCGGGCCGATGAGCACCTGGGCGAATACGTGCCGGCACGCGCCGACCGGCTGCGCTGGCTGACCGGGTTTTCCGGCAGCGCGGGCCTGGCGGTGGTGCTGGCGGACCGTGCGGCAGCCTTCACCGATGGGCGCTACGTGCTGCAATTGGCCGAACAGACTGATGCCGCGTTGTGGGAGCGGCGGCACATCACCGACGAGCCGCCGACGGACTGGCTGGCGCAGACCGCCAAGGCCGGCGCGCGCATCGGCTACGACCCGCTGCATTTCAGCGAGGAGGCGGTGCAGCGCTATGCCGAGAAGGGGCTGGCGCTGGTGGCCACGGAGAACAACCCGATCGACGCAGTTTGGGCCGATCAACCGGCCGCGCCAATGGCACCGGCATTGCCGCACCCGATTGAATTCGCCGGGCTTGAGTCCGCGAAGAAGCGCGAGCTGGTGGCCGCATCGCTGGCCGCCGAGCGCCAGGATGCGGCGGTGGTGACCGATCCCGCCTCCATCGCCTGGCTGCTGAACATCCGTGGCGACGACGTGCCGTTCACGCCGTTCGCGCTTGGCTTCCTGCTGGTGCATGCCGATGGCGGCTGCGAGTTGTTCATGGCGCCGCAGAAGGTGCCGGAGGAGACGCGGGCGTGGATCGGCAATGCGGTGTCGGTCCAGGACCGGGCGGCGCTGCCGGGGGCGCTTGCGCGGTTGAAGGGCAAGCGGGTGCGGGTGGATGCCGGCGGTTCGCCCGCGTGGTTCGCCCAGACGTTGCGCGCGGCGGGGGCGGAGGTGGTGGCGGGAATGGACCCCTGCATCCTGCCCAAGGCGCGCAAGAACGAGGTGGAGCGGCAGGGCAGCCGCAATGCCCATCATCGCGATGCCGTGGCCGTTTCGCGCTTCCTGCGCTGGATGGAAAGTGCGGCGGGGCGGGAGACCGAGATGTCGGCGGCGGCGCAGCTGATTGCGTTCCGTGAGCAGGTGTCGATGTTCCGTGGCGAGAGCTTTCCGGCCATTTCCGGCTCCGGGCCGAATGGCGCGATCATCCATTACCGGGTGAGCGAGGAGACCAACCGGGCGATCCAGCCGGATGAGCTGTACCTGATCGACAGCGGGGCGCAGTATTCGGACGGGACGACGGACATTACGCGGACTGTCTGGACCGGGCCCGGGGAGCCGCCGGCGGAGATCAGGGCGCGGTGGACGCGGGTGCTGAAGGGGCACATTGCGTTGGCGACGCTGGTGTTCCCGCGTGGGGTGGCAGGGGCCCATGTGGATGCCTTCGCGCGGTCCGCGCTGTGGCAGGTGGGGCTCGATTACGACCATGGCACCGGGCACGGGGTGGGCAGCTATCTCTCGGTGCACGAGGGGCCGGTCAGCATCTCCCGCGCTGCCAAGCCGATCCCGATCGAGGCGGGGATGATCCTGTCCAATGAGCCTGGTTTCTACCTGCCGGGGGGGTATGGGATCCGGCTGGAGAATCTGATCCTGGCGGTGGAGGCGGATTTCCCGCAGGCGGCCAAGCCGTTCCTGCGCTTCGAGACGCTGACCTGGGCGCCGTTCGATCGGCGGTTGATCGATACCGCGCTGCTGACCCGGGCGGAGGTGGACTGGATCAATTCGTACCACGCCCAGGTGGAGGCGATCGTGGGGCCGGGGCTGGTGGGCGAGGATCGGGCCTGGCTGGCGGCTGCTTGCGCTTCGTTGGGGTAGGCCAGAAAGGGGTTACAGAGAGCACGGAGAAGCATCTGGCTTGTTTCTCTGTGCTCTCTGTGGCTGCCTGATCTACTTCTTGCGCGTTGTGTGCAGGATCCCTTCGGCTTTCAGCTTCTCGATCTCCTCGGCGGAGTAGCCGAACTGGGTCAGCACCTCTTCCCCGTGCTGGCCGAAGCTGGGGGGCTTGGCGCGGGTGCCGCCGGGGGTGCGGGACATCTTGATCGGCGTGCCGAGGCCGCGATAGCCGTCCAGCTCCGTGACCATCTGGCGGGCTTCGGTGTGCGGGGCGACCATGGATTCGTCGACCGGCAGGACCGGCCCGGCGGGCAGGCCCATGTTGAGCAGTTCGAGGCAGAAGGAATGCCCGTCCTTGCCGGCCAGGGCGACCTGGAACAGCTCGATCATGGCGGCGCGGTTGGCGAGGCGATCCGCGTTCTTGATGAAGCGCGGGTCGGTGGCCATTTCGGGGCGGCCGAGGGCTTCGCACATCTTGCGGAACTGGCCGTCATTGCCGGAGGCGATGAAGATCTCGCAGGTGGCGGTTTTGTACTTCTCGTAGGGCGCCAGGTTGGGATGGGGGTTGCCCATCGGCATCGGACGCTTGCCGTTGAGGAAGTAGTTGGCGGCCTGCGGGTGGAGCAGGGCCATGCCGCAATCATGCAGCGTCATGTCCAGGTACTGGCCGCGGCCGGAGACGGTGCGTTCGTAGAGCGCCATGGAGATGGCGATCACGGAATAGAGGCCGGTGGCGAGGTCGACGATCGGGGTGCCCATGCGCATGGGGCCGGTGGTCGGGTCGCCGTTGATGGACATGAGGCCGGTCATGGCCTGGAGGATGGCATCGTAGCCCGGCAGGCCGCCGAGGGGGCCGTGGCCGCCGAAGCCGGAGACGCGGCAATGGATCAGGCGCGGGAACTTGGGTTCCAGGTCCTTTTCGTAGCCCAGGCCCCATTTCTCCATGCCGCCGGGCTTGAAGTTTTCCACCAGGATGTCGGCGGTCTCCAGCATCTTCAGGAGAATCGCTTTGCCGGCGGGCTTGGAGATGTCGAGCGCGATGGAGCGCTTGTTGCGGTTGACGCCGATGAAGTAGCTGGCGTCGTCGCTCCCGTCTGGATTGGAAATGAACGGGGGGCCCCAGTCGCGGACTTCGTCGCCCTGGGGCGGTTCGATCTTGATCACGTCCGCCCCGTGGTCGGAGAGGATCATGGTGCAGTAGGGGCCGCCGAGCACGCGGGTGAGGTCGATGACCCTAAGGCCGGCGAGCGCGCCCGGGGAGGCGGCGAGGCCTTTCCCTTTTGGCTGCACGGGGGTGGTGGCGTCGTTCATGGAAAAGCCCTCGTCGCGAAGGGGGCGAGTGTAGCGCGCGGGGGGCTTGGGGGGAATTGCGGGTGAGGGATGTGTTTTACGGAATAATATCATATCGTAACATTTAGGGCGAGCGACAGGGGCCGCGGGGAGGGGATCAAAGAGCGGAGGATAGAGCAGGTGCTTCAGCGCTGTGAGGGGAGGCCGGTGTCTCTCAGCGGGTTGCCATGCACATCACAGACAACGCGGCGTACCCGACGAAGGATGCCAGCGCGCTGGCGCTGTTCTGGTTGCCCGAGTTCGTCTGGGACGTTGCTGCCCCGTTACTCCCTCTGGGGCACGCCGAGCCAAAGCCCTGGCTCTCCGTTCGCGTTGCGCATCCGGACAGGAGAATGAGCGCGGCGAAAAGAAGAGGGCGTGCTTGAAGTTTCATGGGGTGTCCCAGTCGCGGCGTTCTGGAGCCTATTGCGTATGCGCAACTTGTGTCCAGGGGGGGCGCGCGGGCGGTGCGGGGGTGGGTGAGAGGCGTGGTACGGGCGTGCGGACGCATGCCGCGGTTGCGGCGGGGGCCGAAGAGGTAGAGCAGGTTGTGGGGGAAGAGGGGGGCGTACTCGTCCTCGGCGGAGTCCTCCTGCGGGGCGGCGGGGTGCCAAATGCGGGCGAGGCGTTCGAGGCGGCCGAGGAGGGAGGCCAGGAGGGTGAGCAGCATCGCATCCAGCGCGGCGGCGGGTGCCGGGCGCAATTCTCCCGGGCGCTGCTGGAGCGCGGCGCGCAGGCCGGCGAACCGGTCGGCCAGGGGGGAGGGATGGGATGTCATGAGGGGAATATATCTAACGTTTGTTAGGGAGGGAAGGGGTTTTTTTTACGTACGTACGCGGGGGGGCTTCGGCGGGTCCGGCTGCGCCGACCCGCCCTACCATTGGCGCGCCTATCTGGGCGCTGATGGAGGCTTTGAAGGAAGGGTGGGAAGACTCTTCTTTTTCTGAAGAAGACTTTTATTGTTCGCGCCGACGGGGGCAGGTCATCCTGATCGGGCACAAAGTCATAAAAGTTTTTTGGTTCTTTTTTTCAAAAAAGAACCGCTTGCTTATATCAACCCGCGCAATCAATGACCGGTGTTGCGGTGGAGGGGAAGAACTGGATTGCTTCGCTTCGCTCGCAATGACGGCGGAGTGATGGGTTGGTGGTTGTGGAGGTTGGGATTACTTGCCCGCTACGAAGCGCTCGAGCCAATGGATCGTGTAGTCGCCGCTCTGGAAGGTCTTGTCTGCCAGGATTTTCTGGTGCAGCGGCAGGGTGGTCTTGACGCCGACCACCACGAATTCCGCGAGGCTGCGGCGCATGCGGGCGATGGCTTCGGCGCGGGTGGGGGCGTGGACGATCAGCTTGGCGATCATGCTGTCGTAGTAGGGCGGCACGGTGTAGCCGGCGTAGAGGGCTGAATCGACGCGCACGCCGAGGCCGCCGGGGGCGTGGTAGGCGGTGACGCGGCCGGGGGAGGCTGCGAAGGTTTCGGGGTCTTCGGCGGTGATGCGGCACTCGATGGCGTGGCCGGTGAAGGTGATGTCCTTCTGGGTGTAGCCAAGCTTCTGGCCGGCGGCGATGCGGATCTGCTCGCGCACCAGGTCGACGCCGCAGACCATCTCGGTGACGGGGTGTTCGACCTGCAGGCGGGTGTTCATTTCAAGGAAATAGAAATTGCGGTTGCCGTCGACGATGAATTCGACGGTCCCCGCCGAGGTGTAGCCCACGGCGGCGGCAAGGGCGCAGGCCTGTTCGCCCATCGCGC
>JAPLOI010000088.1 GCA_026400815.1 Alphaproteobacteria bacterium
GATCGGCAGGCACGTTGCCTGCCGCACCGTCTCGTGGCCGGGGTTCAGCGCATGGAACGCCGCCGCGTTGTGGAAGGCATCGCGGTTGCGATCCTCAAAATAGCTTTCCGCCCAGGCCCCGTTCGCCAGCACGCAATCATGCGGCCCGAGGTCGATGTGGAAGTATTCGATCTCCCCGCGCACCCGCTCCTGCGCGATCGTGCTACCGTTCACCAGCGCCCCGGCATGCGCCAGCACCTCGCCCCCCTGCCCGTCCTGCACCAGCATCGCGTGCCCCGGCGAAACCCGCAGGTCGCAGCTCGGCACCCCATTCCCCAGGCTGCCGCGCGCGAACCGGATCGGCTGGTGCCCCTTCCCCGCCAGCCGCCCCTCAAAGCGCTGCGTCCCGATCCACCGCACCGGCCGCAGCCCGCCGAACTTCGTCACCACCAGGTCCCCGGCGCGTAGCGTCTCCACCGGCACCTCTCCGCGCGCCGTCAGGATCAACGCGCCGCGCAGAAAGCAGACCACCCCACCATAGACCAGCGTGCCGGAGAAGCCACTCACCGTGCCATTGGAGTTGGGATAGATGCCTTGCGTGGAGGTATAGATCGACAACGTGTCGGCCGCGGTGTCGTAGTTGAACTGGATGGTGCCATCCCCATTTACAACATCCCGATAGGTATACAGCAGGCTGCCCAGGCTGCCCGTGCTGTAGTTATAAACCTTGAACGTCGCCCCCAAGAAACTCATGTTCATGCCGTACATGTAGAGATTGACGGTTTCCATGCCGCCCGACGCGGCCTCAACGCCATAGATCGGATCATTCGCCTCATCGTCGTCGAAGTCGGTGATGGCAATGCGCGCACCGTCGCTGAAATTGATCACCATCACCGTGGCGGTGTTGACGCTCGCACCGTAGTTCGAGCTCTCCGTGGCAACCTGCAACCCGTCCTTGTCCAATGTGAGAGCCATGGCAGCGGTACCTCCTTGCAGCGTGCCAGCGCACCAGCGCCGACTTCGATCCGCAGTATCGACCGGGTAAACCTTAATTTTCGTAAAGCCGACCTTGCCGTTTCGTTACCAAGCTCCACACGCTCTGCGGCAGCCCGACCGGCGCAAGTCCGGCGGCACCGCGCGCATTCAGGCCAACGGTCAGCCTTGGCTGGAAGGTGGGGGCGCGAAGGTCAGCGCATACCCCGTCCCGCCGCTCATCGTGTAGGTCGCGAGCGCGCCAAGCGTGGCCTTGTCGAAGCTGTAGTAGCTCCGCGTCGTCGTCAGCGAGACCGACATCGAGACGCTGGCCAGAACCGCGCCAACCGGTATGTCTGACGATGTGGCATAGAGCTGCGCCGTCAGGGTGTAGCTGCCGGCGCTTCCCAGCGCCTTGGCAGCGATCGTCAGCCCGTCGATCTCCCAGGAAGACGTGACGGAGGTGGTGAAGGAATACCCGCGATAGAGCCCCGTCGTGATCGTGCCGCCGCCGCTGGCGAGCGTCGCCGTTCCGTTGCCGCTATTGTCGAAAGCCGTCACGCTGCCGCTCATGCGCTGGCTGCCTCTTTCTGAAAAACGAGGCCGAAACTCCCGCGCGCGCGGTTAAGGGCGAGTGA
>JAPLOI010000052.1 GCA_026400815.1 Alphaproteobacteria bacterium
AAGCAGGCCCCAGCGCCGGCCAACTCCACGACCTCCTGCAAACCGCCACCATCCAGGATTTCGTCCAGGCCGCCCCGCAAGCCGCCCGTCTCCTGCGCCCGCTCTGCCACGCCCTCGGCGTCGACAAGCCCGCCTGGCTGAAACTCCCCCCACGCCCCAGAACCCCCCGCAAGCCCAGGCCGGCCAAACCCCGCCGCCTGAAACTCACCGACCCGATCCTGAACCTGCGCCCCTACGAGATCGCCGCCGCCCGCTACTTCCTCAAAAAATATGGCCGCGACTGAGCATCCCCAGCCGCGGCCATATTATTTCGTAAGCGGATTTTTCCGCGATAAGTCACACCACCAGCAAGGCCGGCCGCTCAGCTCCGCTCAGACAGCAAGCTCAGCTGCCGATTATCCGCATTCGCCATGTCCGGCAGCGCGATCGGATAATCCCCGGTGAAGCAGGCATCGCAATACTGCGGCGCCCCGGCATCCCGCCCCTTGTGCCCCAGCGCCCGGTACAACCCGTCCTGGCTGATGAAGGCCAGGCTGTCCGCCCCGATCAACGTGGCCATCTCCGCCACCGAATGCCGCGCCGCCAGCAGCTTGCCCCGCTCCGGCGTGTCGATGCCGTAGAAGCAGGAATGCGTCGTGGGCGGGGAGGAGATGCGCATATGCACCTCCGCCGCCCCCGCCGCGCGCACCATCTCCACGATCTTGCGGCTGGTGGTGCCGCGCACGATGCTGTCATCCACCAAAATCACCCGCTTGCCCTCGATCACCCCGCGATTGGCGGAATGCTTCAGCTTCACGCCAAGGTGGCGAATGCTGTCGGTCGGCTCGATGAAGGTGCGGCCCACATAGTGGTTGCGGATGATCCCCAGCTCGAACGGGATGCCGCTTTCATCCGCATAGCCCATCGCCGCCGGCACGCCACTGTCCGGCACCGGCACGATCACATCCGCCATCACATGGCTTTCGCGCGCCAGCTCCGCCCCGATGCGCTTGCGCGCGGCATATACCCCCGTGCCCTCCATCACCGAATCCGGCCGGGCGAAGTAGATGTATTCGAACACGCAGAACCGCGCCGGCGCCTTCGCGAACGGCTTGATGCTGTGCACGCCCTGGTCCGTGATCACCACGATCTCGCCCGGCTCCACATCGCGCACGAAATCGGCCCCCACGATATCCAGCGCGCAGGTCTCGCTGGCCAGCACCCAGGATCGCCCACCCTCGGCATTCTCCATCTGGCCCAGGATCAGCGGTCGCACCCCCAGAGGATCGCGCGCGCCCATCAGCGCCTCGTTGGTCAGCGCGATCAGCGAATAGGCACCGATCACCTGCTTCAGCGCGTCGATCAGCCGGTCCACCACGGTGGAATACTGGCTGATGGCAATCAGGTGGATGAACACCTCGCTGTCCATCGTGCTCTGGAACAGGCACCCGCGCCGCACCAGCGTGCGCCGCAGCCCGGTGGCATTGGTCAGGTTGCCGTTATGCGCCACCGCCAACCCGCCGAACTCGAAATCGGCATAAAGCGGCTGCACGTTGCGCAGCACGGTGTCGCCGGTGGTGGCATAGCGATTATGCCCCACCGCGTTCGGCCCCGGCAGCCCGGCGATCACCCGGGCATCGCCGAAATTCTCGCCCACCAGGCCCAGCCCGCGATGCTGATGAAAGTGGTGCCCGTCATGCGCCACGATCCCCGTGGCCTCCTGCCCCCGGTGCTGCAGCGCATGCAGCCCCAGCGCCGTCAGCGCCGCGGAATCGCCGTGATTCCACACGCCGAACACACCGCACTCTTCGTGCATTTTGTCATCAGCGCCAGGGGCGGCAAGATCATGATCGTCTCCGGGCAGGAAGGGCGTGGTCATAGGCTACTCCTGGCGGGGATCGCGGGCGGCGGGCTACGGCTTGGGTTGCTGGCGGCCGAGCGGCACCGCCTGCAACAGGTCGATCGAACGGGCGGCAGGCAGCGGCGGCAGCACGGGCACGCTGGGGCGGAAGCGTTCGGGAATATGTTCGGCCAGTTTCGTGGCACCCTCGGCCACGAAGGGCAGCAGCCGCGCCTCGCGCACCGGCTGGGGCCAGCGTTCCGGAATGCTGAGCCACCCCGCCCCGATATAGGCAGCGATCACCAGCAATGCACCCCGCGCCAGCCCGAAGGCGATGCCCAGCGTGCGATCCAGCGCCCCCAGGCCCAGCCCGTGGATCACCTGCGCGATGATGCTGGTCATGATGGAGAGTATCAGCAGCCCCACCAGGAACAGCACGGCATAGGCGATCACCTCCGCCATCTGCTCGTTGCCCACGAAATCGCGCGCCAGCGGGCGGGCAAGATCAACGAAGGTGTAGGCGAACCACGCCGCCCCGGCCCAGGCAACGATGCCCAGCGAGTCCCGCACGAAGCCGCGCATGAACGCCGCCGCGGCCGAGATGGCCACGACAACGAGACCGGCAAGGTCGACCCAGTTCAACGGTCGGCCCGGAGAGGGGGGGTACGGGGCATGGGCGGGGCACCGTATATCCCCCCTTGGCCCGGATGCGCCACCCCCGGCGCCATCATGCCCGCGGCTTGGCCGGTTTCTGGGTGAAGCGGGCCACCAGGTCACCGAGATGCCCGATCTCATCCAGCGCGATGCCCTCGGGGGCAGACAGCTTGCGATTGCCCCCCGCCACCCGGCGCGGCAGCGCGGCACGGGTGAAGCCCAGCTTCTGCGCCTCCTTCAGCCGCGCCTCCGCCTGCGCCACCTGGCGCACCTCGCCGGAAAGGCCCACCTCGCCAAAATACACGCTGGCCGGGTCGGTCGGCTGGTCCGTGGCCGCGCTGGCCAGGGCGGCCGCCACGGCCAGATCCGCCGCCGGCTCGCTCACCCGCAGCCCACCGGCGATGTTCAGGTACACATCGGTCGCGCCCATCTTCAGCCCGCACCGCGTCTCCAGCACCGCCAGCAGCATCGAAAGCCGGCCGGAATCCCAGCCGATCACCGAACGCCGGGGCGAGCCGCCGGCATTGGCGCTCAGCAGGCACTGCACCTCCACCAGCACCGGGCGCGTGCCCTCCATGCCGGCGAACACCGCGCTGCCGCTGACATTGCCGCGCCGCTCGGCCAGGAACAGGGCAGATGGGTTGGCGACCTCCGTCAGCCCCTCCTCGCCCATCTCGAACACGCCTATCTCGTCCGTGGCGCCGAAACGGTTCTTCACCCCGCGCAGGATGCGGAACTGGTGGCCGCGATCGCCCTCGAAGTGCAGCACCGCATCCACCATGTGCTCCAGCACCCGCGGACCGGCGATGGTGCCCTCCCGCGTCACGTGCCCCACCAGCACCAGCGCGGCCGTCTGCTGCTTGGCGATGCGGATCAGCTCGAAGGCACTGGCCCGCACCTGTGAGACCGACCCCGGGGCACTCTCCACCCCCTCCATCCACATCGTCTGGATGGAATCGATCACCACCAGCGCGGAATCCTTGGTCTCGGAAATAGAAGCCGCGATATCCCGCAGGTTGATGCTGGCGACCAGTTCCAGCGGATCGCCCTGCAGCCCCAGCCGGCGCGCCCGCAGCCGCACCTGATCCACCGCCTCTTCGCCCGAGATGTACAGCACCCGCTTGCCGCTGCGCGCCAGCCTTGCAGCGGCCTGCAGCAATAGGGTAGATTTCCCAATGCCGGGATCACCCGCCAGCAGAATCGCCGAGCCCGGCACGAATCCGCCGCCCAGCACCCGGTCCAGCTCCGCGATCCCCGTGCCCACCCGCGGCGGCGGATTGGCCACTCCGGCGAGATCGACGAACTGCAGCCGCCGCCCCTTGGCCACAGCCGCCGTGGAAGCCTCCTCCACGATGGTGTTCCATTCGCCGCACGCTTCGCAGCGCCCGGCCCATTTGGGCGTGATGGCGCCGCAGCTTTGGCAGACGTAGCGGGTGGTTGCCTTTGCCATCAGACCTCCGGCGCCTTCTCCCGAAACAACGCCCGCTCCACCAATGCGCACACCAGGTGCGCCGCCGTCATGTACACCTGCTGGATGATCGGGGTCCACGCCGAGGGCGCCAGCAGCAGCCGGTCGCAGGCGGTGGCCATGGCGCCGCCATTGCCGCCGCTGAAGCCGTGCACCACCATGCCGCGCTGCCGGGCCGCCGCGATCGCGGCCAGCACGTTGGGCGAGTTGCCGGAGGTGGAGATGCCCAGCAGCACGTCCCCTTCCCGGCCCAACCCCAGCACCTGGCGGCTGAATACCTGCTCGAAGCCATAGTCGTTGCCGGTGGCGGTCAGCACGGAGCTGTCGGCCGTCAGCGCGATGGCAGCGAGCGGCGCATGGTCGAACATCAACCGGCCGACCAACTCGCCGGCGATGTGCTGCGCATCGGCGGCACTGCCACCGTTGCCGCAGACCAAATAGCGCCCACCGGCACGCATCGCGGCGGTGATGTCGGCCGCCATGCCCTGCACCACGGCGTGGGCAGCGGTATCCGTGGCGAAGGCTTCCATCGCCGCCCGGCTGGTGGCCAGGTAGTTGGCGGTGTAGCGCGCGGCATCGCCCATGGGATCGGGGGTCATTGCGCGGTCTCCTCTTCGGCGAGCGCACCCTCGTCGATGCCCAGCAGGCGGCTCGCCTCCTCCGGGTCCATGGCGGTGATGGTCTTCAGCTTGCGGTCCACCTGCCGGGTGCGGGTGCGGGCCTTGTCCAGCGCGGTGGTCAGCGTGCTGGACTGCTTGTGCAGCCGGTCCAGCGTTTCGTCCATCTTGCGCATTTCGGTGCGGGTGGCGCCCAGCAGCGCGCCGACCTCCTCCGCCTTGCGTTCCAGGGAGAGGGTGACATGGCCCAGATGGATGGTGCGCAGCATGGCCGGGAACAGGGTGGGGCCGAGCACGATCACGCGGTGCTCGCGGCCGATATTGTCGATCAGCCCGGGCACCCGGGCGACCTCGGCATAGAGCCCGTCCGTCGGCAGATACATGATGGCGAAATCCACCGTCAGCGGCGGGTGGATGTATTTCTCCCGCATCTTGCGCGCCTCATCCATGATGCGCCGGGCGAGGGCGGCGCGGGCGAGGCGGTCTGCATCGGCGTCGCCGTCATCCTGCGCGGTGAGCAGGCGCTCGTAATCCTCGGTGGGGAACTTGGCATCCACCGGCAGCCGGGCCTGCACGCCGTCGCGGCCGGGCATCAGGATGGCGAATTCCACGGAATCGCGGCTGTCCGGGCGCGGCTTCCAGTTCGCCTCCCAGGCATGCGGTGGCAGGATGTCCTCCAGCATGGCACGCACCTGGGTCTCGCCCCAGCCACCGCGGGTCTTCACGTTGCCGAACAGGCGCTTGAGGTCGCCGATCTGGGCGCCGACGGCCTGCATCTCGCCCATCGCCTTCTGCACCTGGGCGAACTGCTCCGTCACCCGGGCGAAGCTTTGCGTCATCTGCTGTTCCACGGACTTGGCGAGCTGTTCGTTCACCGCGCCCTGGATCTCGGTCAGCTTCTTCTCGTTGCCCTCGCGCAGTGCCAGCAGGGCCTGCTGGGTTTCCGCGCGCATGCCGGAGATGTCCTGGCGCAGCGCGGCGGCGGCGGCGGCGGTCTGCTCGGCGAAGGCCTGCAGCTGGGCGGTCATGGCACCCTGCATGGCGCCGATCTTCTGCTCGTTGCCCTCGCGCAGGGTGCCGACCTCCGCGCGCAGCGCCGTGGCGGCGGCGGCGGATTGCTCGGCGAGTGCCCCCAGCCGCTGCTCGTTGCCCTCGCGCAGGGTGGCCACCTCGGCGCGCAACGCGGCGGCATCGGTGCCGGATTGCGCGCGCAGGGCATCGACGGTGCCGGCGATTTCGGTACGCAGCCCGGCGCCGCTTTCGGTCACCGCGCGGGCCAGGGCGCGCTCGGTTTCGGCCAGCGCGGTGCGCTGGGTGGCGGTGGCGGCATCCAGGCCCAGTCGGGTCTGTTCGCCCAGCAGCTTCAGCTGGTGCAGCACGGCGGCCTGGCGCTGCACCATGGCAAACGCGGCCAGTGCGGCGCAGGCCGCCAGCAGCGCCAGCCCGGCGGCCAGGATCGTCCAGGTGGCGGGGTCCATGCACGTGCCTCCGAATCCGGGGGCATTGTGCCACGCCGGGTCGTGGCGGTGACAGCCTGCCTAGGCGAGCCTGCCCTGCCGCACCGCGCGCTCCACCAACAGCCAGGAGATGAGGCCGGCGGAGAGGAAGCCCAGCATGGTCAGCGCCACGCCCAGCGCGCCGTAATCATCATGCATCTCGGCCACCACCACGCTGGCCACGGCCATGCACAGCATCTGGCCGGCGCCCATCAGCGCCGCAGTCACGCCGGCATGGTGCGGCACCGGCTCCAGCGCCGCATGGGTGATGTTCGGCGTGGTCAGGCCCCGGCAGATGCCCACCACCACCACGAAGGGGATGAACGTGGCCACGGAGACGATGCCCGCACCGGTCACCAGCGCCGCCCACAGCGCCGCCAGCGGCCCCAGCGACAGCCCCACGGCCAGCGGTGCCCGCGCGCCCACGCCGCGCCGGGCCAGGATGTTGTTGATGGTGGACCCCAGCAGGATGCCGGAGGAGGTGGTGGCGAAGAGCAGCCCGAACACCGCGGTGGAAACGCCCATCGTGCCCATCAGCAGCATCGGCGAGCCGGCAATGAAGGCGAACAGCCCGCCGGAGCCCAGCGTGTTCCCCAACACGTAGCCCATGGTGCGGCGGTGCTGGAACACGGCGGCGTAGCGGCCCACCAGATCCAATCGCGCCCCGGGCAGCGGCGGGCGGCTTTCGGCCAGGCCGAGCCAGACGGCGGCCACCAGCACCGCGCCGGCCAGGGCCAGTGTGGCGTAGATCACCCGCCAATCATGGAACAGCAGCAGCAGCAGCCCGCCCAGCGTGGGCGCGATGATCGGGGCGATGGTGATCACCATGCTCACCTGGCTCATCTTGATGCGCCCGGCCTGGCCTTCGAAACTGTCGCGCACCACGGCCATGGCAAGCGTGGTGCCACCGGCGGCCCCGATTCCTGCCAGCAGGCGGAAGGCCAGCAGCGCCTCGATACTGGTGGACAGGGCGCAGCCCAGCCCGGCCAGGGCATACAGTGTCATGCCCGCGAGCATCACCGGCCGGCGGCCATGGCGGTCTGACAGCGGGCCCATCACCAGTTGGGAAAGGCCGAACCCGACCAGGAACAACGACAGCGTCAGCGCCGCCTGGGTGTGGCTCGCGCCGAGGGAGGATTCCAGCAGGTTCAGCGCCGGCAGGCCGAGGTCGATCGACAACGGCGGCAGGGCGGCGAGGGCACCGATCAGGAAGGTGAAGGCAAGGGATTGCGGGCGAAGCGCCATAGGCCTCTCTGGAACCAGCGGAAATCGTTGTCATCCCGCAGCCGCCTTTTGGCGGGTGGCGGGTGTCCACCGCGGCGGGGCCGCGCTTTAGCCGGTCTGTCCCGCCATCCGGTACCTGGCCGCACGGGCCGGGCAGCGATCGCCGGGCATGCATCCTCGCAGGCGCGGCCTCTCCCAAGGGCCCCACGCGCCTTCATGCCAACCCGCCCCGCCTGCATGCTGGCAGGGCCGGGCCTCCCCTTTCCGTGGCCGGCTTGCCCACTACGAACCGGGCGGCCTGCATCTCGTTACACTGTTTTACCTGTATCCGCATAAAAAGCGCGAAACGGCTCCGCGATCAAGCCATGTTGCGTGTCGGGACTTATCTCGGTTTTAACAAATTTCAGCCGAGGAAGTCCCGCACCTGTGCGGCGGCGTCGGCCAGCCCCACGCGCTGCACCGCCACGCCGGCGGGAAAGGCCGAGAGCAGGCGGGTGGGGGTGGAGCGGTCCAGCAGCACGAAGGCGCCGCGATCGCTGCCGCTGCGGATCAGGCGGCCGAAGGCCTGGCGCAGGCGGAAGCGGGCGACGCGGGCATCGTAGCCGGCGGTATCGCCGCCCGAGAGGTGCACGCGGCGCTCGCGGTGCAGGATATCCGGGCGTGGCCAGGGCACGCGTTCGAACACCACCAGCCGCAGGGCCCGGCCGGGCACGTCCACGCCATCGCGCATGGCGTCGGTGCCCAGCAGGCAGCTGTCTTCCTCGGTGCGGAACACGTCCACCAGGGTGGCGTTGTCCATCGCATCGACATGCTGGGCCAGCAGCGGGATGCCGGCTTCCTCCAGCGGGGCGGCGATGCGGGCGTGCACCGCGCGCAGCCGGGCGATGGCGGTGAACAGGCCGAGCCCGCCACCGGCGGAGGCCTGGAACAGGGTGCGGTAGGCGGCGGCGAGCGCGCCGATCTCGCGCGTGTTCACATCCGTCACCACGAAGCAGCGGGTTTGCGCGGCGTAGTCGAACGGGGAGGCGACGGCCACGCGGATGGCCGGGCTGGGCAGGTGGGTGGCGCCGACGCGGGCCTCCGCATCCGCCCAGGCGGCCTCCACATCCTCCGCCCCCGCGTCGCGCAGCGTGGCGGAGGTGACCAGCAGCCCCTGCGCCGGGCGGGCCAGCGTGGCGGCGAAGGGGATGGTGGGGTCCAGCCAGTGGCGGTGCAGGCCGACATCGCGATCCTCGGTGCCGCGGCGATCGAGGCGCAGGAACATCACGTGCTCCGGCCGCTCGCCAGGCTCCGGCGGCACAGCGCCGACGGCGGCGAGCATGGCCCCCCAGGCGCCCAGCGGATCCACCGCGCGGCGCTTGAGGGAGCGGCAGGCGGCTTCGATACGGGTGCGGGTGGCTTCGTCCAGCTCCTCCGCCTCGTCCTCCAGCCGGGCCGCCATGCGGTCCATCAGTGTTTTCAACGGGGTGGCCAGGCGCTGCAGGGCGCGGGCCAGACCGGCGGCGCGCTCCGGCAGTTCCGGGCCGACGGGGTACAGATCGCATTCGATGGCGCCGATCGCCTCGCCGTCGCCCTGCACGCGGGCCAGGGCCTGCTGGCGGGCGGCGCGCAGGAAGGCTTCGGTGGGGTTGGCCTGCTCGCCGTCGATGCTGGGCAGTTCCAGCCCCAGCCGCTCCGGCCAGCCGGGCGCCGGCAGGGCGCGGGCGGCCATCAGCGCGGCATCCAGCGGGGCGAGCAGGTCATCGCGCGCCGCCACCAAATCCTCCACCCGGCGGCGCAGCCCGCGGGCACGGGAGCGGCCGCCTTCGGCGCCCAGGAGCCAGCGGCGGAGTTCGGCGGCTTCCATGCCGGAGATCACGGCGGAAAAGGCGCCGTCGGCGGCATCGAAGATGTGGTGCCCTTCGTCGAACACGTAGCGGCTGGGCACGGTGGCGTCGTCCAGCCCGCCCCAGACGGCCTGGGCCATCACCAGCGCGTGGTTGGCCACCACCAGTTCCGCCGAACGGGCGCGGCGGATGGTGTGTTCCACGAAGCACTTCTTCCAGTGCTCGCAGCCGGCATGGATGCATTCGCCGCGCCGATCGGCCAGCCCGGCGGAATAGGCGGGGGGGAAAAGGTCGCCGAACCAGCCGGGCAGGTCGCCGCCCTGGATGTCGCCATCGGTCGTGGCCATCGCCCAGCGCGCCACGAGGCCGAGCGGGATCACGCCGGGATGCGTCTGCCCCGAGAGCACGATGCCCAGCGCATCCTGCAGGTTGAGCAGGCAGAGGTAGTTCTCCCGCCCCTTGCGCACCACCACGCGGCGGCGGCGCTCGGCGGCGTTGGGGAAGAGGCGGGCCATCTCGCCTTCCACCTGGCGCTGCAGGTGGCGGGTGAAGGTGGAGATCCAGACGCTGCCCTTGTTGCGCTCCGCCCAGAGGCTGGCGGGCGCGACGTAGCCCAGGGTCTTGCCGGTGCCGGTGCCGGCTTCCGCCAGCACCAGATGCGGGTCGCCGCGCTGCTCGCGGGGGGCGAAGGCGTGGGTGACGGCGGCGGCGTAGTCGCTCTGGCCGGGCCGGGCTTCGGCGGCGTCGCCCAGCATGTCCGCCAGGCGGGTGCGTGCCTCGCCTTCCTCCACGCCGAGGGCGGAGGGGGCGGGGGGTGGTGGCAGGTCTTCCCATTCGGGCAGGCGCTTCCAGACCCGCATCGGCTCGTCGGACGCGACCGCGCCGGGCAGGCCGAGGGCGGCCAGCACGGCATCGGACCAGCCCCAGCCGGCGCGGCCCATGCGGGCAGCGAGTTCGGAGAGCGGCCTGGCCGCCGGCAGCCCGCGCAGGCCGGACAGGCGGCTCAGCAGCGCCTCGGCAATGTCCGGCAGGATCGCGGCGGCGGCTTCCAGCCCCGGGGCCGGCGGCTTCATGTCCAGTGCGAGGGCCAGGCCGCGCGGCGTGGGGGCGACGCCGCGCGCCGGGCGGACGAAGGCGAACAGCTCCAGCAGGTCCAGGCACGGCTCTTCGCGCAGGCCCAGCCGCTTCAGCGTGGCCGGCGCATGGACGAGCAGCGGCGCCTTGCCGCGCACCTCTCGCCCTGCTGCCTCCGCCGGCAGCAGCAGCATCTCGCCATCTTCGGTCAGAACCGCGGCCCGCGCGGCGCCCGCCACCACGGAAGGTGAGTCGAGCAGGGAAATCGGTGGGGGCATTTGCATCCTTATAGGCAAAGCCGGGGCGAGGGGCACCCTCCATGGCGTGTAGGGAGGAAGGGAAGGGAGGGCAGTGAGGGAACCGCCAAGGCGCCAAGATCGCCAAGAAGGACGCCAAGAGGCGATGGCGTGCGCCTTGGCGATTCCCTTGGCGCCCTTGGCGCCTTGGCGGTTCGGCCCCTTGTTCCTTCCCTCGCCCAACCCCGCCATTCCCGCCCCACGGTTTCCCCTGCCTGCCAAATCCACTAGGGTCCGCCGCATGTCCGCCTCAGCCCCTGCCCAAGCCCCCACCCTCCCCCGCGCCTGGCCTTTCGAGGAGGCCAAGAAGGTGGTGGAGCGCATGGCCAAAACGGGCAAAGGGCATGCCCTGTTCGAAACCGGCTACGGCCCCTCCGGCCTGCCGCATATCGGCACGTTCGGCGAAGTTGCCCGCACCTCCTGGGTGCGGCGGGCCTTCACCGAGCTGACCGGCTTGCCCAGCAAGCTGCTGGCGTTCAGCGACGATATGGATGGCCTGCGCAAGGTGCCGGAGAACGTGCCGAACAAGGAGATGCTGACGGGCTATCTCGGCCAGCCGCTGACGCGCATTCCCGATCCGTTCGGCACCCATTCCAGCTTCGGCGCGCACAACAACGCCCGGCTGCAATCCTTCCTCGACAGCTTCGGCTTCGAATACGAGTTCGCCTCCTCCACCGAGTACTACGCCACCGGGCGGTTCGACGACGCGCTGCGCCAGATCCTGCGCAAGCACGAACAGATCGTGGGCGTGATCCTGCCCACGCTCGGGCCGGAACGCCGCGCCACCTACTCGCCGATCCTGCCGATCCATCCGGAGACGGGGATTGTGATGCAGGTGCCGCTGACGGTGCTGGATACGGAGACGGGCATGGTGGCCTGGACCGACCCGGATACCGGCGCCAAGTACGAGACCTGCATCCTCGGCGGCGGCGGCAAGTGCCAGTGGAAGGCCGACTGGGCGATGCGCTGGCACGCGCTGGGCGTGGATTACGAGATGTCCGGCAAGGACCTGATCGACAGCGTGAAGCTTTCGGGCGCGATCTGCCGCATCCTGGGCAGCGAGCCGCCGGTGGGCTTCACCTATGAGCTGTTCCTGGACGAGCAGGCGCAGAAGATCAGCAAGTCCAAGGGCAACGGCCTGTCGGTGGAGGAATGGCTGCGTTACGCGCCGCCGGAATCGCTCGGCCAGTACATGTTCAACCAGCCGCAGCGCGCCAAGCGGCTGTATTTCGACGTGATCCCGAAGGCGGTGGACGAGTACATCGCCAACGCGCTGAAGGGCCAGGGCCAGGGGCCGCAGGAGCAGCCGGCCAACCCGGCCTGGCACATCCATGCCGGCCGCATCCCGCAGGACGCGCACTCGCCGCTCAGCTTCGCCATGCTGCTGAACCTCGCCAGCGTGGTGAATGCGGAGTCGCCCGATATCCTGTGGGGCTTCATCCGCCGCTACAACGCGGCCGCGACGCCCGAGGACATGCCGCTGCTGGCGCGGCTGGTGGAATACGCGCTCGCCTACTACCGGGACTTCGTGCGCCCGGCCAAGCAGTACAAGGCACCCGACGACACCGACCGCGCGGCGCTTACCGACCTGCTGGCCGATCTGCGCAAGCTGCCGGATGGCAGCCCGGCCGAGGCGATCCAGGACGTGCTGTACGAGGTGGGCAAGCGCCACCCCTTCCCGGAACTGCGCGCCTGGTTCGGCTGCCTCTACCAGGTGCTGCTGGGCCAGCAGGAGGGGCCGCGCTTCGGCCAGTTCATCGCGCTCTATGGCCTGCCGGAGACCGCGGCGCTGATCGAGGGGGCGCTCGCCCGTACCGCGGACTGACCGGGATCCCCCGATGAAGCCCTGGCTACGCCACCTCCCCGCCGTGCTGGGCGTCGCCCTGCTCGGCGGGGCGATCTACGTGGTGTTCAACGAATTCCGCAATCTCAGCATCGCCGACATCAAGACGGCACTGTCGGCGATTCCGTCTGCGCGCCTTTGGCAGGCCTTCGGCTGGACGCTGCTCGCCTATGCCATCCTCACCATCTACGACCGGCTCGGCACCATCTATGCCGGCCGGCCGGTGAGCTACGCGCGGGCCGCCTTCGCCTCCTTCTGTGCCTATACGCTGGCGCATAATCTGGGCTTCGCTGCGGTTTCGGGGGCGGCGGTGCGTTACCGGCTTTATGCCCATTGGGGCCTGACGCCGCTGCAGATCGGCAAGGTGGTGGCGTTCTGCTCCCTCACCTTCATCCTCGGCGGCATGGTGCTGGGCGGCGCGGTGCTGCTGCTGGAGCCGGAGGTGCTGCCGGTGCTGGGCAGCCGCCTGCCGCGCTGGATGCTGCAGGGCATCGGCGCCGCATGCCTGGCCGCAACGGCGGTGTATGTGGTGCTCTCCCGCCTCGTCGGCCATGTCCGGCTGTTCGGGCACGACGTGGACCTGCCTTCCTGGCGCATGGCGATCGTCCAGACCGCCCTGGCGACGGTGGACGTGGTGGTGACGGCGGCGATCTTTCACGCCCTGCTGCCGCCGGCCGAGGGCCTGACCTTCTTCGTGGTGCTCGGCGTTTATGTGTTCGCCTATACGGCGGGGCTGCTGGCCAATGTGCCCGGCGGGCTGGGCGTGTTCGACACCGCCATGCTGCTGGGCTTGTCCACCTGGCTGGAGCCACCGGCCATCGTTGGCGCCATCGTGGTGTTCCGCCTATACTACTACATCGTGCCGCTGTTCCTGGCCGGCGCGCTGTTCGCGGGCAATGAGATGCTGCTGCGCGTACGCGGCCTGTTCGCCGGCACCGCCCGCCTGCCCGGCGTGCAGACCATTGGCCGCTGGAGCCAGCCGGATTTCGAGGTGGCCGCCGTGGCCGGCGCGGTGGCGCTGTGCGGCGCGCTGCTGATGGCCCTCGGCGCCATGGATGCGCTGGGCGACTACACCTGGATCGGCCCGGCCTGGAGCTTGCCCGGCTGGGCGCAGTCGCTGTTCCACCCGGCCAGCGAATTCGTGCCCAGCCTGATCTGGGCGGCGCTGATGGTGCTCTCCATCGCGCTCACCCGGCGCGTGACGCTGGCCTGGGGGGTGACCATCGCGCTGCTGCTGCTGGGGGCGGCCTTCACCGCGGCGCGCGGCGAGCATTTCTGGATCCCGGCCCTGCTGCTGGGGGCTACCGCCCTGCTCGCCCCGTTCCGCCGGCTGTTCTACCGCCACGCGCGGCTGCTCTCCGGGCCGATGACGGTGCAGCGTGCTTCCGGCCCGCTGATGCTGGCCGGCGCCGTGGTGGTGTTGGCCACCTACGAACCACGGCTGACGCTGCTGGCGAAAACCTCCTGGTGGCAGGTGGTGCTCTCCAACGCAGTGCCCAACGCGGTGCGCGTCAGCGTCGCGCTGGCCGTGCTGGTGGCGCTGGTGGCGATCTGGCGCACGGTGCGCCCCGGCCGCGTGACCCACGATGCCTGGAACGAGGCCACGCGCGCCCGCTACCGCGCCCTGGGCGGCACGCCGCTGGCCGAGGCCGACGGGTTGCTATGGGGCGAGGCGGGCCGCGCCGCCATCCCGTTCCGCCGCGTGGGCGGAGTGCTGCTGGGCTTCGGCGACCCGGCCGGCGCCGCCGCCGACCGCGTCTCGGCCATCTGGCGGCTGCGCGACCTCGCCGCGCAGGAAGGGCTCGATCCCGCGATCTGGCGCGCCGGGCCCACGCTGCTGGGGGTCTATGCCGATATCGGCCTGGCCGCGCTGCCGCTGGATGCAGACGGCATGCCCCGGGCCGGGGAGGAAGCCGCCCCCGCCAGTGGCGAATACCTCGCCTGCGTCGCGGAGCGGGACCTGCCGACGTTGTTGCCGCTGCTGCCGGAGTTGGCCAGGCAGTAAGGAAGGGTCTTCTTTTTCTGAAGAAAAAGAAGCAAAAAGACTTTTGTTCGTTTGTGCGCGGCGATGCCTTGCTTACCTGCGCGGGCGCATCGAACCGCTAAGTGATGAAAGTTTTTTGGTTCTTTTTTTCAAAAAAGAACCTCCTTTCTTCCCTTATGGACCCCACCGCCCGGAGCGGATATCCCGGGGGCATGACCAATTTCTCCCTGCCGCGCCTGCTCACCGCCATTGCGGAATACTGCCGCACCCGTGCCCTGTTGGTGGTGCTCGCCGGCGTGGTGCTGGGGGCGCTGGGCGCCTGGGCCGCCGCCGCGCGGCTGGGTGTTTCCACCGATACCGACGCGCTGTTCGACTCCGCCCTGCCCTGGCGCCAGCGCGAGATCGCCGCGGCGAAGGCCTTCCCGCAGTTCAGCGACCTGCTGGTGGCCGTGGTGGAGGGCGCCACGCCGGAGGAGGCGGATGCCACGGCCGATGCGCTGGCTTCCGCGCTGGCCGCGGACACCACGCATTTCCGCTTCGCCCGCCGGCCCGATGCCGCGCCGTTCCTGCAGCGCCATGGGCTGCTCTACCTGGAGACCGCCGACCTCTCGGCCCTGCTGGACCAGACGATCGATGCCCAGCCCTTCCTGGGCCAGCTCGCCTCCGACCCCTCGGCGCGCGGGTTGTTCTCCACCCTGGCCCTGGTGGCGATGGGCGTGGAGCGCGGCGAGAAGCTGGACAGCTTCCGCCCGGCGCTGCAGGGCTTCGCCACGGCGCTGGCCGATGCGGCCGCAGGCACCCCCACCCCGCTGTCCTGGCAGCGCCTGCTGGGCGGCAAGCTGGTGGACATGGCCGGCCCGCGCCGGCTGGTGCTGGCCCAGGCCCGGCTTGACCTCGGCGCGCTGGAGCCCGGCGGTGCGGCAACCGCTGCCCTGCGCAGTGCTGCGGCCGGGCTGGAATATGTCATGGCCGGCCGGGCTACGGTGCGGGTGACCGGCCAGGTGGCGCTGGCGGATGAGGAATTCGCCACCGTCGCCCAGGGGGCGTTGGGCGGCATGGCGATCTCTGGCGCCTTGGTGCTGCTGTGGCTGGTGCTGGCGGTGCGCTCCTGGCGGCTGATCGTGCCGATCGTGGCGACTTTGTGGCTGGGCCTGGTGCTCACCTGCGGCTTCGCGGCGCTGGCGGTGGGCACGCTCAACCTGATCTCGGTGGCCTTCGCCGTGCTGTTCACCGGCATCGCGGTGGATTTCGCCATCCAGTTCTGCGTGCGCTACCGGGAGATGCGGCTGACCGCCGGGGAGCCCGCCCTGGCGCTGACGCAGACCGTGGTTGGCGTTGGCCCGCAGATCCTGCTGGCGGCGGTGGCAATCGCGGCGGGGTTCCTGGCTTTCGTGCCCACCAGCTTCCGCGGCGTGGCGGAGCTGGGGCTGATCGCCGGCTTCGGCATGCTGATCGCGCTGGCCTGCACGCTGACGTTCCTGCCGGCCATGCTCACCTTGCTGCGCCCGCGCGGCGAGGCGGCGGAAATCGGCTGGGCCTGGGCGGCACGGGTGGAGGGGAAGCTGCTGCGCCACCGCGTGGCCGTCGCCGGCGGGTTCGCCGCGATCTGCCTGCTCGGCGCCGTGCTGCTGCCGCGCATCGCCTTCGACAGCGACCCGCTGCACACCAAGGACCCATCCACGGAAGCCATGGTCACGCTGCGCGCGCTGATGGATGACCCGCTCACCTCGCCCTACTCGGCCGACATCATGGTCGCCTCCCCGCAGGAGGCCGCCTTGATGATGCCACGATTGCGCGCCCTGCCGTTGGTGGCGGAGGTCGTCAGCCTCCCGTCCCTGGTGCCGGAGAACCAGGCGGAGAAGCTGCCGCTGATCGCCGATGCCGCCTCCATCCTCGGCGCCACGCTCGCCCCCCGCTCGGCCCCTGCCCCGGTGACGCCGGCTGATCTGCGCCTGGCCGTGCTGACCGCCCGCACCGAGATCGACCGCGTGCTGCCGCGCCTGGCGCCGGATGACCCGCTGCGCGCCATCGCCGCCGCGCTGGGCACGCTGGCCACCGCGCCGGATGAGCGGCTGATGCAGGCCAACGGCGCCCTTACCCGCTTCCTGCCGCGCCAGCTCGATGCACTGCGACGCGTGCTGGAGGCCGGGCCCGTGACGCTGGCGGACATCCCCGCCGACCTCGCCGCCGACTGGCGCGCGCCGGATGGGCGCATCCGCATCCAGGCCAGCGCCAAGCCCGAGGCGCGGGACGGGGCGGGGCTGCAGCGCTTTGTCGCCCAGATCCGCACCGTGGCCCCCCAGGCCGGCGGTTCCGCCGTGACGATCGTGGAGACGGCGGGGACCATCGTCGGCGCCTTCGTCACGGCCGCGCTGGGGGCGCTGGCCGCCATCGCGGTGCTGCTGCTGGTTCTGCTGCGCCGGCCGTTGGACGTGGCGCTGGTGCTCGGCTCCCTGCTCGCCTCCGCGCTGCTGACCGTTCCCGTGATCGTGTTGCTGCCCCTGCCGCTCAACTTCGCCAATATCGTGGCGTTGCCGCTGCTGCTGGGGGTGGGCGTGTCGTTCAACATCTATTTCGTGATGAACCGTGCCGCCGGGGCCAGGGCCTTCCTGGGCACCGCCACGGCGCGCGCGGTACTGTTCTCAGCCCTCACCACCGCCACCGCCTTCGGCGCGCTGGCCGGCAGTGCGCATCCCGGCACGGCCAGCATGGGGGCGCTGCTGCTGTGGAGCCTCGGCGCCACGCTGCTGGTGACCTTCGTGCTGCTGCCCGTGGTGCTGGCCTGGAAGCGCGTGGCCGGCGCCATGCTGGCGGCGCTGCTGCTGCTCGGCCTGCCGCTGCCGGCCGCCGCCGACACGCTGGTGCCGCCAGACGGCGCCCAGCAGGGCGGGCCGCAAGTGCGCGCGCTGTGGCGGTTCGAGGCACCCACCACCGGCACCGGCACCCTCGCGCTGGAATGGACCGACACGCTCGGGCGCGTGGTGGAGCGCCGCCGCATCGCGCTCGACCTGCGCGCCGCGCGCGAGGTGGCGATCCCGCTGGACATGCGGCGCGCCATCGCGATGTCCAACACGCTGGTGGCGACGCTGGAACTCGCCGGCCAGCCGCCGCGCCGGCAGGAGGCGCGCTTCATTGCCCGGCCACCGGCCGGATGGCACGACTGGGTGGCGCAATACTGGCACGACGCCGATCCGGAGGGCCGCCGCCGCCTGCAGGCGCTCGGCATCGCCGCCGGCAAGGTGATCCCCAGCCGCGACGAACCCTATGATCCCGGCGTGGCGGAAACGCGCATGGCCGCGCTGGTTGCCGCCGATACGCGCTGGTACCTGGAGAACATCGCCACCGATTTCTACGCCAACTACCATCGCTGGCGCCCCAATCTCAGCGTGACATGGCTGTGGGACGAGGTGCGCCGCCGCCAGGGCGAGAACCCGGCCGACCCCAGCGTGTTCCATCGCGAGCCCAGCCTTTCCGACCCCGCCTGGATCGCCCGCATCCAGGAGCGCATTCGCGCCACCGTGCGCCATCTCGGCCCCTACCGCCCCTTGTGGTACGACCTGGCCGACGAGGCGGGGATCGCCGACCTCGCGGCGGCCTGGGATTTCGACATGGGGCCGCAGTCGCTCGCCGGCTTCCGCACCTGGCTGCGCGGCCAGTACCGCGACCTCGCGGCGCTCAACCGGCAATGGGGCAGCAGCTTTGCCACGTGGGATGCGGTGATGCCGCTGACCACCACCGAAGCGATCGCCCGCGCCGACCGCAACTGGTCCGCCTGGGCCGACTTCAAGGCGTGGATGGACATCGCCTTCGCCCGCGCGCTGCGGGCCGGCACGGATGCTCTGCACAAGGCTGACCCCACCGCACTTTCCGGCATCGCCGGCGCGCAGGTGCCGGGCTGGGGTGGCTACGATTACGGCCTGCTCTTCGGCGCGCTCGATGCGCTGGAGATCTACGACAACGCCAACAACATGGAGATCGTGCGCTCCATCAGCCCGGGCACCGTGCTGCTGAACACCAACTTCGCCTCCGGCCCCGGCGAGATCGCGGGCATCTGGCGACAGGTTTTGCTGGGCAGCCGCGGCCTGGTGCTGTGGGACGAGGATGCGTCGCTGCTGAACCCTGCCTCACCTCGCACCACCGGCCTTGCCCCGGTGTTGCGCGAGCTCTCCGGCGGGCTGGGCGCACAGCTGATCGCCAGCCAGCCGCACCATGACGGGGTGGCGATCCTGTATTCCCAGGCCAGCTTCCGCACCCAGTGGCTGGAAGAGCAGCTGGCCGTGGGGCCGCGATGGGTGGAACGCGATTCCGAGAAGGAATGGGTGGAACGCGATTCCGAGAAGGAATGGTTCTTCACCCCGCCCCACCGCGCCGCGCGCGAGCGGGCGGCGCGCCTGCTTTCCACGCTCGGCGCCCAGCCACGCTGGCTTACCTCCGACCTGCTTGCCGGTGGGGCGTTGCGGAAATCCGGCGTGCGGCTGCTCATCCTGCCCGAGGTTTCTGCCCTGTCGGACGCCGAAGCCGCGGAAATCCGCGCCTTCGCCGCGCGCGGCGGCACGGTTTTGATGATGGGCACGCCCGGCCGCTATGATGGCCGCAGCCGCCTGCTGGCGCATCCGCAACTGGCCAACCTTGCCCCCGCCCGCGCCATCGCCCGCCTGCCGGACGCCGACGAGGCCGCCCTGCCCGCGCTCGCCGCCCTGCTCGCCCGCGCGGAAGCGGCCCCCCTGCTGCGCATCGCCTCCGCCGCCGGCGGCCCCGCAGCGCGCGTGGAAAGCCGTGTTCTGGCCAACGGCCGCGTACTGCTGGTGGGCCTGCGCGCCCTGGGCGACGGCCCCACCGACATCGTGCTGACCCTGCCCCAGGGCCACATCGCCCACGACCTGCGCCGCGGCGGCCGGCTGCCGGAGACCCAGGGCCGCATCGCGCTGCGCCTTGCCGGGCCCGAGCCGGTGATCCTTGCCCTCGCGCCCTCCCGCCTGCCCGCCCCCAGCATCACGGCCGGTGCGGGCTTGCGGGCGGGCGAGGTCGCGGAGCTGCGGCTCGCCCTTGCCGGCGCCACACCCGCCGAGGCCACCGCGCTTCGGGTGGAGGTTACCGCGCCCGATGGCACGGCGATGCCGCGCTATGGCGGCAACATGGTTCTGCGCAGCGCGCCGGCCACCTGGCGGCTGCCGCTTGCCGCCAACGACCCGCCGGGACTGTGGCGGGTGCGGGTGACCGACATGCTCTCGGGCGCGAGCGACAGCATCGTGCTGCCGGTCGCGCCCTGACGCTTAGGGAACGCGCGGGGAGACCGGCGTGGCGCCGTCCATCGTGGCGCGCACGAAGGCACCGCCATTGACGATGGCGCGGCGCCCGGCCGCCAGCACCGGGTGCATCACGTGCCAGACGTGGATCATCTCCGGCCACACTTCGAGCGTGACGGCCACGTGGGCTGCGCCGGCCGATGCGGCCAGCCGGGTTGAATCGTCCAGCAGCGTTTCGGCCGCGCCCACCTGGATCAGCAGCGGGGCGAGGCCGATGAAATTGGCGTGCAGCGGCGAGGCCAGCGGGTTCTTCGGATCCGCCCCGCCCAGATAGGTCTTGGCCATGAACTCCAGCCCGGCCTTCTGCACCGACGGGTCCTCGCCGGACTTGGACGTGATCGAGCCGCCCGTCGCTTCCATGTCGATCCAGGGCGAGATGCACCAGCCGCAGGATGGCTGCGGCAGCCCGGCGTCGCGGATCGCCAACAGGGCGGACACGACCAGGCCGCCACCGGCACTGTCGCCGGCCAGCGCGATGTGCGAGGGGGCGTAGCCCTGGGCCAGCAGATAGCGGTAGCCGGCCACCGCGTCCTCGACCGGCGCTGGGAAGGGATGTTCCGGCGCCATGCGGTAGTCGAGCGCCAGCACGCGGGTTGCCGCCGCCCGGCCCATCTCCGCCACTGCATGGCGGTGGCTGTCGAGCGAGCCGATCACGAAGCCGCCGCCGTGGAAATACAGGATCGCCCGGTTGGCCGCGGCATTGGGCGTGCTGGTCCACTCGGCCTTTACCCCGGCGGCCGTCACCGGCTCCACCGTGACGTCGTCGGCCAGTTTGTTGGCGAGGCCGCGCGCATCGATACCGCGGCGCATTTCGGCGAGGTCTGCCGCCTTCGGGCGCGCGGCGATGGCGGCGCGCAGGGCGTCGATTTCCGGATTGCTCATGGTTTGGTTCCCCCCAGGGTTCAAGCAAGCGCCTTCTTTTTCTGAAGAAAAAGAAGCAAAAAGACTTTTATCACTTTCATGTCATAAAAGTTTTTTGGTTCTTTTTTTCAAAAAAGAACGTTCTTCCTTACTTCAGTGCCGCCTCCACCGCCGCGGCCACACGGAACAGCTTGGCATCCCCCATCGTTTCGCCCATCAGCATCAACCCCACCGGCGCCTCGCCCGGCGCGGTGCAGGGCAGCGAGATGGCGCAGCGATCCAGGAAGTTGCCGAAGGCGCAGTTGCGCAGCTGCATCAGGTTCACCCGCGTATAGGCATCGCTGTCCGCCTCCAGCGCTGCGATCGGCGGCGGCAGCAGCGGGCAGGTGGGCATCACGATCGCGTCGAAATCCTGCGTGACGGCGTTGGCACGGGCGCAGATTTCGGCGCGGGCGGAGAGCAGCGCCACGTAGTCCGCGGCCGCCATGCCTTGCCCCGGCATGATGCGCTTCAGCACTTGCGGGTCGTAGCCGGCGGCCTTGGCGGCGATCAGCTCGCGGTGCCAAGCCCAGGCCTCGGCGGCGGCGAAGGTGCCGCGGGCGTTGGCGCGGGGGATCTCATCGAACGCGGCCAGGCGGAGGCGCACGATGCGCGCCCCGGCGGCCGAGAGCTTGGACAGCGCGGCCTCGAACGCATTGGCCACCTCGGCATCCATGCCATCCAGCACTGCGTTCTCCGGCGCGCCCAAGCGCAGGCCGGCGAGCGGGGCGGCGGCGAGGTCGGGGATCGGTTCGCCCGCGAACACCGCATCGATTGCGGCGCAGCAGGCGACGGAATTGGCCAGCGGGCCGATCGAATCGAGGCTGGTGGACAGCGGCACCACGCCGGTGATCGGCACGCGCCGCGCCGTGGGCTTGTAGCCGACGATGCCGTTCATCGCGGCAGGGATGCGGCAGGAGCCGCCGGTATCCGTGCCCAGCGCGCCATAGGCCATGGCATCGGCGATCGACACGCCGGCGCCGGAGGAGGAGCCGCCGGGGATGCGGCCCGTCGCGCGGTCCCACGGGGATTTCGGCGTGCCGTAATGCGGGTTGATGCCCAGGCCGGAGAAGGCGAACTCCGTCATGTTCGTGCGGCCCATGATCACGAACCCGGCCTCGGCGATGCGTTGCACCACGGGGGCGTTGGCCGCCTCTGGCGCCGCATCGGCCAGCACGGTGGAGCCGGCAGTGGTGACCTGCCCGGCGATTCCGGCCAAATCCTTCACGCTGAACGGAATGCCGGCGAACGGCCCCAGCGCGCGGCCGGCGCGGCGCAGCAGGTCCATCGCATCCGCCGCGGCGCGCGCACCTTCGGCATCCACCTTGATGAAGGCGCGGCTGCCCTCCCCGGCCGGGTCTGCAATGCGGGCGAGGCAGTCCTCCACCAGCTGGCGGGATGTGGTCTTGCCAACGGCAAGGGCGGCGGAGAGATCGTTCAGGGTGCGCATAGGCGAAAGGTGCAGCGCGAGGCGCGGGCGCGCAAGGTGTTGACGGCCGCGGCCCCCCGGTGCCCTGCTGCGGCGAAACCAAGGAGAGCGACGATGAGCCAGATTCCCGAAAAGCCCGTGCTGCTCACCGGCGCCTCCGGCGGGCTCGGCCGCGTGCTGGCCCGTGGCCTGGGGGCCTTGGGCTGGAAGCTGGTGCTGACGGATATCGTGCCCTTCCCCGACCCCGTGCCGGCCGCCAGCCGCTTCGTGAAGGCGGACCTGAATGACGGCGTGACGATCCTGCGCCTGGCCGAAGGCTGCGGCATGATCCTGCATTTCGGCGGCGTTTCGGTGGAGCGGCCGTTCGAGGAAGTGCTGGGGCCGAACATCCGCGGCCTGTACCACATCTACGAAGCGGCCCGCCGCGAGGGCGCGCGCGTGCTGTTCGCGAGCAGCAACCACGCCATCGGCTTCCACGAACGCAGCGAGGCGCTGGACGATGACTGCCAGCTTCTGCCCGACGGGTACTACGGGCTTTCCAAGGCCTATGGCGAGCTGATGGGGCGGATGTACTGGTTCAAGCACGGGGTGGAGAACATCAATGTGCGCATCGGCAGCTCCTTCCCGGAGCCGATCGACGCGCGGATGCTCTCCACCTGGCTGAGCTACGACGATCTGGTGCGGCTGTGCGTGCGGGCGACGCTGGCGGAGAAGGTGGAGAGCTGCGTGATCTGGGGGGCTTCGGCGAACAGCCGGACGTATTGGCGCCGGGATGCGCGGGATACGCTGGGCTGGGCGCCGGCGGATAGTGCGGATGGGTTTGCGGGGCAGATGGGGGGGAAGGTCAGCGGCGACGCTGTGGTGGAGCGGTATCAGGGCGGCGCCTACACCGCGATGGACTATTCCCGGACGGCCAGGCCGCCCGGCAAGATGTTCCCGTAGCCCCGGTCTGGTTGCATGCCCGCAAGGAGGTGGCGATGATGCGCCACCTTCCCGGAGGAACCGCGCCATGAATGCCCAGCCAGCCGCCCGCACCGAATCCCTGCCCGGACGGCGAAACCGCATCGAGGGCATCGCCTGGCAGTCCCAGAACGCCAACCAGTGGTGCTGGGCCGCCTGCTGCGTGATGATCGCCGAGGCGCTCGGCCTCCGGCGCCTGCCGGGCAACCTGCCGCTCACGCAATGCGGCGTCGTCGCCCTCACCCTCGGCCGCGCGCCGGAAACGCTCTGCCGCCAGCCCACGCGCGCGCTGTCCGGCCTCTGCGCCCGGTTCGATTGCATCGAGGACGGCGCGCGCGAGATCGGCGGCGTGGTCAGCGAAACGCTGCGCCGCATGCTCCCGCCTGACCTGCCCGTTGCCCACAGCATCCATGGCCTGGAGCGCATCGACGATGCCGAGATCCGCGGCATGATCGATCGCGGCCGCCCCGTTGCCGTGCTGTGCGAAATCCCCACCGCCGGCGGCGGCAGCCGCAACCACTACGTGCTGATCATCGGCTACGACACCGGCTGCGGCGACTACACGATCTGGGACCCCGACCCGCGCCACGGCCTGCGCCGCATCAGCCGCGGCCGCTGGTACGAACTCGGCACCTGGGTCGGCGCCGTGGTCCTGCGCGACGCTGCCGCCTGACAGCTCAGAGCCTGCCCGAGAACGCGCTCTGGCGAGGCAGAGGCGGCCGCCTGGCCGCCGGCCGGCGGTGACTTGCGAGCACCGGAGCGGAGCGGCCTGGTGGCCGTGGGCACCGGAGCGCAGCAAATCCCCGTCGGATGGCCGCCAGAGGTAAGTGGCCAGGCAGGCTCTCAGGCCCGGCGGCGGAACCCTGGCCCGCCGCCCTCGTCGTCGTCGCCCGGCGCCTCGATCCGCGCCAGCGCATCGCGCGGCAGGCTCGCCTCGCTGCCGGAATGCTCGCCCTTGGCCAGCCGCATCCGCGCGGCCACCTCCGGCATCGCCGCAAGCCCCGCCCACACCGCCGGCGCCATGCGCTCGCTCGCCGCGCTGTCGGCGCGGAAATGCACCCCGGCCAGCTCGCGGTTCAGCGCGATCCGCGCCGCCAGCACCCTGGCCCGCGCGCCCAGCGCCGGCGCCACCTCGGCCAGCATCGCCGCCATCAGCTGCGCCTGCAGCCCATGCCCGCTGGGGTAGGCGGGATGGCGCGGCGTCGGCACCACCGTGTCGATCGAAGGAATCACCTGCACCGGCCGCGCCCGCATGTACTGCCGCTTGAACTTCCGCGCCGCCAGCGCCGCCACGCGCAGGCCCAGCTCCAGCAGGAACTGCGTGTTCGGCCGCACCGTGGCGGAGCAGGAGGCCAGCTTCATGAAATACGGCACCACATGCGCCGCCTGGTAGACGATCTCGGCCCGCCGCCCGGCATCGATCGTCTGCTGCTTCAGCACCAGCAGCGCCTCCACGTCGGCCGCCAGCAGCGCCTGCGCCGCCTGCCGCTCGGCCCGGCTGGCGCCCGCCGCCACATGGCCGGGCGGCGGCCCCGGATCGGCCGGCCCGCCCTCGCGCAGCACGTCCGTGCCGGCGAACTCCATGGCGATCCGGTCCACCTCGATCGCCTGGTCCCATCCTTCGGCGGGAAAGCCCGCCCCGGTCACGTAGGCCGGCGTGCCCATCGCGTCGAACACCGCGTCCCAGCCCGGCAGCGGCCCGGGGTTGAACGGCACCGGCCCGCGCGGCTGCGCCAGCAGCCCGCGCCGCGCGGCCCGGCCCAGCCGGCCGCCGCCGCCATCGGTTTCGCCGCCGCCATCCGTCTCGCCACCGCCATCCGTCTCGCCGCCGCCGTCGGTCTCGCCGCCGCGCCAGAAACTGCCTGCCATTGTCGTGTCCACCGTCTCGTTTTGAAGGAGGGGAAAATCAGGGGTTGAAGCCGGCGGCGATCAGGTGCCCGCCATATTCCTCGCGCCGCGCCTGGCTGCCGAAGGGGCTGTTGCGCACCGAATTCGCCACGCGTTGGGTGGGCGCCACCGCCAGCGCCATGCGGGCCACCTCCAGCGCCTCCGCCGGCCGGCCGGAAGCGGCCAGCGATGCCGCGGTCCAGCGCATCGTCGCCACGAACACGCCCGATTCCGCCAGCGCCCGGCGGCCCCAGGCGGCGGCCTCGTCGTAGTTGCGCGCAGCGTACTGCGCCACGCACATCGCGGAGTAGAAGTCGTGCGCCCGCCGGTCGCGCGGCGAAAGGTCCAGCGCCTGCTGCACGCGCCGTATCGCCTCCTGGGGCTCGTTGTCGTAGGCGAAGGTGTAGCTGCTCCACAGCCAGCTGTGCGCCGCCCCCGGCGCCACGTCCAGCGCGCGCTCAAACAGCTCGCGCGCCCCCTGGTAGTCGCGGTGCAGCAGCGCCCGGCGATGGCCGTACAGCACCAGCGCGCGGATGTTGTCCCGGTCCAGCGCCAACGCCAGCCGCGCCAGCCGCTCCGGCTCCTGCCGCCCGCCATTGTCGTAGGGCAGCCAGCCCTGGTTCATCGACACGCCCTGCCAGTCCGCCAGCAGCGCATAGGCCTCGGCGTATTCCGGCTCCTCGCGCACCGTCTCGTCCAGCAGCCGCTTGGCCTCGCCGAAGCTGTCCCGCTCCAGCGCCTGCAGGTGCTCGCGCGCCAGCAGGATCCTCTCGTACACCGTCAGCACCTCGGGCCGCTGCCCGCGGATGCGCCGCAGCTCCAGGTCGCGCACGCGCGGGGCCAGCGTGTTGACGATCTGCGCCACCAGCCGGTCCTGGTCGGCGAAGCCCAGCGCGGCGGAGGTATCGTGGCTGCGCGCCCACACCACGGCCCCGGTGCGCGCATCGGCCAGCTCGGTGGTCAGCCGCAGCGCATCGCCGCGCCGCCGCATCGCCCCGCGCACCACGTAGCGCGCCCCCAGCTCCCGCCCCACCTGGCGCAGGTCGGCCTGCGGGTCGCGGTACGACAGGGTGGAGCCGTGCGAGATCACCTGCAACTCGCGCAGGCCGGCCAGCTGGCACACCGTGTCGATCAGGATGCCGTCGGCCAGGTGGCTCGGCACCGCCTCCTCGCCCAGCTGCGCGAAGGGCAGCACCGCCACGGCCGGCGGCGCCCCCAGCGCCACCGGCGCGGGCGCAGCCGGCGGGTCCATCTCGGCGCGCAGCCGCTGGGCGATCGCACGGGTCTGCGCGCCGGGCGCCACCCCCAGTTCGCGCTTCAGCACCTCGCCGATGGTGGCGAGATGCCGCATCGCATCCGCGCGCCGCCCGGCCGCCGCGCAGGCCTCCAGCAGCCGCCAATGGATCTCCTCGCGCAGCGGATCGATGGCGAACATCCGCTCCGCCGCATGCAGCGCGCCGGCGGCATCGCCCGCCGCCGTGCACAGGTCGCCGATCCGCCCCAGCACCGCCAGCGCGCGGCGCTCCAGTGCCGCTCGGCTCGGCGCCAGCCAGTCGCCGAAATCCTCCGACACCGGCGGGAATCCGGCCAGCAGCGGCCCGGCATAGGCCCGCGCCGCGCCCTGCAGCCCATCCAGGTCCTGCGTCAGCGCCAGCCGCTGGAAGCTGTCCACGTCGGTCGAGACATCCGGCCCCAGCGCCAGCCCGCCATCGCGCGTGACCACCACGTCCAGCCCGCGCAGCGGCCGGCGCAGCTGATACAGCGCCTCGCGCAGGCTGCCATGCACCTGCTCCGGCCCCCGCCCCGGCCACAGCAGCTCCCCCATCCGCTCGCGCGACATCAGCTGCGCCCGCTCCACCGCCAGCATCGCCAGCAGGGCACGGGTCTTCCGCGGCAGTGGCGGACCTTCCTGGCCCTCCACCTCCAGCCGGAACCCCCCGAGCACATAAAGCTGCACGCCTGGCGCCACGATCAGCCAACTCCCCTTCGCACCAAGCGGAACATCCCCACGCCCCTACCCGCAAGTCTCGAAGCGATGCAAATGCGATCCCCCTGCATTTTTGACGCCGCTCTTGCCTGCGCGCTGACGGCCCTGCGCTCCGATGCCCATGGCGGCGCCATCCCGCGCCGCGGAGCCGGAGCGCGCCCAGTGTACCTCATCGCCCCTGTCCTGCCTGCCGTGTCCGTCGCGCTGCGCTCCATGCACGAGCCGGCCGAGCACGACCCGGTCGGCCTGTTCGACGCCACCTGCGCGCGCATCCTGGCCGGCGGGGATGTCGCCCAGGCGGTCGATGTCCTCAGCGACGGGCTGTGGTGGATGCGCGCCCGCCTGCCGGAGCAGGAATGGCAGCAGGCCGTCGCCCTGGTCCGCGCCCACCCGCTGCTCGGCCTCCTGCACGAGAACCCCTTCGCCCGCCGCGCCTTCCTGCGCCCGCGCGGCCATGCCGGCGACGCCCCGCTGCTGGATCTGATCTACGACGGCCACGCCGCCCCGGAGGCGCGCGGCGCCTCCCCGCTCGGCTACGCCCTGCTGGCGCGCGACACCGCCACCCCGCTCGCCGCCGCCCTGCGCGAACGCCGCGGCTTCATGGCCGAGCTGATCGACCACGTGGCCGAGGCCCGGCCCCGCCCACGCATCCTGGCCGCCGGCTGCGGCCACCTGCGCGAGGGGCTGTTCTCGGCGGCCGTGCAGCAGCGCCGCATCGGCCGCCTCGTGGCGCTCGACCGCGACGCAGAGGCGCTGGCCGTGGTGGAGCGCAGCTTCCCCGGCATGGGGGTGGAGGCGACCAATTGCGGCATCGACCTGGTACTGGAGGCCGGCTTCACCCCCGCTTCCTTCGACATGGTCTACGCCGCCGGGCTCTACGACCGCCTCGGCCAGCGCCTCGCCGCCGCCCTCACGCTCGCCCTCTTCGCCCTGCTGCGCCCCGGCGGGCGGCTTGTGATCGCCAGCGTCGCCCGCGGCATCTACGACGCCGCCTACCTGGAGGCGATCGCCAACTGGCCGCTCGTCTGCCGCGACGCCGCCGAGATGCAGGACCTTGCCGCCGGCATCGACCCCGCCGAGATCGCGCTGAAGCGCGTGTACACCCGCCAGAGCCCCGACATCTTCTATCTGGAACTGCGCCGCCGCACCGCCGCGCGGTGGGAGGCATGAGCCAGCGCCGCGCCGCCCGCACCCCGCCGCCGGCCCCGCCCCATGGCGGCGGCAGCACCGTGCTCGCCGTCGCCGGGCCGCAGGCCGCCCCTGTCGCCCGCCCGCGCCCGGCCCTGGCCGCCCTAGGCCTCACCATCGAGGGGCCGGTGCCGCTGCCCGGCGAATACCCGCCCGGCACCGCCGGCTTCCGCTACTGGGCCACGGCCGAGGCGCTGGCCCGCGTCGTGGCGCCTTGGGCCGCCCTCAGTGCCGGCTCCGCCCCGCGCTGGCCGGCCGGCGTGGGGCCGCGCCTGCGCGTCCTGCTCGTCGGCGGCGGCGCGCGCCAGGCGGTCTACCAGCGCGGCCGCCTGATCCTGGGCGGCCGCGCCTCCCCCGAAGCCGCCATGCGCGCCCTCGGCCACGCCGTGCTCAATGCGCTGCGCCCCGCCCTGTGGGACACCTCCGCGGCGGAGGTCGCCGCCTTCCACGCCGGCTTCGCCGATGCCGCCGCCATGCTCGCGGTGCTGGAACTCCCCGGCGGCAGCGACAGCCTGGCCCAGGCCCGCCGGCAGGCCGTCACCCCCTTCGGCATCGCCTTCGCCGAGGTGATGGCCCTCCTCGCCCGGCCGGAGCCGGGGGGCGGGCGCGCCGATCCCTCACCGGTCGGAGTGCGCGGCGCCAGGCTGCTGGGCGATGCGGTGCGCCGGGCCGCCATCGCGCCGGATTTCCTGCGCCAAGTGGCCGCGGAAATGGCGCTGGCCGCCACGGTGCGCGAGGGCCCGCAGCATGCCGAGCAGCTGCGCGCCCTCTTCGCCCGCCATGCCCTGCTGCCGCGCAACCCGTCGCTGGAGGGTTACGACCCCCACGCCGCCGAAGACGGCACGGAACTGCCCGCGCCGACCGACGCGCTGCCCTGGATCGCCACCGAGGCCCTCGGGCTCGACCGTCCGCTGCTGCTCTGCCCCGCCACCCAGCCGCCCCTGCTCGCCGCCGCCGACCCCCCGGCCCCGCTCGCCGCCGCGCGAGAATTCGCCCGCGTGCTCACCGCGCACGGGATGGTCGAACGGCCGCCCATCGGCCGCCACCAACGCCGCGCCCCCGGCACCAAGCCCCTTCCCACCCACCGCCTGCTGGATGAAGGCCGCGCGCTGCGCCTGGTGCGCGAACGTTTCGTGGTGGAATGAGGCGGGCCTACTGGTTGTCCGTCCAGCCCGCCTCCGGATCGATCGGGTAGGCCGGGCGCGGCAGCCGCTTCCATTTGAAGCTCGACAGCACCGGTGAGTTGTAGCCCGGCACGTCCACCTCGAAGATCCGATCCGCCGTGAAGAACTCGTCGAACCCCGCCCGGAAATGCCCACGGGATTTCACGATCACCACGCGCTGGGCGGCGATGTCGAAGCCGTGCATCTCCAGCATCACCGGCTCCGCCAGCTGGCGCCGCAGCGAGCCCACCACCACGCGCAGGCCAGAGCCCATCAGCCGCAGCACCGCGCAGGGGCCGAGGTCGAAAACCCGCCCCTCGGCGATGCCGCGCCGGCCGATGCCCTTGCCGTCGCTCAGCTGCTCCACCACCACGTCAGCGTCGAAGCGCTTGGAGAACTCGCTCTCGTCGCTGGCGAAGGCCGCGCGGAAGATGCCGCCCACGCCGGCCGAATGCGAAAGTGCGGCCAGGGCCGGGTCCACGAACACGCCCAGCACCACGCCCCGGCCCACGCCGGCCTCGTGCAGCGCGCGCAGGATCCAGGTGGTGTTGCCGCGCCCGCCTCCGCCGGGATTGTCGGCGCAATCGGCCAGGATGATCGGCGCGCGATCGCCCCGGCTCGCCTCGCCCGCGATCGCCACGGCATCGGCGAGCGACGTGAGCTTCGGCAGGAAGCGCTCCCGCCCCGCCCAGGCCGCTCGCGCGATCTGGCGCGCCACCTCGCGCGCCGCCGCCGGGTCGTTGTCCGCCGTGACGGTGATGCACAGACCGCATTTCGGCAGGTCGCTATAGGTGAAGCCGCCGGTGACAGACACATTCAGGATCGGCGGCTTGCACAGTTCCTGGCCGAGGTTGATCAGGTCGGCATAGGGCCCGCTCGCCGTCAGCTGCATCACGTTCGGCGGCATCAGCGGCATGCGGATGAAGGCCTTGGCCGTGCGCAGCCCGCCGCGCAGCCGCGCGATGAGGTCCGCCGCCTCCGCCGCCCGCTCGCGCATATCCACATGCGGGTTGGTGCGATAGGCGATCAGCGCATCCGACAGCTCCACCAGCTTTTCCGAGACGTTGCAGTGCAGGTCATGCGTCACCACCACCGGCACCGCCGGCCCGACCATCGCGCGCACCAGCTCTATCAGCGTGCCGTCGCTGTCTTCGTCCCCGGTGGCCGAAGAGGCGCCGTGGCTGGCGATATACACCGCATCCACCGGCAGCGCGGCCGCCAGGCGCCGGCGCACGCGGTCCAGGAAATCCAGGAACACTTCCTGCACGATCGGCCCGCCCGGCGGGGCGGCGATCATCACCAGCGGCACCGGCGTCCACGGCCCCTTGGCATCCATCGCGGCGTAGAATCCCGGCACCTCGCTCGGCAGATGGCTGGGAGTGCGCGCCAGCTCGGTGATCCGCTCGCCCTCCTCCCAGCACTGGCGCAGGAAATCCTCGCGCACAGTGGCCGGCGCGAAGGAGTTGGCCTCAAGGTGAAGGCCCAGGATGGCGATGCGCGGTGCGGTCATGAATCGGGTCCGTTTGCGGCCGGGAGAGGGCAGTATAGAGTGCTGCCATGGAGAGCAAAAACGCCTCAGGGGGCACCGTGTCAGGCAACGCCGAACCCGTCACCACCGCCGCCATGCTGGCCCGCCTGGTGGGCTTCGACACGACCAGCCGCAACCCCAACCTGGACCTGATCGGCTTCGTCCGTGCCTGGCTCGATCAGCACGGCGTGCCCTACCGCGTCAGCACCGATCCCTCCGGCGCCAAGGCCAACATCCACGCCATCATCGGCCCCCAGGTGCCCGGCGGCGTGGCGCTGTCCGGCCATGTGGATACCGTGCCGGTGGACGGCCAGGCCTGGAGCGCCGACCCCTTCGCGCTGCGTGCAGAGGGCGGCAAGCTCTATGCCCGCGGCGCCGCCGACATGAAGGGCTTCGTCGCCGCCTGCCTCGCCGCCGTGCCCGACCTCGCGCGCCGCAAGCTGCGCCAGCCCGTCCACCTCTTCATCACCCACGATGAGGAAACCGACATGGCCGGCGCGCGCGAGCTTGTGGAAGACCTCGCCGCCAGCGGCCTGCGCCCGGCCATGTGCATCGTGGGCGAGCCCAGCCTCATGCAGCCCATCCTCGGCCACAAGGGGCGGCTGGCCCTGCGCGTGATCGCGCGCGGCAAGCCCGGCCATTCCAGCGAACCCGCCCGCGGCGTCAACGCCATCGCCGCCGCCGCGGAGGCCATTGCCTACCTGAACGCGGACGCCAAGCGCTTCGCCACCCAGGGCCCGTTCGACCCCAATTTCGACCCGCCCTACACCACGGTGCATGTCGGCACCATCCAGGGCGGCACCATCCTCAACATCATCCCAGAGCGTTGCGAATTCGTGATGGAATGGCGCACCATTCCGTCCGATGATTTCTTCGCCCAGGTGGAACGCCTGCGCGCCCATGTCGCCGCCGCGATCGAGCCGGCGATGAAAGCCGTCGATCCCGCCTGCGGATTTTTGCTGGAGGTGATGAACTGGATCCCCGGCATGGCCCTGCCCGGCAGCCACGGCCTGGCAGACATGGTGAAGCAGCTCACCGGCTCCAACTCCATGGGCTATGTGAGCTACGGCACGGAAGGCGGGCTCTACGAGCAGGCCGGCATCCCCACCATCGTCTGCGGCCCAGGCAACATCGCCCAGGCGCACCAGCCAGACGAATGGATCGAACAGTCGCAGCTCGATGCGTGCGACGCCTTCATCCGCCGCCTCGCCGACCGGCTTTCGGGCTAGCGCCCATCATGGTGGTGCTGGCATGACCGGCTCCAACCCGCCCGGGGCCCCAGCGTACGGCCCGGCGAAGCTGCCGCAATTCGAGGTGCGGCTGCCCGCGCCTGATCTTTCCCCCTGGCGCACCGGCAACACCGGCATCCCCGGCTTCACCAGCTTCGCCGCCGAGGCCCCTGGCCCGGACGTGCTGCTGCTGGGCCTGATGCACGGCAACGAATACGCCGGTGCCACGGTGCTGGACCGCATGCTGCGCGCCAAGCTGCGCCCGCTCTGCGGCCGGCTCACCTACGGCTTCGCCAACCTCGCCGCCTTTGCCGCCTTCGATCCCGCCAACCCCACCGCGTCGCGCTTCCTCGACGAAGACCTCAACCGCGTCTGGGACCCCGCCCTGCTCGACGGCCCACGCCACTCCGCCGAACTGGCCCGCGCCCGCGAAATCCGCCCCGCCGTGGAAGCCGCCGACGTGGTGCTCGACCTGCACTCGATGCTCTGGCCGTCAGATCCGCTGATCCTGTGCGGCGCCGCCGCCCGCGGCCGGATGCTGGCCCAGGCGATCGGGGCGCCGCCCCTGGCAGTGGCCGATCGCGGCCACAGCAACGGCCCCCGGCTGATCGACATGGCACGCTTCGCCGGGCCCGATGGCAGCGCAACCGCCCTGCTGGTGGAATCCGGCCAGCACTGGGATCCCGCCGCAATGGACATGGCCGCGGCCAGCATCGCCGGCCTGCTGCGCCATCTCGGAATGCTGCGCGCCCACCCCACCCTGCCAGCCCCCGCTTCGCAACCGGGCCGCGTGGCCGAAGTCACCCATGCCGTCACCGCCGCCACCGGCAACTTCGCCTTCGTGCGCGCCTTCCGCGGCGGCGAAGTGATCCCCCGCCGCAACACGCTGATCGCGCTGGACGGCACAGAGGAAATCCGCACCCCGCACGACGACTGCCTGCTGGTGATGCCCAGCCTGCGGCCAAGCCGGGGGCATACGGCGGTTAGGCTGGCACGGTTTGTCGAATAGAAGGAAGCGGTTCTTTTTTGAAAAAAAGAACCAAAAAACTTTTATTCGTTTGATGCGGAAAACTCCTATCTTTCCGCATCAAACGAATGAGGTCTTTTTCTTCAGAAAAAGACGGCCTTACCTACCCTTCCACTGCGCCGGGCGCTTCTCCATGAACGCCGTGCGCCCTTCGCGATAATCCTCGCTGTCGAAGCAGGCCAGGATCGCAGCATCCACCGCCGCACGATCGCGCTGGCTCTCGCTGGCCATCGCCGCGTTCACCGTCAGCTTGGTGGCGCGCAGGGACAGCGGCGCGTTCGCGGAAATCGTCTTGGCCAGGGCCAGCACCGTGTCGGTCAGTTCTTCGTCCGGCACCACCTTGTTCACCAGGCCGACGCGCTGCGCCTCGGCGGCACCGAACCGCTCACCGGTCATGATGATCATGCGCGCATGGGCCTGGCCCACCAGCGAGATCAGCCGCTCCACCATCTCGAAGCTATAGGCGATGCCGAGCTTCGCCGCCGGAATGCCGAACTGCGCGCCCTCGCCAGCAATGCGCAAATCGGCCTGCATGGCGATGCCCAGCCCGCCACCCAGGCAGAAGCCGCGGATGGAGGCGATCACCGGCTTCGGGAACGCCGCCAGCCGCGCACGCCCGGCGCCGGTCAGCCGGTCGTATTCCAGCTGCGCGTTGCCGTCGGCGCGGGTGGATTCGAACTGGCTGATATCGGCACCGGAGACGAACGCCTTCGTCTCGGCCCCGGTCATCACCACGGTGCGGATCGCCTCATCCGCCTCGAACGCGTCCAGGATCTCCGACAGCCCATGCCACATCGCCACCGACATGGCGTTGCGCTTCTCCGGCTGGTTGAAGGTGATCAGCCCAACGCCCTCCGAAACCTCGGCGAGCATCTTTCCGTCGGCGTACTGCGTGGTCATACGATTCCCCGGGCCTTCATGTCAGTCAGTTCGGCCTCGCTGTAGCCCAACCCGCGCAACACCTCCACCGTATCCGCCCCGGCATCGGGCGTGGGCGAACGCACATCCTTCGGATGGCCGACGAGGTTGATGGGCGAGGCCACCACCTCCTTCACGCCCAGCCGCGGATGCGCCACCGGCCGCGCCATCTTCAGGTGCTTCACCTGCGGATCGGCGAACACCTTGTCGATCGTGTTGATCGGCCCGCACGGAATGCCGGCGCCCTCGAACAGCTCGATCCAGTGCTCCGCCGGCTTGGTCTGCGTGATCGCGGAGATCGCCGCGTTGATCGCCTTGCGGTCGGCGCTGCGGCCCTTCTGGGTGGACCACTCCGGCTTGGTCTTCCACTCCGGATGGCCGATCGCCTCCGCGAAGCGGTCCCACAGCCGCCCGGAGCTGGCCGCGATGTTGATGTAGCCATCGGCGGCCGGGAATGCGCCCGTGGGGATGCCCGTCGGATGGTCATTGCCCGCCTGGCCCGCCACCTCGCCATCGAACAGCCAGCGCGTGGCCTGGAAATCCAGCAGGAACACCTGCGTCTCCAGCAGGGAGGTCGTCACCCAACGGCCCACCCCGGTCTGCTCGCGTTCGAACAGCGCCATCATGATGCCCATGGAGAGCAGCGTGCCGGCACAGAGATCATCGATCGGAATGCCCACGCGCATCGGCCCGCGCCCGGGCTCGCCGGTGATGGACATCAGCCCACCCATGCCCTGCGCGATCTGGTCCACGCCGGCCCGCAGCCCATAGGGCCCGTCCTGCCCGAAGCCGCTGATGCTGCCATAGACGATGCGCGGGTTTACCGCCTTCACCTCGTCGTAGGAGATCTTGAGGCGATGCTTCACCGCCGCGCGCATGTTCTCCACCACCACATCGGCGGTGGCGGCCAGCTTCATGAACGCCGCGTGCCCCTCCGGCGATTTCAGGTCCAGCCGGATCGCCTTCTTGTTGCGGTGCAGGTTCTGGAAATCGAACCCATCCCGGTTGCCGGCGATATCGTCGCCATTGCCGGGCGGCTCGATGCGGATCACGTTCGCCCCCCAATCCGCCAGATGGCGCACGCAGGTGGGCCCGGCGCGGGCGAGCGTGAGGTCGAGCACGGTAATCCGCGACAGCGGCAGCTTGGTGTCGCTCTGAACCTTGGGGGCGGCGTCGTCGGGCATCTTCATCCTCCCGGATTGCTGCGCGATGATCGGCCGGATGGCGCCATCGCTCAAGGGTGATGGTAACGTGCCGCCATGGACGACGCCGATCTCGCCCTGATCATCGCGCTGGACTGCTCGGCCAGCGTCTCGCTGGAGAGCTTCGGCCGCATGGCCAGCGGCTGCGCGGCCGGGCTGCGCGACGAAGCGGTGATCGCCGGCCTGCTCTCAGGCCCGCGCGGCGCCAGCCTCTGCGCCCTGCTGATCTGGTCCGGCCCCACCGCGCAGGAGGTGATGCTGGACTGGACCCGCATCGCCAGCCCCGACGCGCTGCACGCCTTCGCGGAGGAAGTGGAGAACGTCCCCCGCACCATCCGCGCCGGCGCCACCGCCGTCGGCGAAGCCCTGCGCGCCTGCGAAACCCTGATCCTCGCCGCCCCCGCCGGCGCCACACGCGTGGTGATCGACATGGTGGGCGACGGCAAATCCAACCAGGGCATCCTGCCCCACATACCGCGCGACCGCCTCGTCGCTGGCGGCGTCACCATCAACGGCCTGTGCGTGCTGCACGAGGAGCCAGACCTGCTGGCGCACTACCAACAGAACGTCATCGGCGGCCCCGGCGCCTTCGCCATGACCTGCCAGAACTTCGCCGAGTTCGAGGAAGCAATGCGCCAGAAGCTACGGCGGGAGATCATCGCAGCGCTTGAGAAGAAAGAATCTTCTTTTTTCTGAAGAAAAAAGAAGCAAAAAAGACTTTATTGACTTGCACGCGTGTCAGATGCCCTAGCACGCGTGCCAGTGATCAAAAGTTTTTTGGTTCTTTTTTTCAAAAAAGAACCGCTTCCTTGCCTTACGCGCTCCGCTTCACATTCCAGAACACCGGCAGCCCGGTCAGCACCCCTTCCAGGTTGCTGCGATGGGCACTCTGCGCCCGCACCTGGCCCAGCGGGATATAGGGCACGTCGCGGAACGCCTGCAGTTGCAGCGCCTCGCACACTTTCTGTTGCGCGGCGAGGTCCGGGGCCAGCAGCCATTCGGCCCGCAGCGCCTCGATCGTGGGGCTGATCGGCCAGCCCATGATGCCCTGGCGCCCGTTGCCGCGCAGGAAGGCGTGCACCGCCGGGTTGAACTGGTCCACCCCGCCCCAGGAGGTGTGGAACACGCTCCAGCCGCCCTGGTCCACCGGCTCCTGCTTGGTACGGCGCTGCACCACGGTGGCCCAGTCCATCGCCTGCGCCTCCACGTTCAGCCCGATGCGCTTGAACAGGTCGAAGGTCACCTCGGCGATCGCCTTGGTGGAAGGGATGTCCTGCGGCGCCAGCAGCACCACCTTCTCGCCCTTGTAGCCGGCCTCGGCCAGCAGGCGCTTCACGTTCTCCAGGTTGCGCGGGGCATTGAGGTTCTCCATCCCCGCCTGGGTGTCCATCGGCGTATCGGGGCAGAAATAGCCCACGCCCTCGCGCCACAGCGCCTTGTCCTCACCCTGGATGGCAATCATGTAGTCGCTCTGCGTCACGGCCTGCACGATGGCGCGGCGGATCGCCGGGTTGTCGAAGGGCGGCTGCAGCTGGTTGAACCGCATCGTGGCGATGGTCCCGGTCGGGATCATGGTGAACAGCCGCACATTGCGGGAGCGCTGCAGCACCGGCCGCAGATCGGCCGTCGGCCCGCCCCACCAGTCGATCTCGCCCTGGATCAAGCCGTTGGCCACCGCGGAAACGTCGGGGATCACCGACCATTCCACCCGGTCGAAATGCACCACCTTGCCACCGGCGGTGCGCTCGGCCACCTCGTTGCGCGGCACATAGCCCTCGAACTTCTCGTACACCACGCGGCTGCCCGGCACGCGCTCATCCGCCTTGAAGCGGAACGGGCCGGAGCCGACCATCTCCGTGATCTGCCGGGAAGGGTCCGTCTCCGCCAGCCGCGCCGGCATGATCGGCAGCATGTTCGGCGAATAATGCCCCAGCGCATCCGGCAGCAGCGGGAACGGGTTCTTCAGGCGGAACACGATGGTGCGGTCATCCTGCGCCACCAGCTCGTTGGTGGCCGCCATCAGCGCCTGGCCGAAGCTGTCGCGCTTGCCCCAGCGCTGGATGCTGGCCACGCAATCGCGGGCGAGCACGCGTTCGCCGTCGTGGAACTTCAGCCCCTCGCGCAGGGTGATCTTCCAGGTCTTGCCGTCATCCTCCATCACATGGCCCTCGGCCATCTGCGGGCGGATGCGATACTGGTCGTCCTGCCCATACAGGCTGTCGAACACCATGAACCCGTGGTCACGGGTCTGGTAGCTGGTGGTGATCACCGGGTCGATCACCGCGAGGTCGGCATCCGGCACGAACTTCAGCACGCGCCGGTTTTGCGCCTGCACGATCTTCGGGGCAGCAAGGGCCGCGCCCGCGGTTGCGAGTCCGCCGAGAACCTGACGCCGCTTCATCGCCGTGCCTCCTGAAAGGAATGGAAGTCCGGGATGTAGGGCCAACGGCCGGCACGGGGCAACCATGGCGTTGCCCCCCTTGCAAGCCGCCGCGCGCCGGGCATCTTGGGGGAACGTGGGAGGGTACCTATGGAAGACGTGGACGTTGTGGTGGTCGGTGCGGGCGTGGTGGGCATCGCCGTGGCCCGCGCCCTGGCGCTGGCCGGGCGCGAGGTGATCGTGCTGGATGCCGCGGAAGGGATCGGCACCGAGACCTCTTCGCGCAACAGTGAGGTGATCCACGCCGGCATCTACTACCCCAAGGGCAGCCTGATGGCGCGCTTCTGCGTCGAAGGCCGCCGCATGCTCTACCGCTTCTGCGATGAGCGCGGCGTGCCCTACAGCAATTGCGGCAAGCTGATCGTCGCCACCAGCGACGCGGAGACGGAGATGCTGGCCGGCATCAAGGCCCGCGCGGAGGCCAACGGGGTGGAGGGCATGCGCTTCCTCACCGCCGCCGAGGCCGTTGCCATGGAGCCCAACCTCACCTGCACCGGCGCCCTGTTCTCGCCCACCACCGGCGTGCTGGACAGCCACGCCTACATGCTGGCCCTGCAGGGCGATGCCGAGCACGCCGGCGCCATGTTCGTCTTCCACTCCCCGGTGGAGGGCGGGCGCGTCACGGAACAGGGCGTGGAGCTCGCCGTCGGCGGTGCCGACCCGATGCGCCTGCGCGCCCGCCTGGTGATCAACTCCGCCGGCCTGCACGCCTGCCCACTGGCCCGCAAGATCGAGGGCATGCCACGCCAGCTGATCCCGCAGGAATACTACGCCCGCGGCAACTACTTCACCCTCACCGGCAAGTCCCCGTTCACGCGGCTGATCTACCCGGTTCCCGTCCCGGGCGGGCTGGGCGTGCACATCACCATCGACCTCGGCGGCCAGGCCCGCTTCGGGCCCGACGTGGAGTGGATCGACCACATCGACTACACGGTCGATCCCCGCCGCGCCGACAGTTTCTACGATGCCGTGCGCCGCTACTGGCCCGCCCTGAAGGACGGCCAGATCCAGCCGGGCTATTCCGGCATCCGCCCCAAGATCGTGCCCAAGGGCGCGCCGGCGCAGGATTTCGTGGTGCAGGGCAGCGCCGTGCACGGCATCCCGCACCTGATCAACCTGTTCGGCATCGAATCCCCTGGCCTCACCTCGGCCATCGCCCTGGCCGACCACGTCGCCGAGATCGCGGCCGCATGACCCGTGGGTTGCGCGGGCCACGTGACGGAATGTATTAACGATTCATCTCGCAAGCCCAGCCGGATCGTTTGATATGAACCGAAATATGCCCCGGATGATCCTGTTCGGGATCTTTTTCGTGATCATCGCCAGCTCGGCAACCTTCGGCGCCGTCTGGGTCCTGGGCCACGCCAGCGGCGGGGGCTACGCCTCCCTCGACTGACCCATCAGGAGGCGCGGCGCGCCCGCAGCGCCGCCGCCAGCGTCCCGTCATCCAGCACATCCAGCGCGCCGCCCATCGGCACGCCCTGCGCCACCCGCGTCACCGCCACCCCAGTGGGGCGCAGCCGCTCGGTCAGCCAATGGCTCGTCGTGGCCCCATCCACCGTGGCGGCCAGCGCCAGGATCACCTCCTGCACCCCGCCCGCCTCCACCCTCGCCAGCAGCGGCGCGATGTTGAGGTCCTCCGGCCCGATACCGGCCAAAGGGGAGAGCGTTCCGCCCAGCACGTGGTAGGTGCCGCGATGCACATGCGCCCGCTCCAGCGCCCACAGATCCCCCACGCTCTCCACCACGCACACCAGGCCACGATCGCGATGCGGGTCGGTGCACACCTGGCAGGGATCGGTGCTGTCCAGATTGCCGCAGGCGGAACACGCCCGCACCGAGCGCGCCGCATCCTGCATCGCCTGGGCCAGCGGCAGCAGCCGCGTCTCGGGCTCCTGCAACAGCTTCAACGCGGTGCGCCGGGCGCTGCGCGGGCCGAGGCCAGGCAGGCGGGAGAGCAGCGCAATCAGGCGGTCGATTTCGGGGCCGCCCATTTAGGCAAGACTCTTCTTTTTCTGAAGAAAAAGAAGCAAAAAGACTTTTGTTCGTTCGCCGGCCACGAAGGCCAAGCGCAAACTCACAAAAGTTTTTTGGTTCTTTTTTTCAAAAAACAACATGCTTCCTTGCCTTAGAACGGCAGCTTCATCCCCGGCGGAATCGGCAGCCCCGCCGTCAGCTTCTGCATTTCGTCCTGGCTGTTGGCTTCAACCTTGCGCTTGGCATCGTTATGCGCCGCCAGCACCAAATCCTGCAGCATCTCGGCATCGCCGCCTTCGCCCACCAGCTTGGGGTCGATCAGGATCGAGCGCATCTCGCCCTTTCCGTTCAGCGTCACCTGCACCATGCCGGCGCCGGCCTGGCCCTGGATTTCCAATGCAGACAGCTTGGCCTGCATCTCCTCCATCTTCTGCTGCATCTGGGAGGCCTGCTTGAGCATGCCGGCGAGGTTCTTCATGGCGAGGTGTCCCAGCTATCGAAATCGTCGGAGGCGTTGAACCCGTCCTCGTCGGGCGGGGCGAATTCCAGGTCGTCGGCCGGCGGCGCGTCCTGCAGCAGGCTCGCGGGCTCGGCCGGCAGGCCATAGGCATCGGTGCGGCTGTCGTGCACCGCCTCGATCTTCGCGCCTGGGAAGGCGGCCAGGATCGCCTGCACCAGTGGATGCTGCGCGGCGCTCTGGCGCCGTGCCGTATCGGCAGCACTGCCCTGCTTGGCCAGCGTCAGCTCGCCCGCCTGGGCCGAGAGCGCGATGGTCCAGCGCACGCCGGTCGCCTCGCCCAGCACGGCCGAAAGCCGGGCCGCCAGGTCGCGCGGCGCCTCGGCCTGCGGCCGCAGCTCGATCACCGGCGGGGCATAGCGCACCAGATGCACGGAATGAACGAGATGGGCATGCAGCGAGGGCTCGCGCTGCTCCGCCACCAGGGCAGCCACCTCGCGGAAACTCGCCGGCAGGCGCGCCGCCGCGGGCACGGCCATCACGGCCCCACCCCCGCCAGCCATGGCCCGCGCCCCGCCACCACCATTGCCCGAAGGCGCAGGTGACCCACCGCCAGAGACCGCACCGCCCTCGGTCAGGCGGCGCACCAGATCCCCGGGCGGCGGCAAATCGGCCACGTGGCACAGCCGGATCAGCACCATCTCGGCGGCCGCCTTGCGGTCGGGCGAGGTCTCCACCTCCGCCACGCCCTTCAGCAGCATCTGCCAGGCGCGGCCCAGCACCGGGATCGTCAGCGCCTCGGCCAATGCCACGCCACGGGTGCGCTCGGCTTCGGGAAGATCGTTCGATGTGCGCAGCGCCGGCACCGCCCGCAGGCGCGTCAGCGTATGCACCAGCTCCAGCAGGTCCTGCAGGATCACGCCGAGGTCCGCCCCGCGCGCATGCGCTCGGTCGGTCAGCTCCAGCGCCGCGGCCGGCTTGCCCGCCATCACCGCCTCGAACAGGTCGAACACCGCCTCCCGATCCGCCAGGCCCAGCATGTCGCTCACCTGCCCGCCGGTGATCGTCACGCCGGCCTCGGTCTGCGCAATCGCCTGGTCCAGCAGCGAAAGCCCGTCGCGCGCCGATCCATCGGCCGCCCGCGCGATCAGCGTCAGCGCCTCCGGCTCGATCCGCACGCCTTCCTTGTCGCAGATGCCGCCGAAATGCGCCGCAAGCTCGGCCGTGGCGATGCGCCTGAGGTCAAAGCGCTGGCAGCGCGACAGCACCGTCACCGGCACCTTGCGGATCTCGGTGGTGGCGAACACGAACTTCACATGCGGCGGCGGTTCCTCCAGCGTCTTCAGCAGCGCGTTGAACGCCGGCTTGGACAGCATGTGAACCTCGTCCAGCACGAACACCTTCGTGCGCGCCTGCATGGGGCGGAAGCGCACCGCCTCGATGATCTCGCGCACATCGTCGATGCCGGTGTTGGAGGCGGCGTCCATCTCCATCACGTCGGGATGCCGGTCGGCCAGGATGCCGGTGCAGTTGGCGCACACGCCGCAGGGGTCGGCGGTGGGGCCGCCATTGCCATCCGGCCCGATGCAGTTGAGCGCGCGGGCAATGATGCGCGCCGTGGTGGTCTTGCCCACCCCGCGCACACCCGTGAGCATGAAGGCATGCGCCACCCGGCCCAGCGCGAAGGCGTTGCGCAGCGTGCGCACCATCGCCTCCTGCCCGATCAGGTCATCGAACACCGTCGGGCGGTATTTGCGCGCCAGCACGCGATAGGCGGGGGTGGCGAGCGCGGGGGCCGGGGCGGCCACCGGTTCGGCCACGCCGAACAGCCCGGGGCCTGCCGGTTCCGGCGGCGGCAGCTTGTCGTCTTCATCTGAGAACAAGCCCGACATGCGCGGCGCCGATGATTGCTGCCGAAGGCAGGGGCCCAAGGCGGGGGGAGAGGGTGGGAGGCCGAACAAACGACCCGAGCGGAAACTCGTTGCGGCTGCTTCCTTCCGGACCTGACCGGGTTGGCGAGGCGCCCGTCCGCCGCCGACCTCCCGCCGCAGATATCGTGCATCCCCGCCCCGGTGGCAAGGGCGTTGCGTGCCTTGGGCGGGCCGCTAGCCCCCGGTCACGCTCATGTGCCGCGCCACGGCCGGCCGGTCATGCCGGCGATCGATGATGAAGTCGTGCCCCTTCGGCTTGCGCGCGATCGCGGCCACGATGGCGGCATCCAGCTCCTCATCCGTCGCGCCCGCCCGCAGCACGCGGCGGAAATCGGCGGAGTCGTCCTGGCCCAGGCACATGTACAGCGTGCCGGTGCAGGTCAGGCGCACGCGGTTGCAGCTCTCGCAGAAATTATGGGTCATCGGCGTGATGAACCCGATGCGCGCCCCGGTCTGCGCCACCGTGTAGTACCGGGCGGGCCCACCGGTCTGGTAGTCGGTGTCCTCCAGCGTCCAGGTCTTGCGCAACTTGGCGCGCACCATGGACAGCGGCAGGTACTGGTCGGTGCGATCGCCGTCGATATCGCCCATCGGCATGGTCTCGATCAGGCAGAGATCGAACCCGTGCTCGCCGCACCAGGCCACCATCGCGTCCAGCTCGTCCTCGTTGGTGCCCTTCAGCGCCACCGCGTTGATCTTGATCGCCAGCCCCGCCGCCTTGGCCGCGAAGATGCCGTCCAGCGTCTTCTCGATCTTGCCCCAGCGGGTGATGGCGGCGAATTTTTCGGGGTTCAGCGTATCCAGGCTCACATTGATGCGCCGCACGCCGGCCTTCACCAGCCCCTCGGCATGCTTCACCAGCTGGCTGCCGTTGGTGGTCACGGTCAGTTCCTCCAGCCCGCCATGCCCCTTGGGCCCCAGCCGGGCTCCCAGGCTCTGGAACAGCGTCATCACGTCACGCCGCACCAACGGCTCGCCGCCGGTGATGCGGATCTTGGTGGTGCCCAGGCGGATGAACGCGGCGCACAGCCGGTCCAGCTCCTCCAGCGACAGGATCTCCGCCTTCGGCAGGAAGGTCATGTCCTCGGCCATGCAGTACACGCAGCGAAGGTCGCAGCGATCCGTGACGGAAACCCGCAGATAGGTGATGGGCCGGCCGAAGGGGTCGATCATGGCGGAAGCCTCGGGGCTATACACGGCTGGATATAGCGCAGTGTCGTCTCCCCGGGCACCCAGTGCAAGGGCACCCTCGCAGGCCCGTCAATCGTCGGCCGGCTGCAGCGCCACGAGATGCGCGTTCACCAGAACTTTACCCTGATGCTCGAAATTCACCGTCACGCGCGGCCCGACCACCGACTGAACCTGGCCCCTGCCCCATTCCGGCTGTTGCGGGTGAACCACCCAATCGCCGGGGCGGAGATACCCGGCCTGGGGTGGCTTGGCTGCACCGCCTGCCCCGGTCCCCGTCATCGGGCACGGGTTTCGTTGACGATAGTTATAGACATACCTGCCATATCCTCGTAATTAAAACGTGATTTTCACGTTCGACCGATGCGGGGGTAACGCCAGTGCAACAGCGCCCGGGGGGATTGGAGATCATGAGTCGGCACCATGATCCCGTGGATGGGCTGCTGCTCGCTGAAACCCTGGCGGTGCGGCTGTGCCACGACCTCAGCGGGCAAGTGAATGCCCTCACCGGCTGCATGGAAATCCTGCGCGAGGAAGCCGATCCCGAAGCCCTGGCCCTGGCCGGCGATGCCGCGGATATGCTGGCACGACGGTTGCGGCTGGCCCGCGCCGCCTGGGGGCGCACCGGCGGCCCGATGTCGGTGGCGGAATGGCGCCAGCTCGCCGAAGCCCTTGCCCGCCGCAACGTGGTCTTCGCGCTGGACGAGGTGGACCCCACCGAGCATTTCGCCCCCGCCGCCGCGCGCCTTACCCTCAACCTGTTGATCCTGGCGGCGGAATCCCTGCCCGCCGGCGGCGTGATCGAGGTGGCCGGGCAACCCGGCCAGGACCTGATGGTACGCATCAGCGGCCCACGCGCCGCCTGGCCCGCCGGGCTGGCCGGCATGCTCGCCGATCCCGATCTCGCCTGGGAAAGCCTGCGGCAGGCGGACCCCACCATGGCATCCCGCGCCCTGCAGGCGCCGCTCACCGCGCTGATCGCCCATGCCGAGGGGCTGCGCATCAGCATGCTGATGGGCCCGCAGGCCGAAGCCGCCCCGCCCTTGCTGGTCACGCTCGCGCCCGACGCCTAGGCCGGCCACCCGTTCCCGCAGAGTCATTCAGCGCCGCTTCATTTGCACAGCGGCTGCAAGATGACTCAACGCTTGCCGTGAGCGGGTCTGTTTTCACGTAAATCACACATCTCCATCACAAAGTCCGCTCTCCTTTACGATTTGTTTGTCCGCTCCGGCCACAGTGCCGCCACCCGCGCATCACTGCCCTGGAGTGACGGATGGACGACCTACTCGCTGATTTCCTGACCGAAACCAACGAAAGCCTGGCCGAGCTCGATGTCGCCCTGGTGAAGCTGGAACGCGCACCCGACGACGACGACACCCTCGCGCTGATCTTCCGCCTGGTGCACACCATCAAGGGAACCTGCGGGTTCCTCGGCCTGCCCCGGCTGGAACACGTGGCGCATGCCGCGGAGAACGTGCTGGGCCGCGTGCGCGACAAGCTGCTGCCGGTCACGCCCGAGATCGTCACGGTCATCCTGGCCGCGCTGGACCGGATCAAGGAAATCGTCGAGGGCTTGGCCACGTCCGGCACCGAGATCCAGGGCGATGATTCCGCCCTGGTGGAAGCCCTGGACGCCGCGTCCAACGGCCGCACCCCCGCGCCCGCTTCAGCCACGCTCGCCCCAATCGTGAGCGCCCCAATCGTGAGCGCGCCAGTTGTGGTTGCCCCGGTCGTGGTTGCCGCCGCACCGCCGCCGCCCGCGCCGGTGGTTGCCGCGGCACCCCCGCCCGTCGAAGCCCCCCCGCCCCCGGCCGCCGCGCTGCCCAAGCAGGTGCCCGAGATCCAGCCCGAATCCGCCGCCGGCCCGCAGACCATCCGCGTGGGCGTGGATGTGCTGGAAGACCTGATGACGCTGGTCAGCGAGCTTGTCCTCACCCGCAACCAGCTGCTCCAGCTGGCGCGCATGCAGGAGGCCCGCAACGGTGAGCCCAGCGGCTTCACCGTGCCGCTGCAGCGCCTGTCGCACATCACGTCCGACCTGCAGGAAGGCGTGATGAAGACCCGCATGCAGCCGATCGGCCATGCCTGGCAGAAGCTGCCCCGCCTGGTGCGCGATCTCGCCCGCGACGTGGGCAAGAAGATCGAGCTGGTGATGCGCGGCGCCGAGACCGAGCTGGACCGCCAGGTGCTGGAGCTGATCAAGGATCCGCTGACGCACATGGTGCGCAACTCCGGCGACCACGGCCTGGAGAAGGCCGAGATCCGCCGCGCCGCCGGCAAGCCGGAGACCGGGCGCATCACGCTGAACGCCTATCATGAAGGCGGCCACATCATCATCGAGATCGCCGATGATGGCGCCGGCCTGCCGGCAGACCGCATCCGCGCCAAGGTGCTCTCCAAGGGCCTGGCCACGGAGGCCGAACTGGCCGGCATGAACGACAACGAGATCCAGCGCTTCATCTTCCGCGCCGGCTTCTCCACCGCCGCCGAGGTCACCGCCGTGTCTGGCCGTGGCGTGGGCATGGATGTGGTGAAGACCAACATCGAGAAGATCGGCGGCACGATCGACCTGAAGTCCGTGCCAGGCCGCGGCACCACCTTCACCATCAAGATCCCGCTCACCCTCGCCATCGTCTCGGCGCTGATCGTGGAAGCGGCCGGCGAGCGCTTCGCCATTCCGCAGCTGAGCGTGGTGGAACTGGTGCGCGCCCGCCTGGAAGCCGGGTCCGAGGAAGACACCTCGCCGATGGTGGAACACATCCACGGCACGCCGGTGCTGCGCCTGCGCGACAGGCTGCTGCCGCTGGTGAACCTGGGCGACCTGCTCGCCCTGCCCCCCACCGCCGGCTCTGACCGCAGCGCCCATGTGGTGGTGGTGCAGGTTGGTGTCACACAGCTCGGCATCATCGTGGACCGCGTGTTCGACACGGAGGAGATCGTGGTGAAGCCGGTGGCCCCGATCCTGCGCCACATCACGATGTTCAGCGGCAACACCATCCTGGGCGACGGTTCCGTCATCATGATCCTGGATCCCAACGGCATCGCCCGTGCCACCGGCGCCACCAGTGCTGCCAGCGCGGATCGCAAGGGCGAGCGCGATGCCAGCGAAGGCCATGCCCTGGCCGCCGGGTCGAGTTCCCGCACCGCGATGCTGCTGTTCCGTGCCGGTGGGCAGGACCCCAAGGCGGTGCCGCTCGGCCTCGTCGCCCGTCTGGAGGATCTCGCCCGCGACCGGATCGAGTTCTCGGCCGGCCAGCCCGTGACGCAATATCGTGGCAAGCTGATGCCGCTGGTGCCGCTCTCTGGTGCCATCGACCCGGCGGCCGAGCGCCATGCGGTGCTGGTGTTCTCCGACAGCTCCGGCACGCAGGAACGCTCCATGGGCCTGGTGGTGGATGAGATCGTGGACGTGGTGGAAGACCACCTGCACATCGAGCTCAGCGGCGACCGGCCGGGCCTGCTCGGCACCGCGGTGATCGCCGGCAAGGCCACCGACGTGATCGATATCGGCCACTGGTTGACCATGGCGGCGCATGACTGGTTCCGGCGGTCCGACAACGCATCCGGCACGGCGGGGCAGCAGCGCCTGCTGATCGTGGAGGACAGCGACTTCTTCCGCCAGTTGCTGGTGCCCACGCTGGCTGCCGCCGGCTACCACGTGACGGCGGCGCGTGAGGCCAGCGAGGCGCTGCGGCTGCGCGAGGCCGGCGTGATGTTCGATGCCATCGTTTCCGACATCGAGATGCCCGGCATCGACGGCCCGGCACTGGTGCGCCAGATCCGCGCCGCCGGCCCCTGGGCGCAGCTGCCGGTGATCGCGCTGACCAGCCACGCCAGCCCCGAGCATATCGAGGCCGGGCGCGCGGCGGGGTTCACGGACTACGTGACCAAGTTCGAACGCGAAGCGCTGCTCGCCAGCCTGAAGCAGTGCCTCGCCGTGGCGGCGCGGCCCGCGCATGGCCCCACCTTCGCCCACGCCGCCTGACGTCACCCCCCTCCGCAAGGAAGCCCTGATGACGACGACGCTTCTTGAGCGCCCCTCCCTGCCCGGCCCAGCCGAGGCAGGGGATGGGGACGCCACCTTCGTAACACTCACGGTGGCCGACCAGCTCTGCGGCATTCCCGTGCTGGGCGTGCGCGATGTGCTGGGCGAACAGACCATCACCCGCATTCCGCTCGCCTCGCCGGAGATCGCCGGCAGCCTGAACCTGCGCGGGCGCATCGTGACCGCGATCGACCTGCGCCGCCGGCTGAGCCTGCCGGCGCCGCCGGATGGTGCGGAACGCATGTCTGTTGTCGTGGAGCTGGCGGGCGAGCTCTACGCGTTGCTGGTGGACCAGGTCAGCGAAGTGATGACGCTGCAGACCAACAGCTTCGAACAAAATCCACCGACGCTGCCGCCGCAGTGGTCGGAATTCAGCGCAGGCATCTACCGCCTGCAGGGCCGTTTGCTGGTGGTGCTCGATGTGGGCCGCCTGCTGTCGATCGGTCCGCTTTTGCGTGGGAGGGCGTAATGCCGACGTGCCTAGTGGTCGATGACAGCCGCGTCGTGCGCAAGGTCGCACGCCGCATTCTTGAAGGTAACGGCTTCACCGTACAGGAAGCCGAGGACGGGCAGGTGGCGCTGGACGCCTGCCGCAAGCAGATGCCGGACAGCGTGCTGCTGGACTGGAACATGCCGGTGATGAACGGCATCGAGTTCCTGAAGGCGCTGCGCCGCGAGTTCGGGCCCGGCAACCCGCCGGTGCTGTTCTGCACCACGGAGAACGACATCTCGTTCATCGAGCAGGCGATCGAGCACGGCGCGCAGGAGTTCATCATGAAACCCTTCGACGCCGACATCCTGATGGGCAAGTTCGCGCAGGTCGGCCTCGCGTGAGCGGCGCCGCCGCTCCGGTGGCGGATCGCGCGCCGGCCGCGGCGCGCGTGATGCGGTGCGATGACTCGCTGGTGATCCGCGCGGCGCTGGCGCGGATGCTGGAGGCCGACAAGGGCATCCAGGTCGTGGCACGTGCCTCCAACGGCAAGCTGGCGGTTGAGGAGATCAAGCGCCAGGTGGCCGCGGGGACGCCGATCGATGTCGTTGTGCTCGACATCGAGATGCCGGTGATGGACGGGATGGCGGCGTTGCCGGAAATCCTGAAGGCCGATCCCGGCATCCGCGTGCTGATGGCCAGCACGCTGACCACGCGCGGCGCCGATATCGCGCTGCGGGCGTTGCGCCTGGGGGCCGCGGACTACGTGGCCAAGCCCGGCGCGGCGCAGATTGCCGATGACAGTTTCCGTGCCGACCTGCTGGCCAAGATCCGTGGCCTTTCCCGCACGCGCATGCAGCGCCGGGCCGGGCCGCCGCCGCCGGGCACGCCGGTGACGCTGCGCGCGGCGCCGATGAAGGCACCGCTGCTGCTGGCGGTGGGCAGTTCCACCGGCGGGCCGCAGGCGCTGTTCACGCTGATGCAGGGGCTGGGCAAGTCGGTGCCCGTGCCGGTGGTGCTGACCCAGCACATGCCGGCTGCCTTCACCCCGATCCTGGCGGAGCATTTGAACCGCATCGGCGGGCCGCCCTGTACCGAGGCGCGCGACAGTGACGTGCTGGAACCGGGCCGCGCCTATCTCGCGCCCGGCGACCGGCACCTTTTGGTGGAGGGCACCCCGGGTGCGCTCCGCGCGCGGCTGTCGGATGGGCCGCAGGAGAATTTCTGCCGCCCATCGGTGGACCCGATGCTGCGCACCGCCACGCAGGTGTGCGGCGGGCGCGTGCTGGTCGCGATGCTGACCGGCATGGGGCATGACGGGTTGGCCGGCTCCAAGCTGGTGGTCGCCGCCGGCGGTGCCGTGATTGCCCAGGATGAAGCCAGCAGCGTGGTGTGGGGCATGCCAGGCGCTGTCGCCCAGGCCGGGCTTTGCTGCCACGTACTGCCGATGCCAGCCATTGCCGGCAAGATTGCCGATTTCATGAGGATGATGCGCGCATGAAGCCCCGTAGTTTCGACGTGCTCGCAACCTTGCTGCACCGCGGCTCCGGCCTGGTGATCGGGCCGGAAAAGCAATACCTGCTGGAAACCCGGCTGGGCGCGATCATGCGCGATGTTGGCGCGCGCGACCTGGACGAGCTGGCCGACCGGCTGCAGGGCTCTTCGGCCGCCAGTGCCGAGATCGAGCGCAAGGTCATCGAGGCGATGACCACGAATGAGAGCTTCTTCTTCCGCGACGAGAAGCCGTTCGCGCATGTGCGCACCGTGGCGTTGCCGGCGCTGCATGCGGCGCGGCCGCCGGGGGCGAAGATCCGCATCTGGTCGGCGGCTTCCAGCTCTGGGCAGGAGGCGTATTCGCTGGCGATGATCGTGGCCGAGCTGCGCCACACGCTGGGCAACCGCACGGTGGAAATTCTCGGCACCGATCTCAGCCGGGAGCAGGTGGTTCGGGCGCAGGAGGGCGTTTACACCCAGTTCGAGGTGCAGCGCGGCCTGCCGATGACGCATCTGGTGAAGTATTTCCGCAAGGACGGGCTGAACTGGCGGCTGAACGATACCATCCGTTCCATGGTGACGTTCCGTGAATGGAACCTGCTGGCGGATCCGCGCCCGCTGGGCGAGTTTGACATCGTGTTCTGCCGCAACGTGCTGATCTATTTCGACCGGCCCACCAAGACCCGGGTGCTGGACATGGTGGCGCGGCAGATGGCGGCAGATGGGCTGCTGTATCTTGGCGGGGCGGAAACCGTGTTGGGGATCAGCGACAAGTTCGAAATCCTGCCGGACAATCGTGGCGTGTACGAGAAGACCCGCAGCGGCACGGCCCGCCCGTCCCTCGCCACCATCGGCGCAAGAGTCTAGAGCAGAATCCTATCAATCTGGCTCATAGCCTGTCGCCGTGAAATAGTTGGCGCATTCCTGTGGCGTGAAGGCGTCCAAGGCATCGCGGATCGCGTCCCATAGCTCGCTGATGCTGCGTGCGGCGGCCTTTCGGAG
>JAPLOI010000028.1:0-8765 GCA_026400815.1 Alphaproteobacteria bacterium
AGCCACCAGTCTGGATCGAAGGTCATTGGAGAGTGGCTTGCCCATGCATACTGGCCCCCTGACCAGCCTGCACGGTGAATCACATCTCAACCGCGTCGGGGAATCCAATCTGATTCATATCGGACGGCTTTTGCTCTAGCGGCAGCTATCCAATGTCTTATCTTGAACATCCCGCAAATCCCCCAGGCCGTCTTAACTCAAGGAGGTTTTCCACGCCCTGTGAAGCCATCAAGACGCTCCTAAGTCACTAAAAGAGCTTCAAATCCCTCAATACATCTTGAAACAGATAGGACGCATTAAGGTGACGCCGATGTTGATGGGAAAGCGGCCCGGCCGAACCGCAACCGCAAGCAACTCACGCCCGGCAAGCGTCTCGCAAACCACGGCGAGCAAGCCAGCATGGCAGGTCATTGCAGGCCGCGCCGGCAGCCCCAACCTCTCTTGGATCATCTCATCAAAAGCGCTGGTGTTACCTCCAGCCGCGCTTGTGCTTGCTGGCTTCCACAGCAGCGGCCATGTCGATATCGCGACACGATGCAGGTCGACAGTCCGCACACTCGAAATGGCGCGCTTGCCGCCGCTTAACCCATGGATTTCACAGCCGTTTTCATCGCTCGGCGTGCTCCGACAAGACAGCGCCTGCCGCCGTGCCCAATCTCTGCCTGACACGCCGCTGACCTAACGGCAAAAGGGGCGTTTCTTCTCCCTTAAGCCATTGAAAACAAACGCTACATATTCCGTCCGTGGCAGTGCTTGAACTGCAACGCAGGGGCGTAAGCCGTTTGAAATCATTGGAGAAAAATACCCCTGGTCGTGGGTGCCATACAAACGCCTAACTTTGCCATGGCAGTGTATGTTGGGCACTGGAGCGGTTGATCAGCTGTCGCAGCCGCAGTCTGCCACCACACAGCCTACTCAGCCAGCTCCCGCTACACCAGCTCCACGGCACTGCGCTTCATGTCGTCGTTGACGTCGATGTAGAGCTGCGTTGTGGCGATGCTGCGATGCCCAGCCAAGCTCGCCAGCACCCTCACGCCCACGCCCTTGCTGGCCAGCGTGGTGATAAAGCTGCGCCTGCCACTGTGACTGCTGGCGCCGTCCATGCCTGCTTGCGCATAGATGGCTTTCAGGGTCTGGCACAGCGAGTTGGCGGTGAAGTGCGAGCGCTTTTGCGTGCGGAACAGCTGCGCCTGTGGCAGCGCAGCATGAGCCTTGAGATAGACGGCGATTTCCTTGCGCAGCTTGTCGCCCAGGAACACGGTGCGGGCATGCTTGCCCTTGGTGCGCTGGGCATCGAGACGGATCTCGGCTTTCACAGCCCCGTCCTGTGCCAGCACGTCCTCGACGCGCAGCGCAGCCACCTCGCCCACGCGCATGCCCGCCCAGTACGTCATCAGCAGCACCAGGCGGTTGCGTGCAGCATGCGGGCGTGAGGCCACGTAATCGAGCACGCGGCGTAGCTCCTTGTGGGTCAGGGTGCGTGCTTGCGGCATGGGCTGGCTCCTGAACTGCATTTTATCATGACATCGACATAAAACATGCGGTTTACGGTCGTCTATCGGATTTGGCCTGGAATATCTGCTAAGGAAAACAATGGCTTCCACCAGAACCGCAGGTAATCACTATTTCCCACGGTTCTTGCGCCGCTGCGCTGCTGCTGCTGCGCGGCCCGCGCTGTCGCACGCTCTGGCAGCGCTCGTGTGCAAGGGCACTGCTGAGGCTGCTTCAAGAGCACGACAGGCAGCAAGAAAGCGCCGCGGTTGCCCACGGCGCTTGCTGGTAGCAGCAGCTGTAGTCGGGACGCGTCAGCTCTTGCCAAGCTTGAGCTTGCGCGCGCCCACCGCTGTGTCGATCTGCGCATCCAGCTCGCCCGCGCGCACTGCGTCTTCAATCATGCCCAGCACCTTGGGCAGCTCGGCACGCACGCCGACTTCCACGGCCCGCTTGCCCTTGCCCAGCTCCAAGGGCCTCGCACCGTAGCGCACTTCCAGCAGCCACTTGCCATCGGTGTTGAGCCAGAACCACGGGCGCAGCCGCTTGGCGCGCGTCACGCGCACCCGTGCGCCCTGCTCGTCCTTGCGCCACACCTCACGGGTCGCGGTGTAGGTTTCATCTGCCAGCAGCGCGCGGGCCATGTTCTGCTGCTCGGCAACAGCTGCCAGCAGCTTGGCGCGGCGCTGTTCCTGTGGGGTTTGCGTTATCACGCGCTTGGCGTTGACCAGGGTGAGGTTGCTGAGAATGGGCATGTGACATCTCCTTTTGTCACCGCCAGCCTAGGCATCGCCTGCCGCAAATGCCGACCAGAACCAGAACGATATCAGGGCAGTGGTGTGGGTTTTCTCGATCTACCCAGAAAGTGTGGCTGATCTTCCACAACGGGTTGTGTGGCCCTTTGCTGGGCCCGTGTGGCGGCTTGCTGTGCCTGCTGGGCACGCTCACGTGCGCGTTGGGCCCGCAGCGCTCGCTTGCGTTGCTTGAGGCTGTCGATTTGGTTCGTCAGCTGCTGCTGCTGGGCGTCCACGATCTCATGTATGCGCATGAGACAGGCCTTGATTGCTTCGTCTGCGTGGGGTCTGGGCATTCTCGGCGGCGCGACGGATGACCTCGATCATGAGGCTGGTGTGCAGCTCCATGAGTGGGATTTGGCGCTGCCAGTCGGGATGGATGTCTGCCAGCCGCATGACATTCGTCGCCAAGGTGGTAATGCCTTCCACGCTCATGCGTTCCTGCCGTGCCTTGAGACAACTGAACCAACTGGCGTTTCGGCCACAGAGGCGGCTGAGTTGCTGTTGGGTCAAGGCAACGCCATGTTGCTGCGCTAGAGCCAATATATCTCCGTCGCTGAGCCTTGGTCGTGATCTGGTTTGTGGTATTTGCATATGTTATTTAGCATGTGAGTGAATATCCCCGCTAAATAATACACATGCCGCAAGGCATATAATACAACACGATCACTGCCGAAAGTCCTGCTCGGACGTCAAATAGAGCCGTTGAACATCTCACGTGGTGGCACTCGCGAACTTGGGCGGCAGCAAGAAACATGCGCACTACCTCGCTGCTGGCGAGATGTGAAAGGTCTGCCACAGCAGTTCCGTAAATCAAACCTTCTGCGCATGAATGACAACAGGCTCACGAAGCCTGGAACGGTAAAGCCAGAAATGGCACTTGGGGTATCTACGAGGGTAACCCTACATCAATGACACTGTGCAGTGGTCGGTTTGCGGGTTGCACAGCGAGATGGGCAGACATCAGCGTAAAAAGCAGGAAATCATGACAGCGCTTTTTCCGAGCAATCGGTTGCGAACAGGCAAACAGGGTCGTAAAACTCAGCGAAAGCCAATAACACGATCACAGGCGACGACAGTTCAGTCGTCGTCTGGGCACCAAATCTAGCGAAATACCAAGCAGGACATGACTTCCCAAACAACTGAAGTGATGGGTTTCCAATAGCTTGGCACTGGCTCATGCCATGCTGCACCTGGGTGTATGAACCCCACCAATCACAGTGAGTTGCCAGATAACCCCCGCTGGCGATGCCTGCGAGCACGGCCAGTGCGACGCGGCAGACGCCAGCAGCACGTGCGCAGCACGGGCTCGCAGTGCCACCCCACAAGGCCACGGATAATGACAGGCTCTGACACATGCCTAGACATATCAATCAGTTACCGCCAATGACTGCTGTAGCGTCAGTGTTTGGGGCGCAGAACTCAGCGCCAGCTGCTGCTTCGCCTTCCGTGCCGTGACCTGACCACAAAACCCGCAAACAGCCGCTGGGTGGTCGCGTCAGCGGCTTTTGTCGTTTATCAGCGTCGATATTTCAATGGGTTATGCCAAAACACTGCAGGTTAAGCAGTGTTTTCACCGTGCATGCACCGCCAGCAGTGCTTTCAACGCTTCAATGCACGTGCACTGGCGCTGTGCACTCGTGCCAGCGTTGCCCAGCAGCATGGGGGCAGCCCTGGATATTCGCCTCCCAGGCTGTGCTGCTCAGAGCAAGTGAATGACCAATGCCAACTGCAATAAAAGACTATTGAGTGGGCTTTGTGCGTCATACATTTTAGGGATATGACAATAGTGCCACGGCAGCTTGGCCTAGTAGTAGGTGGCAGGCTAGCTTATGGTGCTGGCAGCGTTGTGGAGATCGCCGTGTTGATGACAAGCGTCACCCGCTGCCTGCTGGCCGCCGTTGTCACGGCGTTTCTTGTGCCTCAAGCTGCTCAAGCGGCGTGCAGCGACCCAAAAGGACCTAGAGTGGATTGGAGTGGTTGCGACTTCAGTAAGTCAGACCTCAGATACTCTATCCTCACCAACGCCAACTTAGCTAACGCCGACCTCAGCGGCGCAAACCTCAAAGACGCAAACCTCAGCGGTTCCAACCTCAACGGCGCAAACCTCAGCGGTTCCAACCTCAGCGGTGCCAACCTCAGCGGCGCCAACCTCACCAACGCTAACCTCAGCGGCGCCAACCTCAGATACGCCAACTTCACCAACGCTAACCTCAGATACGCCAACTTCACCAACGCTAACCTCGTTGGCGTCAACCTCAGCAGCGTCTACCTAAGCGGCGCTGATCTCACCGCCGCCAACCTCACCGTCGCCAACCTCAGCGGCGCCATCCTCGCCATCGCCAACCTCACCAACGCCAACCTCGGCGGCGCAAACCTCAGCAGCGCCAACCTCGGCGGCGCCAACCTCAGCGGAGCTGACCTCAGGGGTGCCTCCCTCATCGGCGCCAACCTCAACGGCGCCAGCCTCACCAACGCCAACCTCAGCTACGCCCTTGTGAACGGCCGTACGTGTCAGCCTGGCAGCATCGGATCCTGCAACTAGGCCAGCGTTGTGGAGATTGCCGTGTCGATGACAAGCTTCACCCGCGGCCTGCTAGCCGTCGTTTTGACGGCATTTCTCGTGCCTCAAGCTGCTCAAGCGGCGTGCAAAGATCCACCAGCAGAACGGGTGGATTGGAGTGGTTGCTTCTTCAACAACACCAAGCTCTCGGGCGCTAACCTCCGCAGTGCCAACCTCTACGGCGCCCAACTCTCCTTCCCCGACCTCCGCGGCGCCGACCTCCGAGACGCCAACCTCAGTGGCGTCATTCTCTTCCATGCCTTGCTCTGGGAAGCTAACCTCAGTGGCGCCAACCTTAAATACGCTCGCCTCGAAAAGGCCAACCTCGAAAAGGCCAACTTCAGCGGCGCCAACATCTCCTTTGCCAACCTCAGCCGCGCCAACCTCGAAGAAGCTAACCTCAGCAGCGCTAACCTGAAAGTGGCTACACTCACCTACGCTGATCTTCGAGGCGCCAACCTTAACCGCGCCAACCTCAGCGAAGCTGACGTGATAGGCGCTGATTTTACCGCCGCCAACCTCACCGTGGCCAACCTCAGCTACGCCAACCTCACCAGAGCCAACCTCTCGAGCGCCGACCTGCGCGGTGCGAACCTTTACCGCACCAACCTCAGCGGCGCCGACCTTACCGACGCCAACCTCAGCGGTGCCGTTCTGAACGGACGTATATGCAGCCCTGGCAGCATTGGATCCTGTAAATAGGCTCAGGCACACTTGCCGCCAGTGCATTAGCGTTTGCCTACATAGGTGGTGGTCTTGCGGGTGTGTGTGATTGGTCTCATACACGCTTTTGCTAGCGCGAGAGTGTGATAGAGGCAGCACACGAACTGAAAGTGTGTAGCGTCAATGGGTTATGGCCAAACACTGCCGACCCAGCAGTGTTTTCACCGCAAAAACCAGCGCCAGCCACAGCGCTGTCGTGCCGTCACACGCCCTTCAGGTGCCGAGCATCCCAGAGATCACGATCCGCAGTTCTTGAAACTCTGTGCCACGCACTTGGCCGCTAGCTCCTGGGCTCGGGCGATTTGGGCAGGGGTCATTTCAATGACAACCAGCTCACTGTTTGAAAAAACCCTTTTAATGGTGGCATCAGAAGCAGCAACAGTGAACCACATATATGACTTAACATAGTCCTGTGTGACACCTTCGCCTTTGCGATACATTTCACCCAGATTGTATTGTGATGCGGACATGCCTTGTTCAGCAGCCAACATAGTCCATTTTGCCGCTGTCTGGTAATCTCGAGGTACGCCTTGCCCGCGGAGATACATCCACCCTAGATTGTGCTGCGCAAGTGCAACGCCTTGCTTGGCCGCCAGCGTAGCCCAGTGTGCCGCTGCCTCATAATCTCGTCGGACCCCTTGGCCGTGTTGATACAATACGTTGAGATTATTTTGTGCTGATGCATGGCCTTGCTCAGCAGCTAAGGTATACCATTTAGCTGCGGTTTCGTAATCCTGCACGACACCTTGACCGCGATGATACATCAAACCTAGAGAATACTGCGCATCTGCATGGGATTTCTCAGCGGCCATGCTAAGCCAGTTTTTTGCAGTCCAATGATCCTGCTGTACACCTTCGCCGAGTACATACAACATGCCCAGGCGGTATTGCGCGTTGGTATTGTGTTGTTCAGCTGCCTGAGTATACCATTTTGTGGCGGCCTCGTAATCCTGCGGAACACCTTGTCCGTAATAGTATATTAACCCGAGGTTGTACTGTGCGGAGGCCAGCCCTTGGTCGGCAGACAGTTTATGCCATTTTTCTGCTGCCAGGTAATCTCGAGCAACACCTTGCCCGTTTGCATACAGGCCACCGAGATTATTTTGTGCGAATGCGTCGCCTTGTTCGGCAGCTAGCGTATACCATTTTGCGGCTGCCTGGTAATCTTGACGGACGCCTTGACCGCTATAATACATCCAGGCAAGAGCGAGTTGTGCCGATACATTGCCCTGCTCAGCAGCCAATGTATACCATTTAGCCGCGATTTTGTAATCCTGAACAACACCGCGCCCGTTTTCATACAGCAAGCCCAGATGATATTGAGCGTATGCATCACCTTGTGCGGAGGCTAGCCTATACCATTTTATCGCAGACTGGAAATGCGGAGAAACCTCTCTGCCGTAACGAAACATCCAGCCCAGATATTTTTCGGCTGTTTCGTTGCCTTGATCTGTAGGTAGCTGGCGAATGGCGGTATCCGTTTGCCGGTCGCCGCGTGCGTGTGCGGCTGCCACGTCATGACGCCAATCAGCCCGTGCTTCACCGCTCGTGCCCAGCACAACACCCGCCACAACAGCCAGTCCGCGCCACTTGTGCATCGCCAACCTCCTGCCTTGTAAGCCACCGTTGAACCAAACCCACGCTTTGCGCTGTCGCGCTCTCTTCAACCCCACCATCAGCACCAAGACGTTCTGCAACTCACGAGCCGCAGTTTCGGAAACGCTGAGCCACGCACTTGGTCGCAAGCTCTTGGGCTCGGGCGACTTGGGCAGGGGTCATTCTGGCGGCTACTAAGTCGCGGTTTGGCGCGGCCTCTATGACACTACCATCGATGGCAGAAATATTAAGCCACATGTGTGCCTTAACATAGTTTTGTACGACCCCATAGCCATTGTGATATAGCGCACCAAGATTGTATTGTGCATATGAAAAGCCTTGTTCAGCAGCTAAGGTATACCATTTCACAGCCGTCTTGTAGTCCTGCGCAACACCTTGACCATCGGCATACATAGCGCCCAGATTGCTTTGTGCGACTGAATGGCCTTGTTCAGCGGCTAGTGTATACCATTTCACTGCTGCCTTGTAGTCCTGCGCGACACCTTGGCCGAAGTTATATATCATTCCCAGCTGGAATCGTGCGTCTGCGTGGCTTTGTTCAGCAGCCAGGATATACCATTTCACCGCAGCCTTGTAGTCCTGCGCTACACCCTGACCATTATGATACATCAAACCCAGCCTGTATTGTGCGGCTGCGTTGCCTTGGTCTGCGCGTGGTTTGAGAATGTTTATTTCAGCGCGATAATCGCCGCGTGCATGTGCGGCTCTCGCATCATCAAGCCAATCAGCCCATGCTGCACCGCTCATGCCCAACACCACACACGCCACAACAGCCAGTCCGCGCCACCGCTGCATCACCCAGCCTCCTGCCTTGTACGCCACCGTTGAACAACAACCACGCTCTGCGCTTTCGCGCTCTCTGCAACCCCACAATCTGGATAAAAATGTGTCACGACTTATGAACCACAGTTCTTGAAACTCTGTGCCACGCACTTTGTCGCAAGCTCTTGGGCTCTGGCGATTTGTGCAGAGGTCATTTGCTTGCCAATCGCATCGCGGTTTGGCGCTGCGTTTTTGTTTCTGCCATCTATGGCAGAGACATTAAGCCACATGTGTGCCTTGACGTAGTCCTGCGCGACACCTTGACCGCGGGCATATATAACGCCCAGATTATTTTGTGCGTTTGAAATACCTTGTTCAGCTGCCTGAGTATACCATTTCGCCGCTGTCTTGTAATCCTGCGCTACACCCTGGCCTTTGTCATACATTAAACCCAGATTGTATTGTGCGTCTGCATCGCCTTGTTCAGCAGCCAGTGTATACCATTTTGCCGCTGTCTTGTAATCCTGAACAACACCTTGGCCGTATTCATACAACACCCCCAGATTAGATTGTGCGTCTGCAAGACCTTGTTCAGCTGCCAAGGTATACCATTTTGCCGCTGTCTTGTAATCCTGCGCTACGCCTTGACCATTATCATATTTAATGCCTAGGTTATATTGTGCCCGCGCATGGCCTTGTTCAGCAGCCAAGCTATACCATTTCACCGCGGTCTTGTAATCCTGTGCCACGCCTTGACCATTATCATATTTAATGCCTAGGTTATATTGTGCCCGCGCATGGCCTTGTTCAGCAGC
>JAPLOI010000028.1:8846-61704 GCA_026400815.1 Alphaproteobacteria bacterium
TTGTGCCTCTGCAAGGCCTTGTTCAGCAGCCAAGGTATACCATTTTACCGCGGTCTTGTAATCTTGCGCGACACCTTGACCATTGGCATACATAACGCCCAGATTGTTTTGTGCAGCTGCATTACCCTGTTCAGCAGCCAAGGTATACCATTTCGCCGCGGTCTTGTAATCGCGTACCACGCCTTGACCATTATCATATCGAAGGCCTAGGTTATATTGCGCATGCGCATGGCCTTGTTCAGCAGATAAGGTATACCATTTTACCGCGGTCTTGTAATCTTGCGCGACACCTTGACCATTGGCATACATAAAGCCCAGGTTGTTTTGTGCGGATGCAGAACCCTGTTCAGCAGCTAAGGTATACCATTTCGCTGCGGTCTTGTAATCGCGTACCACGCCTTGACCATTATGATACATTAAACCCAGATTGTATTGTGCGCCTGCATTACCCTGTTCAGCAGCCAAGGTATACCATTTAGACGCAGTTTTGTAATCCTGAACAACACCTTGGCCGTATTCATACGACAATCCCAGCATGTGTTGTGCGGCTGCGTTGCCTTGGTCTGCGCGTGGTTTGAGAATGTTTATTTCAGCGCGATAATCGCCACGTGCGTGTGCAGCTGCCGCATCAGCAAGCCAATCAGCTCGTGCTGCACCGCTCATGCCCAACACCACACACGCCACAACAGCCAGTCCGCGCCACCGCTGCATCACCCAGCCTCCTGCATGCAGTTTGACCGTTGCACAGCATGCAGTCGGCGGCAATGCATCCAGCGGCAGCATGAAGGTTAAGGAGGCGGTAAAAAAGAACATCGCGGCCGCAAGATACATTAATCGTCACGTGCATCGTGCTATCTGACTATGCCTAGTCCCAAGGCAACCAATCCCTCGCTGACCCAAGCCTGCCATCACCTCCCGCCCTGCTTGAGCTTGCTGGCTTCCACAGCGGCTGAACCACTCTGCTCCACGGCAGTGGTGGTTCAAGGGACTAGATATATCAACGACTTACAGCCAAACACTGCTGACGCAGCAGTGTTTGGGGCCGCAGCCCATTGCCAAGGCGCAGCACTGTGGCGCTGTGCCAAGCCACAAATCACCTCCCCGCCCTCTTGAGCTTGCTGGCTTCCACAGCCGCCGCCATGGCGCCATCCAGTTCGCCAGCCTTCACCGCTGTAATCACAGTGTTCAGGGCACCAGGCAGCATGGGCGCATGTGCAATGGCGATTGCACGCTTGCCAGCGGCAAGTTCCAGCGGTCGCGCCCCATAGCGCACAACAAGCACGAGGCCCGTGCCCTCGCTCCACCACCACGGCCGCACCACGCGATCGACCTGCACACGCTGTCGATTGCCGTCGTCATCGCGGGTCCATGCCTGCTTGCTGACAATCAGCCGTTTGCCTTGTGCCTGCGCCTCAGCCAAGGCCAGCTGCTCAGAAAGCCTGGCGATCAGCCGCGCACGTCGATGTTCCAGGGGTGGCAGCGCATCACGACGCTTGAGGGTAACCAACTGCAGCTTGGCAAGATAGCTCATGAGCACGTCTCCATATCGACATCGTGACAATATGAAGAACGACAGCTGGCACAATCAGAATGGCGTGCCGCCCACCACTTAACGCCTTGATTACGTGATTGTTTTAGTCAATGCACGTGCTAGGCTGCGGTGTCTGAACTGCTGTTCAAGCGCCAGTGTGCTTGACTGCGTGCAACACCCAAGTGTCACACCACCCGCACACGCCCACCCAGCTTGCCAGCGCTCTCCACGGGCGTGGCATGACGCCCGTAATAGTCCTCGATGATCTTCACCGACGTGCCCATGTTGCGCGCCACGGTGTAGATGTCGATGCCCTTGGTCAGCGCCTGCACTGCGTAGAAGTGCCTGAGGCTGTAGAGCGTGTATTTTTCGCCCGCGCTGTTGTGCGTGAGCCCAGCCAAAGCCAGCACCACATTGAACTGATCAATCAGCGTTGTCACAGCGCTGCCATCCCGCATGCGGAACACAAGATCGCCGCTGTCAGCACCGTCATAGAGCCTGCTCAGCCGATCCAGGAAAATCGCCACGCGCACACGCGGGATCACCACCCGCTGGCCTGTTTTGCCCCGCACATGCAGCTGCACGTTCTTGCGGCCGTGCTCGTCCACAAACGGCACCACATCGCGCCACTGCAGGGAGTTGGCCTCGCCCACACGCAGGCCTGAGTTGGCTAGGATCAGCACATAATCGCGCAGCAGCTGCCGCGAGTGGCTCCACGCCTCTGTGACAGGTTCCGCGGCCCACTGCCGCATGACACGATAAAGCTGGCGATATTCCATGACCGTGAACGCTGGCCGCACACGCTTGACCTTGGGCGTGAAGCTCCACGTGGGCAGCGGCTTGCTGCCGCGATAGCCCTGCTCGTGCGCGAACTTGATCAGCGCCTTGCCCAGCATGATTTCCCATTGGAGGGTTTTGTCCGTGGGATGCAGCTTGGCGTTTTTGGGCAGCTGGGCAACGCCCGTGTAGTAGGCGCGGCGCCAGGGCAGATAGTCGCGCAGGGCTCGGTCATCCACGGCATCGATGGCGCGTGTGCCTGCATATTCGCGCCAAAACTTCACCACCCGCTGCACCTGCCTCAGCATGGCGGCGCTGGTGTGCTTGGTGCTGCTGTTGGGCACCTGTCTGCCAACCTCGTGATCGCGCTGGCGCCATGCCACGTACTCGTCGATCACGGCATTGAAGCTGCGGCTGGTGACTGGCAGACCCTGCGCTTGCTTGAACTGCGTCTCATGCAACAGGCGCATGCCAGCCGCGCGGGCTTCCACTTGTTTGGCGGTCTTCAGGCTGCGCCAGAGATAGCGTCGGTCGCCCACGTAAATGCGTGCTTGCCAAAGCCCGTTGCGCTTGAACAGCGTGAGCTTGCCGCCCTCCAGTTTGATAGCGTCCTGCATGCCGCAGTGCCTAACTTCTGCCTGACAAGCAGCTGAATAGCACAGGTGCCCAACACGTGCCTAACGGCAAAAGGGGCATCTCGGCCCCCTTAAGCCGCTGAAAACAAACGCTACATGTTACGCCCGTGGCAGTGCTTGAACTTCTTGCCGGAGCCGCAGGGGCAGGAGGCGTTGCGCGGGGTGGAGGCCCAGGTGCTGGGATCGTTGGGGTCGACCTCGGTGGCGCGCAGCGGGCCGGCGGTGACGCGGGTGGGCATGGCTTCCACGCCGGATTCGTAGCCGCCTTCGCTGGTCTGCGGGGCCGGGTGGGTTTCCTCATACGGCTGGAACACCGGCGGCGGCGGCTCCGCGTTCACCTCCACGCGGGAGAGGAAGCTGGTGACCTGCTCCTTCAACTCGTCCAGCATGGCGTTGAACAGGGCGAAGGCCTCGGCCTTGTATTCGTTCAGCGGGTCGCGCTGGCCATAGGCACGCAGGCCGATGCCCTGGCGCAGATGGTCCAGCGCCAGCAGGTGCTCCTTCCACACGCGGTCGAGCAGCTGCAACAGCAGGCTCTTCTCGATGTAGCGCATGGTCTCCGGCCCGAAATTGGCGGCCTTCGCGGCCATCATCTCGCGCACCGCGGCATCGATGCGTTCGCGGATCTGGGTCTCGTCGATCCCCTCCTCGCGGCCCCAGTCGACGATGGGCAGGTCCAGCGCGAAAACGCGCTTCACGTCCTCGGCCAGCTCGGCGGTCTGCCACTGCTCGGCATACGCCTTCTCGGGAATGCGCAGGGCCACCATGGTGGCGAGCACCTCGCCGCGCATGTCGGCGATGGTCTCGTTCACATCCTCCGCGCGCATGAACTCGCGGCGCTGGGCGTAGACCTCCTTGCGCTGGTTGTTCATCACGTCGTCGTAGCGCAGCACGTTCTTGCGGGTGTCGAAGTTGCGCGCCTCCACCTTCTTCTGCGCCTTCTCCAGCGCCTTGTTGATCCACGGGTGGATGATGGCCTCGCCATCCTTCAGGCCGAGCTTCTGCAGCATGCCGCCCATGCGGTCGCTGCCGAAGATGCGCATCAGGTCGTCTTCCAGGGAGAGGAAGAAGCGGCTGCCGCCGGGGTCGCCCTGGCGGCCGGAGCGGCCACGCAGCTGGTTGTCGATGCGGCGGCTTTCGTGGCGCTCGGTGCCGATCACCAGCAGGCCGCCGGCAGCCTTCACCACATCGTGGTTGGCGGTAACCTCGGCACGGATCGCGGCTTCCTTCGCGGCGCGCTCAGCCTCGTCGGCAATGCCCGCCAGCTCGATCTTGACGCGCATCTCCACGTTGCCGCCAAGTTTGATGTCGGTGCCGCGGCCCGCCATGTTGGTGGCGATGGTGATGGCCCCGGGCGCGCCGGCCTGGGAGACGATCGTGGCCTCCTGCTCGTGGAAGCGGGCGTTCAGCACCTGGTGCGGGATGCGCTTGCGCTTCAGGATCTCCGAAAGATGCTCGGATTTCTCGATGCTGACGGTGCCAACCAGCACCGGCTGGCCGCGGGTGCGGGCTTCCTCGATCAGGGTCGCCACCGCCTCGTATTTCTCGGCCGCCGAGCGGTACACCTCGTCGTCGTTGTCCTTGCGGAGAACGGGCACGTTGGTGGGGATGTCGAGCACATCCAGCTTGTAGATCTCGGCCAGCTCGTCGGCCTCGGTCATGGCCGTGCCGGTCATGCCGGAAAGCTTGGGGTAGAGGCGGAAATAGTTCTGGAAGGTGATGGAGGCCAGCGTCTGGTTCTCGGCCTGGATGGTCACGTGTTCCTTGGCCTCCAGCGCCTGGTGCAGGCCTTCGGAGTAGCGGCGGCCTTCCATCATGCGGCCGGTGAACTCGTCGATGATCACCACCTTGTCCTGGCGCACGATGTAGTCCACGTCGCGGGAAAACAGCGCGTGGGCACGCAAGGACTGCGTGGCGTGGTGCAGGATGGAGACGTTGAACACGTCGTACAGATTGCCCTCGGCGATGATGCCGGCATCGCGCAGCATCTCCTCCAGCAGCTCGCTGCCGGCTTCCGTCATGTTGACGGTGCGGAACTTCTCGTCCTTCTCGTAGCGGTCCTTCTCCTTCACGAACTCCACCATCACGGCATCAACGCGGCGGTAGAGGTCGGAGCTGTCCTCCGCGGGGCCGGAGATGATCAGCGGCGTGCGCGCCTCGTCGATCAGGATGCTGTCCACCTCGTCGACGATGGCGTAGGCGAACTCGCGCTGCACCATGTCGTCCAGGTGGTACTTCATGTTGTCGCGCAGATAGTCGAAGCCGAACTCGTTGTTGGTGCCGTAGGTGATGTCGGCCGCGTAGGCGTCGCGCCGCTCATATTCCTCCAGCCCGTGCACGATCACGCCCACAGACAGGCCGAGGTAGTTGTAGAGCACCCCCATCCACTCGGCGTCGCGCTTGGCGAGGTAGTCGTTCACGGTCACGACATGCACGCCCTTGCCGGGCAGGGCATTGAGATACACCGGCAGGGTGGCGACCAGGGTCTTACCCTCGCCGGTCTTCATCTCGGCGATCTTGCCGTCGTGCAGCACCATGCCGCCGATCATCTGCACGTCGAAATGGCGCATGCCCAGCGCGCGCCGGCTGGCCTCGCGCACCACGGCGAAGGCCTCCGGCAGCAGGGAATCCAGCGTGGCACCCTGGGCCAGGCGTTCGCGGAACACCGCGGTCTTGCCACGCAGGGCGTCGTCCGACAGGGCCTCCATGGCGGGCTCGAGCGCGTTGATCTGCGGCACGCGGCGCTGGTAGGCCTTCAGCGAGCGGTCGTTGGCGGTGCCGAAGATGGCGCGGGCAATGGCTGCGAACATGAACACCCTATACGGGAGAAGACCCCTCGCGGGATACGCGTCACAGGACGGGCGGCGCACGCCGCACAGCGCACGCCGGCCACCCCAAAGCGGTCAGATAGGACCCGGGCGGGGCGGGGTCAACGACAGCGGCGTGTCAAACGCCACGGCAGGCCTCCGCAGCCGCCGGCGTTCATGCCCTCTCATATGCCGTGCACGCATGCGTGGGCTGCTTGCTTGTCGCGCAAGGCGGGCTCGTCCATGATTGCGCCACTTCCATAAGGACCTTTCTGCATGCTGATCCACGGCTTCCGGCCGCGCCTGGCCGCCACACTGGCTGCCACCGCCCTGCCCCTGGCCCTCGTTTTCGCCGCCCCGTCCCTGGCCCAGGCGCCCGCACCGGCGCCAGCCGCCGCCCAGGCCCCCGCTAGTCAGGCCCCCGCTAGTCAGGCCCCCGCTGGCCAGGCTCCCGCCGACCCGGTGGTGGCGCGGGTGAACGGCAAGGAAATCCGCCTGTCCGACCTGGCCGATGCCGCGCAGGGCCTGCCCGCCGAAATGCGCTCCATGCCGCCCGGCATGCTCTATCCGCTGCTGCTGGACCAATTGATCGACCGCGCGGCGATCGTGGAGCTGGCCCGCAAGCGCGGCATGGACAAGGAAGCGGCGGTGGCGCGGCAGATCGCGCGCGCCCAGGATCAGGCGCTGCAACAGGCGCTGATCGGCCGGGAGGTGGGGCCGCTGGTGAACGAGACCGAGCTGCGCGCCCGCTACGACCGCGAGATCGCCGGCAAGCCGGGCGAGGAAGAGGTGCATGCGCGCCATATCCTGCTGGCCAGCGAGGCGGATGCGAAGGGCGTGATCGCCGAACTGAAGAAGGGCGGTGATTTCGCCGCGATCGCCAAGGCGCGCAGCAGCGACAAGGCCTCCGGCGACGGAGACCTGGGCTTCTTCAAGAAGGGCGACATGGTGGCGGAGTTCGCCGAGGCGGCGTTCGGGCTGAAAGTGGGCCAGATCACGGAAACCCCCGTGAAGACGCAGTTCGGCTGGCACGTCATCCGCGTGGAAGGGCGCCGCAGCGCCCCGCCGCCGGCCTTCGAGGAGGCGTATGACGGGCTGCGCAGCAAAACCATCCAGGAAGGCGTGCAGAAGGTGCTGACCGAGGCGCGGCTGGGCCTGGCGGTGGAACGCTTCAACCTGGATGGCACGCCGCGGCGCGCCACCGATGAGGCACAGCCGCCGCCGGCGCCGGCGCGCAGGTAGGCAGGCGTTTCTTTTTCCAGGGAAAAGGAACGCGCTCCCTTGGTTGGGTGCCTCCCCCGCGGTTCCTTCCGCCCCGGCGCGTCGATCCGGCACGTCGATCCGGCACGGCGATCCGCCGGGGGGGGGGAGCGCGGCGCGGGCGGGTGGATTCCAGCCTGGCCCGGGTGCGCGAGGGATAATGACGGGTCCTGGCGTCCAATGCGTCTCGGAACGCTTGGCGGAACCGCTTGTTGGGCGCATAATGGAGTGGTTGACCCCGCTGTGGCGCCGCATCGGTCCAGGGGCGTGGCATCCCGCCGTGCCAGACGACGCACCACGATCCGGAGGCCCGCCATGGCGGTCGCAGAACGCATTATCTTCCAGCCCTACGTCCAGGGCCGCCGCGGTGGCCTGAAGCCCGGCCAGCCCGTGGCCTGCCGCAACGCCGCCGATGCCGAGCGCCGTGCGGAGAAGGCAATGGCAAGCGGCATGGCCATCGGCGCCCACGTTGTCCGCATCATGGCTGATGAGGAGGCCGGCGATTATGGCGAGCCGGAATTCCTGGGCGTGTTCGGTCAGGTGCCGGAGGCAGCGTGACCGGGAAGCAACACACACACCCCGCCGCGCCGTGGGCGCTGGGCGGCCTCGCGCAATCATCACGTGTTGGGGCTTCAAGAAGCCGCGTTAGATCGCTATCTAGCCGTGCTGATGCCACTTGGACCGGCACTGGCGACGTGAACGAAGGAAGTCTTAGCCTTGCATAGATCGAAAGAGCACCGGCAGCGGCAGTCCCGCGGTTGGAACGACGATGACAGCAGCCGGTTCGGCAATGCCCCGGAAATGCCGTCATTCCCGTCGTTCGCCCCCAGCAGCTCGGCACCCGAGGAAGCGGCGACGGTTAATTGGTACAACGCCGAGAAGGGCTTCGGCTTCGTGTCCCTGGCCAGCGGCAAGGGCGATGCCTTCCTGCACATGAGCGCGCTGCGCGCCAGCGGTGTGCAGTCCGTGGCACCGGGTTCGGTGCTGAAGGTGCGCATCAGCAAGGGCCAGAAGGGTCTTCAGGTGGACGAGGTGCTGTCCATCACCGAGGGAACCGGCGGCGAGCAACCGGCGCGCCGCGCGCCGGCGGGCCCCCGTCCCGAGCGCAGCGACCGCCCCCGCCGCCAGCTGGACATGAGCGACGCCACCGAGGTCGTGGGCATCGTGAAGTGGTACAACGCCCAGAAGGGCTTCGGCTTCGTCACGCCGGATACGGGCGGCAAGGACGTGTTCGTGCACGCCACGGCGCTGGAACGTGCCGGCCTCACCACGCTGAACGAAGGCCAGTCGGTGCGAATGAGCGTTGTTACGGGCTCCAAGGGGCCCGAGGCCGCTTCGGTCAGCCTGGCCTAGCCCAGGCTGCACAGCCCGGCCGGCGACGGTCAGGGCCGGTTCCATCGCTGGGTGAGGGATATCGCATATCCATTTTGGAGTGCGATATCCCAGCCTCCTCGGCTTGCCCGCGTTACGTGCTCGCGGTCTGTATCTGATGGAACTGTGGCAGTGGCGATTGAGCCAGGCGATGGTGCGTCCAGTGAGTCAGCGCCTGGACAGCAAGATGAGTATGCGCTGGCCGTGACGTCGGCCATTTAGAGCCTAAATAAAAAATATTCTTAACTATACCATCACTGCAAGCGAAGCGAAGCAATCCAGCCGACCGACACCGTAGTGTCCCTCTCACGCTGGCAAGGCCCAAAAAATAAAGTCTTTTTGCTTCTTTTTCTTCAGAAAAAGAAGACCCTTCCTTCCCTCCACGTACGTACTCAATCCCCCCTTGCAGTGACTAACAGAGTTAGTTATATATCGCCGCATGCAGACACACCCCTTCCCCCTCGCCGACCGCTTCGCGGCGCTCAAGCAGAGCACGGCGGAGCTGGGTGCGGCGCATGCGCTGGTGCTGGCGCTCCTGGTGCGTCTGCTCGATGGGCTGGTGGCGCTGGCCCGCCGCTGGCAGGCGGCCCCTCGCCGCCGCCGGCACCCCCTGGCCGGCAAGGGTCCGATCCCGCGCGATTGGATGGTCCGCTGCCAGCCCGGCCGCGGCTTCCGCCCCGCCTTTCCCGCGCCCCTACTCCCTACCCCCGCCTATCGGCTGCGCACCCCGCCGGAGCCTGCCGGCCGCAGCCCCGCGCGCGCCATCTCCCCCCGAACCTGACCACCCCAGCCCGAATTTTTTTTGCGTCTCACCCGGCCTGCACCGGAATGGCGCCCTTAACGTTCCGGTATCAAAATCACAATCACGTGCGACCCTGCGTCCGCCCCCCCATTCATGTCCGCCCCGTCATCCAACACCCCCTGTCGCGCGCCCTCATGTCCAACCGGACATACAGCGGACATCCCGCCGCCCTTGTTCCGCCTGCAAATCCACCCGCCTACATGAACAAAAGCCCCCCCTGGCCATGTCGGAGCCGTAACTGGAACCGCCCCGTACCAGGCGTATGTGTGTTGCCGTCCCGTCGGAAACACAGCTCCGACACTTTGGGAGTATCAGACATGGCCCGTTCCGCCGCCCTCATCCCCATCTTCGCCCTCACCCTGGCCCTGCCGCTGGCTGCCGCCCCCCCGGCCCTGGCCCAGCGCCCGCCGGCCCCGGTGGCAGCCCCCATCACCACGCCGTCCAACTTCGCCGACCTCGTCGCCCAGGTCGGCCCCGCCGTCGTCCGCGTCGCCGTCGTCGGCCATGAACAGGCCCAGCAGGATGTCCCGCCCGAACTGCGCGGCACCCCGCTCGAAGAGCTGTTCCGCCGCTACGGCCAGGGCCAGCGCCCGCAAGGCCCGCAAGCCGAGCGCCAACGCCGCACCATGGGCCAGGGCTCCGGCTTCATCATCGACCCCGCCGGCTTCGTCGTCACCAACAACCACGTGGTGGGCGAGGCGGATCGCGTCACGGTCGAGCTGTCCGATGGCCGCCAGCTTCCCGCCCGCGTCGTCGGCGCCGATCCAAAGACCGATATCGCCCTGTTGAAGATCGAGGCCGGCGTCCAGCTCCCAACCGTCCCCTGGGGCAATTCAGACACGCTGCGGGTGGGCGAGCCCGTGCTCGCCATGGGCAACCCCTTCGGCCTCGGCGGCTCCGCCACCGCCGGCATCGTCTCCGCCCGCGGCCGCCAGATCGGCGCCGGCCCGTACGACGACTTCATCCAGACCGATGCCTCGATCAACCCCGGCAATTCCGGTGGCCCGCTGTTCAACACCCAGGGCGAGGTGGTCGGCGTGAACACCGCCATTCTCTCCCCCTCCGGCGGCAATATCGGCATCGGCTTCGCCGTCCCGTCCAAGCTCGCCCACCGCGTGGTTGAAAGCCTCAAGCAATCCGGCAAGGTGGAACGCGGCTGGCTCGGCGTCTCGCTCCAGCCGATCGACCGTGAGCTGGCCGGCGCCCTCGGCCTCGAGGAGCCCATGGGCGCCATGATCGCCGGCGTGGAACCCGGCTCCCCCGCCGCCCGCGGCGGCCTGCGCGCCGGCGATGTGGTGACAGAGATCGATGGCCGTCCGATCCGCGCCCCGCGCGACCTCGCCGGCACGATCGGCGAGAGCAAGCCCGGCGCCAGCCTGGCCGTCACCGTCCAGCGCGACGGCAAGCCCGTCCTGCACCGCATCGCCCTCGGCGAAGCGCCGGACCGCAAGGCCGGCGTCCAAGGCGCCCCGCAACCGGGCCGCGCCGGTGCCCTCGGCCTGGCCCTGCGCCCGAATCCGGAAGGGGAGGGGGCCGCGGTGATCCAGGTCGCCCCCGGCAGCATCGCGGAATCCCGTGGCCTGCAGCCGGGCGACATCATCCTGCGCGCGGGGGACAGGGCCGTGAACACCCCGTCCGATGTCGCCGCCGCCGTTGAAGCCGCCCGCAAGGCCGGCCGCCCCGCCGTGGCCATCCAGCTCCAGCGCGGCGAGGCCAGCAGCTTCATCGCCCTGCCGCTGAACGGCGAGCGGGAGCCTGGCTAGTCGGCGGCCGAAAGCCGCGCCGGCACAGCGAGGCGGGCTCGTACCGCCTCGCCGAAGGCCACGAAGATCTGGCGGGAAATCTCATCCCGCTCCCAGTCGTATTCCGGGTGCCACTGCACCCCCACCGCGAAGCCGGGGCCAGAGGTGGCATGCACCGCCTCCACCGTCCCGTCCGGCGCGGTGGCATCCACCACCAACCCCGGCGCCAGCCGGTCCACGCCCTGGTTGTGCAGCGAATTCACCGGAATCTCGCTCCGCCCGCACACCCGGTGCAGCCACGACCCCGGCGCCACCCGCACGGCGTGGGACTTGCCGGTGCGCACCCTTGGGTGCGGCGACATCGGGGTGGAATGGTCGATCCGGTCCGGCAAATCCTGCAGCCGCTGGTGCAGGCTGCCGCCCAGGGCCACGTTCATCTCCTGCATGCCGCGGCAGATCGCCAACACCGGCAGCCCGGCCGCCACCGCCGCACGGATCAGCGGCAGCGTCACGCCATCGCGGTCATGATCCTCCGGGGTGCCCTCGGCATGCGCCGGCCCCTCGTAGTTGGTCGGCGCCACGTTGCTGCGGCTGCCGGTCAGGATCAGCCCGTCCAGCCGGGAGACCAGCGTGGCGATATCCGCCAGCGCCCCGTTCGCCGGCACCAGGATCGGCACCCCGCCGACCACATTGTCGGTGGCATGGATATAGGTGTGGGAAGCGGCGTGGTTCGCGGTGCCGAACACGCCGAACTGCTTGACGCAGCAGGAAATGCCAATGAGCGGTTTCATGGGCCTCGAAACAGGATGCGCTGGCGCAGGATGAAGCGGGATCGTGGCAAACAGATGAACACAATCCCGCGTGCCGGAATAGCTATTCCCGCAGCCTGGGATCGGCAGTGTCGAACAGTTTCTGGTCGAACGTGCCGCCGACCGAAACGTTGAACAGCGATACCGTCGTCTCGCGCTGCTGCGGGTCGGTGATCATCCACTGCCGCAGCGACAGCGGCTCGTCCGCGAACACCAGCGTCAGCGTGCCATCGCCCGGGGAGGCGGTGCGGTAGAGCACCACATGCACCTGCCCCGGCAGCCGTTCCACCGCGCTCACCGTCACTTCGCCGGCCAGCTTCAGATTCTCCGACAGCAGGATGCCCAGCGGCGTGGAGCTGAGCGGGAAGTAGCTCACCTGCTTCAGGGACTTGTCGTAGAACAACCCGTTGCCGCTGCCCGCCACCAGCATCAGCGGCGAGGGCGGGTCGTATTCGAACCGCATGCGGCCCGGCCGCTGGATCCAGGCATTGCCCTCCGTCACCTGCCCATCCGGCGCCACCTGGAGGAACCGCGACCGCATGGTGCGCAGCGCGTTCAGGTAGCCCTCGATCCGCCCGATATCGGCCCGGTCCTGCGCCGACAGCGTGGCCGGCCGCAGCGCCGGCGTGGGCGGGCGCGGCTGGGACAGGGCGGGCAGGGGGGACAGCAGGCCGAGGGCCAGCAGGGCGCGTCGCTTCATTCCCGCAAGATGGCGTGTGCGGCGGGCAAATCCAAGGCGACTATTCCGCCGCCGCCGGCACCCCACGGCGCGGCGCGTTTTCGGCCCACAGCTCCGGGTTCAGCTCCTCGCGCCGGTTGGGGAAGAACCAGGCGCAGCACAGCGTGATCACCGCGAACCCCGCCAGTACCGAAAGGCACGCCCCCTGGCTGCCGGTGCGGGCATACAGGAAGGAGATCAACGGGGCAGAGGCGGCGCTGCCCAGGAAGCCGATGAAGAAGCGCACGGAATACATCCGCGTGCGCAGGGCAGGGGAGATGTAGCGCGCGGTCATCGTCTCGTTCACCGTCACCTGCCCGAACAGCACCGCGGCCACCACGCCGGCCACCGGCACCGCCAGCCAGCCATCCACATAGGCAAGGGCCGCCAGCGCGGGCACCAGCACCACGGCCATCGGCAGGAACATCTGCCGCAGCGTCGTCCGGTCGATGAAGCGCCCCACCGTCAGCTGCGTCACCGCCCCGCACAGTGTCGCCACCGTGGCGGCCACGCCGGCCAGCGGCAGCAGCCCGGGATCGCCCGCCAGCCGCTCCTGCATCAGCTTGGGCAGCAGCAGGGTGAAGGCGTTGAACACCAGCCCGGAGACGGCGGCGACCATCAGCAGCACGATCATCGCCCGGCGCACCAGATGCGGCGGAATCTCCGGGAACGGCTTGCCGGCCTTACGGGTGGAATGGTCGAACACCGGCTCCCGCAGCCAGACCAGCCCGGCCAGGGTGCACAGAACCCCGGGCAGGATGAACGCCCAGTGCCAGCCCCAGCGGAACGCCACGAAGGCGGTGATCATCGGCGCCATCGCCACGCCGACATTGCCGAACACGCCGTTGAGCCCGATCGCCTGGCCCGGCTTCTCCCCGGCCACATCCACCAGCAGCGCCGTGCCGATCGGATGGTAGATCGCCGCGAACGATCCCGTCGCCGCCAGCGCCACGGCGAGCCACAGCGGCGAGGGCGCGAGCCCCGTGCCGATCATCGAAAGCCCGGCGCCGAGAAAGAACGCCGTCATCAGATTGTGCCGCCCAAACCGAGCGGCGAGCCAGCCCTGCGGCAGGGAGAGCAGGCCGTAGAGCACGAACCCGCCAGTGGCCAGCGGCAGGATCAGCTCGTAGTCGTCCCCGAACGGCCCATCCGGCATCAGCACCATTGCCAGCACGGCGGTGGGCAGGATCAGCAGGCAGTAGTGGGTGAAGCTGTGGGCAAGGTTGATGAACGCCATCTGCCGCGCGGCGGGGGACATGGGGCTCTCCTGGGCGATCCTCTGACCCGGGAAAGGTGCGCCCGCCGCCCGATCAGGTCAATTCGGCGAGGAACCCGGCCGCATCGCGCGCGATCGCCGCCTTCCGTTCCACCGGCAGCGCATCGTAGGTGCGCCATACCGGCCCCAGCCGCGGGTTGCGGCCCAGCATGGCCCGGTTGCGGGCCAGGAAGTCCCAGTAGAGATAGTTGAACGGGCACGCCGTGGGACCGTTCTTCGCCTTCACGTCGAACCGGCAGCCAGCGCAGTAGTCGCTCATGCGGTCGATATAGGCGCCGCTGGCCGCATAGGGCTTGCTGGCCAGCAGGCCGCCATCGGCGAACTGGCTCATGCCCAGGGTGTTGGGCAACTCCACCCATTCATAGGCATCGGCATAGACGGCCAGGTACCACTCATGGACCTGCCTGGGGTCGATCCCGGCCAGCAAGGCGAAGTTGCCGGTGACCATCAGGCGCTGGATGTGGTGGGCATAGGCCTCGCGCCGTGTCTGCTTCACCACGGCGGCGAGGCAGGCCATGTTCGTCTCGCCGGACCAGTAGAAGCCAGGCAGGGGACGGGTGGCTTCCAGCGCGTTCTGCTCCACGTACTCCGGCATCTCTCGCCAGTAGATGCCGCGGACATATTCGCGCCAGCCGAGGATCTGGCGGATGAAACCCTCCACGGAGGCCAGGGGCGCGCGGCCGGCGCGGTACTCGGCCTCCGCGGCGCGGCAGACCGCCATCGGGTCCAGCAGGCCGCAATTGAGGTACTGGGCGATCACGGCGTGAAACAGGAAGGCCTCGCCGCGCAGCATGGCATCCTGGTAGTCGCCGAAATTCGGCAGCCCCAGCCGCAGGAAGCGGGCGAAGGCGGCTTCGGCATCGGCGCGGGTGGTGGCGAACCAGAACGGGTGCAAATCGCCGAAGCGATCGGGGAAGTGCTGTTCGACGAGATCGAGCGCCTCCTGGGTGATCGCATCGGGTTCAAAGCGGTGCGGCTCCGGCAGGGCGAGGCCCTTCTTCGGCGGCTTGCGGTTCTCGGCGTCGTAGTTCCAGCTTCCGCCTTCGGGTTCCGCACCGTTCATCAGCAGGCCGGTTTCGCGGCGCATCTCGCGGTAGAAGAATTCCATGCGCAGCTGCTTCTTGCCGCGCGCCCAGGCTTCGAAGCGCGTGCGGGGGCAGAGGAAGCGGTCGTCCTCCAGCAGGATCACCGGGACGCCGACCGTTGCTTCCCAGGTTTGCATGTCCTGCAGCACACGCCATTCGCCGGGCAGGGTGGCGACGACGCGGGTGGCGCCGTGGCGGGTGGCGGCGCGGGACAGCTCGCCCGAGAGGGTGCCGGTGTTGGCGGGATCGTCCAGCGCCACGTAGTCCACGCGCCAGCCGATGGCGCGGAGCTCCTCGGCGAAGTGGCGCATGGCGCTGAACAGGAAGGCGAGCTTCTTGCGGTGATGCGGCACGTAGCCGGCCTCCGCCGCCACCTCCGCCATCAGCACCACGGCATCGGCCGGGTCGGCGGCGCGGAGCGAGGCGAGGGTGGGGGTGAGCTGGTCGGCGAAGATTGGGAGGAGGATGGGCATGGGCGGGAGGTGGGAAGGATTCCAGGGAAGGGAAGAGTCTTCTTTTTTCTGAAGAAAAAAGAAGCAAAAAAGACTTCATTCGTTTGCGCACGGAGGGTTGGTCTGGCACGGACCCAAGTCGGAAAAGTTTTTTGGTTCTTTTTTTCAAAAAAGAACGCGCTTTCTTGAATCCCCGGGCTGCCTGGGGTACGGCTTGGCCATGCTCGACCGCACCAAGCTTCCTCCTCGCCCCGCGCTCGTTCTCGGTGCCGCCGGGTTGTTGCCCACGGTGGCGGCGCTGCTGGTGATGTTGTTTGCCGCGCGGGCGCAGCAGGACATGGCGTTTCGGGCGGCGGCGACCTATGGCGCGGTGATCCTGAGTTTCCTGGGCGGGGCCTGGTGGGGGCTGGGCGCGGCGCGGGGGCATCCGCGCGATTTGATGCTGTGGCTGGGGATCGCGGTGTTGCCGTCCTTGGCGGCCTGGGGGGTGGTGTATGTGCTGACGCCGCTGAGCGTGGCGGTGCTCTCCGGCCTGTTCCTGGCGGTGCTGTGGGGCGACCGGGAGCTGACGCGGCGGTATGTGGCGCCGGAGTGGTGGCTGATGATGCGGCTGCCGCTGTCGCTGTGCATGGCGGGGCTGCACATGATCATTGCCGTGGTGCGGGTGGTGCGGACATGACGCCGTTGGACGCAGGGTTGCTGCCGGAGGGGGTGCGGGCGCGGCATGTGCAGGCGGGTGAGCTCGCCATGCATGTGCTGGAGGCCGGCGAGCCCGGCGCACCGCTGGTGCTGCTGCTGCATGGGTTTCCGGAACTGGCGTGGTCTTGGCGTCATGTGCTGCCGGCGCTGGGGCGGGCGGGCTTTCATGCCGTGGCGCCGGACCAGCGCGGCTATGGCCGCACCGCGGGGTGGGTGGCGGAGTACGATGGCGATCTGGCGCCGTTCCGCATGGCCAATTTGGCGCGCGACGCCTTCCTGCTGGTGCGGGCGCTGGGGCATGAGCGCGCGGCCTGTGTGGTGGGGCATGATTTCGGGGCTTCGGTGGCGGGATGGAGCGCGCTGCTGCGGCCGGACGTGTACCGCTCCGTGGTGCTGATGAGCGCGCCGTTCACCGGGGCGCCTGGGCTGGGCGCGGGGATGGGGGATATCGATGCGGCGCTGGCGGCGCTTGCGCGGCCGCGCAAGCACTACCAGCGCTACTATTCCGCGCGCCCGGCCGATGCAGACATACTGCACGCACCGCAGGGGCTGCATGATTTCCTGCGTGCCTACTACCATCACAAATCTGCGGATTGGGCGGGCAACCGTCCGTTTCCGCTAGCGGGCTGGACGGCGGAGGAAATGGCGAAGCTGCCGACGTACTACGTGATGGAGCACGGCGAGACGATGGCCGAGACGGTGGCGGCGCATATGCCATCCCCGCTGCAGGTGGCTTCGTGCCGGTGGCTGAGCGAGGCGGAGCTGGCGGTGTATTCGGCGGAGTTTGGCCGCACGGGGTTCCAGGGCGGGCTCAACTGGTATCGCTGCCGCTTCGACCCCGCGCTGGTGGCGGAGCAGCAGATGTTCGCCGGGCGCACGATCGACATTCCGGCGATGTTCGTGGCCGGGGCGCAGGATTGGGGCATCCACCAGTCGCCGGGGGCGCTGGAGCGGATGTGGACGCGCGCCTTCACCGACATGGGGCCACCGGTGCTGGTGGAGGGCGCCGGGCACTGGGTGCAGCAGGAGCAGCCGCAGGCGGTTACGGCGGCGTTGCTGGCGTTTCTGGGTCGGGTTTCGCGGTAGCGACGAAGCGGCGGAACACGGCGCCCAGCGCGATCAGGCTGAGGCCGAGGCCGAGGAAGTTCAGCACGCGCCACAGCCCGCCCAGCTCGGCCATGTCCAGCAGGAACACCTTGGCGACCACCACGGCGATCACGCCCAAAGCGGCCAGGCGCACGCTGCGGGCGCGCAGGCGGATGCCGGTGGCCATCAACGCGGCGCCATAGGCGAGCCAGGCGCCGGAGAGGGTCCACATCTCCGCCTCCGTCAGCTCGGCGTCGCCGAGCGTGGCGTCGGGGTGGAAGGAAAGCCTGACCGTGAGGCTCAGCCAGGCGAAGCCTGCGAGCAGGGCGTAGAAGCCGAGCGGCTTGAGGGCGCGGGCGAGTTCGCGCTGGGCCAGGACGGCGCCGGCCAGCAGGGCAGGGACGAGGTAGGCGAAGGCGAGCTCGGTGTGGCTCGATGCGTCGTCCATCCAGACGGGGTTGGCGAGCAGCAGCAGCACGCCGCCGAGCAGGGCGAGCATGCCTTGGATGCGCCAGGCGATGGCGAGCACGCGGCGGCCGGCGCGGCGGGAGAGCATGAGGCCGGCCAGGGCTTGGGCGCCGAGGGCGGAGACGTGCAGGCCCATCTCCAGCCTGGTGCTGTCGGCTTCGAAGTCGCCGCTGCCCTGCCAGTGGCGGATCTGCAGTGCGACGAAGACGTTGGCGAAGGCGATGGCGCCGGCTTCCAGCACCGCCACGGCGAGGTCGTCGCCGCGGCGCAGGAACATGCGGGCGGCGAGCCAGAAGCAGGCGGCGGGCACCGCGTAGGCGAGCCAGAGGCCGTTCGCCACCGGGGCGGTGCCGAAGCCGTAATCCAGCACGTACCAGTTGCCGAGCAGGCGGATGATGACCAGCGCGGCGACGGCCAGGGCCACGCGGCGCAGGGCGGGGAGGTCCGTGCGCGCCTCGATCCAGGCCAGCGGGGGGAGCATCAGGGCGATGGCGAGCGTGACCCAGTGGTCGTGCAGCACGATGGCGAGGCCGACGCAGATCGCGGCGATGGCGCCGGCGGCGTGGGCTCCGGCTCGTTGCAGCCCGCCTTCCTTCATCGCGGCCGTGGCGGCGGCGACAGAGATGGCGGCCAGGGCGGCGGCGGCCAGGGCCCAGGCGGCGTCGGCCTGGAAGCGGGCGACCTGCAGGTAGGTGATGCCGAGGGTGACGACCGGCACCGTAGCGGCCAGCCTGGCCCAGCGCACCGGGCGGTCGCCCCAGCGTTCCAGCACGAAGCCGCACAGGGCGAAGAAGGCGCCCATCGAGATCGCGGTGAACAGCAGGGGCTGGATCACCTGCGGGGCCCAGGCGCCGGGCAGGAAGGCCTGCACTGCGCCTTCCACCGTGATCGTCTCGCCGGTGGGCTGCCAGGCGGGCATGGCCCAGACGAGAAGTGTCAGCACGAACAGTAGGGCGGCGAGCCAGGGCAGGCGGTCCAGCCGTGCGTCGCGCGCGCCGACGGCCACGGCGAGGGGGGCGAGGAGCAGCACGCCGAGGCGCACGGAGAAATCCGTCACCTCACCCGAGAGGATCACACCGGCGAGGCCGAGGGCGAGGAATGGCACCCAGGAGAGGCGCAGGCCCACGGGATGATCCAGTGCCGCGCGTGGCAGGCCCAGCAAATGGAGGGCCGCGGCGGCGGGCACGAACAGGCCGGGCGCCCAATACGCGGTGCCGAGCGCGCCGGTGGCAGAAAGCCCCACCCAGACCGCGCCGGCGATGGTGGCGATCCAGCCCAGCCAGGCCCAGGCGCTGAAGCGCACCACGGCCACCGCGGCGGCAGTGACGAAGAGCAGGTAGCCGAACAGGCCCGGCGCGTTGGGGGTGGTGGTTTCCACCAACGCGGGCGTGGCGAAGGCGGCGGCCACGCCCACCACGCCGACCAGCGGGCCGAAGCGCAGGGAGGCGATGAGGCCCACCAGGGATGCGGCGGCCATCAGCACGAAGCCGACCAGCGGCGGCACGAGGCCATACATCGCCCCGGTGGCATAGGCGGCGCCGAACAGCACTGCGGCCCCGCCGGCCGCCAGCGCCGCGGGCCCGTGATCGGCCAGCAACAGTTCGGGCGGGATCGGGGCCTCGGGGTCGATGCCGTCGGGGCGTTCGGGCGCGGGGCGGCGGCGCAGCCATTCGGCGCCGGCCAGCAGGGCGAGGCCGAGCAGCATGGCCAGCACGCAACGCACGGCGGGGCCGAGCCAGCCCTCCTCCACCCCGTAGCGCACCAGGAACACGCCGGCGAGCAGCAGGGCGGCGGCACCCAGCCAGACGCCCCAGCGCATGGTGAGCAGCGCCTCGATATCGATCTTCGGGCCCGCCGGCGGGGGCGGCGGTTCGGGCGCCGCTTCCGGCACCAAGCCGGCCTGGGGCACCGAGCCGCGCTGGGTGGGCGGCGGGCCGAAGGGGGAGGGGCGGGCGCCTGGTGGCAGGGCTGGTTCGGGGGAGGGCGCGGCCTCGCCGGCCGCAATGGGATCAACCTCGGCGGTGATCGGGCGGCCCTCGGCCAGGGCGCGGCGCAGCTCGGCCAGTTCGCGCCGCGCGCTGCGGGCCTGGAAGAACCCGACGATGCCGAGCACCCATCCGACGACGACGGCCAGCGCCACCAGGACCAGGAATTCCATGGGCGCAATGAGGCTCGCATGCCTCCCCACCGGTCAAGGCATTTGCGCGCGACCGCCGGGCTTGCTACGTCGCCGCTGCCCCCCGATCGGGTGGCAACCGAAAAGTCTAGGCGCCGGCACCCCTGGAGGCCGGCGCTTTACGTTCATCTGGAGCGAGAAAATGGCCAACTTCGTGACGATCGAGGCCGCTTCGCGCGAGCGTGCAGGTAAGGGGGCAGCACGCGCGACCCGGCGGCAGGGCCTTGTGCCCGCTGTTATCTACGGTGCCAAGCAGGCGCCGACCCTGATCGCCCTTGAGCCCAAGGCGGTCTTGAAGGAAATCCACCAGTCCGGCTGGCGCTCGCGCCTGTTCGAGCTGAAGGTGGGCAATGAAAGCACCCGCGCCCTGATCCGCGACGTGCAGTTCCACCCGGTGACCGACAAGCCGGAACATGTGGATTTCCAGCGCCTTGCCCCCGGCGAGAAGATCCGCGTGGCCGTCTCCGTTGTGTTCCACAACGAGCTGACCTCCGTGGGCCTGAAGCGCGGTGGCATGCTGAACGTGGTGCGCCACACCGTGGAATGCCTGGTGGACCCCGATACCGTGCCGCCGCATTTCGATGCCGACCTGGGCCCGCTGGACATCAACGACAACATCCGTTGGTCCGACCTGAAGGGCACCGAGGGCATTAAGCCGACCATCACCGACCGCGACTTCGTGATCGCCACGGTGGCTGCGCCGACCAAGATGGCCGAGGCCGCCGAGGCGACGCCGGCTGGCGGCTCCAAGGCGCCGTCGAAGCCCGCCGCGAAAAAGAAGTAATCCGCCCAAGGACTGACATTGGGGGGCCGATGACGTGAAGCTGTGGGTGGGGCTGGGCAATCCTGAGCCCGGCATGCTGCGCCAGCGCCACAACATCGGCTTCATGGCGCTGGACCGGATTGCGCACCGCCACGGGTTCTCCCCGTGGCGGCAGCGTTTCAAGGGCCTGGTGGCCGAAGGCAGCATCGGCGGCATCAAGGTGCTGGCGCTGAAGCCGATGACCTACATGAACGCCTCTGGCGAGAGCGTTCAGCCGGCCGCCGGCTTCTTCAAGCTGGCACCGGCCGACATCACCGCCTTCCACGACGAACTGGATCTGGCACCCGGCAAGGTGCGGGTGAAGAAGGGCGGCGGGGCGGCGGGGCATAACGGCCTGCGCAGCATGGACCGCCAGCTGGGCACGCCCGACTACTGGCGCGTTCGGCTGGGCATCGGCCACCCCGGCGACAAGGCGCGGGTGACCGGGCACGTGCTGGGCGATTTCCACAAGGTGGACCAGGACTGGCTGATCGCGCTGCTGGATGCCGTGGCGGATGCCGCGCCGATGCTGGCGGCCGACAAACCCGAAGATTTCATGACGCGCGTGGCGCTCCTGACGCAGGAAACGAAATAATGGGATTCAACTGCGGCATCGTCGGCCTGCCCAATGTGGGCAAGAGCACGCTGTTCAACGCACTCACCGCCACCGTGGCGGCGCAGGCGGCGAACTACCCGTTCTGCACCATCGAGCCCAATGTGGGCCGCGTGGCGGTGCCCGATCCGCGCCTCGATATGCTCACCAAGATCGGCAAGTCGCAGAAGACCGTGCCGACCAGCCTGGAATTCGTGGATATCGCCGGCCTGGTGCGCGGCGCCAGCAAGGGCGAGGGGTTGGGCAACCAGTTCCTGGCCAACATCCGCGAGGTGGATGCCATCGTGCACGTGCTGCGCTGCTTCGAGGATGGCGACGTGACCCATGTGGAAGGCAGCGTGGACCCGATCCGCGATGCCGAGACGGTGGAGACGGAGCTGATGCTCTCCGACCTCGACAGCCTGGAGAAGCGGCTGATCGCGGCACAGAAGAAGGCGCGCGGCGGGGATAAGGAGAGCATCGCCCAGGTGGCGCTGATGGAGCCGATCGTGGCGGCGCTGACCGAAGGCCGCATGGCGCGCACGGCGATCCCGAAGGGGCAGGAGGAGGCGGTGCGCCAGCTCAACCTGCTCACCTCCAAGCCCGTGCTGTATGTGTGCAACGTGGCGGAATCCGAGGCCGCCACCGGCAACGCCCATTCCGCCCGCGTGGCCGAGCGGGCCAAATCCGAGGGGGCGCGCCATGTGATCGTTTCCGCCGCGATCGAGGCGGAGGTGGCGCAGCTGCCGGAGGAGGACCGCAAGGACTTCCTGGATGGCCTGGGGCTGGAGGATAGCGGGCTCGACCGCGTGATCCGCGAGGGCTACGCGCTGCTGGGGCTGATCACCTACTTCACCTGCGGGCCGAAGGAAGCCCGGGCCTGGACGATCATTGCCGGCACCAAGGCGCCCGCCGCCGCCGGCGTGATCCATGGTGATTTCGAACGCGGCTTCATCGCGGCGGAGACGATCGGCTACGAGGATTACGTGGCCTGCAAGGGCGAAGTGGGCGCGAAGGCGACTGGCAAGATGCACGTGGAAGGCAAGGAATACATCGTGCGCGATGGCGACGTGATGCTGTTCCGCTTCAATGTGTAGGCAAGCGTCTGCTTTTTGTGAACACCTTGCGCCCGTAGATCACCCAGACGAGGCGCAGTTCATGAAGTTTTTTTTGCTTCTTTTTTGTTCACAAAAAAGAAGAGTCTTCTGATGGCTGCCGATCCCACCCGCCTCGCCGCCTTCGACCTGCTGTCCGCGGTGCTGGAGAAGCATCGCACGCTGGAACACGCGCTGGATTCCCTGCCGCGCATCGACCCGCGCGACAAGGCGGCCGCCCATCGCCTGGCCGCCAGCGTGCTGCGCCGGGCCGGCACGCTGGATGCGGTGCTGGAGCCGTTCCTGCGACGGGCCCCGCCGGATCCCGTCCGCAACATCCTGCGTCTTGGCGCCGCGGGCCTGCTGCTGCTGGAAACGCCCGCCCACGCGGCCGTGGCCACCGCCGTGGACCTCGCGCGCGCCCGTGGCCTGGCCCCCTTCACCGGCCTCATCAACGCCGTGCTGCGCAAGCTCACCCCGGCCGCGCTCGAAGGGCTTGATGCGCCGCGGCTGGATACGCCGCCGTGGCTCTGGGCCAGCTGGGGGCGCGGGGCCCGCGCGATCGCGGAGGCGCACCAGCAGGAGGCGCCGCTCGATCTTTCCCTGAAGCCCGGCGCGGAACCGCCACCGGGGGGGGAGGCGCTGCCGACCGGCTCGTATCGCTACCCGCCGGGCACCCGCGTGGCTGATCTGCCGGGCTTCGCCGAGGGCAGCTTCTGGGTGCAGGACGCCGCCGCGGCGCTGCCGGCCTTTCTGCTGGCGCCGCGGCCCGGGGAGCGCATCGTCGATCTCTGCGCCGCGCCCGGCGGCAAGACCGCCCAGCTGGCCGCTGCCGGCGCGGAAGTGACCGCGGTGGAGCAGAACCCCTCCCGCCTCGCCCGCCTGCGCGAGAACCTGGCGCGCCTCCAGCTCCAGGCCGAGACCGTGGAGGCCGATGCCACCACCTGGCAGCCGCCCGCGCTGTTCGATGCCGTGCTGCTGGATGCGCCCTGCACTGCCACCGGCACCATCCGCCGCCATCCGGAAATCCCCCACCTCCGCCGGCCGCGGGACGTCACCGCGATGGCCGAGGCGCAGGACAAGCTGCTGGCCGCCGCCGCCGCCATGCTGAAACCCGGCGGGCGGTTGATCTACGCCGTGTGCTCCCTGCAGCCGGAGGAAGGCCCGGATCGCCTGCAGGCGGCGCTGGACCGGCTGCCGCTGGCCGCAGACCCCTTCACGGACGCGGAATGCCCCTTGCCAGATGCCCTGTTCCTGGACGGCACGCTGCGCACCAGCCCCGCCCTGTGGCCCGAACGCGGCGGGATGGACGGGTTCTTCATCGCGCGGATGCGGCGGAGGTAAGGAAGGCCTGGGGCTCTGCCTTTGCCTTCCTCGCCGCGCCCGCACCCGTTGGTTGACAGGCTGGCGGTGGCCCGCCCAGGGTCGGAGAACGTGAGAAGGAGGATGGTTCATGGCGCACGATGAGTCTGGCGACGACGGGCGGCTGCGCAGCCAGCGTTGGTTCGACAATCCCGGCAACCCATCGATGACGGCGCTGTATCTGGAACGGCAGCTGAATTTCGGGCTGACGCGCGAGGAGCTGCAGGCGGGGCGGCCGATCATCGGGATTGCGCAGACGGGCAGCGATATCGCGCCGTGCAACCGGCACCACATCGCGTTGGCGGAGCGCACGAAGGCGGGTATTCGCGATGCCGGGGGGATTCCGCTGGAATTCCCGATCCATCCGATCCAGGAGACCCTGAAGCGTCCGACGGCGGCGCTGGACCGGAACCTGGCGTATCTCTCGCTGGTGGAGGTACTGCACGGCTACCCGATCGACGGCGTGGTGCTGACCACGGGCTGCGACAAGACCACGCCGGCGTGCCTGATGGGCGCGGCCACCATGAATATTCCCGCCATCGCGCTCTCGGGCGGGCCGATGCTGGACGGGTGGTGGAAGGGGCGGCTTTCGGGCTCCGGCACCATCGTGTGGGAGGGGCGCAAGCTCCATGCCGAGGGCAAGATCGGCTATGAGGAGTTCATGGAGATGGTGTGCTCCTCCGCACCCTCCATCGGCCATTGCAACACGATGGGCACGGCGACCTCGATGAATTCGCTGGCCGAGGCGCTGGGGATGAGCCTGCCAGGCAGTGCGGCGATTCCGGCGCCGTACCGCGAGCGCGGGCAGGTGGCGTACTACACCGGCAAGCGCATCGTGGAGATGGTGCGCGAGAAGCTGCGGCCTTCGGACATCATGACCAAGAAGGCGTTCGAGAACGCGGTGGTGGCCGCCGCGGCGCTGGGGGCGAGTTCGAACTGCCCGGTTCACATGGTGGCGATCGCGCGGCACATGGGCGTGGAGCACACGCTGGACGATTGGCAGCGGCTGGGGCCGGAGATTCCGCTGCTGGTGGATCTGCAGCCGGCCGGGCGCTTCCTGGGCGAGATGTTCTATCGCGCGGGCGGCGTGCCGGCGGTGATGAAGGAGCTGGCCAACGCGGGCAAGCTGCACCTGGATGTGATGACGGTGAACGGCAAGACGCTGGGCGAGAACCTGGAGCGCGTGCCGGACGGGGACCGCGAGGTGATCCGCAGCTACGGCAAGCCGATGATGGAGCGGGCCGGCTACGTGGTGCTCAGCGGCAACATCTTCGACAGCGCGGTGATGAAGATCAGCGTGATCGACAAGGAGTTCCGCAGCCGGTTCCTCTCTGATCCCTCGCGGCCGAACGTGTTCGAGGGCAAGGCGATCGTGTTCGAGGGGCCGGAGGACTATCACGACCGGCTGGATGACCCGGCGCTGGGGGTGGAGGAGCAGTCGGTGCTGATCATCCGCAATTGCGGGCCGGTGGGGTACCCCGGCAGCGCCGAGGTGGTGAACATGCAGCCGCCGGCGGCGATGCTGAAGGCGGGGATCAACGCCCTGCCGACGATGGGCGATGGGCGGCAGAGCGGGACCTCGGGTTCGCCGAGCATCCTGAACGTGTCGCCCGAGGCGGCCGTTGGCGGCGGGTTGGCGTTGCTGCAGACCGGGGATCGGATCCGCATCGATCTCAACACCCAGAAGGTGGATGTGCTGCTGCCGGAAGGCGAGATGGAGCGGCGGCGCGCGGCCTGGACACCGCCGCAGCTGGTGCACAAAACGCCGTGGGAGGAGATCTATCGTTCCATGGTGGGGCAACTGGGCTCGGGCGGGTGCCTGGAGCCAGCAACGCTGTATCTGAACATCCTGGAGACGCGTGGGGAGAGCCGGGACAACCACTGAGGCACAGGGGTGACGGGGCGGTTCCTGATCGGCGAGCGCGGCCTTGTGGCCGTGCTTTGTGCAGCGCTCGTTGCGGCCGTGGCCTTCGCCTTCTGGCCCGCGCTTGGCGGCGACTGGCTCAACTGGGACGACCACCAGAACTTCACCGAGAACCCGGGGTACCGGGGGCTGTCGGCGGAGAACATCGCCTGGGCCTGGACGACGTATCGGGTGGGCGTTTACCAGCCGCTGGCGTGGATACTGCTGGGTGCGCAGTACCTCGTCTCCGGGATGGATCCCTGGGGCTACCACCTCGCCAGCATCGCCATGCATGCGGCTGTGGCAGTGGTGCTTTTCCTGGTCTGCCTGGAGGCCGGGGGGCGGGTGCGGCCGACCGAGGGGGAGGCCCCGCGACGCCTGCGCATGCTGGGCACGGCGCTGGCCGTCGCGCTGGTGATGGTTCACCCCTTGCGGGTGGAGGTGGTGGCCTGGATCTCCTGCCAGCCCTACCTGCCCTGTGCGCTGTTCTACCTGCTGGCGCTATGGGCTTATCTGCGGGCGCATCCTGCCGAAGGACGATTCCGGCCGGGATGGCTTGCCGCATCGATGGCGATGTTCGTGGCGGCGCTGCTGAGCAAGGCGCCGGCGGTGAGCCTGCCGGCGGTGCTGCTCATCTTCGATATCTGGCTTCTGGGGCGGTTGCCCGGTGCGCCATGGACATGGTGGCGCCGGGAGCGGCTTGTGGTGCTGGCAGAGAAGCTGGCGTTCGCGGCGGTGACGGTTCCATTCGCGGCGGCGGCGGTGGCGGCGAAGCTGGGATTGGCCGTGCCGGATGCCATCGACCAATCGCTGCTGAAGCCGGTGCCGCTCCTTCAGCTCGCGGAAAGCCTGTGGTTCTACCCGCTCAAGACGCTGGTGCCGATCCATCTGTCACCGTTCTACGGTGTGGTGGATCCGCCCCCGGGCACGTGGAAGCTGCGCGCCATCGCACCCTGGGCAACGGTGGTGGCGGTGGTGCTGATGGTGTTGCGGCCGCGCGCGCCGGCGACCGGCATCGCGCTTGCCTACATCGTCGCGCTGGCGCCCAATCTCGGGCTGGTTCGGATCAGCACGCAGGTGGCTGCGGACCGATACGTGTTCATTCCCTCGCTGATCATCCTGGTGATGGCGTGCATGGTGCGGTGGCAGGACCAGTGGCCGGCATGGCCGCTGCGCGCTGCTGGTTGGCCAGGGGCGGCGCTGCGCGATGCAAAGTGGCCAAGGGCGGCGCTGCGCGCTGCCGGGTGGCCAAGGGCGGCGCTGGCCGCTGCACTGCTGGCGGTGCCGGTGCTGGCCGGCTTGTCGCGCGCGTATGCGCCGGTGTGGCGTGATTCCATCACACTGTGGGAGCACGCGCTGCGGCTGCGCGGCGGGAGTGCCCCCACCGTGCTGTCGGGCCTGGGCCAGGCCTACATGCTCGCCGGGCGCCACGGCGAAGCGGTGCGGATGTATGCGGCCGGCGTCACGCTGCAGCCGCGGCTCGGCGAAACCCATCGCAATCTGGGCCTCGCCTTGGCGCATGCCGGGAAGCTGGAGGAGGCGGAGACCCATCTGCGGATCGGCGCCAGCATCAGCCCGCAATTGCCGCAGATCATGTTCATGCTGGGCCAGGTGCTTTGGCGCCAGGATAAGACGGTGCCGGCGCTGGCGGCCTTCTCGATGGCATTGTTCCAGGAACCCTCCAACCGGGAGGCGCGGGATATCGTGGTTGATATCCTCACGAACACGCAGGACCTGGACCCGCCGCTGTTGGCGATCGCGCGCGAGGCGCTGTCCCGGCGCTGATCCGCCGCACTTGCCCGCCGGCCCGGCGGCGCGTACTGGACAGCGGCTGCCAGGCATCGAAACGGGGTATCGCCATGTCCATGCGCCTCAAGGGCAAGACTGCCGTCGTGACCGCCGCCGCCCAGGGGATCGGGCGCGCGACGGCGTTGGCTTTTGCGGCGGAGGGGGCGCAGGTTTATGCCACCGACCTCAATGCCGCGAAGCTGGCGGAGATCGTGGGGCCGGGCATTCGCACCCTGGCGCTGGATGTGCGCGATACCGCAGCCGTGCAGGCGGCGGCCGAAGCGATCGGGGCGGTGGACATCCTGTTCAACTGCGCCGGGTTCGTGCACCAGGGCTCGGTGCTGGAGGCGACCGAGGCGGAGTGGGACTTTGCCTTCGACCTCAACGTGAAATCCATGCTGCGCACCACGCAGGCCTTCCTGCCGGGGATGCTGGCTAAGGGCGGTGGCAGCGTGATCAACATGGCCAGCGTGGCCAGCTCCGTGAAAGGCATCGTGAACCGGGCGATCTACGGCGCCAGCAAGGCGGCGGTGATCGGGCTGACGAAATCCATCGCGGCGGATTATGCGACCAAGGGCGTGCGCTGCAACGCGATCTGCCCTGGCACGGTGCAGTCGCCCTCGCTCGATGACCGGATCGCGGCCAATGCGGCAGCGGCCGGCAGCCTGGAGGCGGCGCGGGCGGCGTTCATCGCGCGCCAGCCGATGGGGCGTCTTGGGCGGGCGGACGAAATCGCCGCCCTGGCGGTGTATCTGGCCAGCGAAGACAGCGTGTTCGTCACCGGCCAGGCGCTGGTGATTGACGGCGGCATTTCGCTGTAGTCTGTCCGGGCAATCGGACCTTACGAGGAAACGGAAGAATGAAGCTCGTTCGCTATGGCGCCCCCGGCGCGGAGAAGCCCGGCGTGCTCGACGCCGACGGCCAGCTGCGCGACCTGTCGGACATCGTGCCCGACATCAACGGCGCCTCGCTGTCCCCGGCCGGCCTGGCCAAGATCGCCGGGGCCAACCCGGCCACGCTGCCGCTGGTGCGCAGCAACCCGCGCATGGGGCCGTGCATCGCGCGCCCGCTGAACTTCGTGTGCATCGGCCTGAACTACGCCGACCACGCCGCCGAAACCGGCGCCACCCCGCCGACCGAGCCGATCATCTTCCTGAAGTCGCTCGGCGCCTTCCAGGGCCCGAACGACGACGTGGTGATCCCCAAGGGCTCCACCAAGCCGGATTGGGAAGTGGAGCTGGGCATCGTGATCGGCACCAAGGCCAAGTACGTGTCCGAGGCCGAGGCGATGAACCACGTGGCCGGGTATTGCGTGGTGAACGACGTCTCCGAGCGCAACTTCCAGACCGAGCGTGGCGGCACCTGGGACAAGGGCAAGGGCTGCGACACCTTCGGCCCCACCGGCCCGTGGATGGTGACCAAGGACGAGATCCCCGATCCGCAGGCACTGGGCATGTGGCTGGACCTGAACGGCGAGCGCATGCAGACCGGCAGCACCAAGACCATGATCTTCAACGTGGTGCAGATCGTGAGCTACGTGAGCCACTTCATCACGCTGCACCCCGGCGACATCATCGCCACCGGCACGCCGCCGGGCGTGGGCATGGGCAAGAAGCCGAACCCGATCTGGCTGAAGGCCGGCGACGTGATGACGCTGGGCATCGACGGGCTGGGCGAGCAGAAGCAGAACGTCCTGGCCGATTGAGGCCGCCGCATGGACCTTGAGGTCCTGCTGGTGTTCTGGGCGGGGTTCGCGCTTGCGGTGATGTCGCCGGGGCCGAACTTCGCCATGCTGCTGGGCACTGCGGCGCGCGATGGGCGCGGCCCGGCGGTGCGGGCGGCGGTGGGCATGGCCACGGGCGAGATCGCCTGGGGCCTGGCCGCCGTGTGGGGGGTGGCGACGCTGGCTGCCTCCCATTCCTGGTTCATGACCGCCTTGGCCTGGGGCGGCGGGACGTTCCTGCTCTACTTGGCGATCCAGTGCTGGCGCGCGGCGTGGCGCGGTTCCCCGGTGGAGATCCGCGCCGAGGACGCACCGCCCGGCGGCGGGTTTCGGCGCGGGTTGCTGGTGATGCTGCTGAACGGCAAGGCGGGCGCGTTCTGGGCGGCGCTGGCGGGCGTGCTGGTGGGTGCCGGGGCTGGGACCGCCACGCTGGTGGCCGCCATTCTGGGGGCGACACTGATCTCCCTGATCTGGCACGGGATGCTGGCGGTGGCGCTTTCGGCCGAGGCGGTGACGCTTCTGTACCGCCGCATCCAGCGCGGCTTCGATGCGGTGCTGGGCACGGTATTGGCCGGGCTGGGCGTGCGCCTGCTCGGTTCCAACTGAGCGTGCCGGCCACGCGCTGGCTCGCGCTGCTGATCCTGGGCAGCGCCGCGTTCCGGCTGGCGCTGGCGGGCAGCACGGGGCTCGGGATCGACGAGAGCTACATGGTGGCGGCGGGGCGGGACCTCGCCTGGGGGTATTTCGATCATCCGCCAATTCCGTGGTGGCTTTCGGCCGGGGCGGCGAAGCTGCTGGGCACCGAGGCGCCGCTGGCGGTGCGGCTGCCCTTCGTGGCGCTGTTCGCGCTCACCACGTGGCTGATGTTCCGGCTCACGCGGGATGTTGTTTGCGCCTCGCGCGCCTGCGGCGCTGCCGGCGATGTCGGCGAGCGCGCGGGGCTGTGGGCGGCGGTGACGCTGAACATGGCGCCGGTGCTGGGCGTCACCACCGCCACTTGGGTGCTGCCGGATGGGCCGCTGGTGGCGGCGTTGCTGGGGTTCGGCTGGGCGTTCCACCGGGCAATACGCGGCGATTCCTGGGCGGCGTGGCTGGCGGCCGGGCTATGTGCGGCGCTGGCCCTGCTGTCGAAATACACCGCGGCGCTGACCCTGGCGGGCGCCTTCGTGGCATTGCTCACGCTGGCACCGCGGCGACTGCTGGGGCCGAAGCCATGGGTCGCCGGGCTGGTGGCGCTGGCCGGCTTCCTGCCGGTGCTGGCCTGGAACGCGGCGAACGGCTGGGCCAGCTTCGCCTTCCAGGGCGCGCGGGCCGGGGTGCGCAAGCTGGCGCTGGGGGCGCCGTTCGCGACCATCGCCGGGGAGGCGTTGTTCCTGCTGCCATGGATCTGGCTGCCGCTGGCGTGGCTGTGGCTGCGGGCGCTGCGGAATGGGCCGCGCGAGGCGGGGCCGTGGTTGCTGGCGTGGCTGGGCTTCGTGCCGATCACGCTGTTCGTGGTGATCTCCGCCTGGTCGCCGCGCGTGCTGTATCACTGGGCGGCGCCGGGCTACCTGTTCGCCTTTCCGCTGCTGGGCGTGTGGATCGCGGCGAACCTGCATCGCGAGGCACTGCGGTGCACGCTGGCCGGCACGGCGGTGTTCCTGGTGGGGGCGCTCTCGCTGGCGGCGGTGGAGATGAACCTCAACCTGCTGCGCCTGCCGGGCGATCCGCTGCGCCAGGGGCTGGACTGGGTTCCGCTGCGGGCGGCGCTGGAACAACGCGGGTTGCTCACCCATCCCGTCGCCGCGCCGTCCTGGTCCGACGCGGGGAAGCTGGATTACGCACTGGGCAACGCGCCGCCGGTCTATTGCCTCAATGCCGATTGCCGGCAGTTTGCGCATCGGCCGCGCACGGCCGCCGGGCTGATCGGGCAGGATGTGCTGCTGCTGGCGCCGCGGCAGGATGAGGCGCGCATCCGGGCTTCCTACGGCCCGCTGTTCCAGTCGATCGAGGCGCTGCCGCCGGTGGTGTTCGCGCTGCCGGGGCGGGCGGAGGTGACGATGGGCGCCTATCTCGGCCGGGGGCTGCGCGACATCCCGCGTTGACCAATCGCCTTGCAGGGCGGACTCTGTGGCCGCTGCAAGGAGCGAGTTCCGATGGCTTTCGTCTGCACCATTCCCGCCGTGCCCACCACCGTGCGCGACGATGCCGACGTGCGCATCACGCGCTGGGATTTCGCGCCCGGCGCCGTGACCGGCTGGCACCAGCATGCCTTTCCGTATTTCGTGGTGCTGCTGACCAAGGGGATCATGAAGGTCCACAACGGCACCGAGGTGAGCGAGACCCATGTGGATGTCGGCACCGCCTATGGCCGCCCCTTCGGCGCCGAGCACGATGTGATGAATGGCGGCACGGAGCCGCTGAGCTTCATCGAGATCGAGCTGAAGCGGCCGGAATCCGTGGCCTTCGCACCGGGCTGAGCGCTGGCATGGCACTGCCCCTGCTCCGCCGGCTGGGCTTCTTCACCCGGGTGCTGGATGCGGCACCGGCGGCGGAGCGCTATCGGTTGGCGGCGGCGCAGATCATCCATGCCGAAAGCTGCGGCTTCGACAGTGCCTGGGTGGCGCAGCACCATTTCCATGAGGCCGAGGGTGGGTTGCCGGCGCCGCTTGTGTTCCTGGCGCATGTGGCGGCGCAAACAAGCCGCATTCGGTTGGGCACGGGGATCATCACCCTGCCGCTGGAGCTGCCGCTGCGCGTGGCCGAGGACACCGCGGTGCTGGACATGCTCAGCGGTGGGCGGCTGGAGGTGGGGATTGGGCCGGGCGGCAACATGGCCGCCTTCCGCGCCTTCGGGCTGGACAGCGAGGATCGCGGAAAGCTGACCGCCGACCATCTCGCGCTGATCCGCACCGCCTGGGCCGGCGAGGCGCTGCCGGGCGGGGACAGGCTGTATCCCGCGCATGCCGGCCTCGATGCCCGGGTGTGGCAGGCGAGCTTCGGGGTGGAGGGCGCCCGCCGGGCGGGGCTCGCCGGGGATGGGCTGCTGCTGTCGCGCACCCAGCCGCGTCCCGATAAGCGCTGGGGCATGACCCTGGCCGAGATCCAGGAGCCGATGCTGGACGCGTATTTTGCCGCGCTACCCTCTGGCGTGGCGCCGCGCGTGCTGGGCTCGCGCAGTGTGTTCGTGGCCGATACCCGCGCCGAGGCGCTGCGGCTGGCGGAATTGGGCCTGGGCCGGATGCGCCCGCGCCTCGCCGCGCAGGGCCACCCGGCGGCACAGGGCGGCGTGCAGGACCTGATTGCCGCCTATGACGTGCATTGCGGCACGGCCGACGACGTGATCGCCTCCCTGCTCGCCGAACCCACGCTGCGGCGGGCCACCGACCTTGCGGTGCAGGTGCATTCCATCGACCCGCCGCATCCGCTGGTCTTGCGCTCGATCGAACTGATGGCAGACCGCGTCGCGCCCGCGCTGGGCTGGCGCCGCACCGAAGCACGGAACGCCGCATGACAGACATCATCGACCACCTCGCCGGCATCCCCCCTGGCTCCGCGCTGGACGAGGCCCGGCGCAAACGGGCGGAGGCACGGGTGCATGCTCAGGCCAGCCACGACCTGTTGCTGCTGCCGGCCGATCCCGGCGGGTTCGAGCTGGCGGAGCGCTGGGCGGTGGCGGCCTTCGTGGCCGGGCTGCACAACCAGGCGGAGACTGCCGCCTACTACGCGCAGGGCCTGGCCGAACGCGCGCCCGCCCTGGCCGCGAAGGTGGCCGATGCCGCCGCGCGCGGGCAGGCGACCGGGCCGCACGGCGCCTATCCCGCCGGGCCGCTCTCGAAGGAGAACACGCCGGCGCCGGGCTTCGCCGCCGATGCCGGTTTGCTGGGGCCGCGCCTCGCGGCGGCGCTTGACCACGCGCACATGCTGGTGTTCCACCCGCGCGATGCCTCGGCAGAGCATTTGCAGCGCCTCGTCGATGCCGGGTGGCGCACTGCTGAGATCGTGACGCTCTCCCAGCTTGTCGCCTTCCTGTCCTTCCAGATCCGCGCCGTGGCCGGCTTCCGCGCCATGCTGGCGGCCTGAGGTTCCCATGACCGAGACCGTGCACCACCCCGAAGGCCACGCCATCCCGAACGAATTCACCAAGGCCATGCTGGATTGGTTGCCCTGGCTGGAGCCGATGGCCGAGGCGGACCTCACGCCCCGGCACATGGCGGGGCTGGTCGATGCCTCCCGCGCCAAATCCGCCTATTTCCGCCTGCTGGCGCACGACCCGGAGGTGCTGGGCGCGCGCACCCGCACCGACAAGGACATCTTCTACAACACCCAGGGCGGGCTGCCGCGGGCGGAGCGGGAGCTGGCGGCCACCGCGGCCAGCCGCCTCAATGGCTGCATCTACTGCGCCTCCGTCCACGCCCGCCACGCCACCACCTATTCCAAGCGCGGCGAGGACGTGCAGCGCCTGCTGGACGATGGCACCGGGGTGGATCTCGGCGAGCGCTGGAACGCCGTGGTGGCGGCGTCCGTCGCGCTGACGGAGTTGCCGATGACGTTCGGGCCCGCACACGTGGCGCGGCTGCGCGCGGCGGGGATGGACGAGCTGGCGATCGCCGATGCGATCCAGGCCGCCGCGTTCTTCAACTGGGCGAACCGGCTGATGCTCTCCCTGGGCGAGCCCACGCCACAGGGATAGCCGCCCAGCCTTCGGGTTGCGCCTCGCGGGGCTGCGCCCCTGCCGGCGTCGCGGCGTTTGCCCCAAGGGGGCGGCGCCGCTATGGTCCGGCCCGATCGACTCCCCACAGGAATCGCGCCCCGCCCGGGAAAGGATTCGCGTGCCCGATATCTTCGACGAGGTCAGCGAGGACCTGCGCGCCGAACGCGCGCAGCAGATGCTGAAGAAATACGGCGGCCTGCTGGTCGCTGCCGCGGCCCTGGTGCTGGCCGGAACCGGTGCCTGGCAGGGCTGGCAGTGGCACCAGTCGCGCGAGGCTGCGCGCGTGGCCACCACCTATATCACTGCCCTGCGCGCCGCTGACCGGCCGGCGCCGGCGGAGCGTGAGGCTGCGCTGCCGCTGCTGGGCCAGGTTGTGGCCGAGGGCAGCGGGGCCTATCGCGCCCTGGCCCGGCTGCGCGAGGCCGCGCTGAAGGCCGATTCCGGTGACATGCCAGCGGCGCTGGCGCTGTACAGCCAGGTCGCCACCGATGGTGCGGCCGATCCGCTGCTGCGCGACCTCGCCAGCTACTACTGGGCGATCCGCCAGATCGAGACCGGCGATCCCGCCCTGCTCACCGCACGGCTGGCCCCGCTGGCCGGCCCCGACCATCCGCTGCGCGCCCTGGCCGCCGAGGCCCAGGCCCTGCTCGCCCTGCGCGAAGGCAAGGCGGATGCGGCGCGCGAAACCCTCAAGCGCCTGAGCCTGGACGTAACCGCGCCAGACGGCGTGCGCGGGCGCGCCAACGGCCTGCTCGCCCAACTCGGTGGAAGCGCCGCGCCATGACCCTGCCCCGGAACCTCACCCGTCGCGGCGCGCTGTTCGCCGGCCTCGTCGCCCCCCTGGCCGGCTGCCAGGCCTACGACGACATGTTCGGCACCAAGAAGAAGACCCTGCCCGGCGAACGGCAGACCGTGCTCTCCGGCACCCGCCCGCTGGCCGACGGCACCGCGCCGCAGCGCGTGAACCTGCCGGGCCCGGCCGCGGCGACCGACTGGCCGCAGCCCGGCGGCACCGCCGCGCATGAGGGCGGGCACCTGGCCCTGCCCGGCCACAACCGCGCCTGGAGTGCCGGCATCGGCAGCAGTTCCGGCTATCGCCGCCGCGTGACCGCCCAGCCCGTGGTGGCCGGCGGGCGCGTGTTCACGATGGATTCCGATGGCATGGTCTCGGCCTTTGATGCCGCCACCGGCCGTTCGCTCTGGAGCGCCGAGACCGAACCGGCCGACGACCGCAGCACCAATGTGGGCGGCGGCATTTCCGTGAGCGCCGATACCGTGTTCGCCACCACCGGCCGCGCCGAGATCCTGGCGCTGGATGCGGCCACCGGCGGCGTGCGCTGGCGCACCGCCCTCGGCGCCCCGGCACGTTCTGCGGCCACCGTCACGGCGGAGCGGCTGTTCGTCGGCACGCTCGACAACCAGATGCTCGGCCTGTCGGCCATCGACGGCAAGAAGCTGTGGTCGTACCAGTCCCCGGCGACGGAGACGCTGGTGCTTGGCCTGCCCGCGCCTGCCTATGTGGACGGCATCGTGATCGCCGGCTTCGGCTCCGGCGAGCTGGTGGCCCTGCGCGGCACCAGCGGCACCGTGGTCTGGTCCGACACGCTGGCCGCCTCGCGCGGGCGTACCTCCATTGCCGACCTTTCCGCGATCCGCGGCATGCCGATGGTCAAGGAAGGGCGTGTCTATGCCGCCAGCCTCGGCGGCGTGCTGCTGGCCAACGATTTGCGCTCCGGCCGACGGCTGTGGGAGGTGGAGTTCGCATCCGGCGAAACGCCGTGGGTGGCGGGCGATTGGGTGTTTGCCGTGAGCACCAGTGCCGAGGTGGCCGCCATCAACCGCACCGACGGGGCCGTGGCCTGGGTGCGCCAGCTGGAGCGGTTCGAGAACCCGGCCAAGGAACGCGACCCCATCACCTGGTGCGGGCCGATCCTGGCGGGCGGGCAGCTGTTCCTGGGCAACACCTCCGGCAGCGCGGTGCTGCTGGACCCCGCGACGGGGGCGACGACGGGCACCATGTCCCTGCCCGGTGCGCTGACGATTGCACCCGTGATAGCCGGCGGAACCATGTATATGGTCACCGACAACGCGACCCTGCTTGCACTCAGGTAGGCTGGATCGAGAGGATTAGCGCATGCTCCCCGTCGTGGTCATCGCGGGGCGGCCGAACGTGGGCAAGTCCACCCTGTTCAACAAGCTTGCGGGCCGCCGCGCCGCATTGGTAGCCGACACACCGGGCGTGACCCGCGACCGCAAGGAGGCCACGGCCACCCTGCGCGGGCGCGAGGTGCGGCTGGTGGATACTGCGGGGTTGGAGGAATCCGCCCCGGATTCCATCTATGGCCGAATGCGCGCCAGCAGCGAGCGGGCAGTGAACCTGGCCGACCTCGTGCTGTTCGTGGTCGATGCGCGCACCGGCGTGACGCCGGCTGACGAGCATTTTGCCGATTGGCTGCGCCGCCAGGGCAAGCCGTTGCTGCTGGTGGTGAACAAGGCCGAGGGCCGCGCCGGCGCCGCCGCGGCGCTGGACGCCTTTTCCCTGGGGCTGGGCCAGCCGGTGGCTGTCTCGGCCGAGCATGGCGATGGGCTGGCGGACCTGATGGGCCACATCGCCGAGCGCCTGCCGGAGGAGGCCGAGGGCGCCGGCCGGGTGCAGCCGCTGAAGCTGGCCATCGTCGGCCGGCCGAATGCCGGCAAGTCCACCCTGCTGAACCGGCTGATCGGCGAGGAGCGCATGATCACCGGGCCCGAGCCCGGCCTCACCCGCGATGCCGTGGCAGTGCAGTTCCACGACGACCAGGGCGCCATCGAGCTGGTGGATACCGCCGGGCTGCGCAAGCGCGCGCGGGTGGATGAGGGGCTGGAGAAGATGTCCACCTCCGCCAGCATCGAGGCGCTGAAGATGGCCGAGGTTGTGGTGCTGGCGGTGGACGCCACAGAGGCGGAGCTGGGCCGCGGCCTGCACGACCAGGATTTGCAGATCGCCCGGCTGATCGAGCGCGAGGGCCGCGCCTGCGTGCTGGCCATGACCAAGTGGGATGCGGTGGCCGACCGCAACGCCGCGCGCAAGATGATCAGCGACCGGCTGGAGGCAAGCCTGGCGCAGATGAAGGGCATCCCGGTGGTAACGCTCTCGGGCCTCACCGGCCAGGGGCTGGAGCGCCTGCTGCCGGCCATCCGCAAGGCCCACGAAGTGTGGAACCGCCGCGTGGCCACCGGTGAGCTGAACCGCTGGTTCGAGGCGGCGCTGGAACGCCATCAGCCGCCGCTGGTGGAAGGGCGGCGGCTGAAGCTGCGCTACGTCACCCAGGCCAAGGCGCGCCCGCCGACCTTCATCATCTTCGGCACCCGCGCCGAACAGACGCCGGACGACTACCGGCGCTACCTGACCAACGGCCTGCGCGACACCTTCGACCTGCCGGGCACGCCGATCCGGCTGCAGTTCCGCGGCACGAAGAACCCCTACGCCGACGAGGCGTAGGGGCTTCGTTCAGCGCGTCGGCGGCACTGTTGGCGGTGACGCGGGCATGGCCGGTGGGGCTGTGCCCGCCGGGCTGCCGCCGCGCAGGGCCGCCAGCGTGGCACTGTCCGCCTGCCCGGTGGCGGTGAGGTTGTTCGCGCGCTGATAGTCGCGCGCCGCCCGCATGCTTTGCGCGCCCCACATGCCATCTGCCGGGCCGGGATCGTGGCCGGCCCGCGCCAGGGCCTGCTGCGCCTCGCGCGCATCGGCGCTGACGCGCCGTCCGGCACCGCGCGGCGCATCGTCGGACATGCCCGGCATCCGCGCCTGCGGATTGGTCCAGGGCGGGCGGCCCAGGTTCACATCCTGCGGGCTGGTGGTTGCCCCGGCCACGGCGCCCGCGCCGGCACCCACCGCTGCACCCGCCAGCGCGCCCACCGGCCCGGCCAGCGCACCCACGCCCGCACCCGCCGCCGCGCCCGCCGCGGCACCGCCGCTGGTACGCTCCGACGATGTCTGCCCGCAGCCTGCCACGGCCAGGGCCAGCCCCAGCGCGGCGATGCCCCAGGGGGCCCTTCGTGTTGCCCTCAAGTTACGGCTCATGCTCGCTCCTTTCCCATATCGGGCGGCCCGCTGGTGCGCGAACTGCCCCTCGGGTGTCGGAACGCCTGCCGACCCGTTAGGGTTGCGGACATTCCGTGCGCCGCCCTTCCACCCGACGCCCTGGCGGCCATAGCCTGGTGCATCGTTTGGGGGGGCGGCACGGATGTACAGCGATTCGGAGCTGGATGCGGCAGTGGCGGAAGGGGCGATCAGCGCCGATTCAGCCGCCGCCCTGCGCGCCTTCGTCGCCCGCCACCGGGCCACGCTGCCGGCGGACGAAGAGCAGTTCCGCCTGCTGACCGGCTTCAACGACATCTTCGTGTCCATCGCCATGGTGCTGCTGCTGGTGGCGCTGGGCTGGTTGGCCTCCCAGACCTCGCCGCTGGCCGGGGCGGCGGCGCTGGTGGCGGCCAGCTGGGGCCTGGCGGAGTTCTTCACCCGCCGCCGGCGCATGGCGCTGCCCAGCATCCTGCTGCTGGGCAGCTTCGCCGGCGGCCTGTTCTTCTGCGGCCTGGTGCTGGCCAAGATCGTGCTGGACGCGGTGGCGCCGGCGGCCGGGGAGACGATGGGGACCTCCGGCGGGGCGGCGATCGCCGTGCTGGGCACCTGGCTGCACTGGCGGCGCTTCCGCGTGCCGATCACGGTGGCGGCCGGTGCCATCGCCGCGGTGGCCGCCGTTCTTGCCGCCCTGGTGGCGCTGGTGCCGGCGCTGGGGGATCGCTGGCTGGTGCTGCTGTTCGCCGCCGGGCTGGCTCTGTTCGGGCTGGCCATGCGCTGGGACATGAGCGACCCGGCCCGCACCACGCGCCGCGCCGACGTGGCCTTCTGGCTGCACCTGGCCGCGGCCCCGCTGATCGTGCACCCCGTCTTCGCCCTGCTCGGCCTGCTGGACGGCAAGGCAGACATCGCACGCGCCGCGCTGGCGATCGGGCTGTACGTGCTGCTGGCCGCGGTGGCGCTGGTGGTGGACCGGCGCGCGCTGCTGGTGTCCTCGCTGGCCTACGTGCTCTACGCGATCAGCACGCTGGTGCAGGCGGCCGGCGCGGTGGATGCCGGCTTCGCGCTGACCGCCCTGGTGGTTGGCTCCGGCCTGCTGCTGCTCTCGGCGTTCTGGCGCGTGGCGCGGCATGCGGTGCTGCGCGCGATGCCGCAGGGCGTGCGGGCACGCATGCCGGCGGCCTGACCAAGCCCCCGAAACGCAAACCGGCGGGGACAGGCCCCGCCGGTATCGTCACCTGAACGGGTGAAGGCTCAGCAGCGGCGGCCGGCGCCATCGCGGCAGGCGCTGTTGCCGGGCTGGTAGCGCGGGTCGGAGGCGCGCTGCGCCATCGCCTCGCTGCCGCCCAGCGAAATGCCAGGCACGGAGACGTCGCCAATCAGCGTGATCTTGGTCGGCACGACGGCCAGGCCCAGCACCAGGGCCGCGGCCATCAGGGCAATCCGGGACATTTCCTCGCTCTCCCATGAATGCAGGATCCATTGCCTGCAGGTGTAGGCTGGTCGCGAATTATGTCGGAATCAATGAATTTGCGACGCGCCCGGTCAGCCACTGCCGATCAGCACGCCGGAGGCGAACACCAGCGCGCCGCCCAGGCCCACCTGCAACGCGGCGGCGAAAGGCGGGCTGTCCATGTATTTCCAGCGGATCCAGGTGATCGCGGCCAGCTCCAGCGCCACCACCACGAAGGCCAGGATGGTCGCGGTCCAGAAATCCGGGATCAGGTAGGGCAGGGTGTGGAAAATGCCGCCCAGCGTGGTCATCACGCCGCAGATCGTGCCGCGCATCCATGGCGTGCCGCGCCCGGTGAGGCTGCCATTGTCCGAAAGCCCCTCCGCCATGCCCATGGAGATGCCGGCGCCGACCGAAGCGGCGATACCCACCAGGAAGGTCTCCCACGGGTTGTGGGTGGCAAAGGCGGCAGCGAACAACGGCGCCAGGGTAGAGACGGAACCATCCATCAGCCCCACCAGCCCGGGCTGCACGTAGCGCAGCACGAACAGGCGCCGCGCCGTCTCGTCCTCCTCGGCGCGGGCATTGTCGGTCAGCTTGGTGGCCGCAAGCGTCTCCGCCGTGTGCTCGTGCCGGGCCTCCTCCTCCGCCAGGTCGATCAGCAACCGGCGCACGGAGGCATCGGTGGTGCGCGATGCCGCGAGGCGATAGAAGCGCGCCGCCTCCGCCTCCATCATCTCGGCCTGCTGGCGCACCTCATCCAGGTTCAGCTCCGGCAGCTGCCAGATCGGCTTGGGCGAGATGGCGCCGCGGATATCCTGCCGGCGGATCAGCGGGATATGCTCGCCGAAGCGCTCGCGATAGGTATCGAACAGGCGGCGGCGGTGCTCGCTTTCCTCCGCCGCCATGGCCGTGAACACCGCCGCACTGGCCGGATAGTCGGCGCGCAGGCGCTCGGCGAAGTCCAGGTAGATCCGCCCGTCCTCCTCCTCGTTGCTGATGGCCAGCGCCAGCACGTCGCGCTCGCTCAATTCGCTGAAATTCCGCATAGGCCAGCCTTTCCTTCGCGCCGCAATGATGCCCGGCCAAGGCCGGAACGATCAACACGGCTTCGCAATAATGAGAATGCCTCGCAACCGCGTGGCGCGCCGGGCTTCCCTGTATGCCATGTAATGTCGCGCTTGCGGCGCGCCAGCCCGTCGGGCAGCGTTCGCACCCGAACCGATCGCATGGAGTCTACGCGTGAACCCCATCCTGGACCGCTTCCAGCTCCCCGCCCTGGGCACCACGGTGCGCACCGAAGTGCTGGCGGGCCTGACCACCTGGCTCGCCATGGTCTATATCGTCGCGGTCAACCCGGCGATCCTCGGCGCCGCGGGCATGGACAAAGGCGCGGTGTTCACCGCCACCTGCCTGGCCGCCGGCATCGCCTCCATCCTGATGGGCCTGCTGGCCAACTACCCGCTGGCGCTGGCGCCGGGCATGGGGCTGAACGCCTATTTCGCCTTCGCCGTGGTGCTGGGCATGAAGGTGCCCTGGCAGGTCGCCCTCGGCGCGGTGTTCCTCTCCGGCGTGCTGTTCCTCATCATCTCGCTGCTGAAATGGCGCGAATGGCTGGTCAACGCCATCCCGCTCTCGCTCAAGCTCGGCATCGCCGCCGGCATCGGCTTCTTCCTCGCCGTGATCGGCCTGAAGGGCATGGGCCTCATCGTCGCCCACCCCGCCACGCTGGTAACGCTGGGCAGCCTGACGGATACCAAGACCGTCCTGGCCTGCATCGGCTTCGTGCTGATCGCTGGCCTGTCCGCCCGCGGGCTCACCGGCGCGGTGCTGATCGGCATCCTCGCCACCGCAGCCCTCGGCATCCCCTTCGGCCTCACCACCTTCCACGGCATCGTTTCCGCCCCGCCCTCCATCGCGCCGACCTTCCTCGCCATGGACCTCGCCGGCGCCTTCAGCCTGGGCGTCGTCGGCATCGTCTTCACCTTCTTCCTGGTGGACCTGCTGGACAACACCGGCACCCTGATCGCCACCACCCAACGGGCCGGGCTGATGAACCGGGATGGCTCCGTGCCCCGCCTCGGCCAGGCGCTGACCGCCGATTCCGGCAGCGCCATGATCGGCGCCACGCTCGGCACCAGCACGGTGGTCAGCTACATCGAAAGTGCCGCGGGCATCCAGGCCGGCGGGCGCAGCGGCCTCACCGCCGTGGTGGCCGGCATCCTGTTCCTGCTCACCCTGTTCTTCGCCCCGCTCGCCCAGTCCATCCCAGGCTTCGCCACCGCCCCCGCCCTGGTCTTCGTCGCTTGCCTGATGGCCGCCGCCCTCAAGCACCTCAACTGGGACGACATGACTGACTACCTGCCGGCGATCGTGACGGCCTTCGCCATGCCGTTCACCTTCTCCATCGCCACCGGCATCGGCCTGGGCTTCATCACCTACGCCCTGGTGAAAACCGTGGCCGGCAAACCCGGTGAAGTCAGCGGCGCCGTGTGGCTGATCGCGCTGGCCAGCGTGGCGAAGTTCACGCTGCTGTAGGGAAGCAAGGTCGGGGCTTTGCCCCGAACCCCACCAGGGACCTGAGGTCCCTGGACCCACATGAGTTCCGCCTTCGGCGGGGAGGGGCCGTCGAGGCGGTGGAGAGACCCGGGCGGCCCCTCCCCGCCGAAGGCGGAAAAAGGTCTAGGGGTCTGGGGCCTAAGGCCCCAGCGGGTCCAGGGCAGAGCCCTGGCCTTCCTTTCCTTCAGTGCCTGAAATGCCGCATGCCGGTCAGCACCATCGCCACACCGGCTTCGTCCGCCGCGGCGATCACCTCATTGTCGCGCATGGAGCCGCCCGGCTGGATCACGGCGGTTGCGCCGGCGGCGACGGCGGCCTGGAGGCCGTCGGCGAAGGGGAAGAAGGCGTCGGAGGCGACGACGCTGCCGATGGCGAGCGATTGCGGCAGGCCGGCCTTGTCGGCGGCGTCCTGTGCTTTCCAGGCGGCGATGCGGCTGGAGTTCACCCGGCTCATCTGCCCGGCGCCGATGCCCACGGTGGCGGCGTGCTTGGCGTAGATGATGGCGTTGGATTTCACGTGCTTGCACACGCGGAAGGCGAAGAGCAGGTCGGCCAGTTCCTGGTCGGTGGGGGGGCGCTTGGTCACCACCTTCAGGTCGGCGGCGCCGATGCGCCCGGCATCGCGCGATTGCACCAGGAAGCCGCCGGCCACGGATTTGTAGGCCATGCCAGGCGCGGCCGGGTCGGGCAGCCCGCCGGTCAGCAGCAGGCGCAGGTTCTTCTTGCGGGCCAGGGCCGCGCGGGCACCCTCGGTGGCGTCGGGCGCGATGATCACTTCGGAGAAGATGGCGGCCATCTTCTCGGCGGCTTCTTCGTCCAGCGTGCGGTTCACCGCGATGATGCCGCCGAAGGCCGATTCCGGATCGCAGCGCAGCGCACTGTCCCACGCCTCGGCCAGGGAGCCGGCGGTGGCCACGCCGCAGGGGTTGGCGTGCTTCACGATCACCACGGTGGGATCGGCGAACTCGGCGACGCATTCGAAGGCGGCGTCGGTGTCGTTGAGGTTGTTGTAGGACAGCTCCTTGCCCTGCACCTGCGTGGCGGTGGCGATGCCCGGGCGCGATTCCGTGGTGTAGAAGGCCGCCTGCTGGTGCGGGTTCTCGCCGTAGCGCAGCGTCTGCCGGCGCGTGCCGGAAATGGCGAAGCGGCTGGGCAGCGCGTCGTTGCTTCCCTGGGGCCGCTGGCCGGCGAACCAGGCGGCGATGGCGGCGTCGTAGGCGGCGGTGCGGGCATAGGCCTCGCCGGCCAGGCGGCGGCGCAGGGCGAGCGTGGTGCCGCCGTTTTCGAGTTCGGCCAGCACCTCGGCGTAATGGGCGGGGTCGGTCAGGATCGCCACGTGGTCATGGTTCTTGGCCGCGGCGCGGATCAGGGCGGGGCCGCCGATGTCGATATTCTCCACGCAGTCGTCGAAGGCGGCGCCGCGCGCCACGGTGGCCTCGAACGGGTAGAGGTTCACTGCGACGAGGTCGATCGGCGCGATGTTGTGCTGCGCCATCTGCGCCAGGTGCTCCGGCAGGTCGCGCCGGCCCAGGATGCCGCCATGGATCTGCGGCACCAGCGTCTTCACCCGCCCGTCCAGGATTTCCGGGAAGCCGGTATGCTCCGACACCTCCACCACCGGCACCCCGGCATCGCGCAACGCCTTGGCGCTGCCGCCGGTGGACAGGATCTCGATGCCCTTCGCCGCCAGCGCCTGGCCGAAGGCGACAAGCCCAGCCTTGTCAGAGACGGAGATCAGCGCGCGGCGGATCGGAACGATGTCGGACATGCTGGGGGCGCCTTTGCCGTGGCCGATGGGTGCGCCCAATTACGCGCGGCGCGGTAGCCGGGCAACCCGCGGGGCGGGAAGGCAGCAGTGCGGGCAGCTACAGCCCCATCAGAGCGATGGTGTGGGCGACAACGCGGGTCTCGTCGTACAGCGCGCGCGCCCGCGCCAGCCCTGCCGCGCCCATGTCCGCGCGCAGGGCGTCATCCTCCGCCAACTGCTTCAGCGCCACCGCCAACGCGGCGGGGTCGCGCACCGGCACCAGCAGCCCGGTCTTGCCCGCCACCACCTGTTCGCGTGGGCCGCGGATATCGGTGGCCACCACCGGCAGCCCGGCCAGCATCGCCTCGATCACCGACATCGGCAGGCCCTCAAAATGGCTCGGCAGCACGAAGATGTCCGCCGCCGCCAGAATGTCGGCCACATCGGTGCGATAGCCCAGCAGGCGCAGCCTTCCGGTTTCGGCGAAGCCATCGAAATGCGGGCCCAGCGCCTCGCCCCGGTCGCTCGCCAGCCGCTCACCCACCACCCACAGCTCCGCCGGCACGTCGCGCATCGCCGCCAGCAGCTCGATATAGCCCTTGGTGGCCACGATGCGGGAGACGATCACCACCGCCACCGTGCCCGGCGCCACGCCCATATCCGCGCGCAGCCTGGCCCGCACGGCGGGATCGGGCCGGAACAGCGCGGGGTTGCGCCCGTTGCCCACCGCCACCGCGCCGCGATGGATCCACCACCGCCGCGCCTCCACCGCCTCCTCGCGCGAGACGTTCATGTACACGTCGGTGAGTTTCCCGCCGATCCATTCCATCGCGAACCCGCCCACCCGGCGCAGCCAGGAGCCGGATTGGCGGTGCAGGTAGCCGTGGCAGGTGAAGGCCACCTTGGGCACGCCGGCGATGCGGGCCGCCACGCGCGTCAGGAAGGCGCTGATCGGCATGTGCGCGTGCACCACATCCGGCCGTTCCGCGCGCATCAGCCGCACCAGGGCCGCCAGCGCCCGCCAATGCGCCACCGGTGAGAGCGAACGCGCGAAGGGCAGCGCCACCACGCGGAACCCCTCCGCCCGCACATCGTCCAGCAGGTGGCCCTCGGCGCAGGCGCCGATCACCTCGTGCCCGCGCGCGCGCAGCGCCCGCATGGTGGGCAGCAGGAACTGCCGCAGCGAGAAATCGACGTTGGTGACTTCCAGCACCTTCACCGGGCGGTCACCCTACCCGCGTGATCGCCCAGCGCACCTGCTGCGGCCCGTCCTGGTGGCCGGTCAGCACCACCTGCTCGGTCTGCCGCGGCGCAGCACCGCCCAGGTACACGCTTTCCTCCAGGCTCACCCGCGCGCCATCGGCCCGCAGCCGCCAGCCACTGCCGGAGGGCAGGCGCAGCAGTACCGCCTCGCCATCCTGCTGCAGGCTGGCCTCCACGCCGGGATGCAGGTGGAAGCGCACCACGAAGGGCTGCGGCTCCTGCGATTCCACCGCGTCCTCGCCGCGGATGTCCTCGCCGGAATCGGCGATGTAGATGCGCCGGCTGTGGATGGCGCCGAACGGGATGCGCCAGCCATCGTGGCTCGCATGCAGCCAGTGCGCGCTGCCGGCCTCCTGGCGGGAGACCTCCACCTGATCCGGCCGGCGCGGCCCCAGCCCTTCGGGCCGCAAATCGGCGGAGCTGGTCTCGGCGATCACCAGGGTGGAATGCGCCGCCGTGGCCCGGCAGGCCTCGCGCCATTCCGGCCCGGCGCCCGGCGCGGCACCGCAATTCACGATCAGCCGCTCCCGCCCGATCGAAAGCTCGAAGGACAGCGTGCCGGCATGGGCGCAGCGATCCAGCTTCGGCGCCGCCGGCGGGCCGCAATCCATGATCAGCACGGTGCGCCCGGTCTGCAGCCGGTGGAACCCGCCTTCCGCGAGCTGGGAGGGCATGCGCCCCGCCCGCCCGGCCTGCGCCAGCACCGCCTCGATCCGCGCACCCGTTTCCTCGGCCGAGCCATTGAACAGCGCCAGCCCGCCATCGCCATGGCGCATCATCCGCAGCGCCGGGCCCATGCGCTCGATCGCGCGCGCCAGCGGCTCCGGCGGCGGCGCCTGGGCCGCCTGCAGCAGGGCACGGATTTCGACCAGATCCATCAACACGCCAAGCTGCTGCGCCGGGGAGCGCTCGCAATGGCAGCCATCGGGCAGAATCTGGCGGTTCAGTTCCTGCGGCAGCACGCGCAGCGCCCGCGTCAGGAACGCCGAATGCTCCGGCAGCGCCACGGCCGCCGCGATCAACCCCTTCACCGCCGTCAGCGCGCGGGCATCCAGCTCCTCCGCCGGCAGGGCGGCAGCCAGCACGCGGGCATCGGCCACCAGCCTTGCCATCAGCCGCTGGCGGAACCCGTCATCCGCGGAGGCGGCGAAGAAATCATAGTGGCCGAGCCAGGCGGCGATGCGCGCGCCCACCACGTCCGGCCGGTCCGCAATCCGGTCCGGCTCCGCCTCGCCGATCCAGTCCGACACCAGGGCGCGGGCGCGCATGCGCGCGGCATCGGTGCCCAGCGCGCGCAGGTCGCGCAGCCAGGTGAAGCCGTGCAGCGCGGCACGCAGCAGCGGATTGGCCGGGCTCGGCCCGAAGGCGCCCGGCCGCAACGGAATGCCGCCGCCAGACAGCACCAGTGCCCCGCGCATCACCTGCGCGCCAGCCTCCAGCTCGCCCAGCCAAGGGTCGCGCACCGGCTGGGCCGGGGCGTCGGGCACACGGGTCATGCGCAGGCTGGGCAGGCGGGCCAGCTGCCGCCGCGCATCGCGCAGCCAGGTGCCAGGCGGCTTCATGCCGGAACGCTCCGCAGCGTGGCGATGGCCGCCACATAGTCCGGCGCGCCGAACACCGCCGTGCCGGCCACCAGCACATCCGCCCCCGCCGCGATCACCTTGGGTGCGGTCTTGGCCGTGATGCCGCCATCCACCTGCAAGTGGATCGGCCGCCCACTGGCCCGGATCGCCGCCCGCATCGCCGCAATGCGCGGCAGCTGGCTCTCCAGGAAAGGCTGGCCGCCGAAGCCCGGGTTCACTGTCATCATCATCACGGTATCAACCATATCCAGCACCGGCAGCACCGCCTCGATCGGCGTCGCCGGGTTCAGCACCACCCCCGGCGCACAGCCCAGGGAGCGGATCAGCTGCAAGGTACGATGCAGATGCGGCCCCGCCTCCGGATGCACCGAAATCCGGTCCGCCCCCGCCTCCACGAACGCCGCCACATAGGCATCCACCGGCGCGATCATCAGGTGAACGTCGAACGGCAACGCGCAATGCGGCTTCAGCCGGGCAATCACCGGCGGGCCGAAGCTGATGTTGGGCACGAAATGCCCATCCATCACGTCAAGATGCAGCCAATCGGCGCCGGCGGCGGCTATGGCGCGCACCTCCTCGCCGGCACGGGCAAAGTCGGCCGCCAGAAAGCTGGGGGCAATGAGGATGGACATGACCTCTTCTAGCGAGGTGACTCCGGCGGGGGCAAGGGAAGGCCAGGGGGCCTGCCCTGGCCTTGCCTCTCCTACCGCGCCTTCACCGGCCGGTTGCCATGGCTCGCCTGCGGCACGCCGCGGTTGAGGGACATGTGGGAGTGGGCGCAGCGCCAGCCGGCGGCATCGCGCGCGAACACCATGGTGGCCCGTCCCGGCCTGTCGAACGGGGCTCCGTCCTGGGCGTAGCCGGTGCTCGTCCACGGCGTCACCGCCACGGCCATGGTGCCGTCGCTGGAGGCGAGCACATGGGTCCCCGCCAGGTTGAACGCGAACTGCGCCGTGCGCGGCCACACATTGTCCCACTGGGTGGCGATCGCGGTCTCCAGCCCCTGGATCACGTCGTTATAGGTGCCGAACGCCAGCAGCTCCGGGTGCCACATCGGCCGCGCACCGGCGTAGTCCACCTCGCGCACGAACCCCGAGAACACCTCCAGCCACTGCAGTATCTCCGCGCGCACCTGCGCCCCCGCCAGCGGAAGATCTCCCATGTCCACACCCTCCAAACGCCGGAATCCAGCCATCGGCGTGCCACGATCTGCGTTCACACTTCAAGCATGAGTTCCAAGTGCCTGTTGAACCGGCGCGCCCACGCCCGCTATGCAGCGCCACACGTCACGGGAGACCGCCCCATGATCCGCCTCCTCCTCGCGGCACTGCTGGCCTTCGCCGCCATCCCCACCGCCCGCGCCCAGAGCGAGCAGCAAACCCTCGTCGACCGCGCCACCCTCACCGTGCAGGAGATGTTCTCCGACCAGGTGAACCCCGAGGGCCGCCGCCTGCTCAAGAACGCCAAGGGCATCATGATCTGCCCGCGCGTCTTCAAGGCCGGCTTCATCATCGGCGGCCAGGCCGGCAGCTGCGTCCTCGTCGGCAACCACAACGGCGCCTGGACCAACCCCGCCTTCTACGGCTTCGGCAGCGGCAGCATCGGCTTCCAGATCGGCGTGCAGGATGCGCAGATCGCCTTCATCGTCCTCACCGAGAAGGGCCTCTCCGCCCTGATGGACAGCCAGTTCAAGATTGGCGCGGATGCCTCGGTCGCGGTGGCCACCTACGGCGCCGGCATCTCCGGCGCCACCACGGCGGCGCTGCGGGCAGATATCGTCGCCTTCGCCCAGGCCCGCGGCCTGTTCGCCGGCATCGCGCTCGATGGCTCGATGATCTCCCAGCGCACCGAATGGAACCAGACCTACTACGGCCAGTACCTCGCCCCGCAGCAGATCATCCTCAACCGCCAGGGCGCCAACCCCGGCGCGGACCCCCTGCGCGAAGTCCTCGCCCAGCTCGCCCAGCAATCCCCCAACTAGCCCCCCGCCACGCATACAGCTACCTTCCGCGCCAATGAGCGCGCCCGCACCCTTCTGGCAAACCAAAACCCTCGAGGACATGTCCCGCGAGGAATGGGAATCCCTGTGCGACGGCTGCGGCCGCTGCTGCCTGCACAAGCTGCGCTATGAGGTCACGGAAGAGCTGGGCTTCACCAACGTCGCCTGCCGCCTGCTGAACCTCGACACCTGCCAGTGCACCAAATACGCCACCCGCCACCGCTACGTGCCGGATTGCGTCACCCTCACCCCCGCCGAGGTCCGCAGCATCGATTGGCTGCCCCCCTCCTGCGCCTACCGCCTGCTCGCCGAGGGCAAGCCCCTGCAATGGTGGCACCCCCTCGTCTCCGGCACGCCGGAAACCGTCCACGAAGCCGGCATCTCCATCCGCGGCCGCGCGGTGGGCGAACGCCATGCCGGCCCGCTCGATCACCACCTGGTCGACTGGCCCGGCAAGATGCCCCGCCCCCGCAAGCCCTCACCACCCAAGCCAGCCTCAACGTCCAAACGGGAAACCACCTGAATGCTCAAGGATGCCCTCTTCGGCGGCGTGAACGCAGCGGTCCTCACCGCCTACCACGCCGACCTCTCGATCGACCTCAACCGCATGGCCGCCCACTCCAAGTGGCTGCTCGCCAATGGCTGCAACGGCCTCGGCATCCTCGGCACCACCGGTGAGGCCAATTCGCTCGGCATCTCCGAGCGCATCGCGGTGATGGAAGGCATGGTCGAGCGCGGCATCCCCGCCGCCACCCTGTTGCCGGGCTGCGGCACCACCGCCATCCCCGACACCGTGCTGCTCACCCGCCGCGCCGAGGAACTCGGCATCCGCGGCGTCCTGCTCCTGCCGCCCTTCTTCTACAAGAACCCCTCGGAGGACGGCCTGTTCGCCTACTATTCCGAGGTCGTCCAGCGCGTCGGGGGCGACATCAAGCTGTTCTTCTACCACTTCCCCGCCCAATCCGCCGTCCCCATCACCAACACCCTCATCGAGCGCCTGCTCCGCGCCTACCCCGGCAAATTCAAGGGCATCAAGGATTCCACCGGCGACTGGGCCAACACCAAGGGCTACGCCGACGCCTTCGCCTCGGAAGGCTTCGAGGTCTATTGCGGCGACGACAGCCTGCTGCACGCCACGCTGAACGCCAACGGCGCCGGCTGCATCACGGCGGCCTCCAACGTCGGCTGCTCCGTCAGCCAGCGCGTCTATTCCAACTGGAACAACGCCGAAGGCGAGGCGGCCCAGGCCACCCTCACCCTCATCCGCCGCGCCGTCACCTCCGTCCCCCTCATCCCCGCCCTGAAATCCCTCGTCGCCCGCAACACCGCCAACCCCGCCTGGACCATCATCCGCCCGCCGCACACCCAGCTCACCGCGGAACAGGACTCCAAGCTCTTCACCGCCTTCGACGCCGCCGGCGTCACCCTCGCCAAGGCGGCCTAGCCAGCACCCCGGCCGGTAGCCTCGCGCTGCCGGCCGGCCCCCACCCGAAAGCCCCCACCATGCGTGTCGCCCCCCAAAGAGTCGCCATCGGCCTGGGCCTCGCCGACTACCCCTTCGCCACCGCGTCGGAGTTCTGGCGCTGGGTCGATCTCTGCGAACACGGCGGCATCGACAGCCTCTGGCAAACCGACCGCATCGTCTCCGCCACCCCCATCCTCGAATCCGTCACCACCATGGCCGCCCTGGCCGGCCGCACCAGGCGCCTCAAATTCGGCGTCAACGTCATCTCCCTCGCCATGCGCGACCCCGTGCTCCTGGCCAAGCAGATCGCCACCATCGACGTCCTCTCCGAAGGCCGCCTCCTGCCCGCCTACGGCATCGGCTCCCCCCGCGCGCCCGAATGGCAAGCCCTCAACCTCAACACCACCACCCGCGGCCGCGTCACCGACGAAGCGCTCGAAATCCTAGCCCTCCTCTTCACCGGAGAGCCCGTCACCTACCAGGGCCGCCACTTCCAGCTCCAGGCCGCCCAGATCGCCCCCAAGCCGGTCCAGGGAAACCTCCCCCTCTGGATCGGCGGCAACTCCGAAGCCGCCATCCGCCGCACCGCCAAATACGGCACCGGCTGGCAGGCCGGCGCCGAAACCCCCGCCCAACTCGCCCCCCTCATCCAATCCATCCGCGAAGCCAGCGCCGAAGCCGGCCGCCCCATCGACGAAGACCACTACGGCGCCGCCTTCCCCTTCCGCTTCGGCAGCCCCGACGACCCCAGCCTCGCCCGCCTGAAATCCGCCTACGCCAAGCGCACGGGGCAAGACCCCGATGACCACTTCGCCATCGGCACCGCAGACACCATCCTCGCCCGCCTCGCCGCCTACATCGAAGCCGGCGCCCAGAAATTCATCCTCCGCCCGCTGGAAACCGGTGGCGAAGACACGCTCCACCAAACCCGCCTGCTCATCGAACAGGTCCTCCCCGAAGCCACACGCCGCTGGCCCAAGCCCGGCCGCGCCGCCTAGAGCAACAGCCGACCGGATGGAATCATCCGATAGGCTTAAGTTGCTCGCCAAAACAAAGAGCTAGAGTGGTGGCCGACCGTCTATCAGGTCGGCTACCGCTCTAGGCGCCGCAGCCCCCAACATTCAGCAGCCGGACCCCCTCCGGAAACACCGGCGGCAGCGCCCGCTTCGCCATCCGCTCCGCCACAATCCGCACCCCGGCCACAATCCGCTCGCTCGTATACGGCTTGCTGATGCACGCATCCCCCACCGCATCATCCAGAAGTGGATGGCGCGAGTTCCCCGTTGCGTATAGAATTCCAACTGCCCCTTCTTCACAAAGGGCAGCCGCCACCTGCGTCCCCTGTTCGCCGTTGGAAAGCTTCAGGTCGATCACGCCAAGCGACGGATGATGCCGCCGCGCCAAGGCAATCGCCTCGGAAATCGTTCGCGCGATCCCGCACACCTCGAACCCGGCATCCTGGAGCGTCTCCTCCAGGTAATCGGCAATGATCAGGTCGTCCTCAACAATCAATATGACAGGGCTAGGTTTCATGTTTCTCCGTAATACCCACGCATGGGAATTGGCTGACAGGTTTAGTATGCGCCCCGCTCGTTGTTCTTCACAACACAATTCATTAATTTCGCTAAAGTCATGACCGCAGACGAAGTCTCAAAACTTCTTCGCCAGCAGGCCGCCCTGGCCGCCTTCGGCTCCTTCGCCTTCCGCGAACGCGACCTCCAGAAAATCCTCGCCGAAGCCGCCCGCGTCTGCGCCGAAGGCCTCGGCGCCCCCTATTGCAAGGTCTGCCGCTACCGCCCCGCCGAAAACGACCTCCTCATCGTCGCCGGCTTCGGCTGGCACGCAGGCGTCGTCGGCCAGGTCGTCTCCCAGGCCAACGAAACCTCACCCCAGGGCCGCGCCTACACCACCGGCAAGCCCGTCATCATCTACGACCTCACCCAGGCCCGGGATTACAACTTCCCCGCCTTCTACGGCGAGCACCACATCATCTCCTCCGTCGATGTCCTGATCAGCCGGCTCGACGGAACCCCCTTCGGTGTCCTGGAAATCGACAGCGCCGAACAAACCACCTACGACATCCACGACGTCAACTTCCTCACCGGCTTCGCCAACATCCTCGCCGAAGCCGTCGCCACCGGCGAACGCAACGCCCTCCTCCAGCGCACGATCGAGGCGATGGAAGCCGCCGTCACCGAAAAAGACCGCCTCATCGCCGAACGCGATGTCCTGGCCGAGGAGCTGAAGCACCGCGTCCGCAACAACCTCCAGCTCGTCTACTCCATGCTCTCCGGCCACATGAAGCTCCCCGCCTCGGCGGAATCCCAGGGCTCGATGCACAGCATCATCCGCCGCGTCGTCACCCTGTCCGAAGTCTACGAACAGCTCCTCGGCACCGGCCTCGGCCGCGCCATAGATCTCGGCGCCTACCTCTCCGCCCTCTGCACCAGCCTGCCCGGCCTGCAAAGCCAGCAGCACGACGGCATCAATATCTTCTGCGACGTCCAGAACATCGTCGTCGATCTCGATACCGTCACCGCCATCGGCATGATCGCCGCCGAAGCCATCGCCAACAGCTACGACCACGCCTTCCCCAACGGCACCGGAACCGTCACCATCCGCCTCACCCAAACCCCCGGCACCACCGCCGCCACCCTCACCATCGCCGACACCGGCATCGGCTTCACCGAACAACCCGGCAGCAAACGCCACGGCGTCGGCCTCGTCCGCCGCCTCGCCCAGCAAATCGACGGCACCGTCACCCTCAACGCCACCAACGGCACCCTCTGGACCCTGGACTTCCCCATCCGCCCCGCCCCCCAAGACCTCCCCCGCAGCCTCACCTGAGGCGTGGCGCCGTAGCCCGCATCTTGATGCGGGACGCCACGCGGCTGCGTCCCAAGCCAAGGCCAGGGCTCTGCCCTGGACCCGCTGGGGCCTGAGAACCCATCCGGGAAGTTCTGCATCATGCTCAGGGCTTTGGTGCCAGTCTCCGCAGCATGATGCGGATCATCGCCATACGCACGAAGGCCGCGGCGATGCGGCAATGCCGCTCGAAATCGCGGGCCAGGCGTCGGT
>JAPLOI010000072.1 GCA_026400815.1 Alphaproteobacteria bacterium
AACCAAGCCCAACGAACAGGACCCAAATCTCTCAGACATCCATCCCATGGTCCACAAGAACCACAGAACTCTCGAAGCGTCTGTCAACGCATATAGAAAGACACATCAACAAACACCCAAAGCCAAGCCCAAGAAACCAGGATCGAAACCCCAGAAACCTAAACCAAACCGATACCAACCCTAAAGCTAGTATCTAAAGGACGCCGCCAACGTATCCCTTCCTATTCCTGATTTAACTTTGAAAGAGCAAGGCCGGCTCGACGCCTAGAAGAGGTGCCGACCGGTTCGCCGAATCCGCTACTCGGCGAGGCAGAAGTAGATACAGGCTTTCGCGGGGATTTGCAAGAGACAGTCCTTTGCGGTGAACGGGGGTTTAGGCCTCGGCAGCTGGGCGGTCAACCCTTGAATCGACGAACCGTCATTTTTCTCGCGCCACCCACTCCAGATACCAATCGGCGAAGCGCGGAATTCCCACCGACAACGGTGTGGCGGGCACGAAACCCGTCAGCTGGTGAATGGACTCCACCGAAGCAAACGTCTCTTCCACATCCGCCAACGGCCGCGCCGCTTCCACCCGCACCGCCTGGCGCCCCAGCGCGGCCTCCAGCAGGTCCACCAAGTCGCTCACCGCCTCGCTGCGGCTGTTGCCGATGTTCAGAATCCGCGGCTGCCGCCCCTCTTCCGGCGGACGATCCAACGCCCCCACCACCCCGGCGACGATGTCGTCGATATAGGTGAAGTCCCGCCGCAACCGGCCGCCGTCATACAATGTGACCGGCTCGCCGTTCAGGATCGCCCGCGCGAAGCTGAAATAGGCCATGTCCGGCCGCCCCCACGGGCCATAGACCGTGAAGAACCGCAGCCCGGTCTGCCGGATCCCATACAGGTGGGAATAAGCGTGGCTCATCAACTCGTCGGCGCGCTTGGTCGCCGCATAAAGCGACAGCGGCGTATCCACGCGATCCTCCTCGCGGAACGGCACCTGCCGGTTCGCGCCATAGACCGAAGACGAGCTGGCATACACAAGGTGCCGGCAGTGCGGCATGTTCCGCGCGATCTCCAGGATCGCCAGATGGCCCGTCAGGTTCGAGGTCACATAGGACCAGGGGTCCTCCATCGAGAACCGAACCCCCGCCTGCGCCGCCAGGTGCACGATCGCCTCGAATGGTCCGTGCCGCGCCACCACGGATGCCATGGCCTCGCGGTCGCTGATGTCCGCGCGCTGGAAGGCGAAGCCCCCCTGCCCTTCCAGCCGCGCCAGCCGTGCCTCTTTGAGCCGAACGTCGTAATAGGCATTGACGTTGTCGACCCCGGCAACGCGCTCGCCGCGCGCCAGAAGCGCCTGCGCGACATGAGATCCGATGAAGCCGGCCGCGCCGGTAACAAGGATGGCCAAGCACACCTCCGCAATCGCTATGCGCGCCTACACCGTCCCGCCACCATCCCGCAACAAACCTTCCTGCGCGATTATTGCGCCACCCATCCTCCATCGACGGAGATGGAGCTTCCGGTGATCGTCGCCGCGCCCTCGGAGCACAGGAACACCGCGGTGGCGCCGATCTGCTCGGGCGTGGTGAAGCGAGCCATGGCCTGCTTTTCGGTCAGCATGGCCCGCTTGGCTTCTTCCACTGAAACCCCCGCCGCTTCCGCCCGCGCCTTCACCTGCACTTCCACCAACGGCGTCAGCACCCAGCCCGGGCAGATCGCGTTGCAGGTGATGCCGTCATTCGCCAGTTCCAGGGCGGCCACCTTGGTCAGCCCCACCAGCCCGTGCTTGGCCGCCACGTAGGCGGATTTCTGCGCGCTCGCCACCAGCCCATGCGCCGAGGCGATGTTCACGATCCGCCCCCAGCCACGCGCCTTCATCCCAGGGATTGCCGCCTGCATGGCCAGGAAGGCGCCGGTCAGGTTGATCCCGATCACCCGCTGCCATTGCGCCACCGGGAAGCTCTCGATTGGTGCCACGAACTGGATCCCGGCATTGTTCACCAGGATATCCAGCCGCCCCAGCTCCGCCTCCGCCTCCGCCACCATGCCGGCCACCGCATCTGGGTCACTGATATCTGCGCCCGCGTAGGCCACCCGCACGCCGTGCGCAGTGGCAAGCTCCTGCCGGGTCCGCGCAATCGTGTCTGCATCGCCGAAGCCGTTCATCACGATATCCGCCCCGGCCGCGGCCAGCGCATGGGCAATTCCCAGCCCGATCCCACTGGTTGAGCCCGTTACCAGCGCCACTTTGCCCCGAAGATCCGCCATTGCATGCCCTCCGTTAACTGACAGTGCCACCTAGGCCGTCCGGCATCCCGAAGCAACGCCGCCTTATCCGGGCCCCGGTTTTGCTTCCCGTTCGCCATGCCGTGCTGGCATGTAGGGCCCATGGCCCTTCCCGCCGCCCTCGCCCCCCTGCGCCATCCCATCTTCCGCATGCTCTGGATCACCAACCTGGTGGTCTCGTTCGGGGTGTGGATGCAGAATACCGGTGCCGGCTGGCTGATGGCCACGCTGGCGCCGGATTCATTCACCGTCAGCCTTGTCTCGGCCGCCACCATCCTGCCGGTCTTCCTGCTGGCCATGCCGGCAGGCGCGCTGGCGGATATCGTGGACAAGCGGCTGTTCATCATCGCCACCCAATCCTGGATGCTGGGCGTTGCGGCCATCCTCGCCCTGCTGACCTATGCCGGGTGGGTCGGCTCCAGCACGCTGCTGATGCTCACCTTCGCGCTCGGCCTGGGTGCTGCGATGAACAACCCGGCCTGGGGCAGCGTACTCAGCGAATCCGTCCCGCGCCGGGACCTGGTTCAGGCCATTACGCTCAACGGCGTCGGCTTCAACCTCGCGCGCGCCATCGGCCCGGCACTGGCCGGCGTGCTCATTGTTTTTGGCGGCCCCGAGCTCGCCTTCGCGCTCAACGCGCTGTCCTACCTGGCGGTGATCGGCGTGCTGCTCAGCTGGCGCCGTACCCGCGTGCGCAGTTCCTCCCTGCCGCGAGAGAACCTGATTTCCGCCATGCGCGCCGGGGCACGCTTCGTGCGGCATTCGCCGGTGATGCGCGCCGCCATGGCCCGCACTGCCTGCTTCTTCTTCCCGGCCGCGGCACCCTGGGCGATGCTGCCGCTGGTGGTGAAGGAACAGCTGGGCCTCGGCGCAGGCTCCTTCGGCATCCTGCTGGGCCTGATGGGCAGCGGCGGCGTGACCGCCGGCATGTTGCTGCCCCAAGTGCGCGCCCGCCTCTCGCGCGGCACCACCGTCTTCGTCGCCAGCCTGAGTGCCATGGCCGGCATCGCCCTGCTGGGCTCGGCGCATCATTGGGCCCAGGCGGCGCTGGCCATGGTGTTGTTCGGCGTTGGCTGGGTGGCTTCCTCCTCCGTGGCCCAAGGCGCCGCCCAGCTTGCCGCCCCCTCCTGGGTGAGGTCCCGCGCGCTGGCCATCTACCAGTTGGGCTTCAACTTCGCCCTCGGCCTCGGCACCTTCTTCTGGGGCTGGCTCGGCACCCATCTCGGCCTGCAAACCGCCCTTTTGGCCGCCGCCGGCACCGGCCTGCTCCTCGCCCTCCTCGCCCGCCGCTTCGATATCGACCGCGAGCCCGTCGCCGCCCCCCCCTCCACACCAGACCTGCCCGCCCCCGAAGCGGTCGATCCCGACCTGGTCGCCGTCATGCCCCGCGCCCGCGGCCATGTCCTGGAAAGCCAGCGCTACCGCATCCTGCCGGCCGACCGCGCCGGCTTCCTCGCCGCCATGGCCGAACTGCGCAATGTCCGCGGCCGCGCCGGCGCCATCGAATGGCAGATCTACGAAGACATCGCCCACGCCGACGAATGGATGGAGGTGTGGGAGGTGGAAAACTGGTCGGACCATTTGCGCGAGGCCTCGCGCATGGGCGATGCCGACCGCGCCGCGATTGCCCGCGCGATGCAGTTCCACCAGGGCGATCCCATCCCGCCCAGCCGCTTTCTCGCCGTCTCGCCCCGCCCCCGGCGCCCCGCCGATCCGCCGCGGCGCAACGAGGAGCCGCGCTGATCGTTCTCCCCGCGCCGCCGCCGGACCATCCGGCGGCATGCGGCAACGGAGAACCACCGCCATGCTCACCCGCAACAGCCTCGATCAGGACGCCCGCAGCGCCGCCATCAGCCTGCTCAACGCCCGCGTGGCCGATACGATCGACCTCGCCTTGGCCGCCAAGCAGGCACATTGGAACATCCGCGGCCCCAGTTTCATCGCCGTGCACGAGATGCTGGACAAGCTGCGCACCGACCTCGACCGGCACGTGGATACGATGGCCGAGCGCGTCTCCGCCCTCGGCGGTATCGCCCGCGGCACCACGCAGGATGCCGCGGACTCCATTCTCCCCCCCTACCCCACCGAGATCCGCGCCATACCTGAGCACCTCTCCGCCCTGGCCGAACGCCTTGCCACCCTGGGCGGCGCCGTCCGCGACAACATCGACGATGCCGACGACGCCGGAGACGCAGGCACTGCCGATATCTTCACAGCCGTCTCCCGCGACCTCGACAAGTGGCTCTGGTTCATCGAAGCCCACCAGCCCGCGCAGGGGTAGAAGCCGCGCGCCAAGCTTGCCCAGCCCCGGGGGCGGTCGCTAGAGTGCCCTCGAGACTGGAGAACACAACATGAACGACCTCTTCGGCGCCGGGAAGGGCGGCCGCGATTCCACCCCAGCGGCCCCCTCCTATTCCGCCAAGGACATCGAGGTGCTGGAGGGGCTGGAACCCGTCCGCCGCCGGCCGGGCATGTATATCGGCGGCACCGACGAAAACGCCTTCCACCATTTGGCCGCCGAAATCCTCGACAACGCGATGGACGAGGCCGTGGCCGGCCACGCCAGCACGATCGAAATGGCGCTGGAGGAAGGCAACATCCTGCTGGTGCGCGACAACGGCCGCGGCATTCCGGTCGATCCGCACCCGAAGTTCAAGGATCTCAGTGCGCTGGAGGTCATCCTTACCACGCTGCATTCCGGCGGAAAGTTCTCCGGCAAGGTCTACGACACCTCGGGCGGCCTGCACGGCGTCGGCAGCTCCGTGGTGAACGCGCTGTCGGAAATGCTGGAAGTGGAGGTCGCGCGCGAGCGTGTGCTCTGGCGCCAGCGCTACAGCCGCGGCACGCCGCTGACCAAGCTGGAAAATGCCGGCCCGGTGCAGAACCGCCGCGGCACCACCTTCCGCTTCAAGCCGGACCCGCAGATCTTCGGCGAGCTGCGCTTCAGCCCCGCCCGCCTCTACCGGCTCTGCCGCTCCAAGGCCTATCTGTTCCGCGGCGTGACCATCCGCTGGTCCTGCGCGCCCTCCCTCGTCAAGGACGACACACCGACGGAGGCCGTGCTCCACTTCCCCGGCGGCCTGCGCGACAGCCTGGCCGCCGATATCGGCACCAGCGCCACCGTCGGCCAGATCTGGGCCGGCGAAGCCGACCTGCCCGCCGCCGCCGATGGCCAGAAAGCCGGCCGCGTGGAATGGGCGCTGGCCTGGCAGGAAGAAGGCGAAGGCTTCCTGCACTCCTACTGCAACACCGTGCCCACCGCGCAGGGCGGCACGCACGAGGCCGGCTTCCGCGCCGCACTGCTGAAGGGCCTGCGCGCCTGGGGCGAGCAGCGCGGCAACCGCCGTGCCGGCAACGTCACCGGCGAGGACATCCTCGGCGGCCTCGTCGCCAAGCTCTCCGCCTTCATCCGCGACCCGCAGTTCCAGGGCCAAACCAAGGAAAAGCTCACCAGCCCGGAAGCCACCCGCTACGTCGAAACCGCGCTGCGTGACCGCTTCGACCATTTCCTCGCCGGCGACCCCGCCCAGGCCGACAACCTGCTCGCCTTCGTCATCGAGCGCGCGGAGGAGCGCATCCGCCGGCGCGAGAACAAGGACGTGGCGCGCAAATCCGCCACCAAGCGCTTGCGCCTGCCCGGCAAGCTCGCCGACTGCACGCTGGAGGATGTCAACCGCACCGAGATCTTCCTGGTGGAGGGCGACAGCGCCGGCGGCTCCGCCAAGCAGGCCCGCGACCGCGCCACCCAGGCCGTGCTCCCCCTGCGCGGCAAGATCCTCAACGTCGCCAGCGCCAGCACCGAGAAGCTGCGCCAGAACCAGGAGCTGAAGGACCTCGTCGAAGCGCTCGGCTGCGGCGTCGGTGAGCGTTTCGATCGCGCACGGCTCCGCTACGGCCGCGTCATCATCATGACGGATGCCGACGTGGACGGCGCCCACATCGCCTCCCTGCTGATGACCTTCTTTTACCGCGAGCTGCCGCATCTGGTGCGCGAGGGCCATCTCTTCCTCGCCCAGCCGCCGCTCTATCGCCTCGTCCAGGGTGCCAAATCCGTCTACGCGATGGACGATGCCGACCGGGAACGGAAGATGAAGCTTTTCAAGAACGGAAAGGTCGAGGTCAGCCGCTTCAAGGGTCTCGGCGAAATGCCGCCATCGGCGCTGAAGGAAACCACGATGGACCCGGCCAAGCGCACCCTGCTCAAGGTCACCGCCCAACCCGAGGAACGCGCCCAGACCAACGACCTCGTTGAAAGCCTGATGGGCCGCCGGCCGGAGCTGCGCTTCCAGTTCATCCAGGAACACGCCCGCGACGTGGAGGAGCTGGACGTCTGAGCGGCACGCAAAAAAGCCTGCCTCTCGCTCAGGCAGGCTGTCTCAAAACCGCTTGGTCATACGCACGCGCTGGGCACGCCGCTGGAGTCGCCCACCTGGGCCGACCCCACCCTGCGAAGTGTTTCAGACAGACTTCTTGAGGGTGGGCGAGGCCTTGAAGCGGACGGTCTTGCCGGCCTTCACCTTGATCGCTTCGCCGGTGCGCGGGTTGAGGCCCTTGCGCGCCTTGGTCTTGCGCACGGTAAACGTGCCGAAGCTCGGAAGCGTGAACTTGCCGTTCTTCTTCATCTCCTTGACGATCGCACCCATCAGGTCGCCGGCCGCGCGATTTGCGGCGATTCCCGTCAGCGATGCCGACTCCTGGAGAACCTGGGCAATGAAGGCTTTCGACATGAAGGTTACTTTCCTCTCTTGGGCGATGGCAGCGTGCTGACCAGCTTGGCGTCCCCCCGCATTCGACTCGTCGATACGGCGCCGTCATCGATAGTAACGCGCATCCTATCAGCGCATTCGAGAGCTTGCAAAAGATTTCTTCCGCGATGCGGTCAGGCCGTTTCGCGCAACAATTTCCTTCAGAAGTACTCATCCGCAACGAACGTTCCACCCGGCTTCCGCCAGGCCACGCACAGCACGAAGGCTCCCTGATGCCGCCCGTTCCCCCCATCGCGGTCATTCCGGCCACCGAGGCCATCAACCCGCGCTACCGCGATATCGATGCCTGGGATCCGCTCTCCGCGCTGCAGGCGATGTGGGAAGCGCAGATGGCCGCCGCCGCCGCCGTGCAACCCGCCCTGCCCGCGCTGGCCGCCGCCGCCGAAGCCGCCGCCCTGCGCCTGGCCGATGGCACCGGCCGCCTCGCCTATGCCGGCGCCGGCACCTCCGGCCGCATCGGCGTGCAGGACGGCGCCGAACTGCCCCCCACCTTCGATTGGCCGCAGCACCGCCTCGTCCTGCTCATGGCCGGCGGCGACCAGGCCTTCACCCGCTCGATCGAAAACGCCGAGGACAACCGCGAAGCCGGTGCCGCCGCCGTGGCCGACAACGCCATCGGCCCGCACGATGTCGTCGTCGGCACCGCCGCCAGCGGCAGCACGCCCTACACCACCGCCGTGATCCAGGCTGCCCGCGCCCGCGGCGCGCTCACCATCGGCGTCGCCAATTCCCCCGGCGGCACGCTGCTCGCCGCCGCCGAGCATCCCATCCTGGTGGAAACCGGCGCGGAGGCCATCGCCGGCTCCACCCGCATGAAGGCCGGCACCGCCCAGAAGATCGTGCTCAACCTGCTCTCCTCGCAAATCATGATCCAGCTCGGCCGCGTCCATCTCGGCCTCATGGTCGATATGCAGGCCAAGAACGAAAAGCTGCGCCTGCGCGCCCTGCGCATGCTGCGCCACCTCACCGGCGAAGCCGACCAGGCGCGCCTGCAATCCGCCCTCGCCGCCGCCGACAACAAGGTGAAAACCGCGGTCCTCATCGTTCACGGCCTGGACCGCCCCGCCGCCGAAGCATCGCTTCTGCGCAACAACAACCGCCTGCGCGAAGCCCTCAAGGAGATCGGAAAATGATCGCCCTCCGCGCCGCCCGCCTGTTCGATGGCCACAACGAACACGAGGATGCCGTCATCCTCATCGAGAACGGCCGCATCACCGGCATCGCTGCCGACGCGCCCCCCGGCGTGCCCATCGAGGAACTGCACGAGGATGCCATCCTCGCCCCCGGCTATATCGACCTGCAGGTGAACGGCGGCGGCGGCCTGATGTTCAACGGCGAAAGCACCCCGCAAGACCTCGCCGCCATCGCCGCCGCCCATGCCCGCACCGGCACCACCGCGATCCTGCCCACCCTCATCAGCTCCAGCCGCACCCACCTCGCCCGCGCCATCGAAACCGCCCGCATCGCCATCGAGGCGGAAACGCCAGGGATCGCCGGCCTGCACCTGGAAGGCCCCTTCCTCGCCCCCACCCGCCGCGGCATCCACCCGGCCAGCGCCATCACCACCATCACCGAAGCGGACATTCACGCGCTGTCCGCCCCCTTCCCCGCGCCTGTCCTCGTTACCCTCGCGCCCGATGCCGTCGCGCCCGCCCACATCGCCGCCCTCGCCCGTGCCGGCATCATCGTCTTCGCCGGCCACAGCGACGCCAGCTTCGACCAGGCCCGCGCCGGGCTCGATGCCGGCATCCGCGGCGCCACCCACCTGTTCAACGCCATGTCCCAGTTCCAGGGCCGCGCCCCCGGCCTGGTCGGCGCCATCCTGGACGACGCCCGCGCCGCCGCCGGCATCATCGCCGATGGCCACCACGCCCACCCCGCCGCGCTGCGCATCGCGCTGAACGCCCTGGGCGCCGAACGCCTCTTCCTCGTCTCCGATGCCATGGCCACCGCCGGCTCCGAGATCACCGGTTTCACCCTCGCCGGCGAAGAAATCTTCCTGCGCGACGGCCGCCTCACCAACGCCGAAGGCACCCTCGCCGGCGCCCACCTCACCATGGCCGAAGCCGTGCGCAACCTCGTCGCCTTCACCGGCTGCGACTGGACCACCGCATTGCGCATGGCCACCGCAACCCCCGCCGAGATCATGGGCCTGGAAGACCGCGGCGTGATTGCCGTTGGTGCCCGGGCCGATCTTGTGGTGCTCGATGATGATCTGCAGGTGCTTGAGGTTTGGCAGGGCGGCGCGCGACTTTAAGCAAGCAGTTCTTTTTTGAAAAAAGAACCAAAAAACTTTTGAAACTTCAAAACGAAACCGCCGTGGCCGATAGAACCACGGCGGTGCCGCCTCAAACGGATAAAGTCTTTTTTGCTTCTTTTTTCTTCAGAAAAAAGAAGATGCTTCCTTACAACCCAGCCTGCGTCACGAACTTCGTGTTCAGATAGGCCTCAATCGCCTCCGACCCACCTTCAGACCCATAGCCCGAATCCTTGATCCCCCCGAACGGCACCTCCGGCAGCGCCAGGCCGAGGTGGTTGATCGTGTGCATCCCGCTCTCCACCGCATTGGCGATGGCGTTCGCCGTCTTGGCCGAGCGCGTGAAGGAATAGGCGGCGAGCCCATACGGCAGCCGGTTCGCCTCCGTCACCACCTCATCGAAGCTGCGGAACGGCACCATCAGCGCCAGCGGCCCGAACGGTTCCTCGTTCATCACCCGCATCTCACGCGAAAGGTTGGTCAGCACCGTGGGCTCGAAGAAATTGCCCTTGTTGCCGATGCGCTTGCCGCCGGTCTGAAGCTCCGCCCCCTTCTGCACCGCATCGCCCACCAGCGCCTCCATGGCGGTGATGCGGCGCGCATTGGCCAGCGGGCCCATGGTGGTGCTGGGGTCCGTGCCCTCGCCCACCTTCACCTTCTTGGCGACGCCCACGAAGGTCTCCACGAACTTCTCGTACACGCTCTCCTGCACCAGGAACCGCGTGGGGGAGACGCAAACCTGCCCGGCATTGCGGAACTTCGCGGCCCCCAGGATGCGCGCCGCGGCTTCCACGTCCGCGTCTTCGAAGATCATCGCCGGCGCGTGCCCGCCCAGCTCCATCGTCACCCGCTTCATGTGCAGCCCGGCCAGCGCCGCCAGCTGCTTGCCCACCGCGGTGGAGCCGGTGAAGGAGATCTTCTTGATCGTCGGATGCGGGATCAGATACTCGGAAATCTCAGAGGGCACACCGTACACCAAGTTTACCACCCCGGCCGGCACGCCCGCGTCCACGAAGCAACGGATCAGCTCGGCGCAGGAAGCCGGCGTCTCCTCCGGCCCCTTCAGGATCACCGAGCACCCGGCCGCCAGCGCCGCCGATGTCTTGCGCACCGCCTGGTTGATCGGGAAGTTCCACGGCGTGAACGCAGCCACCACGCCCACGGGCTCCTTCACCACCAGCTGGTACACGCCCTCGGCCCGGGCCGGGATCACCCGGCCATAGGCGCGCCGCGCCTCCTCGGCGAACCAGTCGATCACGTCCGCACCGGCCAGCGCCTCGCCCTTCGCCTCGGCCACCGGCTTGCCCTGCTCGGTGGTCATCAGGGCGGCGATCAGGTCGGCGCGCTCACGCAGCAAATTCGCAGCCTTGCGCATCACCTTGCTGCGCTCGAACGCATTCACCCGGCGCCACACCTCGAACCCCTTGGCCGCCGCGTCCAGTGCCCGGTCCAGGTCATCGCGCCCGGCATGGGCCACCTTGCCGGCCACATCGCCCGTCGCGGGGTTCAACACTTCCAACCACCGCCCGGCGGCACTCGGCCCCCAGGCGCCATCGATCAGCAGGGAGGTATCCTGATACGCCATTGCTCGATCCTCATTCGTTATGAGCCCACGGGAATAGCGAGGATCGCCGATCCCAGCCCATTCGTCGAGATTAACATGGGCGTCATGTCGGGTTTAGTTGCGTGTAATCCAAAACTCCGCCAGCCTTGCTGCACCGCAAACACGAAGGAGGCACTCCATGCAGAGACTCACCAAAATGATGCGCCGTGGCGTCGTTGCCGCCATGGCCGGCGGCATTGCCGCGGTCTTCGCAGGCGGTGTCGCCATGGCCCAGCTCGCCCCGCCCCCGGGGCCCACGGTCGAGGCGATCAAGAAGCGCGGCACGCTGAACTGCGGCATCGACACCGGCGTGCCCGGCTTCGCCGCCCAGGATGCCAGCGGCACCTGGAAGGGGATCGACATCGATTACTGCCGCGCCCTCGCCGCCGCCGTGCTCGGTGATCCCGCCAAGATCAAGTACACCCCCACCACCGCCGCCGCCCGCTTCACCGTGCTGCAGTCCGGCGAGATCGACGTGCTGATCCGCGACAGCACCCTCACCTTCACCCGCTCCACCGCCCTCGGGCTCGATCAGGTGGCCGTCAACTTCTACGCCGGCCAGGGCTTCCTGGTCCGCAAGGCGCTCGGCGTCGCCAAGGCCGCCGATCTCCAGGGCGCCACCATCTGCACCGTCACCGGCGCCACGCTGGAGCTGAACATCGCCGACTTCGCCCGCTCCACCGGCGCCAAGATCGGCACGCTGCTGTTCGACAAGGCCGAGGAAGCCATCGCCGCCATGGAAGCCGGCCGGTGCGACGGCTACACCGATGACAGCGGTTCGCTCGCCGGCATGCGCTCCACCCTCAAGGTCCCCGCCGACTGGATGGTGCTGCCCGACCTGATCTCCAAGGAGCCGCTGGGCATCCACATCCGCTCCGGCGACGCCCGTTGGCAGAAGATCGTCTTCTGGCTCGATACCGCGCTGAAATCCGCCGAGGAATTCGGCGTCACCAAGGCCAATGCCGACCAGATGAAGTCCTCCAAGGACCCCTTCATCCTGCGCCTCGTCGGCGTGGAAGGCGATTTCGGCAAGATGCTCGGCCTGGACAACGAGTGGGCCCTGCGCGCCATCAAGGTCGCGGGCAACTATGGCGAGCTGTACGACACGCATTTCGGCCCCAAGGCGCTCGACCTGCCGCGCGGCATGAACAACCTCTACAACAAGGGCGGCATGCACTACACGCTGCCGCTGCGCTGATCCGAACGCAACGGAGCCCAGGGCCTTGAACCCACGCATCAAGTCCTGGGCCTGGCAGGGGGCGGCGGTCATCGCCGTCGCCCTCCTCGCCACCTGGTTCTCGCACAACCTTTCCACCAACCTCGCCGTCCGCGGCATGCAGGTGGATTTCGGCTTCCTCGCCAGCCGCGCCGGGTTCGACATCCCGTTCCGCCTGGTGGAGTGGGACAGCTCCTACCCCTATGGCTGGGCGCTCTATGTCTCCGGCGTCAACACGCTGCTCGCCTCCGCCCTCATCGTCGTGCTCGCCTCGCTGCTGGGCCTGGCCCTCGCCCTCATGCGCCTGTCCGGCAACCCGCTCGCCGCCGGCACCTCGCGCGCCATCATCGAACTGGTGCGCAACACGCCGCAGCTGGTGCAGATCGTCTTCGTCTATGTCGCCGTGCTGCAGGTCCTGCCGCCGATGCGCCAGAGCATCACCTGGTTCGGCAGCATCTTCCTCAACGTCCGCGGCCTCTACCTGCCCTCCCCCTCCGGCACCGCGTACGACTGGATCATCACCGCAACGGTCGTGATCGTCATTGCGGCCGCGATCCTCTGGCGCCGCCTCGGCCTCATCGCCGCGCCGCGCCTCGTCGTGCTGCCGCCCATCCTCATCCTCGGCGCCGTCATCGCCGGCTTCACCGCCAGCTGGGACCACCCGGTCCTGCGCGGCTTCAACTTCGTCGGCGGCACCCGCGTGCCCCCCGAACTCCTCGCCCTCGTGCTCGGCCTCGGCATCTACACCAGCGTCTTCATTGCCGAGATCATCCGCGCCGCGATCGAGGGCATCCACCGCGGCCAGTCCGAAGCCGCCCGCTCGCTCGGCCTCACGGCGAACCAGTCGATGTTCCTGGTCGTCCTGCCCCAGGCGCTGCGCATCCTCATTCCGCCGCTCACCAGCCAGTATCTCAATGTGATCAAGTCCACCACGCTGGGCGCGGCCATCGCCTATCCCGAAGTGCTGCAGATCTTCGCCCGCACCGTGCTGAACCAGTCCGGCCGCGCGGTGGAGGTGATGACCCTGGTGCTCGGCGTGTTCCTGGTGGTCAACCTGCTCACCTCGGCCGCGATGAACGCCTGGAACCGCCGCCTCACGCTGCAGGGCCGCTGACCCATGCGCCCTCTCATCCGCGCCCTGTTCGGCACCAAGCTCAACGCCGCCCTCTCGCTGCTGATGCTCGCGGCCTTCGCCTTCACGCTGCCGCCGCTGTTCCGCTGGCTGCTGTCGGACGCCGTCTGGCAGGCCGAGAACCGCGCCGCCTGCACCGCCGCCGGCAGCGGCGCCTGCTGGGCCTTCATCCGCGCCCGCTTCGCCCTGTTCTTCTACGGCCAATACCCGGAGCCGGAACGCTGGCGGGCCGATCTCGGCCTGCTGCTGCTGGTCGCCATCGGCACCGGCGCCCTGTTCGCCCGACGCGGCCGCGGCTGGTGGCTCGCCGCCCTGGTCACCATCGTCCCCGTCGCCGGCGGTATCCTGCTGGCTGGTGGCGTCCTCGGCCTCAAGCCCGTCCCCACCCCGAACTGGGGCGGCCTGCTGCTGAACGTGGTCATCTCCTTCGTCGCCATGGCCGGCGCCATGCCGCTCGGCATCCTGCTCGCCTTCGGCCGCCGCTCCAGCTACCCGATCATCCGCTGGATCAGCGTCGCCATGATCGAGTTCTGGCGCGGCGTGCCGCTGCTCACCATCCTGTTCATGGGCCTCGTCCTGCTGCCGCTCTTCCTCCCCCAGGGTGTCACGGTAGACAACCTCGTCCGCGCCCTCATCGTCATGACCCTCTTCAACGCCGCCTACATGGCCGAGACGATCCGCGGCGGCCTGCAGGGCGTGCCCCGCGGCCAGGCCGAAGCCGCTTCCGCCCTCGGCCTGCACCCCGCCCAGGTCCAGCTCCTGATCGTCCTGCCCCAGGCCCTGCGCCTCTCCATCCCCGGCATCGTCAACATCGCCGTCGACCTCTTCAAGGACACCACGCTGGTCTCCATCGTCGGCCTGTTTGACCTGATGGGCGTGGTCAACCAATCCATGAAAGACCCCGCCTGGCTCGGCCTCGCCGCCGAGGGCTACACCTTCGCCGCCATCGTCTTCTTCTTCGCCTGCCTCGTCATTTCCCTCGGCGGCTCGCTGCTGGAGCGCCGGTTCGGGGTCGGGCAGCGCCGCTGAGGCTGTCACGCAACCACAGCCCTAGTGCAATCAAGGCGCAGTACCCTGCGTGCTAGCTGCCCGCCATCGCCAGTGCACCGGGACTCCACGCATGAACATGCTCAGCCGCCGAACCGCCCTCGGGCTGGCCGGCGCCGCCACCCTGCCCCGCTTCGCCATCGGCCAGGCCGATAGCCGGCCCGCTGTCACCGTCGCGGTGCAGAACATGTCGACCTCGAACACGCTGGAGATGCTGCGCGAGCAATCCAACGTCGGCACCCGCATCTTCCGCAACTACGTGGAGCCGCTGATCGACACCGACTGGCTTGGCGACATGTCGCTGATCCCCGGCCTCGCCACCTCCTGGCGCCGGATCGACGACCGCACCGTGGAGTTCGATCTGCGCGAAGGCGTCACCTTCCACAACGGCGATCCCTTCACCGCCGCGGAAGTTGCCTTCTCCTTCGGCCCCGAGCGCATGTGGGGAGGCGGCGAGCGCGAGGTGCCCACGCCCTCGATCGCCAATGCCCGCCGCGCCTTCCCTGGCTTCGACCGCATCGAGGTGCTCGGCCCGCACCGCCTGCGCGTGGTCAGCAAGGTGCCAGACATCGTGCTGGAGGGGCGCATGTCGCGCAGCCTGGCGGTGATCGCCAACCGGCGCAGCTTCATGCAGGCGGGCAGCTGGATGGAATGGGCGCGCAAGCCCGTCGGCACCGGCCCCTACCGCATCGCCGAGTACCGGCCGGACCAGATGCTGGTGATGGAGCCCCACGATGCCCACTGGCAGGGCCGCCCCCCCATCCGCCAGCTGCGCTTCGCCGAGGTGCCGGAGGTCAGTTCCCGCATCAACATGCTGCTCTCCGGCGCCACCGACTTCGCCTCAGAGATCCCGCCCGACCAGATCCCGTCGATCGAGCGCGACCCGCGCTTCGAGGTCGTCGGCGGCCCCATCAACAACTCGCGCTATCTGGTGTTCAACAAGTCCCACCCGGTCCTCGCCAACCCGCTCATCCGCCGCGCCATGTCGCACGCCATCGACCGCGAGGCGATCATCGCCGCCCTCTGGGCCGGACGCACCAGCGTGCCGCGCGGCCTGCAATGGGAATTCTACGGCGACATGTACCTGCGCGACATCGAGGTCCCCCGCTTCGATCCCGCCGAGGCCCGCCGCCTCCTGCGCGCGGCCGGCTATCGCGGCCAGCCGATCCCCTATCGCTGCCTGAACAACTACTACACCAACCAAACGCCGACCGCGCTGATCATGCTGGAGGGGTGGCGCGGCATCGGCCTGAACATCGACTTCCGGATGGTGGAGAACTGGGGCCAGATCGGCAGCGGCGCACCGGAAACCCGCGGCGTATGGGATTGGTCGGCCGCCGCCGTGGTGCCCGATCCCTCGATCCAGATGTCGGCCTCCTGGGGCCGCACCGGGCAGCCATGGCTGTCGGGGGATTGGCACAACGAACAGTTCGGCGACCTGGCCGCGGAGCTGGAAACCAGCATGGACCAGCCGCGCCGCATCGCCGTCTGGCGCCGCATGCTGGAGATCATCGAGCACGAAGACCCCGGCTACGTCGTGCTGCACCGCAACGCGAGCTTCGTCGCCAAGCGCCGGAACATCGCCTGGCGTGCGTCGCAGTCCTTCTTCATGGATTTCCGCGGCTCCAACTACGCCGTCTAGCCCGCCGCATCGGGGTCGGATCAGTCCCCCCATGCGGACAGCACCGCTCCGGTCCGCCAGAGCGGGTATCGTCATAAAACTGAAACCCTGTTGTCATCGAACCGCCTTTGGGCGTGTGATACCCCCCGGGGTGAAGCGAGGAACCGAATGAGCAAGCGCAATGTGCTCCTGATCGTCGTCGATCAGTGGCGTGCCGACCACGTCCCCCATCTCGGGGCCACCCATCTCCGCACCCCGAACCTGGACCGGCTGTGCCGCCAGGGCGTCACCTTCCGCAACCACGTCACCACCTGCGTGCCCTGCGGCCCCGCCCGCGCCAGCCTGCATACCGGGCTGTACCTGATGAACCATCGACAGGTGCAGAACTGGATTCCGCTGGACGCGCGCCACACCACCCTGCCCCGCGCCATCCGCAGCTGCGGCCTCGATCCCGCGCTGATCGGCTACACCACCACCGTGCCGGATCCGCGCACCACCCACCCCAACGACCCGCGCTTCCAGAATCTCGGCGACATGATGGAAGGCTGGCGCCCCGTCGGCGCCTTTGGCCCAGGCCATGAATTCTACTTCGGCTGGCTCGCCCAGAAGGGCTTCCCCCTTCCCAAGAACCGCGAGGAGATCTGGCTGCCGGAAGGCGAGGATGCCATCCCCGGCGCCACCAACCGCCCCGCCCGCATCCCCAAGGAACTCTCCGACAGCACCTTCTTCACCGAGAAGGCGCTGGAATACCTCAAGGGCCGCAACGGCAACCCGTTCTTCCTGCATCTCGGGTACTACCGCCCGCACCCGCCCTTCGTGGTCAGCGCGCCGTACCACGACATGTACCGCCCGGAAGACATGCCCAAGCCCCTCGCCGCCCCCACGCCAGAGGCAGAGGCCAGCACCCACCCGTTGCTCGCCCACTACCTGCGCCACACCCGCCAGGCTAGCTTCTTCACCGGCGGCCAGGGCATGATCGCGGAGATGGATGCCGCCACCATCGCCCAGATGCGCGCCACCTATTGCGGCATGATCGCCGAGGTGGACGACAACATCGGCCGCGTCCTCGACCTGCTCGAACAGACCGGGCAAATGAAAGACACGCTGATCATCTTCACCTCCGACCACGGCGAGCAGCTCGGCGACCACCACCTCGCCGGCAAACTCGGCTACCACGACGAAAGCTTCCGCATCCCGCTCGTCATCGTCGATCCCGACGCGCCCGACCAGGCCGGCCGCATCGAGGACGCTCCCACCGAATCCATCGACCTGATGCCCACCATCATCGACTGGCTCGGCGGCGAGGTCCCCCGCGCCTGCGACGGCCGCTCGCTGCGCCCGCTGGTGCTGGACATGAAGCCGGCCGACTGGCGCACCGAGCTGCACTACGAATACGACTTCCGCGACACCTTCCATTCCCGCGCCGAAACCGAGCTGGGCCTGCACATGGACGAGTGCACGCTGCTCGTTATCCAGGATGCCAAGTGGAAATACGTCCACTTCACCACCCTGCCCCCGCTGCTGTTCGACCTGGAGCGCGACCCCGGCCAGTTCACCAACGTCGCCGAGGATCCTGCCCACGCCGCCATCGCCAAGGACTACGCCCAGAAGGCGCTGTCCTGGCGCATGGTCCACGCCGACCGCACCCTCACCCATTACCGCGCTTCACCGAACGGCCTCGAACGCCGCCCGACCCACAAGGGAGAGCAAGCATGACCCGCCTCACCCGCCGCGCCGCACTGGCCGCCGGCATCGCCGCCACAGGCACCGCCGCTCTGCCGCGCTTCGCCATTGGCCAGGCCGACAACCGGCCCACCATCACCATCGCGGTGCAGAAGATCAGCAACACCAACACGCTGTCTGCCCTGCGCGAGCAGTCCAACGTCGGCACCCGCATCGCGCCGACCATCACCGAGCGTCTGATCGACCTCAACTACCAGTCCAAGCTGGAACCCGTCCCAGGCCTGGCCACGGAATGGAAACGCATCGACGACACCACGGTGGAATTCAAGCTGCGCCAGGGCGTGAAGTTCCACGACGGCAGCGAGTTCACCGCCGAGGACGTCGCCGGCAGCTTCTCGCCGCAGCACATGTTCGGCGAAACCCGCCCCACCGTGCGCGGCGTCACCCTGCCGATGACAGGCGGCAATCCCGCCGTCTTCACCAAGGAACTCACCCGCGACGTGCCCCCCGTCGCCCGCCGCCTCTGGCCGGCGCTGGAGCGCATCGAGATCGTCGACAAGCACACCGTGCGCTTCGTCAACGCCGCACCCGATGTCACCATCGAGGGCCGCGCCAGCGTGCGCGGCAGCGACATCGTGAGCTTCAAGGCGTTCAACGAGTCACCGTCCTGGCTCGAATACGCCCGCAAGCCGGTCGGCACCGGCCCCTACAAGGTGCGCGAGTTCAAGCCCGACAACTCCCTGGTGCTCGACGCCCACGACGAATACTGGGGCGGCCGCCCGCCCATCAAGACCCTGCGCTTCCTTGAGGTTCCCGAAGCCTCCTCGCGCATCAACGGCCTGCTCTCCGGCGAATACCATTTCGCCTCCGATGTCTCGCCCGACCAGATCCCGCAGATCGAACGCAACAGCGCGTTTGACGTGCAACAGAGCCTGGTGCCCAACCACCGCCTGATCGTGTTCGACAAGAACCACGCCCCGATCCGCGATGCGCGCATTCGCCGGGCCATGACACATGCGATCGACCGGCAGGCGATCGTCGATGCGCTGTGGGGCGGGCGCACCTCCGTGCCGCGCGGCCTGCAATGGGACTTCTACGCCGACATGCTGATCCAGGACTGGACGGTGCCGAAATACGACCCCGCCCTGGCCCGCCAGCTGATCCGCGAGGCCGGCTACAAGGGTGACCCGATCACCTTCCGCGTCGCCGCCGGCTACTACATCAACCAGGCCCCGACCGCGCAGGTGCTGGTGGAAATGTGGAAGCAGGTCGGCCTCAACGTGCAGATCAAGATGGTCGAGAACTGGACCCAGATCTTCGAGCGTGGGCCGGAACGCGGCATCCGCGACTGGTCCAACTCCGCCACGTTCAGCGACCCCGTCTCCTCCATCGTCGCCCAGCACGGCCCCAACGGCCAGCAGCAGCAGATGGGCGAATGGGTCAACGACGAGATGAACAAGCTGACGGTGGAGCTCGAAAGCAGCACCGACCGCGCCCGCCGCAAGGCCGTCTTCGCCCGCATGCTGGAAATCTGCGAACGCGAAGACCCCGCCTACACCGTGCTGCACCAGAACGCCGTCTTCACCGCCAAGCGCCGCGAGTTCAAGTGGAAGGCCGCACCGTCCTTCGCCATGGACTTCCGTGCGCATAACTGGGGATAAGGAAGGGTCTTCTTTTTTCTGAAGAAAAAAGAAGCAAAAAAGACTTCATTCGTTTGATGCGGAAAGACCCGCTCTCTCCGCATCAAACGATGCAAAAGTTTTTTGGTTCTTTTTTGAAAAAAAGAACCCCTTCCTTGGAGCCACCGAGATGCTGACCCGCCGCGCCGCCACCCTGCTCGCCGCCTCCACCGCCCTGCCCCGTTTCGCCATCGCCCAGGCAGACCAGCGCCCCAGCATCACCATCGCCGTCCAGCGCATCGCCAACAGCAACACCTTCGACAATCTGCGCGAGGCCTCCAACGTCGGCGAGCGCACCGCGCAGATGTTCAACGAACGCCTGATCGAGATCGACTGGCGCGGCGACCTCAGCCAGAAGCCGGGCCTCGCCACCGCATGGCGCCGCACCGATGAGAAAACCGTCGAGGTCACGCTGCGCGAGGGCGTGCGCTTCCACAACGGCGACACCCTCACCGCAGAGGATGTCGCCGCCCGCTTCAGCCCCGCAGGCATGTTCGGCGACAGCCGACCCACGGTCGATGGCAAGACCCTGCCGCACGCCTTCTCCGCCATTGTCGGCCAGGGCAGCAAGGAACTCCCGAAGGAAATCCCCCCCGTCGCCCGCCGCCTCTGGCCGGGTCTGGACCGGGTGGAGATCGTCGACGCCCGCACCGTCCGTTTCCACAACGCAACGCCCGACGTCACGCTGGAAGGCCGCATGGCCGCGTTGGGCAGCGAGATCGTATCCCGCCGCGCCTATGGCGAGGCATCCACCTGGCTCGAATACGCCCGCAAGCCGATCGGCACCGGCCCCTACGCCATCCGCGAGTTCAAGCCCGACACCACCCTGCAGATGGACGCGCACGACGACTACTGGGGCGGCCGCCCGCCGGTGAAATCCATCCGCCTGGTAGAGGTTCCGGAAGCCTCCTCACGCATCAACGGCCTGCTTTCCGGCGAATACCATTTCGCCTGCGACATCCCGCCGGACCAGATCGCCGGCATCGAGCGCAACCGGAACTTCGAAGTGCTGGGCGGCGTGATCCAGAACCACCGCCTGACCAGCTTCGACAAGTTCCACCCCCAACTGGCCGATCCCCGCGTGCGCCTGGCCATGGCGCATGCAGTGGACCGGCAGGTGATTGTCGATGCCCTGTGGGCAGGCCGCACCCGGGTTCCGAAGGGCCTGCAATGGGAATTCTTCGGCGACATGTTCATCGCCGACTGGAACACGCCGGAATACAACCCAGCCCGTGCCCGCGAACTGCTCAAGGCCGCGGGGTACAAGGGCGATCCGATCCCGTATCGCCTGCTCAACAACTACTACGTCAACCAGGTCCCCACCTCCCAGGTGCTGGTGGAGATGTGGAAGCAGGTCGGCATCAACGTTGCCATCGAGATGAAGGAAAGCTTCGTCCAGCTGCGCGACCGCACCCTGCCGCGCGGCGTGCGCGACTGGTCGTCGGGTGCCACGCTGAACGATCCCGTGGGCTCGCTGGTCTCCAATTTCGGCCCCAACGGCGCCGCCCAGCAGGCGCGCGAATATGCCAACGACGAGTTCAGCAAGCTCTGCGTGCTGCTGGAAACCAGCGCCGACCGGGCGCTGCGGAAGAAGGCCTTCGCCCGCATGCTGCAAATCGCCGAACGCGAGGATCCCGCCTACATCATGCTGCACCAGGCCGCGACCTTCACTGCCAAGCGCCGGGACATCAAATGGAAGGCGTTGCCGGCCTATCAGATGGACTTCGGGCCGGGTAACTTCGCCCTGTGATGACCGAACCGCTCGTTTCCATCCGCGACCTCCGCGTCGCCTTCCACGGCATGCCCGCCCTGCGCGGCATCGATCTCGATGTCGCCCCCGGGGAAGCCGTGGGCCTCGTCGGCGAATCCGGCTGCGGCAAGTCCGTCACCTGGCTCGCCGCCCTCGGCCTGCTGCCCGGCACCGCCACGGTTGGCGGCAGCGTGAAGCTGCAGGGCCAGGAACTGCTGCATGCCGCGCCCACGGTGCTCGATCGCGTGCGCGGCGGGCGCATCGCCATGATCTTCCAGGACCCTGCCAGCGCACTCAATCCGGTGAAGAAGGTCGGCGTGCAGGTGGCCGAGGCGCTTCGGCTGCATCGCGGCCTCGAAGGTGCGGCGGCCGAGGCGGAGGTGCTGCGCCTGTTCGACCAGGTCGGCATCCCCGACGCGAAGCGGCGCATCCACATCTACCCGCACGAAATGTCCGGCGGGCAGAACCAGCGCGTGATGATCGCCATGGCACTGGCCGGCCAGCCGGAGTTGCTGGTGGCCGACGAGCCCACCACCGCGCTGGATGCCACCATCCAGGCCCAGATCCTCGACCTGCTGCGTCGGCTGCAGCAGGAAACCGGAATGGCGCTGGTGCTGATCAGTCACGATCTCGGCGTGGTTGCGGAAATGTGCCGGCGGGTCTGCGTGATGTATGCCGGCCGCATCGTGGAGGAATCCCCCAGCGAAGCGCTCTTCGCCCATCCGCGCCACCCCTACACACAAGGCCTGCTCGCCGCCCTGCCCGACATGGTCGGCCCGCGCCGGCGGCTGGAGGCGATTCCCGGCGGCGTGCCGGAGCCGTGGAACATGCCCCCAGGCTGTGCCTTCGCGCCACGATGCGATCGGGCAACGCCGGAGTGCGGCGCCGGTATGCCCGGCTTCGTGCCGGTTGGGCCTGCGCACCAGGCCGCCTGCATCCACGTCCAGCCCGCAACGGTGCCCGCATGAGCCTGCTGTCGCTGGAAGGCGTCTCGCGCGTCTATGCCACTCGCCGCGGCCTGTTCGGCAAGCCGGTGCCGGTGCGCGCGGTGGATCACGTCTCGTTCTCCGTCGCCCCCGGCCGCACGCTGGGCATTGTGGGCGAGAGCGGCTGCGGCAAGTCCACCACCGGGCGCGTGGCGCTGGGCATCGAGCGGCCGAGCGAGGGCAGTGTCACCTTCGAGGGTGCAACCATGCCGATGCCGGGCACGCCGGAGTGGCGCCGTATGCGGGCACGGCTGCAACTGGTGCACCAGGACCCGCTGGGGGCGATGGACCGGCGCCTGACGGTGGCCGCTCAGGTGGCCGAGCCGCTGGAGATCCATGGCATCGGTGACAAGGCGGAGCGCACGGATCGCGTCGCCGCGTTGCTGCGCGATGTCGGGCTGCGGGCCGATCTGGCGGAGCGCCATCCGCATGAGCTCTCCGGCGGGCAACGCCAGCGCGCCGTGCTGGCCCGGGCGCTCGCCACCGATCCCGCCCTGCTTGTGGCCGACGAGCCGGTGAGTGCGCTGGATGTCTCGATCCAGGCGCAGGTGATCAACATGCTGACCGACCTGCAGGAAGCGCGCGGCATCGCCATGCTGTTCATCAGCCACGACCTGAAGGTGGTGCGGCAGGTGAGCCATGAGGTGGCGGTGATGTATCTCGGCCGCATCGTGGAACAGGGCGACCCCGAGGCGATCTTCGCCGACCCGCTGCACCCGTATTCCCGCGCGCTGGTCTCCGCCATTCCCGTGCCCGGGCCGCGGCGGATCGAGCGCATCGTGCTTTCCGGCGACCCGCCGAACCCGGCCGACCGGCCCTCCGGCTGTGCCTTCCATCCGCGCTGCCCGCTGGCTGTCTCGGCGTGCCGGGCCGAAGTGCCGGAGCTGAAGGCAGCGGCGGATGGGCGGCAGGTCGCCTGCCACCTGGTGGAGGCCGCCTGATGTTGCGCTTCGTGGCCCTGCGTGTGGGGCGTGCCTTGCTGACCATCACGCTGGTGGTGACCTTCGCCTTCGTGGTTTTGCGGCTGTCCGGCGATCCCGCGCTGATGATCATGTCCCCCGATGCGCCGCCGGAGGCGTTGGCGGCGTTCCGCAAGGCCTGGGGGCTGGATGATCCGATCTGGCTGCAATACCTGAAATACTTCACCGCCATCCTGCAGGGTGAGCTCGGCCAGTCCTTCCGCGACGGGCGGCCGGCGATCCAGCTGGTGGCGGAGCGCATTCCGGCGACGTTGCAGCTGACGCTGCCGGCGCTGGCGCTGAAGGTCGGCCTGGGCATCCCGGCGGGCATCTATGCGGCGCTGCATCGCAACTCCGCGATCGACCGGGCGGTGATGACCTTCGCGGTGGCGGGGTTCACGGTGCCGAGCTTTGTGCTGGGGCTGCTGCTGGTGCTGGTGTTCGCGGTGCAGCTGGGCTGGCTGCCGAGTGGCGGGCAGGAGAGCTGGCGCAGCGTGATCCTGCCGGTGATCTCCATGGGGTTGGGCGGGGCGGGCATTCTGGCGCGGTTCACGCGCTCGGCCATGCTGGAGGTGTTGGGCCAGCCATATATCCGCACGGCGAGTGCCAAGGGCGTGCCGTGGCACCAGGTGGTGCGGCTGCATGCGCTGCCGAACGCGGCCATTCCTACCGTGACGATCGTGGGCTTCATGGTCGGCACGCTGATGGCGGGTGCGGTGGTGGTGGAGAGCGTGTTCTCCTGGCCCGGGGTGGGGCGGCTGATGGTGGTAGCGGTTTCCAATCGTGACCTCGCGGTGGTGCAGTGCATCCTGCTGCTGGTCTCTGCCACCATGGTGACATCGAACCTGATCGTGGATCTGCTGTACGGCGTGCTCGACCCGCGGTTGCGTGGCACGGCGCCGGCGGGGGGCGGGCACTGATGTCGGAGCAGGTTCTTCCCGCCGTGGCCGCGCCGCCGAAGCGGCGGGTGGCGATTCCGCCCGGGGTGGCGCTGGCGATGCTGTGGCTGCTGGCGATGGTGACGATTGCGGTGCTGGCCGATGTGATCCGGCCGTATGGGATCACGGCGATGGATCTGCGGTCTCGGCTACAGCCGCCGGTGGGGTTCGGCGGTGGCTGGCTGCACCCGCTGGGGACGGATGAGCTGGGGCGGGACGTGTTCAGCCGGCTGATCGAATCCATCCGCATGTCCTTGATGATCGCCTTCGGGGCGACGATCATCGCCGCCGTGTTCGGCACCACGATGGGCTTCCTGGCCGCGCATTTCCGTGGCTGGGTGGAACAGGCGGTGCTGATGCTGATCGATTTCCAGGCCAGCATGCCGTTCCTGATCCTGGCCCTTTCGGTGCTGGCGTTCTTCGGCAATTCGCTGCCTTTGTTCATCTGCCTGATGGGGCTGTACGGGTGGGAGCGGCATGCCCGCATCTCCCGCGGGTTGGCGATTGCGGCGAATGCGCAGGGCTATGCGGCAGCGGTGCGGCAGCTGGGGGCCAAGCCGTTGCGGATCTATCTGAAGCATGTGCTGCCCAACATCGCCTCTACCCTGATCGTGGCGGCCACACTTTCGTTTCCCGAGGTGGTGCTGCTGGAGAGCGGGCTGTCGTTCCTGGGGCTGGGGGTGCAGCCGCCGATGACCTCCTTGGGCAATATGGTGGGGTATGGGCGCGAGTACATCACGCGGGCGCCTTGGATCATGCTGTCCCCTTGCGTGGTGATCATTTTGACGACGCTGTCGGTGAGCATATTGGGCGACTGGCTGCGTGACCGGCTTGATCCCACGCTGACCTAGGGCGGCGACGTGGCCGATATCGTCGAGCGGATGCGGCGCAATCCGATGGGGGATTGGACCATCGCCGACGTGATCGCGGCCTGCCGGGGCCACGACATGTATTGCGAGCCGCCGCGTGGTGGCGGATCGCATTACAAGGTGGGTCATCCGCGCTTGGCCGAGAAGCTGACGATCCCCTACAAGCGGCCGATCAAGCCGGTGTATATTCGCAAGCTGGTCGCGCTGATCGCGGCCGCGAGGGCCCTGCCATGACCGCCTCTGCATACCCCCTGCTGGTCGAGCCGCTTCCTGCCGAGGACGGTGGCGGGTTCGTGGCGATCGTGCCGGACCTGCCGGGATGCATGAGCGATGGCGAGACGCCGCAGGAGGCGGTGGCCAATGTGCAGGATGCGATCCTGGCCTGGATCGAGGCCGCGCGCGATCTCGGGCATCCCGTGCCTGCCCCTTCCCGCCATCTGAACGTGGCTGCCGAGTGAGTTTCCCATGACATTGATTGCATCCCATCGCGGTGGCTCGCTTGAGGCGCCGGAGAATTCGCCGACCTCGTTCCGGCATACGGCGGGGTTGGCGGTGGAGCAGGTGGAGTTCGATATCCATCCGACGGCCGATGGGCAGATCGTGGTGATCCATGATGCGACGCTGGATCGGACGACGAACGGGACCGGGCCGGTGGCGGCGAAGACGTTGGCGGAGCTTCGGGCGCTGGTGATTTCGGGGACGGCGGATGACCGGATCATGACTCTGGCCGAGGTGATCGAGCTGTTCCGGCCGACCGGGATCACGCTGCGGATGGAGGTGAAGTCTGATGTGGAGCACCAGCCCTATCCCGGGCTGCTGGAGCATGCGCTTCGGTTGATCGATGCGGCGGGGATGCGGGCGCGGACGGTGGTGACGAGCTTCCTGGCGCCGATCGTGGGCGAGGCGGTGCAGGCGCCGGGGTTGCAGGGGCGGATCTGGTTGGTTTCGCCGGTGATCATGGAAGATTGCGGGCTGCCGGGCGTGGTGGCGACGGCGGAGGCGCATGTGATTTCGCATGTGGGGATCCGGGCGAGCCGGCTGGATGCCGGGGTGGCCGATTATCTGCGGTCGGCCGGGCTGGGCGTGGGGGCCTGGGCGGTGAACGATGCGGCGAGCGTGACGAAGGTGCTCGATCTCGGGATGGAGGTTTTCACCACCGATATCCCGACGACCGCGGTGGCGATCCGTGCGGAGCGGAACAAGCCGTAGCCGGAACGGGTTGGGCGCGCTGCGGCAGGGTCAGTCGCGGCCGTATTTTTTCCAGGAGGCGCGGATCCAGCTTCGTTCCCAAGGACGGAGCTTGAGGGTGGGATCGTTGAGGCTGGGTCTTGCCTGGCTTTGGTGGGGCCGGGGCGGGCGCGGCTTGCGCGGATGCGCGGGCAGGCGCAGCGGCGGGGTGAGGTCGACGCCGAGGGCGTGGCAGAGCGGGCGCAGCAGGCGGCCGGCACGGGGCACCTCGGCGACGAAACGGTCGAATTCCGGCAGGTAGAGCAGCGCCTGGAGATTGCCGCCGCACGGGGCGGCTTCGGGGATGCGCTTGTTGATCCAGCCGCGTTCGCGCGGCAGGCGCAGCGTAGGCGGGCGCGGCGTGGTGGGGGCCCCTGCCCCGGCCTTGGCGGAAACCTGGGGCTGGTGGGAGCGCGGCGCGGGGAGCGTGCCGGCGGCCCAGCGCGCGTGCAGGCTGCGGAAGCGCGCGGCCAGGCGCAGGGCGCGGCGGACGAGAAGCTGCCAGAGTTCGACCGGGATGGGTTTGTGGGGGCTGGGGGCCTCGACCTGCGAGAAGTACCGGCTGCCCAGGAGCACGACCATGGGGCCGCGAGCCTGCCGCGCCAGATGGGCGCCGACGGCGGTGCAGAGCAGATTCGTGATCTGGATGAAGAGGCCAACGATATTGGGCATAGGTATTTTTTCTAACTGACTTTCAAGCTCGCTGCAAGCGGAATGCAGCGAAGGGTGGCGGTTTTTTGCAGGGGGTGCCGCGCGGGGCGGAGCGGTGTTGCTGAAAGGCGGGCATGGGCCCATCGTTTGGCCGGCAAGGGGTGGATCGCCGGCTCGTCCAGGGAAAACCGGGCGGGATCCGGCACCGGGAACAAGACGGAGGACGCGCATGGACATCACCGGGCAGGCGACACGGCCGGAACTGCTGGCGGCGGACGACGCGGTGATCGACGATGCGATCGGGTACGCCGAGCCCATGGTGCTGCGCGGCCTGCTGTATCAGTTGACCGGCGATCCCGAGGTGGCGGCGACGGGGGTGAAGATCGTCCATGCCGGCTATGTGGACCTTGCTGCTCCGGCGACCGACGAGGACGTGGCGCTGCTGCGACGCAAGGCGGCGGCGTTCCTGAAGAGCTATCGCGACAGCGGCGCCGGGGCGATCGATATCGGCCCGCGCGCGCGGCTGGCGGACAGCATGAGCCTGTTGCTGGGGCGGCGCATGGAGGGCGAGAGCCTGCAGCACCATCTGGAGGAGCTGGCGCTGGACCCGAAGGCGCGCGCGCTGCGCTGGCAGGAGACGCCCGATCCGGCGCGGTTGAAGGACTTCACTGTGACGGTGATCGGGGCGGGGATGGGTGGGCTGAATGCGGCCCTGCAGCTGCGCGAGGCCGGGTTCAAATTCACCGTGCTGGAGAAGAACACCGGGGTGGGCGGGACCTGGTGGGAGAACCGCTATCCCGGCGCCCGGGTGGATACGGTCAGCCGCAGCTACACCCATATCTTCGGCGTGGATTTCCCCTACCCCAATCCGTATTGCGACTGGCGGGAGAACGCCAAGTATTTCGATTGGGTGGCCGACCATTTCGACCTGCGCCGGCATATAAGCTTCGAGACCGAGGTGAAGGCGCTGACCTGGGACGAGGCGGCGGGCGAGTGGGTGATCGACATCGTGGGGCCCGAGGGCGCATCGACGCTGCGTTCGCGCGCGGTGATCACCTCCGTGGGGTTTCTCAGCCGGCCGAATATCCCGGAGATCGCGGGGGCCGGGAGTTTCGCGGGCGGGGCCTGGCACACGGCGCGCTGGCCGGACGGGGCCGAGATGAAGGGCAAGCGGGTGGCGGTGATCGGCACCGGCGCCACCGGCTACCAGATGATCCCCGAGCTGGCGCTGGAGGCGGCGCAGGTGACCGTGTTCCAGCGCACGCCGCAGTGGCTTTCGCCGGCGCCGGGCTATCGCTCGCCGTTTCCGCCGCAGGTGAACTGGCTGGACCGCAACCTGCCGTTCCATACCAACTTCATGCGCGCGCGAACCTGCACGCTGGACCGGCTGGCGCATGTGGCGCAGATCGATCCGGCGTTCCAGGACCCGCATGCCGTGAGCCCGTTGAACAAGCGGGCGCGCGACGTGAGCATCGCCTTCCTGGAGCGCAAGCTGGGCGATCCCGCGCTGGTGGCGGCGATGACGCCGAAGCACCCGGTGTGGTCCGCCCGCGCGATCGTGGTCGATACGGAGTACTGCGTGCTGGACGCGCTGCTGCGCGACAACGTGACGCTGGTGACGGACGGGATCGAGCGCATCGTGCCGGGCGGTGTGGTGGGCCGGGACGGGGTGCTGCACGCGGCCGATGTGATCGTGTATGCCACCGGCTTCCACGCCACCGAATACCTCTATCCCATGACCATCACCGGCCGCGGCGGGACGACACTGGCGGAGCTCTGGGCCAAGGATGGGGCGCGCGCCTACCTGGGCTGCATGATGCCGGGGTTTCCCAATTTGTGGTCGATCTACGGGCCGAACACCAATGGGGCGCTCAACGTGGCCTCGTTCCATGAGAAGGTGGCGTTGTATGCGCTGCAGTGCCTGGAAGCGCTGGTGCTGGGCACCGGCCGGGCGATGGAGGTTCGGGACGAGGCGTTCTGGCGCTACAACCGGCTGGTGGATGCGCGCAACCTGACCAAGGCATGGAGCGACAAGCGCGCGCGAAATTACTATTGGACCGAGCATGGGCGCTCGGCGACGATGAACCCGTTCTACAGCCACGAAATGTCGGGGTTTCTGCGCAAGCCGGAGCTGGCCGACATGCAGATTGGCTGACCGGGCGTTCGCCCGGTTCAGTTGGCTGAAGAGTGGATGGCCTTGCCTCGGTGCGGACGGCGCGCCGCATCGCGGCCGCGGGCCAGGCGCCTGGCGGCTTCGTTGCGGTATTATATTGTTTTAATTTCGCTGTTGCCATAACCTGCAAGGCGGCCGGCCTCGAGCGATATGATGCCGATGCGGCGCCGGGCCAACCAAAAACGGGAGACCGGCGCGATGCTGAAGACCATGCTGTACCGCTTGGCGGCAAGGATAGTGCCCCATAGCTGGCTCAATCGATTTGCGATCAACAGGCTGGTGAATGCCGGCCGGAACCGGCCGCACCCGTGGAGCACACGGCACGACGACTACATCGCATGGCCGGGCTTGACCGACCGGACATGGTTCGCCCGGTTGCTGCCGGCATCCCCTGCGCCGTCGGGCAGCGGGGTGGGCACGGCCCAGCCGCCGGTGGCCGACCTGGTCGCCCTGTTCCCCGCCCCACTGGGGCGCCAGGTTCCGTGTCCGAAATCGACCTGCCTGTTTCCGGCCTTCGCACAGTATCTGACCGACGGTTTCCTGCGGACAAGGTTGTTCAACACGCCACCGGGCGCCCATACCCGCCCAGGCATCGAAGATCGCAGGCGCACGACCTCCAACCACGAGATCGACCTGAGCGCCCTGTATGGCCGCACCGACGAGCAGACCGCCGCGCTGCGGACAATGGCCGGGGGGCGCATGAAGTCGCAATCGATCGGCGGCGAGGAGTTTCCGCCGTTCCTCTACGGCGAGGACGGCTTGCCAAAAGCGGAGTTCTGCGACGCTTCGGGCACGCTGGTTCTGGATGAGCCGCTGGGCGTAAAGCCCGGGACGCCGGGCAGGCGCACGATCTTCGCTGCCGGGGGCGACCGGGTGAACGCATCGATGCAAGTGGCCGCGATCAACACGCTGTTCCTGCGTGAGCACAACAGGGTGGCAGGTGTGCTGGAGCGGGAGAACCCGAACTGGGACGACGAAAGGATCTTCCAGATTGCGCGGAACATCCTGATCGTCATGTTCCTCCGGATCGTTATACATGAGTACATCAACCACATTGCTGGTGCCCCGTTTCGCTTCAAGGCCGATCCCGCGGTGTGCTGGAACCAGGACTGGAACCGCACGAACTGGATGACGATAGAGTTCACGCTGCTCTACCGGTGGCATTCCCTGATCCCGGAGGAAATGACGTGGGATGGCGCCGCGGTTCCTTCAGCGGCCTTGCTTCTCGACAATTCGTTGCTGCTGGCGGGCGGGCTGGGCCACGCGCTGGAGCAGCTTTCGGGGAACACGGCGGCACGGATGGGGTTGGGGAACTTCGCCAGCTTCTTCGCCGCCGGCGGTGCGGACAGTGCCGAGGGCAAGGGCCTGCAACAGGGGCGCGCGAGCCGGGTGCAGGGCTACAATGCCTATCGCGAAGCGATGGGGCTTTCCCGCGCCGGCAGCTTCGAGGAGGTGGTCGGCACATCGGACGACCCGACGGAGCAGGCTCGCCGGCGTAGCTTGGCGGATGCGCTGGGCAAGCTCTATGGCCATGTCGACAACCTGGAGTTCTATCCGGGATTGTTCGCCGAGCCGTGTCTGGAGGCCTCCCCGATAGGCGAACTGGTCCTGGCGATGGTGGCTATGGACGCATTTTCCCAGGCGCTGCCCAATCCCTTGCTGAGCCGACATGTATGGGGCGATGCGGAGAACCGCATCGCGGCCTTCAGCGGGCTGGGGCTCGCCGAGATCGAGCGGACCGACAGTCTGGCCGACCTGCTTGCCCGCAACGGGCATCCGGCCCAGGCCGCCGCCGTGGGAATGACCCGACGGGAGTGGAAGCCGAAGTAGCACCTGATACTAGGCCGCGTGGACAAAGCGTATCCAAATCTTGATTGCGGCGAGTTTGGCGAAGCCGAGGAAGCTTTCAGCTGTGTGGTCGTATCTTGTAGCGACGCGCCTGCTTGCCTTGAGCCGATTGAAGAACCGTTCGATCCTGTTGCGCATGGCGTAGAGGGCGCGGTTTACGGTGTGCTGGATCTTGCGGTTCCGCTTGGTCGGGATCTCTGGGGCGGTGCCGCGCGCGCGAAGTTCGCCGCGGATATCGT
>JAPLOI010000077.1:0-230170 GCA_026400815.1 Alphaproteobacteria bacterium
ACTCGAGATGCCTTTGATGGCGAATCCTACAGAGATTGAGATCGCCTCCCGCGGCCAAGCAGGAAATTTTAGAGGGGATAGTTGAGGGGATTGGCCAAACCTGGCCTCCAAATCCTAACATTTACTGGAAAATTGGCGGAGGGGATGGGATTCGAACCCACGGTACGGTTTAACCCGTACAACGATTTAGCAAACCGTCGCCTTCAGCCGCTCGGCCACCCCTCCGCCTGGAGCAATGGTCACACGACGTTTGCTGCGATCCTTCTAGGGGCTGGCGTGCGGAGCGTCAAACCCCCCGCGCGCCACCCAGAGTCTCCAATCTAGCTCAGCGCCACATCAAAGCCGCGCTTGGTGGCGGGGCGGGCCATCATCGTCTCGTACCAGCGCTTCACGTTGGGGAAATCGGCGAGGTCCACCTGGTGGCGTTCGTGGCGCCAAGCCCAGCCGAGGATGGCGAAATCGGCGATCGAGATGTCGCCGGCGAAGAACTCCACCTCGGCCAGGCGGCGGTCGGCCACGCCGTACAGGCGGCGGGTTTCCTTGCTGTAGCGCTCCAGCCCGTAGCGGCGGTCCTGCTCGTTCTCCACGGTCAGGAAGTGGTGCACCTGCCCGGGCATGGGGCCGAAGCCAGCCATCTGCCACATCAGCCATTCCAGCACGGGCACCTGGGCGCGGATGTCGGAGGGCCAGAACTGGCCGGTCTTGGCGCCCAGGTAGATCAGGATCGCGCCGCTCTCGAACACGGTGATCGGCTTGCCGCCTGGGCCGTCGGGGTCGACGATGGCCGGGATGCGGTTGTTGGGCGAAAACTTCAGGAACTCGGGGTTGAACTGCTCGTTCTTGGAAATGTTCACCGGCTTCACGGCGTAGGCCAGCCCCATCTCCTCCAGCGCCACGCTGATCTTGCGGCCGTTCGGGGTGTTCCAGGTCCAGAACTCGATGCTCATGCGACGTCTCCCTGGCGGCCGGGAGTGGCGCGCCGTTTCAGCGAGTATCAGGCAGAGCAGCGGCCGCGCCAACCGCGTGATTGACGTGGCTGCCGCCGCTGGCCACGCTGGCCTGGCACGCAACAGGTGAGGCCCAGGATGCGGATTTCCCGTGGCGACAACACGCCGGACAATGCGGCGCTGATCGGCTTCACCAATCTGCGCCGGGCCCGCACCACGCGGCCGATGGTGATCGAGCGTGGGCGCGGCATCTTCCTGATCGACGAGAACGGCCGCGAATACATGGAGGGCACGGCCAGCTTCTATTGCGCGGCGCTCGGGTTTTCCGACGAGGAACTGGTGGAGGCGGCGGTGCGGCAGATGCGGTCGCTGCCGGCCTATGCCTCTGGCGTGTATCGCACGGTGCCGGCGGCGTTGGCGCTGGGCGAGAAGCTGGCGGCTTTGGCGCCGATGAAGGATGCGCGGGTGGCGTTTGCCTCCACGGGGTCGGAGGCGAACGATTTCCTGATCAAGTTCATGCGCTTCCGCAACGCGTATCTGGGCCAGCCGAAGCGCACCAAGGTGATCGCGCGCACCGGCAGCTACCATGGCGGCACCATGGCCACGGCTGCGCTGGGCGGGTTTCCGGGCACGGCGGCGGCGTTCAACCTGCCGATGGACGATGTGCTGACGGTGGGGCAGCCGGACTTTGTGAACCGCGCGCTGGAAGGGGAGAGCGAGGCGGAGTTCACGGCGCGGATGCTGCTGGAAGTGGAGCAGACCATCGAGCAGGCGGGGCCGGAGACGGTGGGGGCGATGATCCTGGATCCCGTCTCCTACTCCGCCGGCTGTGTACTGCCGCCGGCGGGGTATCTGACGGGGCTGCAGGAGATCCTGGCGCGGTATGGGGTGCTGTTCTTTGATGACGAGGTGATCACCGGGTTCTGCCGCACCGGAAACATGTTCGCGGCCGAGACCTTCGGGTTCACGCCGGATTGCATGAGCCTGGCGAAGGCGTTGTCGGCGGCGTACATGCCGATCTCGGCGATCGTGATGTCGGGCGAATTCTACGATGTGCTGGAGCAGGCGTCGGACGTGATCGGCACCATGCCGCATGCGGCGACCTATGCCGGGCATCCCGTGGCCGCGGCCGTGGCGCTGCGGATGCTGGAGATCATCGAGGAGCGGGATTTGGTGGGGCATGTGCAGCGTGTGTCGCCGCGGTTGCATCGGTTGATCCATGGGCTTTCGGGGCATGAACTGGTGTTCAACACGCGGGCGCTGGGGTTGGGGGGCGCGGTGCAGCTGCATCCGCTGAAGGGGCAGCCGGGGGTGCGCGGGCAGGCGATGATGCAGACGATGATGGACCAGGGGCTGCTGCTGCGGGTGGTGGGGGATACGATCAACTTCTCGCCGCCGTTGATCATCACGGAAGCCGAGATCGACGAGATGATGCGGCGCTTTACCGCGGCGCTGGAAACCTTGCCGCGCGAGGCCGCATGATCCCGCTGATCGGGTATGCCGACCGGTTTTCGGTTCGTGCCGGTGGCAGCATTGCGCTGAAGGCTTCGACGACGCATCCGGACTATCGCGCCGATCTTGTGCGCATCCGCAGTGCCGATCCGAATCCGGCGGGGCCCGGCATGCGCTTCGAGGATGTTCCCGCCGCCTTTGCCGGCACCTACACCGGCCGGTTCCAGCCGGCCTTGCGTGGGTCCCATGCGGAGATCGATTTGGCCGGGCTGCCGCTGGGGCGGCACTGGACATTGTGCCTGCGCGTTCAGCCCTGGCTGCTCGATGGGCGGCCGCAGGCGGTGTTGGGCTGGGAAGGCGTGTCGCTGCATATCGCGCGCGACGGGATTGTGCTGCGGTTCGGCGACCGGGAACTGCGGCAGGAATGCCCGTTCCTCGAACGCCGTTGGTATCAGCTTCGTCTGTCCGTCGGCCCTGCGGCCGTGGGCCTCACGGTCGACAAGCTGCACGAGGATTGGGGCCATGGCGGCATGGCCGGCCCTCTGCTCTATGTAACGGCGGATGGCTCGGTCTCGGCGCCGGGCCGGCTGCTGCTTGCCGCCGCGCCGGATGCGGACGGCACCCCCAAGGACCACTTCAACGGGCGGCTTGAGCACCCGCTGATTCTCGATGGCGACCGGGCGGGGGCGCCGGGGATCGTGGAGCCGGGGCAGATGCCTCGGACGCATCTTCATGCCTGGTGGAACTTTGCGCTGGGCCAGGATACGGCGGAGATTCTCGACCAGGGGCCGCATCGGCGGCATGGGCGGTTGGTGAACATGCCGACGCGTGCCAGCCGTGGGGCGTTCTGGAGTGGGCGGGAGCTGAACTGGCGGCACGCGCCGGATGAGTATGCCGCGATCCATTTCCATGAGGATGATCTGTACGATTGCGGGTGGGAGACGGATTTCTCCTTTGATGTGCCGGCGGACTTGCCGAGCGGCGTGTATGGCATTCGGCTGCTTTCGGGGACGGACGAAGATATCGTGCCGTTCTTCGTGCTGCCGCCTGCGGGGATGGCGACGGCGAAGGTGGCGTTGTTGTTCTCGACCTATACGTATCAGGTGTATGCCAATTACGACCGCGGCAATTTTGACGAGGCGTATCGGGAGCGGCGGGCGGCTTGGGCTGGGAGTTATCCGCATCATCCCGGGGACAATCCGCAGTTTGGGCTTTCGACCTATAACTGGCACGCGGATGGGTCCGGCGTGGCGCATTCTTCGCATCTGCGGCCGATCCTGACGTTTCGGCCGGGGTATCTGGCGTATCCGGACCAGCGTGGCTCCGGCCTTCGGCATTTTCCGGCGGATATGCATCTGGCGGCGTGGCTGGATGCGATGGGGATCGCGTGGGATGCGATCACCGACCACGATGTGGAGGCGGAAGGGGCCGATCTGCTGGCGCGCTACAAGGTGGTGCTGACGCCGTCGCATCCCGAGTATCAAAGCCTCGGCACGCTGGATGCGCTGCGGGACTACACGGCGGATGGTGGGCGGTTGGTGTATCTCGGCGGCAACGGGTTTTACTGGCGGGTGGCGGTGAGCGCCGCGGTGCCGGGAACGTTGGAGTTGCGGCGGACGGAGTCTGGCACGCGGGCCTGGGCGGCTGACCCGGGCGAGTACTACCACCAGTTCGATGGCGGGTATGGCGGGTTGTGGCGGCGGCAGGATCGGGCGCCGCAGAAGCTGGCCGGGGTGGGGTTCTCGGCGCAGGGGCGGTTTGAGGGCAGTTACTATCGGCGGTTGCCGGAGAGTTTCGCGCCGGAGGTGGCGTGGATATTTGATGGGGTGGACGGCGAGGTGATTGGCGATTTCGGGTTCTCGGGTGGGGGGGCGGCGGGGTTCGAACTGGACCGGGCCGATCCGTTGCTGGGCTCGCCGCCCAATACCGTGGTGCTGTGCCGGTCGGAGGGGCATCAGGCGCATTTCGGGGTGACGCCGGAGGACGTGCTGCAGCCGCGCGAGAACAAGATGAGCAATGCGCCGGATCCGCTGATCCGCAGCGACATGGTGTATTTCGAGACGGTGCGCGGCGGGGCGGTGTTCTCGGTGGGCTCGATCACCTTCTGCGGCAGCCTGCCGTGGAACAATTTCGACAACCAGGTGTCGCGGATGGTCCGCAACGTGGTTCTGCGCTTCAGCGAATAACGTGCTGGCCGATGCCGCCGCCTATGGCGGCTTGTTCCTGTCGGCGCTGGTGGCCGCGACGATCCTGCCGATGCAATCGGAGGCGGTGCTGGTCGGGCTTGTTCTGGCGGGGCAGCAGCCGGTGGGGCTGCTGCTGGTGGCGGCGAGCCTGGGGAATGTGCTGGGCAGCGTGGTGAACTACGCGCTTGGGCGGGTTGTGGAGCGGTTCTCCGACAGGAAGTGGTTTCCGGCCTCGCCGGCGGCGCTGGCGCGGGCGCGCGGGCAGTATGAGCGCTGGGGGCGGTGGTCGTTGCTGTTGAGCTGGACGCCGGTGGTGGGCGACCCGCTGACGGTGATCGCGGGGATGCTGCGCGAGCCGTTGTGGCGGTTCCTGGTGCTGGTGACGATCGCGAAGGTGGGGCGGTATCTCGTGCTGGTGTGGGCGGTGCGGGAATTCGGCTGAGCGGCGGGCATGAGTCGTCGCCGCGCGAAGCGGGGCTGTTGCGACGGATTCGGGGTGCGTTGGGATTCAGCCGGGGCACGGGGGTGCGCGGGGGCCGTTTGTCGGGCGGGGGTTGGACGCGGTTTTCCCACCGGTGCGGGCGTGCGGGCGCATGCCGCGATTGTGGTACCCGGCGACGGACCAGCCGATGATGGCGAGGAGGCGGCGCAGGGTGCGCTGGGCGCGGGGGGACAGGGCGTCGATATCGTCCTGGTCGGAGGGGGAGAGGTACCACGGGGTGTGGGCGCGCGGGCGGCGTGTGGTGACGGCGGTGAGGAAGGATAGGAGGAGCGCGGGGAGGAGGGCGATGCCGGTGGACAGGCGCAGGAGGGTGAGCGCCAGGATTTGGACGCGGTTTTCCGACCCCCGGAGGAGGGGGGAAGCGGCGTCGGCCAGGGGCGCCCGAGCCGGGACGGCTTGGGGCGCTGCGGTGGCGGAGAGGGACATCGGATATATTCTCTCACCAACACAAGCCGGTGGGTAGAAAAAAATCCCGATTTGATGAAAAAAATTCCTGACGTGGCGTGGCGATGCGCCGATGGAAGAAAGGTTCACCACGGAGACGCGGAGGGCACTGAGAAGGCGCGGAGGAGAAGGATGGTCAGCGTTCGACCGCGTCGCCCCGGGACATTGGCTTTGGGGGGACGGAAGCAACCTGGCGTGCTTCTCCGTGCCTTCTCCGTGCCCTCCGTGTCTCCGTGGTGAATCTGGCTTTCTTTCAGGCCATCGACAGGCGGGGGACGGCGGCCAGGAGGCGGCGCGTGGTGTCGGTGGCGGGGTGGGCGAAAACCTCGGCGACCGGGCCGTGTTCGACGATGCGGCCGGCTTCCATGATGGCGACAGTGCGGGCGATGGCGCGGACGACGGCGAGGTCGTGGGAGATCAGCAGGTAGGCGACGCCGGTGCGGTCCTGCAGATCCTGCAGCAGGTTGAGGACGGCGTTGCGGACGGAGACATCGAGCGCGGAGACAGGTTCGTCCAGCACGACGAGCCGGGGGTTGGTGGCCAGGGCGCGGGCGATGGCGACGCGTTGGCGCTGACCGCCGGAGAGTTCGTGCGGGCGGCGGTCGATGAGGTCGGGGGGGAGGCGGACCATCTGCAGCAGGGCGAGGGCGCGGTCTCGCCATTCGTGGCGTGGGGCGAGGTTGTGCAGGCGCAGCGGGTCGGAAAGGGCGCGCAGCACGGTGGCGCGGGGGTTGAAGGCGGCGGATGGGTCCTGGAAGACCATCTGGAAGCGGGGGCGGAGGGCACGCAGGGCGGGCTCGGGGAGGGCGAGGAGTTCCGTGCCGGCGAGGTGGATGGTGCCGGCGTCCGGCGCGGTGAGGCGCATGACGCAGCGGGCGAGGGTGGATTTGCCGGAGCCTGAGGCGCCGGCGAGGGCGACGGTGGTGCCGGGGGGGACATCGAGGTCCACGCCATCGAGGGCGGCGACGGTGTGGCCGGCGCGGGTGAAGGTCTTGCGCAGGCCGCGGATTTTCAGGAGCGGGTCAGCCATGGGGGGTGACCACGGTGAAGTTGGCGCCGATTTCCGGCAGGCGGTGCTGGAGCGGCGTGTCGAGGTCCAGGCGCGCGGCGAGCAGGGCGCGTGTGTAGGCATGGGCGGGGGTGCGGAAGACCTGGGCGACCGGGCCGGATTCCATCAGGCGGCCGGCGTGGAGGATGGCGACCTCGTCGGCCAGCATCGAGGCGAGCGCGATGTCGTGGGTGACGAAGAGGAGGGTGAGGCCGCGTTCTCGGACCAGGCTGTCGAGCAGTTCGACCATGGCGTGCTGGACGACGGTGTCGAGCGCGCTGGTGGGTTCGTCGGCGATCAGCAGCACGGGGTCGGCGGCCAGTGCGGCGGCGAGGGCGATGCGTTGGCGTTGGCCGCCGCTGAATTCGTGGGGGTGGCGGCGCAGGGCTTCGGTGGGGCGGGGGATGCCCATGCGGTCCAGCAGGCGGGCGGCGTGGGCTTCGGCTTCGCGCCAGGTGTGGCCGCGATGGACGACGGCGACCTCGGCGATCTGCTCGCCGATGGTCAGCACGGGATTGAGGCTGCCGGCGGGGTCCTGGAAGACGACGCCGATGTCTCGGCCCAGGACGGGGGCGTTGAGGGTGGGGAACCCGATGCGGCCGGTGGTGCGCGCGCCGGTGGGGAGCAGGCCGCAGATGGCCATGGCGAGGGTGGATTTGCCGGAGCCGCTTTCGCCCAGCACGGCGAGGCGGCGGCCTTGGGCTAGGGTGAGGGAGATGGCGTCCAGCGCCTGTGCGGTGCCATAGGCGACGGAGAGGTTTTGCACCGCGATCATGCCGCGATCCGCCGCGTGCGCAGCGCCTTGGCAACGCCCTGGCCGGTGAGGTGGACGGCGAGCACGGTGAGGACCAGGCCGATGCCGGGGATGATCGAGAGGAACGGGGCGCGGCGCAGCACGGTGCGGCCCTCGGCGATCATGCTGCCCCAGGTGACGCGGTTGGGGTCGCCGAAGCCGAGGAAGGACAGCGCCGCCTCGATCAGCACCGCCGCGGCGACGATGACGGCGGCGAGCGAGACGACGGGGGTGAGCGCGTTGGGCAGCACCTCGCGGAAGGCGATTTCCAAGGGGCGCATGCCGATGACGCGGGCGGCGGCGACGAAATCGCGCTCGCGCAGGGAAAGGATCTCGGCGCGGGTGATGCGGGCGGGCTGCATCCAGGCGCCGATGGCGATGCCGAGCACGATGGTGGGCACGCGCGGGCCGGTGACGGAGATGAGCGCCAAAGTGAGCAGGAAGGCCGGCACGGTCTGGAACGCTTCGGCGACGCGCATCAGCGCCTCATCCACCCAGCCGCCGAGGAAGCCTGCGATGGTGCCCACGGTGATGCCGATGCCCAGCGCCGCGGCGGCGGCGGCGGTGGCGACCAGCAGGGTGGTGCGGGTGCCGTGGATGAGGGCGGAGAGCACGTCCCGCCCCAGGCGATCCGTGCCCAGGGGGTGGGCCATGGTCTGCCAGGGCGGCAGGAGGGGATCGCCCTTGATGGCCAGCGGGTCGCCGGGGGCCAGCCAGGGAGCGGTGAGTGCCACGGCGAGCAGGATTGCCAGCATGGTGAGGCCGGCGAGGCCTTCGCCGGTGGCGAGGAGGCGAAAAAGCAAGGATGTTCTTTTTTGAAAAAAAGAACCAAAAAACTTTTCCGACCTGGCGCCGAGTGGCATCTCATCAAGTAGAAAAAGTCTTTTTGCTTCTTTTTCTTCAGAAAAAAAAGAGTCTTTCTTCCTTGTCATCCCCCGGTCCCACTGCCAACACGGGGATCGAGCAGGGCGTAGGCGAGATCCACCAGCAGGTTGACCAGCATCACCACCATGGCGCTGAGCAGCATGACGCCGAGGAGCAGAGGCGTGTCTCGCCGGGCGACGGCTTCGCTGGCCAGGCGGCCGAGGCCGGGGATGGCGAAGACAGATTCGATCACCACGCTGCCGCCGAGCATGGCGGCGGATTGCAGGCCGAGCATGGTGACGACCGGTAGGAGCGCGTTGCGGACGACGTGGCGCAGGACGAGGCGGGCGCCGTGCATGCCGCGGGCGCGGGCGGCGCGGACGAAATCCTGCGCCCAGAGCTCGGCCATGCCGTCGCGCATCAGGCGGAGGTAGAGCGCCATGTAGACGAGGCCGAGGGAGAGGACGGGCAAGACGAGGTGGCGCCCTATGTCGGCCGCGCGGTCCCATCCCGTGAGGCCGGAGGCGACGGTTTCGATGCCGCCGCTGGGCAGCCAGCGGCGCTCCACCGAGAAGGCGACGATGAGGACGAGGCCGAGCCAGAAGCCGGGCATGGCGTAGAGGGCGATGGCGGCGAGCGACAGCGTGCGGTCCTGCAGGGAGCCCGGGCGGGCGCCGCAGAGGATGCCGAGCAGGGAGCCGAGGGAGAGGGCGAGCAAGGTGGCCAGGCCCATCAGCAGCAGGGTGTTGGGCAGGCGGGCCAGAACCACATCCAGCACCGGGCGGCCGAAGGCGGTGGACCAGCCGAGATCGAGCCGCGCCAGGGCCGAGATATAGGCGAGGAAGCGGGGCAGGGGGCCCTGGTCCAGCCCCCATTCGGCGCGCAGGGCGGCCATCTGGGCGGCATCCCCGCCGCCGATGCCGGCCAGGTAGGCGTCCACCGCGTCGCCGGGAGCGGATTCCAGCAGCGCGAAGGCGCCGAGCACGACGAGGGCGAAGACCGGCACCACGCCGATGAGGCGGCGGCGCATGAGGGCCAGGGGGCGGCGGCCGGCCATGGGGTCAGTCCGCGAAGCCCGTATCGGCCCAGTTCGAGACCGCCCAGCGCGGGTTGTTGGAGACGTTCAGCAGGTTGTCTCGCGCCACCGTGATGAAGCTGAATTCGGCGACGTTCACCAGGGCGACGTCGTCGGTCACCTGCTTCTGGAAGGCGTTGTAGAGGCGCACGCGCTCGGCATCGTCGATGGTGGCGGCGGCCTGCTTGATGAGGGCATCGACCTCCGGGTTTTCGTAGCCGTACTGGTTGGCGAAGGGCACGCCGGCGGGCAGGCCGCTTTGGAACAGGATGGTGGTGGAGATGGCGGGGTCGCCGCGATAGACCGGGGTGGCCACGGTGATGTCGAAGGCGCGGTCGGTGTAGACGGCGCGCAGATGGGCCGGCGTGTCGTTGGAGACGATGGTGGCGTCGATGCCAACGGCGGCGAGGGCCTGGCGCAGGTAGTCGCCGAACTGGCGGGTTTCGTTGAAGAACGGCGCGGGCAGCAGGCGCAGGCGGAAGCGGATGCCGCCTTCGCCGCGGGGGTAGCCGGCTTCGTCCAGCAGCTGGTTGGCGCGCTGGGGGTTGAAGCCGTAGCCGGCGACGTCGGTGGCGTGGAAGACGCGGTCGTTCTTGGGGACGGGGCCCTGGCTGGTGGCCGCGAAGCCGCGGAAGATGGCGCGGACGACGAAATCGCGGTCGATGGCGTGGGCGATGGCGCGGCGGACGCGGACGTCGGACAGTTCCTTGCGGCGGTGGTTGATTTCCACGACGAGCTGGTAGGTGAGGCCCTCGTAGCCGTTGGAATAGACCTTGAGGCCTGGGACTTTTGCGATGCGATCGAGGTCCGCCAGCGGGACGGCGGAGAAGGCGGCGAGCTGGATTTCCTCCGCCTCCAGCGCGTTGGCGGCGGCGGCGCGATCGGGCAGGACGCGGTAGACGATCTCGTTGAGGAAGGGGCGTGCCTGGTCCCAGTAGGCGGGGTTGCGGACGAGGCGGGTGTATTCGCCCGGGCGCCATTCGGCGAAGCGGAACGGGCCGGTGCCGACCAGCTTCTGGTTGGCGGGGTTCCGCATGATGTCGGTGCCCTCGTAGAGGTGCTTCGGCACCACGGCGGTCAGCGCCGGCAGGGCGTTGCGGATGAGCTGGGCCGGGGTGGGGACGGCGAAGCGGAAGATGGCGGTGTTGGCGTCCGGCGTTTCCACCGCTTCCAGCTCGCGGAACACGGCGCGGCCGAGATTGCCGTGCTTCTTCCAGACCTCCAGCGCGGAGAAGGCCACGTCGGCGGAGGAGAACGGCTTGCCGTCGTGCCAGGTAACGCCTTGGCGCAGGGTGAAGGTGAGGGAGCGGCCGTCTGCGGCACCTTCCCAGGATGTGGCGAGGCGGGGGGCGAGGCCGTCCTTGGCCCGGTAGTCGGCTTCGGCCAGGGGTTCGATGACCTTGCTGGCGACGAAGAACACGCCATTGCTGGCGATGATGGCGGGGTTGAGGTTGGGGGGCTCGGAATCGGCGGCGACGGTGAGGCGGCCGCCGCGCTTCTGGGCGAGGGCGGGGCGGGGCAGGAAGGGCAGGGCGGCGGCGCCGGCGAGGAGGCGGCGGCGGGTGGGTGCGTTCATCGGGCCCTCGGGCATCTGGGTCACGGGAGCATCCTAGGCCGGGGCGGCGGCGCGTTCGAAGGCCAGGAGGCCCTGTTCGATGGTTTCGCGCGACAGGTCCTTCGTGATGAACACGATGCGGCTGGTGCGCGGGTCGTCGGGCGGCCAGGCAGGGAGCAGCACGGGTTCGTGGAACATGTGCTGCACGCCGTGGATGGCCACGGGGCGGTCCTGGCCGACGAGGTTCAGGATGCCTTTCACGCGCAGCAGGTTCTCGCCCCGGGTGCCGATCAGCATTTCCAGGCACATGCCGATGCCGGACCAGTGCAGGGGCTGTTCGAAGGTGAGGCAGAAGGAGTGGATGCTGCCATCGTGCGCGCCGCCCTTGCCCCAGGCGGCGTCGTTCAGCCAGGTCTTCACCTCGGCGATCTTGCCCTCGGCGTCGAACAGGCCGCATTCGAGGATGGCGTTGGGGTCGATCTCGCCGCGCTGGGTGGCAATGATGGGGGCGCCGGGGTTCAGGGCCGTGATGCGGGCGTAGAGGGCTTCCGGTGCGGTGGCGAGGTCGGTCTTTGAGAGGATGATGCGGTCGGCCATGGCGAGCTGGCGCACCGCTTCCTCGTGGGCGTTCAGGGTCGCCAGGCCGTGCACGGCATCGATCACGGTGATGATGCCGTCCATGCGGTAGTGGCGGGCCAGGGCGACATCGGCCAGCAGGCTTTGCACCACCGGGGCGGGGTCGGCCAGGCCGGTGGTTTCGACCACCACGCGCTTCACCTCGCCGGTGCGCACCCGCGGCACGAGGTCGGCCAGGGCGCGGGCGAGGTCGCCGCCGACGGAGCAGCACAGGCAGCCGGAGGGGAGCAGGACGGTGGTGTCGTCCAGCTTCTGCACCAGCAGATGGTCGATGCCGATTTCGCCGAATTCGTTCACCAGCACCGCGGTGCCGGCCATTTCAGGCTTGGGCAGCAGGCGGTTGAGCAGGGTGGTCTTGCCGGCGCCGAGGAAGCCGGTGAGGACCGTGAGGGGAACTGGGCTCCGTGGGCCGCTTTGCGGCACGCTAATGGCTGTGGCCATGGCCGTAGAGCTGTTCGGGTGAGACCTGGGGATCGGCGATTTCCACCAGCGTGCCGTCGCGTGCGGCGCGGTAGAAGCAGTCTCGCCTGCCGGTGTGGCAGGCCACGCCCTGCTGGTCGACCAGGAGGAGGATGGTGTCGCCATCGCAATCCAGGCGCAGTTCCACCAGCCGCTGCTGCTGGCCGGAGCTTTCGCCCTTGCGCCACAGCTTGCCGCGGCTGCGGCTGAAGTAGCAGACCCGGCCGGTGGCCAGGGTTTCGGCGATCGACTCGCGGTTCATCCAGGCCATCATCAGCACCTCGCCGGTGTCGTGCTGCTGGGCGATGGCCGGAACGAGGCCGTTGGCGTCGAAGCTGATGGCAGACAGTATGTGCGTGCTCTCCATGAGTGCTACATTGCACGGATGCCGCCGGAATTCACCCCCGTTACCATCGCCAAGCTCGATCACGCCGCCGCGTTGTGCGACCGGCGCGGCACCAAGCTGACCGAGCTGCGCCGCATCGTGCTTGGGCTGATCCTGGATGCGGAGGCGCCGACCGGGGCCTATGACCTGCTGGAAAAGCTGCGCAGCCATCGCGGGGCGAGCGCGCCGCCCACCGTGTATCGTGCGCTGGATTTCCTGCAGGAGCAGGGCTTCGTGCACCGGATCGAGCGGCTTTCGGCCTTCGTGGGCTGCATCGATGCACACAGCCATGACGGGGACCACCATCACGCCGCGCAGTTCCTGATCTGCCGCACGTGTGGGCAGGCGACGGAGATCGACGACCATCACCTGGCGCATGCGTTGGTGCATGCCGCGGAGGCGGTGGGGTTCAAGGTGAGTGGGGCGACGATCGAGGCCGAGGGGACCTGCGCGAAGTGCCGGGCGGCGGCTTGAACTAGAAGTAGCGCGCGAGGTTGGTTCGCACGCGGTCCAACACCGGCACGGCGGGGTCGGGCAGGGGCAGGGGCTGGCCGGTGATCGCGGCGAAGACGTTCACGTAGATATCGGCGGCCTGGAGGACGATCTCCTGGGGGATTTCGGGGATGTCGTCCTTGTAGGGGTCGCAGCGCGCCACCACCCAGGACCGCACGAAGTCCTTGTCGAAGCTTTGCGGGGCGGTGCCGGCTTCGAAGCGCTGGGGGTAGGTTTCGGCGAACCAGTAGCGGCTGGAATCCGGGGTGTGGATTTCGTCGGCCAGCACGATGCTGCCATCGGGCGCGAAGCCGAATTCGTATTTGGTGTCCACCAGGATCAGGCCGCGCGCGGCGGCCATCTCGCGGCCATGGGCGAAGAGGGCCAGCGCCTTGGCGCAGACTTCATCCCACTGCGCCTGGGTGAGCAGGCCGGTGGCGACGATCTCGGCCGGGGTGAGTTCCTCGTCGTGGCCGGCGTCGAAGGCCTTGCTGGTGGGGGTGATGATGGTGGCCGGCAGCTTCTGGTTCGGGCGCATGCCGTCCGGGAAGCGGTGGCCGTACATCTCGCGGCGGCCGGCCTTGTACATCGACAGGATCGAGGTGGAGGTGGTGCCGGCCAGGTAATCCCGCACCACCACTTCCACCGGCATGATGGTGAGGCTGCGGCAGAGCAGCACGTTGGGGTCGGGGTATTCCAGCACGTGGTTGGGGCAGAGATCGGCAGTATGGTCGAACCAGAACCTGGCGATCTGGGTCAGCACCTGGCCCTTCAGCGGCACGGCGGTGAGGATGCGGTCGAAGGCGGAGAGACGATCGGTGGCGACGATCAGCCGCCGGCCGTCGCCGAGGTCGTAATTCTCCCGCACCTTGCCCCGGTAATGGCCGGGCAACTCCGGGATGGCGGCATCGCGGAGGGCGTAGTGGGCATACGGGGCAAGGTCGGGCATCTCGTCAGCGCCGCGCGTTCAGAACGGTGAGGCCCTGGGCAAGGTCCGCCTTGAGGTCGTCCGGGTCTTCCAGGCCGACATGCAGGCGCAGCATCTCGCCGCCGAACTGGCCGCTGCCCGCGGTGCGGGTGACGGTGCCGGTGGGCAGGGCCAGGCTCTCGAACCCGCCCCAGCTGGCGCCCTTGCCGAACAACTGCAGCGCCTCGGCCATGGCGTGCACGCTTTCGCGGGTGATGTCCTCGCGGAATACCACGCCGAACAGCGAGCAGGCGCCGGTGAAGTCGCGCTTCCAGATCTCGTGGCCCGGCGCGCCGGGCAGGGCGGGGTGCAGCACCTGCTTCACTTCCGGGCGGGTGCGCAGCCAGGCGGCGACTTCCACCGCCGACTTCTCCTGCCGGTCCATGCGCACGCCCATGGTGCGGGCGCCGCGCAGGGCGAGCCAGCAATCATCGGGGCTGGCATACTGGCCGAGGATCACGGAGGTGCTGCGCACCCGCTCCCAATCCTCCTGCGAGTTCACGGTGATGGAGCCGAGCAGCACGTCGGAATGGCCGACGACATACTTCGTCAGCGCCTGGATCGACACGTCCACGCCATGCTGGAAGGGCTGGAAGTGGTGGATGCCCCAGGTGTTGTCCATCAGCACCTTGGCGCCACGCTTCTTGGCCACGGCGGCCAGCGCCGGCACGTCCTGCACCTCGAAGGTGTGGCTGCCAGGGCTTTCGAGATAGAGCACCGTGGTGTTGGGCTGGAACAACGCCTCGATGGCTTCCCCGCTGATGCTGGGGTCGTAGTAGGTGGTGGCGACGCCCATCTTGCTGAGGAAATTGTCGCAGAAAGTGCGGGCGGGGCCGTAGCAGCTATCGGGCATCAGCACGTGCTCGCCGGCCTTCAGGTACGCCAGCAGCGGCACGGTGACGGCGGCCAGCCCGGTGGAGACGATCTGGCAGCGCGTGCCGCCCTCGATTTCCGCCACCACGTTTTCCAGCGCCCAATGCGTGGCGCTGCCGCCGGTGCCGTAATGCGCCTTCTGCTCGAAGCGCTCATTGGCCGCATTGGTGCGCTCGCTCATGCTGCCATAGAGCATGGTGGAGCCGCGATGCACGGGCACGTTGACGAAGCCGCGCACATTGGTGCCGGCGCGCCCCGCGTGCGAAAGCCGGGTGAAGTAGCCCTGGCCTTCGGTTTTGTCGTTCATCTCAGTTGGTCTCCACAGGGGTATCGGGGCGGCCGCCCCATTCGGTCCAGGACCCGTCGTACACCGCACCGGCCGGCAGGCCGGCGAGGGTGAGGCCGAGGGTGAGGATGCAGGCCGTCACGCCGCTGCCGCAGGAGGTGACGAGCGGGCGGCTGCCATCGGCACCGGCGGCGAGGAAGCGCGCGCGCAGGCGCTCGGGCGGCAACAGCGTCTGGTCGCCAGCGAGCAGCTCCGTATAGGGCAGGTTGGCCGCACCAGGCATGTGGCCGGAGCGCATGCCGGGGCGGGGCTCCGGCACCGCGCCGGTGAAGCGGCCAGCGGCGCGGGCATCCAGCACCAGCTCCGCCTGCGTGGCCACGTTGCCCAGAATGTCGCCCACGCCGCGCAGGCGGGTGGCGCGGAAATCCGGGCGGAAGCTGCCGGGCGCGGCCAGGGAGGGGGCGCCTTCCTCGGTCTTGCGGCCTTCGGCGACCCATTTCGGCAGGCCGCCATCGAGCACGGCGGCGCGATCGTGGCCGAACAGGCCCATCATCCACCAGCCACGCGCGGCCGAGGCCAGGCCCTTCTGGTCGTAGAACACCACCATGCTGCTGTTGGAGATGCCCAGCGCGGCCAACTTCGCGGCAAAGCGGCCGGCGGTGGGGACCATGTGCGGCAGGTCGGTATCTGCGTCCGCGATATCGTCGATGTCGAAGAACCGGGCGCCGGGGATGTGCGCCTTGGCGAATTCCGCCTTGCCGTCCTTCGGCTCGTTCGGGAGGTATTTCGTGGTGTCGAACACCACGAGATCGGCCTGGCCGAGGCGCTCGGCGAGCCAGTTGGTGGAGACCAGCGGATGCTGTGCCACGTGTGTTTCCTTCATCTTCAGGGCTTCAGGCCGGCACGATCACGATGCGCCGGTTCTGCTTGCCCTTGTTCTCGATCTTCTGCACCGCCACGCGGCCGATTTCCCCGGTGCGGGCGACATGGGTGCCGCCGCAGGGCTGAAGATCGACCGGGGTTTCGCCGGCGCCGATCCGCACCAGCCGCAGCCGGCCGGTGCCGCGCGGCGGCTGGACGGAGAGGGTGCGGACCAGGGTGGGGTTGGTATCCAGCACGCTTTCCTCCACCCATTCATGCGCGATCGGGTGGTCCTCGGCGATCAGCGCGTTCAGCGCCGCCTCGATCGCGGCCTTGTCCGGCGCCTCCGGCAGGTTGAAATCGAGGCGCGAGCGGTCTCCGCCCACGGCGCCGCCGGTCACGGCGATGCCGGGCAGCACGGCGCACATCAGGTGCATGGCGGTATGCATGCGCATCAGGGCGAGGCGCGGTGCCCAGTCGATCTCACCGGTCACCTCCGCACCGGCCGGCGGCAGCGCGCTGCCCTCGGCCGGCACGTGCAGGATCGTCTCGCCTTCGCCCTTGATCGTCTCGGCCACGCGCATCTCGCCGCCATCCCAGCGCAGCATGCCGGTATCACCGGGCTGGCCGCCGGAGCGGGCGTAGAACACCGTGCGGTCCAGCACCACGCCCTCGGGCGCGGCCGAGACCACGCGCGCGGTGGTGCTGCGCTGATAGGAATCTTCCAGGAACAGGCGTTCGGTCATGCAATCCCCCGCAACAAGGCCGGGAGATTAGGCGCCCGCAGCCGCTTTGCACACCCGCAGAGGATGCGCGCCAGGGTTCACAGCGGGCGCGTTCAGCGGGCGCGGGCCGCCTCCACCATGCGCCGCACCTCGGCCGCCGCGGTGGCGCCCTTGGCGGCTTCGCGCCACTGCGTTTCGGCCACGCGCTGGTGGGCGGTGATGGCTTCATCCGCCGCGGTGATCATCGCCACGCCGGGCGCGCCGAAGGGGCTGGCATCGGGGTGGAACGGGTTCATCGCCAGCGTGGCACGGTCGCGCGAGCGCAGGATCTCGAACCCGCCATTGAGGTCGGCGGCCTGCACCAGGCCGAACTGCAGGCCCATCGGCTCGGCTTCCATCAGCGAGGCGATGTTGTTCACCTCCGTGGCCGCCGCCTCTCGGCACATGCGACGGGTGCGTTCCGAAACCTGCAGGCCCGGGGCCACGCCGTGTTCCAGCAGCTGGCGCACCCGCGTGGCCGGGACCATGGCGATGATGCCGGGCCGGCGCATGTTGTACATCCGCTTGCGCGCGCCCAGGATGCCCAGCACCTGTTCGGCCGCGGCGCGGGCCGTGCTGCGGTCCACCCCCGCGGTTTCGGCGGCTTCCTCATAGGCCGCGGCCAGCGCCTGGTCGTAGCCATCCGATGTCGTGAGATAGCAGAGCGGGCCGTTGACCATCAGGATCTGGTCGGCGGTTTCCTCCACCTGGCGGATGCGCTCCAGGTACCCCACCGGGCGATTATAATACTCCACCCCGATGCCCAGCAGCGACAGCGGCGAAATCTTAAGCAGTTCAGCAAGGCGCTTGATGGTGTCGAGCTTGATCACCTCGCCCTTCTCGTAGCGGTAGAGCGCCGCGCGGGACACGCCGAGGCGCGCCGCGATCTCTTCCGCCCGCAGGCCGGATTCGAGCCGGTAGGCCCGCAATTGTTGGCCAATTTCCGTAAAGCGCATCGGGGAAGGGCCTCCTGATCCAGGGTCGTGCCGTTCCCGGTGCGTGGCGCAGCGCACGCGAAAACGGCCGGCGTCTCAAGTTGAGGCGCCGGCCATTAATATTCTTGCGGATCGGTTAATTCAAGACCGGATCGCGCCGTACGAGACAATGTCTCCGTAAACGTTACGCAGCCATGGCTGCGCGCGTGACGGAAACGTTTGCCGCGCTGGCCCGGCTCAGACCTTCACGTTGCCCATCAGCTCGATCGCCTGGATCAGCGCGGAGTGGTCCTGCTCCTCCCCGCCGGCGGCCGCGACCACGGAGAACATCTGCTGGGCGATCGCCGTGTTCGGCAGCGCCATGCCCATCTCCTTGGCGGAGGACAGCGCCAGGTTCAGGTCCTTTTGGTGCAGCTTGATGCGGAAGCCCGGCGCGAAGGTGCGGTTGATCATGCGCTCGGCATGCACTTCCAGGATGCGCGAGGAGGCGAAGCCGCCCATCAGCGCCGTGCGCACCTTGGCGGGGTCGGCCCCGGCCTTGCGGGCGAAGGTGAGCGCTTCGCTGACGGCCTGGATGTTCAGCGCCACGATGATCTGGTTGCAGACCTTGCAGGTTTGCCCCGCGCCGTTCTCCACGCCCACATGGGTGATGTTCTTGCCCATCGCCTGGAACAGCGGCAGCGCGCGCTCGAAGGCGCTCTCCGGCCCGCCGATCATGATGGTCAGCGCCGCGTTCTTGGCGCCGACCTCGCCGCCGGAGACCGGGGCATCGAGGTATTCGCAGCCCAGCGCGTTGATGCGCGCGGCATAGTCCTTGGTGGCGATGGGCGAGATCGAGGACATGTCGATCACCAGCTTGCCCTTCGCCAGGCCCTCGGCCACGCCGTGGTGGCCGAACAGGGCGGCTTCCACGTCGGGGGTGTCGGGCACCATCAGGATGATCACGTCGGCCTGCTCGGCCACGTGCGCGGCATCGCCCACCACGGTGGCGGCGGCGCGGATTTCCTGCGTCAGGCTGCGGCGCTCCGGCACCACCAGCTCATGCCCGGCGGCACGCAGGTTGAGGGCCATCGGGCGGCCCATGATGCCCAGGCCGATGAAACCGATCTTCATGGGGTCACTCCCAACATGTTTGAACAGGAAGCGCTTAGACGCCGAAACGCTTGCGCCACGCAAGCCCGGCCACGGTATCGCCGGCGGGGCGGTATTCGCAGCCCACCCAGCCCTGGTAGCCCAGCTCGTCGATCCGGCGCAGCACGAACTCCCAGCCGATCTCGCCCGTGCCCGGCTCGTTGCGCGCCGGCACGTCGGCGATCTGCATGTGCACGATCCGGTCGAACAGCGCCTCCATGCGCTTGGTCACGTCGCCCTGGGTGATCTGGCAGTGGTAGATGTCGAATTGCAGGCCAACCTTGTCGATGCCGATCGCATCCACCACCGCGGCCCCCTGTTCCACGGTGTTGAGGTGGAAGCCCGGCATGTCGCGATGGTTGATCGGCTCCAGCGCCAGGCGGCGGCCGGCCTTCTTCGCCTCCTCCCCGCCCCAGGCGAGGTTGCTGGCATAGAGCGCGGCGGCGGTGACCGGATTGGTGCCGGCGGGCGGGATTCCGGCCATGCAGTGGATCAACTTGCAGTCAAGGATTTCAGCGTATTCCAGCGCCTTGTTCACGCTGTCGCGAAATTCCTGCTGGCGCCCGGGCAGGGAGGCCATGCCGCGCTCGCCATTCGCCCAATCGCCGGGCGGCATGTTGAACAGCGCCTGGGTCAGGCCGTTGGCGTCCAGCCGCTTCTTCAGCTCCACGGCGGGAAAATCATAGGGGAACAGGAACTCCACCGCCTGGAAGCCTGCCTTGGCCGCGGCATCGAAGCGGTCCAGGAACGGGACCTCGTTGAACATCATCGAAAGATTGGCGGCCAGCTTCGGCATGTCGGTTCCTCCCGGGGCGCGGGCAGGCTAGCTTCGCCGCATGCGGCGGTCCATACGGACCACCTGCCGCCACCGGAGCCGGGGGAGCCCATGCTGGCCGAACGCATCCTGATGGGCCTGTTCCTCGGCGGTGTCGCGCTGGGGTCGTTCCTGGTGCTGGCCCCGTTCCTGTCGGCCATCCTCTGGGCCTCGATCCTCGCCTTCACCACTTGGCCGATCTACGCCACCCTGCGCGATCGGCTGCGGCTTGGACCCAGCACTGCCTCCGGCCTGATGGTGGTGGCCACCGCGGTGATCGTGGTGCTGCCGCTGGCGCTGGCAGCACCTGGCGGGGCGGGGGATGTGCAGCAGATCGAACGCTGGCTGACGGAAGCCACCAGCGCCGGCCTGCCGCCCGCGCCCAACTGGGTGCTGGACATCCCGTTGATCGGTCCCACCGTGAACGACCTGTGGACCCGCTGGGCGCAGGATCTGCAGGCCATGGTGGCCTTCTTCCGCCCCTATTTCGGCATTGGCGTGCAGTTCGGCCTGCGCCTGCTGCTGGGGCTGGCCAATGGCGTGCTGGAATTCCTGCTCGCCCTGTTCATTGCCTTTTTCCTGTATGTCTATGGCGATGCCCTGGCCGGGCGCCTGGTGGCCAGCCTGCGCCGCATTGCCGGGGACCGGGCAGACCCGCTGATCTCCGTGACCGGGGAGACGGTGCGCGGCGTGGTCTATGGCATCCTGGGCACCGCCATCGTGCAGGGCATGCTGACCACGTTCGGGCTGTGGCTGGCGGGCGTGCCGAGCCCGGTGCTGCTCGGCGTGGTGGCCGGCGCGCTTTCGGTGCTGCCGATCGGCGCGCCGATGGTGTGGCTGCCGGCGGCCCTTTGGCTGTTCGCCACCGGGGAGACGGCCTGGGGCGTTTTCATGCTCGCCTGGGGCGCGGGCGTGATCAGCATGGCCGACAACGTGGTGCGGCCCTACTTCATCGCCCGCGGTGCCAAGCTGCCCTTCCTGCTGACGATGCTGGGTGTGCTCGGCGGCGCGATCGCCTTCGGCCTGCTGGGCATCTTCGTCGGCCCCGTGCTGCTCGCCGTCGGCTACACGCTGGTGCTGGAATGGAGCGGCCGCCGCGATGCGGCCCCGGACGGGATGCCCTGAGCATGGATCTCTACCACATCCATTGCGACACCAAGCCCGGCGTCTCCGACATGGATTTCGCCGCCGCGGTGGAACGCTACATGGGCCATCTGCGCGACCAGGGCCTGATTGCCGGCTGGCGCCTCACCCGCGCCAAGCTGGGCTTCGGGCTCAAGGGGCTCGGCGATTGGCACCTGATGATCGAGGTGCAGGACCTCGCCCAGCTCGACGCCGCTTTCCGCCACGTCGCCACCCGCGCCGACCCGGTGGAGGGGCATCACCACGGACTCAATTCCCTCGTGGCCAACCCCACCTTCGCGCTCTACCGGGATTTTCCGGATGCGGTGCGCCAGACCGGGCAGGAGCGATTCTGATTCTTCTTGCGGCGGCGCCCGTTCTGCGCTGAAACCCGCGGCCCTCCGCACAGGATCCGCCGGATGTCCCCCGCGCCCAAAGCCGTTCTGGGTATCGATTTCGGCACCACCAATACCGTTCTCGCCCTGCTGAACCCGGACGGCACCAGCAGCACCGCGCGCTTCGGCACGCAGGATGTGTTCCGCTCCGTGCTGTGCTTCTGGGCCGAGGATTACGGGCGCGGCGTGGCCCAGGGCAGCCGGCTGCGCCATGAGGCCGGGCCGGCGGCGATCGACGCTTATCTGGATGATCCGCTCGACAGCCGGCTGATCATGTCGATGAAGACCTATCTCGCCCAGCGCAGCTTCAGCGAAACCACCATCTTCGGGCGGCGCTTCACGCTGGAGGCGCTGATCGCCACCTTCCTGCGCAGCTTCCTGGCCGCGGCGAAGGTGGATCCCGAGGGGCTGCGCATCGTCGCCGGCCGCCCGGTGCGCTTCGCCGGCGAGCGCACGGATGACGATTTCGGCGAAACCCGGCTGCGCGCCGCCTTCGCCGAGGCGGGAATGGCCGGGGTGGACGTGGCCTATGAGCCGGAGGGCGCCGGCTATCGCTTCGCCCGCACGCTGAACGCGCCGGCCACGGTGCTGATCGGCGATTTCGGCGGCGGCACCAGCGACTTCTCGCTGCTGCGCTTCGTGCCCGGTGAAGGCGTGGAACCGCTCGGCCATTCCGGCGTGGGCATCGCTGGCGACGTGTTCGACTACCGCATCATCGACCACGTGATCGCGCCCCGGCTGGGCAAGGGCGGCACGTATCGCGTGATGGGCGGGTCGGAACTGCCGGTGCCGCCGGAATGGTATTCCTCCTTCGCGCGCTGGCACCGGCTATCGCTGATGAAGAACCCGCGCACCCTGCGGGACATGCGCGACGTGATGCGCAACGCGCGGGACCCGCACCGGCTGGCCAACCTGATCGCCCTGATCGAGGAGGAGATGGGCTACCGCCTCTACCAGACCGTCTCCGCCACCAAGGCGGCCCTTTCGGGGGCGGATTCGGTTCAGCTTTCCTTCCATCACAAGGAATTGGCGATCGATACCGAGATCACGCGCGAGCAGTTCGAAGGCTGGATCGCCGCCGATATCGCCCAGTTCGCCGGCGCCGTTGACCGTGTGCTGGAACAGGCCGGCCAGCCCGCGGTGGACCATGTGTTCCTCACCGGCGGCACCAGCTTCGTGCCCGCCGTGCGCCGGCTGTTCGATGAGCGCTTCGGCGCCGGGCGCGTGACCACCGGCGGCGAGTTCGTCTCGGTGGCGGAGGGCCTCGCCCTGATCGCGCGCGATCGCCATGGCTGAAACCGGGCGCAGCCTGCGTGGCCGTGCCAACCAGGCCGGTGGGCTCGCCGCCGAAGCCGCCGCTGCCCGGGCGCTGGAGGCGGATGGCTGGACCGTGCTGGCCCGCCGCCTGCGCACCGCCGCCGGCGAGATCGACATGGTGGCGGAGCGCGAAGGGCTGCTGGCCATCATCGAGGTGAAGCAAAGGCCCAGCCTGGTGGAGGCCGCCTATGCGCTGGCCCCGCGCCAGCAGGCCCGCCTGCTCACGGCGGCGGAGATCCTGCTGGCCGAGCACCCGGAGTGGGGCCGCGAAGGGGTCCGCTTCGACCTGCTGCTGGTGGATGCCCACGGCGCCGTTCGCCGCATCACCGACGCCTTCAGGCGCGAGGCGTAACCAGGCATTGACCTGGCGCATGGCATTGCGGCCGCGCGCGCCCCATCTCTGTCGTGCCGCAAGCGGAGCCTCGCCATGCCCCATGCCCTGAAGATGCTGCCCTGCCTCCTGGCCCTTGGCCTGCTCGTCCTGCCCGCCGCGCACGCCCAGGTGCCGCCGCACCAGGATGGGGTTCCGCTGGTGCGCCTGCGAGACCCACCGGTGGACGACGACGCGCCCGTCAGCGCCTTCATCACCGCCGCCCGCACCGCGATTGCCGTCGGACGGGCAGGGGAGGCGATGGAGGCGATCGAGCGCGCCGAAAGCCGCCTGCTGATCCGCTCCGTGCGCCCCTCACGCGCCAATACCCCCAGCGACCAGGCCATGGTGCGCACCTTGGCCGAGGCCCGCGCCGCGCTGCGTGACGGCCAGCGCGCCGAAGCGCTGGACAAGCTGGCCGAGGTTGCCGCCAATCCGGCGCTGGATGCGCCGGTGGAGTAGCTACTCCCCGCCGCCGCCCCCATCGCTGCCACCGCTATCGGAGCCGCCGTCGGAGCTGTCGCTGCTGGCATCCGAAAGGGCGCTGTCCAGCGACGAGTCCATCTCTGCCATGGTGCTATCCAGCCAGGCGAAGCCACCGCCATCCTCGCCACTGCTGTCGGAGACGAAGCTCTGCGTACCCGGGGCCATGGCATGGGCGAGCGGGCCCAGCACCGCCAGCAGGGCCGGCACCAGCACGATCAACGGGCCCAGCGCCGCAGCCATCGCCGCGGCGCGTGGAGGGTCACGATCCAGTTCGGCCGCGATGGCCGGGGCATTGTCCAGCATCGCCCGCAGCCGCGCCTGCTCGCGCGCGCCGGAGTCGGTCGGATGGGAGGTGGTGATGGTCACGCCGCGGCGGAAGACGAACAGCACCTTCCGCTCCTCCTGGTGCCGCCGCTCGGCCAGCAGGCCCCGCTGCACCAGGCGCGGTCGCACCAGCACCGGCACGAAGGTCGACAGTTGCTTGGTATCGCGCGCCAGCCGCCGCGTCACCTGATAGACGCTGCCAGTCTTGCTGTGGCGCACCGCATCCAGCACCGCACCCACATGCGGCGGCGTCTCGGCCGGCTGGCGGGCGATGTGCAGCCGAGTCTCGCTGGTGATCCGCCCCTTCACCTGCTCCGCCCGCAGCACACCCTCCGCCAGCAGCCCGAGGAACGTCACCTTGGCCGCCTGCACCCCCTGCTCGGCATTCGGGTCCAGCAGAACCAGCGCCTCGGCAGGGGAAAGGGCCATCGCGAACCTAGGAGACGGGGGACTCGGCCCGTTTGCGGGAGGAGCGGGCCTTGTAGATAAGCCCGCCGATCACGAGCAATCCGATGCCGCCCAGCACCCAGCCCACCCGCTCCGGCCCGAAGGCGGCGGCGAGGAACCAGCCGGCGGCAACGAAGCTGGCCGCCCAGATGCCGGCGGCGATGAAGTTGAGGACCGCGAAGTAGCTGTATTTCATGGTGGTCATACCGCACGCCACAGACGCGACGTTACGGATGCCGTAGGCAAACCTGAAGCTGAGTATAAACGCGGCGCCGAACCTCTCCACGAAGTCGATCGCTTTGGCCACCTTTGCTTCCGCGCCCGGAATGCGCTTCACCACGCGCACGCCGTAGCGCCGGCCCAGGTAGAACCAGCACTGGTCGCCCAGGAAGGAGCCGATCCACACCGTGAACATCAGGATCCACGGGTTCACCAACCCGGTGGCATGCCCGAGTGCGGAGGCCAGGAGAACGAAGGTCTCGCCCTCGAAGAACGACCATATGAAGGCGCCGACATATGCCAGGTGCCCCCATTCAGTCCAGATTTCAGCGAGTTCGGACAAAGGTGCAACGCTCCGGGTTCAGGATCGTAGTTCCGACAATGGCCACCACGCGCCGCTGGCGGCAAGAGATGTTTTATGACACCTCCATAGTGGCGCTTCAGGTGCTGCGCCGCGGCGCCAGGTCGGGGAACAGTTGGGCCAGCCCCTGCTGCGTGGCATCGCAGCAACCGCGCTCTGTCACCAGCCCCGTCACCAGGCGCGAGGGCGTGACATCGAAGGCGGGATTCGCCGCTTCCGTGGCCGTCGGCACAATCCGCACCGGCACGATGGTGCCATCCAGCGCGCGCCCGGTCATCACCGTCACCTCCGTGGCCGCCCGCTCCTCGATCGGAATTTCCGCCACGCCGTCGCGGATCGTCCAGTCGATGGTGGAGGAGGGCACGGCCACCCAGAACGGCACGCCATTGTCGTGCGCGGCGAGCGCCTTGAGGTAGGTGCCGATCTTGTTGGCCACGTCGCCGGTACGGGTCACGCGATCGGCGCCCACGATCACCATGTCCACCTCGCCATGCTGCATCAGGTGCCCGCCGGCATTGTCGGCGATCAGCGTGTGCGGCACGCCGTGGCGGCCGAGTTCCCAGGTGGTCAGCGCCGCACCCTGGTTGCGCGGCCGGGTCTCGTCCACCCACACATGCACGTCGATCCCGCGGTCATGCGCCATGTAGATCGGCGCCAGCGCGGTGCCCCAGTCCACGGTCGCCAGCCAGCCGGCGTTGCAATGGGTCAGGATGTTCACCCGCCCGTCCTTGCGGCGCGCGATCGCCTCGATCAGCCCCACGCCGTGCTTGCCGATCGCCTCGCACTGTGCCGCGTCCTCGTCGGCGATGGCGCCGGCCTCGGCATAGGCGGCGCGGGCGCGCTGGCCGTCCGGCAGGTCGCGCAGTGCCGCCAGCATGCGGTCCAGCGCCCAGGCCAGGTTCACCGCCGTCGGCCGCGTGGCCTTCAGCATCGCCGCCTCGCGTTCCAGCGCATCGCGCGAGGGGTTGTCGCGCATCGCCAGGCACACGCCATAGGCGGCCACGGCGCCGATCAGCGGCGCCCCGCGCACCTGCATGGTGCGAATGGCGTGGGCGGCATGCGCCACGGTGGAAAGCCGCAGGATCTCCAGCGACCAGGGCAGCTTCGTCTGGTCGAAGATGCGCACCGTCCAGCCATCTTCCTGGTCCACCCACACGCTGCGGTAGGGGGTGCCGTCGATCTTCATGGTCGAATCCTCGCAGGGCTCGCGCGTTACATCCGCTGGTGCAGCACGCATACCAGCGTGAAAAGGCGACGCGCGGTCGGAAAATCAATGGTGATCTTGCCGGCCAGCCGTTCCACCAGCAATTGCGCGCCTTCGTTGTGCAGGCCGCGCCGGCCCATGTCGATCGCCTGGATACGGGCCTCGCGCCCTTCCTGAACCGCCATGGCGTGGCTGTCCACCAGCATCCGGTAGTCCTTGATCAGCCGCCGGAACGGGCCCAGCGCCAATGCCACCAGGTGCAGCGGCGCCTCGTCGGCATCGCGGATATCGAACGCCAGCCGCCCCTCGGTGATCGAAAGCCGCAGCACATAGGGGCCCGGAGTCTCCGCCCGCAGGGGCGCGAAGCGGTTCTCGTGCAGTAGGTCATCCACCGCCTGGGCCCGGTCCGCCTCCAGCATGGCGTCGAGCCGGGTCAGTGCCTCGCCCTCCAGCACCAGCCGCACGAGCCGCGCCGAGTCGATGGCAGGATCGTGCGGGGCCTGGGCCATCATGGGCGTCAGGTTTGCCCTGCGTCGCGCCCGAACCCCAGCTTCAGCATCAGCCCGATCGTGGCCCCCTTCACCGGGCGCATCATCGCCAGCGTCAGCCCCAGGGTCAGCGGCAGCCAGATCGCGGCATGGATCCACAGTTCCGGCGCATAGGCCTTCTCCAGCCACAGCATGCCAGGAACCACCACGTGCGCCACGGCGAAGATGGTGAAATAGGGCGGTGCATCATCGGCCCGGATCTGCCCAAGCTTCTCCCCGCACTGCGCGCAGGAATCAGAAACGGTCAGGAACCCGGCGAACAGCTTCCCTTGCCCACAGGCCGGGCACACCCCGCGCAGCCCGCGCAGCATCGCCGTCCTGGTCTCCAGCGCCGCCAGGGCCGGTTGCGGCTCCGGTGGGGCCACGGCTTCCGCGGAATGCCATCGCACGGGCGCAGCAGTTTCAGTCAAGGCTCTACCCTCCGACGGAGCGAGGTTGTAGGCCTCGGCTGATGCAGCCGGCCTCGCTCTGTTGTGCGCTGCAATATATAGGGACGGCAGCCCCAATGGCGAAGCGGAGTTTGACATGACTGCCATTGCCCGCGCACGCATCCTCCTGCTCAACCCCAACCGCAGCACCGCCTGCAGCGCCGGGATCGATGCCGCCATCGCCGGCTTCCGCAGCCCCGCCGGCCCCACCATCGATGTCGCCACCGTCGCCGATGGCCCGCCAGGCATCTACTCGTGGCAAGACTGGCACGCGGCCGTGCCCCCGCTCTGCCGCGCCGTGGCCGCGCAAGCCGCCGACGCCTACCTCATCGCCTGCGCCTCCGACCCCGGCATTGAGGCGGTGCGAGAGGTCACGCCCCGCCCGGTGCTCGGCGTCTTCCGCTGCGCCGTCGCCACCGCTTTGCTGCGCGCCGAGCGCTTCGGCGTCATCGCCCTGGTGGATGCCTCCATCGCCCGCCACGCGCTCGCCTTGCGCGTCATCGGCGCCGAGCCCCGCCTGGCCGCCGAGATCGCCATGAACACCAGCATCGAGGCGCTGCTCGATCCCCTGGCCACCCGCGCCGCCCTGGTCGCCACCGGCCAGCGCCTGATGGAACGCGGGGCAGGGGCGGTGATCCTGGGCTGCACCGGCATGGCCGGCCATCGCACGGCGCTGGAGGAGGCGCTGGGCGTTCCCGTCATCGAGCCATGCCAGGCCGCCGTCGCCATGGCGCTCGGCATCGTCGTTCCCGCCACGCAGCAGCCTGGGCAACAAAGTTCCAGCCGCGCGGCATGACCACGCGGCTGGCTGATTTCTTGGCAACGGTTGGTCCTCCGCTGGGGGACGGAAGCCGGGGCCACGACATTTTGCCGCGCGGGTGCCCACCGTTGCGAAGGATGATACAAAGCCATTTGTTAACCAACGGTGAACATTCCGCCCAAACGGCCCGGCGCGGGCCGCATCTTAACGCGCCGCCGCGCCTGCCTGCGGCAAGACATCCCCACGTCAAGGTCCAGCCATGATCCGCAGCCTCCTGCGCCGCCTGCTCACCCCCCCTTCGCCTGTGCCGCCGGCCGCCACCGCCGCCGCGCTGGCCGATCCCAACGCCGTGCCGGGGCCCGTCACCGGCGTGGAACTCAGCGCCTGCACCGTGTTCTACTCGCTGCTGCGCCTCAGCGGCGTGGCCACCATCGACCCCACGCGCTTCCGCGGCGAGGACTCAGCCCGCGCCCTGTTCGGCGCCCGTGTGCTCTACGACGGCGCCGCCCCGATGCAGAAGCTGGACGTGGTGCGCGTCTCCCCCGACGGCAGCGTGGCCTTCACGGTTGAGGCGCTGATCGACCGGGCGCGGGCCATCGACGGCGCCGTGCTGGAACTCTCCTACGAAGGCGCGGCCTCGCCCTGGTCCGTGTCCACACTGGCCAAGGTCGCCGGCGCCACCGACATGCGCTCCATCCTGCCGGATTTCCAGGCCGAGGTGGCCGCCGTCGTCGCCGCCGGCCGCCGCCCCACCATGCTGGATATCGGCGGCCGCGCCCGCAGCCACGTCCAGCGCAGCGAGATGTTCCCCGAATGCGACGTGACGGTGCTGGACATCGTGGCAGACCCCGGCGTGGACGTGGTCGGCGACGCCCATGAGCTCTCGCGCTACTTCCCCGCCGACAGCTTCGATTTCGCCATGAGCGTCTCGGTGTTCGAACACCTGCTGATGCCCTGGCGCGCCGCCGTGGAACTCAACCGCGTGCTGCGCCCCGGCGGCGTGGTGCTGGTGCACACCCACCAGACCCTGGGCATGCACGACATGCCGTGGGATTTCTGGCGGTTCTCCGACAACGCCTGGTCCGGCCTGTTCAACCGCTACACCGGGTTCGAGGTGATGAAGACGGATCTCAGCCGCTTCCTCCACATCATCCCCGCCGTGGTCGCTGAGCCCATCATCGCCTTCGAGAACGCCGGCGGCTTCGAATGCTCCACCGTGATGGTCCGCAAGACCGGGCCCGCCCTGGTGGACTGGCCGGTGCCGCTGGCCGACGTGGTCAATACCTCCTATCCGCAGGGGCCGGATGCCGGCCCGGGTTGATGACACGCACGCCGTGCCGGCGTAGACCACGCGCCTGAATTGAGGAGGTCGCCGTGAAGGAAACCGACATCGCCCGTGTGCAGGCCTATCTGCGTGCCACGCTGGGCAACACCCGCATCTTCATCGACCCGCCCACCCGCAAGGGCGGCGCCGTGGAGGTCCGGATCGGCGACGAGTTCGTCGGCACGCTCGACCGCGACGACGAGGATGGCGAAGTGAGCTTCATCTTCACCATGTCGATCCTGGACGAAGACCTGCCCAAGGTCGCCATCGCCCGGAAGTAGAAGATGGACACCGCCCTCGAAGCCACATTGCGTGACTGGCGCCGCCACCTCCATCGCCATCCCGAGTTCGGCTTCGAGGAGCATGCCACGGCCGGCTTCGTGGCGGAGAAACTGCGCAGCTTCGGCATCACCGATGTGGCGGAGGGCGTCGGCGGCACCGGCGTGGTCGCCACGCTGCGCCTCGGCACCGGCCCGCGCAGCATCGCGCTGCGGGCAGACATGGATGCGCTGCGCATCCCGGAACAGACCAACCTTCCCTACGCCTCCGCCACCCCCGGCGTGATGCATGCCTGCGGGCATGACGGCCACACCACCATGCTGCTCGGTGCCGCGAAAATGCTGGCCGAGCAGGGCGGGTTCAACGGCACGGTGCGCTTCGTCTTCCAGCCCGCCGAGGAATGGGGCCAGGGCATGCGCGCCATGCTCCGGGATGGCCTGGCCGAGCGCTTCCCCTTCGACGAGATCTACGGCCTGCACAACGCGCCGGGCCTGCCGGTCGGCCAGTTCGCCACCCGCACCGGGCCCTTCATGGCCGCCGAGGACAATTTCCTGATCCGCGTCCGTGGGGCAGGGGGCCATGCCTCCCGCCCGCATGAATGCCGTGATGCCCTCGTCGCCGCCTGCGCCATCGTGATGGAACTGCAAACCATCGTCGCGCGCATCATCGACCCGTCAGAGCTGGCCGTCATCTCCGTCACCGAACTGCGCACCGATGGCACCCGCAACGCCATCGCCGGCACCGCCGAGATCGACGGCGATTGCCGCAACTTCTCGCCGGCGGTCAGCGCGGCGATCGAAACCGCCATGCGCCGCATCGCCACCTCGGTCGGCGCTGCCCATCGCTGCGAGACCGAGCTGGACTACACCCGCGTATTCACCCCGCTCATCAACGAACCCGCCGCCACCCAACACGCCCTCGCCGCCGCCCGCGCCACCTTCGGCGCCGATGCCGTGAACGGCGAAGCCGCCCGCGTCGGCGGCGCCGAGGATTTCGCCTGGGCCCTGTCCCACGCGGCCGGCAACTTCGCCTTCATCGGCAACGGCAACACCGCCGTCTGCCACTCCCCGCACTACGACTTCAACGACGACGCCCTGATGCACGGCGTGCGCTACTTCACCACCCTGGTGCGGCAGCGCTTAGAGTAATACACACCATCTACCAATCACGCTCCGTCATTGCGAGCGAAGCGAAGCAATCCAGCGCTTTCCTTCTGCCGTCGTGCCTGTCATCAGAAATCTAAGTGAGATAAGCACCTTCTTTTTCTGAAAAAAAGAAGCAAAAAGACTTTCATGAATCCGCACGTCAACGCCTCGCTTCTCCAAACGGACAGACGGGGCGTTCATATATTCACGTCATCCCTGGCCGAAGGCGTAGGACCCACACTCTTCCGTGCCACCGACAAAGTGAGTAAAATTCCCACCATCCAAGTACGTACGTAAAAAATTCCTTTTCTCTCCGGCCTTGCCTGTGGGATAGTTATCAGTGATGCCAGACACTGCAGCCGCACCGAGCGAAGCCGACGCACCGCGCCCCTGGGCGCGGGCGATTCTGCACGCCCAGATTCCGGCCGCCCTCAAGCTCCTGCTGCTGGCCCTGCTTGGCGCCCTCTCGATGGCCCAAGCCCCGCGCAACCTGCGGCACCTGCCGCGCAAGGACTGGTTCCTCGCCGCGCACACCAACCCCAACGAAGAACCTGAGCCCGTCCAGCATTGGCGCGAACTCCGCGTGCTCCGCCGCGCCCGCGCCGAAATCGGCTGGCTGCTGCGCGGCAAGCCCAACCGGGGCATGCCGCTATTGGGCCACCGCGCGCCCGTATTCCCCCCGCCGCAAGCTGCCCGCGCCCCGCCATAGGCGCCATACGCCTAAAATCCCGCCGAATCCGTCGCCAAAACCCCGCGTCCCGCGGCGATGACTCACGCCCAAATGCAGGGACCCAACAAGCGATAGGCCCCGGCCGGGCGTTGCCACCCGGCCGGGGCAGGGGGCATCAGTCCGCCATCGCCTTCATCACCGCCTGCATCGCCTTCATCTTCGGATCGGCGATGCACGTGGCGCGCACCTTCTTCTCCAGCGCCGCCACCTGCTTGTCCATGTCGGCATCGCCGGTCTTGGGCGTGGGCGTGCTGTCCAGCGCCTTGAGGTAGGTGGCGCAGCTCATATCGGGGTCGGTCACCTGCGCGAAGGCGGGCGTTGCCAGCGCCACGGCGAATGCGGCGGCGAGTGCAAGTTTCATCATGGGGCAGGCTTCCAATACTCGGCAGGCGCCGCGACCGATTCGCGGCCCGCCACCCTTGGCCCCCGCCCGCTAATGCCCGATGAAAATCGCGCCTACGGCTTGCTCCAAACCGGCGGATCAACGGCGCCCACCTGGTCCACGATCCGCCCATAGGCCTCCGGCCGCCGGTGCTTGTCGAAGGCGAAGATCGTGCTCCGCCCCAGCTCGCACTGGCGCAGGTCCAGATCCGCCGTTACCAGCTCGTCGTCCCAGCTCGTCGCCATCGCCACGATCTCGCCCTGCGGGTTCACGATGATGGAATGCCCGAACAGCTCGCACCCATCCTCCGTGCCCGCCTTGGCCGTGCCCACCGCGAAGGCCGCGTTCTGGTAGGCGCCGGCCTGAATGCTCAGGTGGGAGTGGAACACCCGCAGATGATGCGCCTCGAAGCCGGAGGCCGCCATGTTCAGGCTGGGCGTGTTGTAGCCGCACATCACCAGCTCAACCTTCTGCAGCCCCAGCACCCGCCAGGCTTCGGGCCAGCGCCGGTCGTTGCAGATCATCATGCCCATGTTCACGCCATCCAGCCCGCCCATCGGCGCCCGCACCACGGGAAAGCCAAGATCGCCCACCTCGAAATATCGCTTCTCCAGGTGCTGCACGCTGCGCTTGGGATCGAACTCCGCATGCCCCGGCAGATGCACCTTGCGGTATTTCAGCAGGATGTCGCCCTCGGGGCTCACCAGGATCGCGGTGTTGAAATGCCGCCCTTCCGGCGTGCGCTCGGCATAGCCCAGATGGAACCCGATCCCGAACTTCTTCGCCGCAGCGAACAGCGGCGCGGTCTCGTTCGAAGGCATCGAGGTCTCGAACCACTTATCCGCCTCAGCTCGGCTTTCGCTGTAGTGGCGCGGAAAGAACGTGGTCAGGGCGAGTTCCGGGAACACCACCAGCTCCACGCCCCGCGCATGCGCCCGCTCCATCAACCGCACCATGCGCGCCACCGCGACATCGCGCCCCTCGGCCAACTGGATCGGCCCAAGCTGCGCCGCGCCGACGGTAAGGGTCCTGCTCATTCCGGCATCTCCGCCCCGATCTGCGATGTGATGGGCCCATACCATTGCGGCCGGCGGTGCTGGGCAAAGTTGAACATCTTCTCCTTGCCCTGCCGGCACGCATCCAGGTCGCAATCGACCACGATCACCTCATCGCCCAAAGTCTTCGCCTCGGCCACGATCTTCCCGTTGGGATCGACTATGCACGAACCCCCGATCAGCCCGGACCCGTCCTCGTCCCCGGCCTTGGCGATTGTCACCGCCCAGGTGGCGTTCATGTAGGCGTTCGATTGCGCTGCCATCTGCGAATGGAAGGTCCGCACCGTGGAATCCTCGCCATCCCCGCCATTGGGGTCATAGGCCGCCGAGTTGTAGCCGATCACCACCAGCTCCGCCCCGCGCAACGCCAGCACCCGCCACGCCTCGGGCCAGCGCCGGTCATTGCAGATCAGCATCCCCAGCACCCCGCCGCCGAAGGCCGGCGCGCGGAAGGTGGGAAAGCCGAGATCGCCATACTCGAAATACCGCTTCTCCAACTGCTGGAACCGCGCCCCCTCGCGCGGCTCCACGGAGCCCGGCAGATGCACCTTGCGATACTTGCCCAGCAGCGACCCGTCGGGGTTCACGATGATGGAGGTATTGAACCGCCGCCCATCCTCCAGCAGTTCCGCGTAGCCCACGTTGAACCCCACCCCAAGCTCCCGCGCCCGGTCGAACAACGGCTGCACGTTCACGTTCGGCATCCCGCGCTCGAAGTAGGTGTCCAACTCCTGTGAGTTCTCAAAGAACCAACGCGGGAAGAACGTCGTGAAGGCCAGCTCCGGGAACACCACCAGCTTGGCCCCCTGCGCCGCGGAGTGCTCCAGCAGCGCGATCAGCCGGTCCATGGTGTGCTTGCGGCTATCGGCCTTCTGGGTGCCGCCCATCTGGGCCCCGGCCACGCGAACGATACGAGACATCAAAAACTCCTACGCCAGCCAGGCCCGCCAGGCCGGCCATTCCTCCACCAGCGCGGCCATCGCCGCATACCCCTTCGCCCCGGGATGCGCCCCATCCCCACGCCCCCAGGCCGAAGCGCAGACACGCCCGACCCAGCCGAGCATCGTCGGGTCGCCTGCGCCATTGGTCATCGAGTCGCCCAGGAAGGCGATCCGCAGCACCGCCATCAGGCCGATTGCCGCTTCACGAAGCTGCCGTCGCCGGGCTTGCCGATCACGTTCTTGCCGTCCCAGATCGTCCGCCCGCGCAGCACCGTCTCCACCACGCGCCCGCGCATCCGCCGCCCATGATACGGCGACCACCGCGTCTCCGGCCGATCGACAATGATCGCCTCGTCGAAATCGTATTCGGCACGCTCCATCACCAGCAGGTCGGCATCGAAGCCCGGCTTGATCGCGCCCTTCTTCGGCCACAGCCCATGCAGCTTCGCCGAACGCTCGGCGCAATACGTCGCCATCAGCGTCGGCGACAGCCCGCGCTCATCCAGCAGCGTGAACATCAGCGGCGCGAAGCTCTGCATCCCCGTCAGCCCCGCCCCGCAGGCGAAGATGTCCGGCAGCAGCTTGCGGTCCAGCGGCCACGGCGCATGGTCGGTGGAGACATAGGCGATCTTGTCTGCCAGCAGCGCCTCCCACATCCGCTCCACCTCGGCGGCGATGCGGAACGGGGGGTTGCACTTCCCCTTGCCCGCCAGGCGAATGATGTCCTCCTCGGTCATGCACAGGTACTGGATGCACGCCTCGCCGGTGGCCATGCCGCCCTGCGCCCGGAAGGTCTCGGCAATGGTGAAGCCGCGCGCCACGGAGGAATGGGCGATGTGCACATGCGCGCCGGTCTCAAGCCCGATCTCGAAGATCTCGAAATCCGCCATCGTCTCGGCCAGCGGCGGGCGGGTGCGGCAATGCCAGATCGGATCGGTGTTCCCCGCCGCCTTCGCCTCGGCGGTCAGCTTCTCCACCAGCTCCTGGTCCTCGTTATGGACAGACACCGGCAGCCCGGTCTTGGCGATCTCGCGGAAGGCGGCAACCATCGTCGGGTGGTCGATGCGCGGGAAGCGCACCGCGTCGTATTCGTAGGTGGAGAGCTTGAAGGCGGAAACGCCGGCCGCCGCCAGGCCGGCGATCTCATCCACGCCGCCATTCTTCTTGATCGTGCCGTACAGCGCCATGTCCACGTAGGAGGTGCGCTCCACCCAGCCGATCTTCTCCGCCAGCACCGCAGCCGAGGTCACCGCCTGCGGCACGTCGTAGGGCATGTCCACGCAGGTGGTCACGCCCCCCGCCGCCGCACTGCGCGAGGCCAGCTCGATCCCCGGCCAGCCCAGCGCGGAGGAAGTGTGCATGTGCCCATCCACCAGCCCCGGCATGATGATCTTGCCGCTGTGGTCGATGATCTCGCCCGCCGGCGGCGGCGCCCCGCGCCCGATGGCCGCGATCGTCTCGCCGCGCACGGCCACATAGCCGCCGCGGATCACCTCGCTGGAGGTCACGACATCGCCGAGAAAAACGCGGTCGAAGGGGGTCGCCATGGCTCTCTGCCCGTTCCTGCTGTGGCCCGTCCGTCGCGCCGGAATATCGGCACGTCTTGCCGCAGGCCGCGCGCGCTCCTACGAAGGCCGTTCAAGAGCCGACGCTAGCCCGCGCGCCGCCATCCGCCAATCCCGCGACCCCGCGGGTAACACACGCCGGAAGGTTGCCCAGAACAAAGGCCGGCTCAGGAACAGAGTCGCACGAAGGGAGACCCCTGATGAAGCTGCACGACGTGAAGGTCTATCCGTCCAAGGTTCCGTTGGCCCGCGAGGACCAGCTGGCCTGGAAGATCGCCGGCGTCGCCACCGACAAGGTGGCGGTGCCCAAGGACACGGCGGAGATGATCATCAACCGCGTGATCGACAACGCCTCGGTCGCCATCGCCGCCATCAACCGCCGCCCGGTGGTCTCCGCCCGCGGCATGGCGCTCGGCCACCCGCACCCCAAGCAGAGCGAGCGCGACGGCGCCACCGTGTTCGGCGTGCCCGCCGGCCGCCGCTACTCGCCGGAATGGGCCGCCTGGGCCAACGGCACCGCGGTGCGCGAGCTGGACATGCACGACACCTTCCTCGCCGCCGACTACTCCCACCCCGGCGACAACATCCCGCCCGTGCTCGCCGTCGCCCAGCACATGGGCCGCTCCGGCAAGGACCTCATCCGCGGCCTGGCCACCGGCTATGAGATCCATATCGACCTGGTGCGCGCCATCTGCCTGCACGAGCACAAGATCGATCACATCGCCCATCTCTGCCCCGCCTCCGCCGCAGGGATCGGCACGCTGCTCGGCCTGAAGCAGGAGGTCATCTACCAGGCCGTCCAGCAGGCCGTGCACACCAGCTTCTCCACCCGCCAGTCGCGCAAGGGCGAGATCAGCTCCTGGAAGGCCTACGCCCCCGCCCATGCCGGCAAGCTGGCCGTGGAAGCGGTCGATCGCGTGATGCGCGGCGAAGGTGCGCCGAGCCCGATCTATGAAGGCGAGGACAGCGTGATGGCCTGGATGCTCTCCGGCCGCACCGCCCGCGACAAGGGCCTGCCGGAACACGTGTACCATGTGCCGCTGCCGGAAACCGGCGAAGCCAAGCGCGGCATTATGGACAGCTATACCAAAGAGCATTCGGCCGAGTACCAGAGCCAGGCCCTGATCGACCTCGCCTTCCGCATGCGCGAGAAGATCAGCAACTGGAGCGCGGTGGAGAAGATCATCCTCCACACCAGCCATCACACCCACTATGTAATCGGCACCGGCGCCAACGACCCGCAGAAGATGGACCCCAAGGCCAGCCGCGAAACGCTGGACCACTCCATCATGTACATCCTCGCCGTCGCCCTGCAGGACGGGAAGTGGCACCACGTCGACAGCTACGCCCCCAAGCGCGCCCAGCGTAAGGACACGGTCGAGCTGTGGCACAAGATCGAAACCCGCGAGGACCCGGCCTGGACCAAGCGCTACCACGCCAAGGACCCCAACGAGCTGGCCTTCGGCGGGCGCCTGGAAGTGATCATGAAGGACGGCACCAAGCTGATCGACGAGATGGCCGTGGCCAACGCCCATCCGCTCGGCGCCAAGCCCTTCGCGCGGGAGGACTACATCCGCAAGTTCCGCATCCTCACGGACGGCATCATCACCACCCGCGAGGCGAACCGCTTCATCGAGGCGGCGCAGAACATCGCCAGCCTGCCCGCGGGCGAACTGCATCAGCTCAACGTGGCCCTGCCGGCCGGCACGCTCGTCGAGAGCAAGCCTGGGATCTTCGGCTAGGGACCCCCACACAGGAATAACACCAATGAGCGAAAGCAACTTCAAGCCGAAGAAGTCGGTCGCCCTTTCCGGGGTGACCGCCGGCAACACCGCGCTCTGCACCGTGGGGCGCAGCGGCAACGACCTCAACTACCGCGGCTACGACATCCTCGACATCGCCGAGACCTGCGAGTTCGAGGAACTGGCCCATCTGCTGGTCCACGGCACGTTGCCGAACGTGGCGGAGCTCGCTGGCTACAAGGAGAAGCTCAAGGCCCTGCGCGGCCTTCCCGCTTCCGTGCGCACGATGCTGGAAGCCATTCCCGCCGCCGCCCACCCGATGGACGTGATGCGCACCGGCGTCTCGGCCCTCGGCTGCGTGCTGCCGGAAAAGGACGACCACAACCAGCCTGGCGCGCGCGACATCGCGGATCGCCTGATGGCCTCGCTCGGCTCCATGCTGCTCTACTGGCACCACTACAGCCAGAACGGCCGCCGCATCGAGGTGGAGACGGACGACGACACCATCGCCGGCCATTTCCTCACGCTGCTGCACGGCAAGCCGGCGCGCGAAAGCTGGGTGCGCGCCATGCACACCTCGCTGAACCTCTACGCCGAGCATGAGTTCAACGCCTCCACCTTCGCCTGCCGCGTTGTGGCTGGCACGGGCTCGGACATGTACTCGGCGATCACCGGCGGCATCGGCGCGCTGCGCGGCCCGAAGCATGGCGGCGCCAACGAGGTCGCCTTCGAAATCCAGAAGCGCTACGCCGATCCGAACGAAGCGGAAGCCGACATCAAGGCGCGGATGGAGCGGAAGGAAGTCATCATCGGCTTCGGCCACCCGGTCTATACGATCGCTGATCCGCGCAACAAGATCATCAAGGAGGTCTCGCGCCGCCTGTCAGCGGAAGCCGGCTCCATGAAGATGTTCGACATCGCGGACCGCATCGAATCGGTGATGATGGACGCCAAGCGCATGTTCGCGAACCTCGATTGGTTCAGCGCGGTTTCGTACCACATGATGGGTGTGCCCACGGCCATGTTCACGCCGCTGTTTGTCATCGCCCGCACCTCGGGCTGGAGCGCGCATGTGATGGAACAGCGAGTGGACAACAAGATCATTCGCCCGACCGCCAATTACGTGGGGCCGGACGACAAGCCGTTCGTGCCGCTCGCGCAACGCCCCTGAGGCACCTGCGCAGCACCGGAACAGGGCGCCGCGGCCGCAAGGCCGCGGCGCCTTTTTTCATGCCATCCGCCAAGTAACGATTGCTTTTTGTTGACAGCGCCGCGGGCGAAGGCGGATAGCGGAATCAAGCGTCCGCTCCGGTCGATTCGCAAAGGCATTGCGTTCGTTCTTGCGGAGGCAACAGGGAAGGTACGGTCGATGGACCGCTGTCTCGTCAACAGGCCCTGCAACCCGGCGCGGGCACGCAACGTTCACCGTCGTGGCCGCCAGGCAAGCAGGTCTTATCCGACGTCGCCCTTCGCTTTCGCCTTCCAGGCGGCGCTGCGCCGCTTCTCTGCATGACTGGCCTTGCCCACACAATCTGGCAGACAAGGAGTGCCATCCCATGACCGAAGTGAAGAAGCCGGCCCAGGCGCTTGCCATGAAGGCCGCCACCAAGAAAGCCGCAGCCCCCGCCAAGCCCGCCGCTGCTCCGGCAAAGAAGGCCGCCGCCCCCAAGGCCGCCGCTGCTCCGGCAAAGAAGGCCGCCGCCCCGAAGGCCGCCGCCGCTCCGGCGAAGAAGGCCGCCGCCCCCAAGGCCGCCGCTGCCCCGGCGAAGAAGGCCGCTGCCCCCAAGGCTGCCGCCGCGCCGGCAAAGAAGGCCGCCGCCCCCAAGGCCGCCGCCGCTCCGGCAAAGAAGGCTGCCGCCCCGAAGGCTGCTGCTGCTCCGGCGAAGAAGGCCGCCACCCCGAAGGCCGCCGCTGCTCCGGCGAAAAAGGTCGCTGCCCCCAAGGCTGCTGCTGCCCCGGCGAAGAAGGCGGCTGCCTCCAAGGCCGCCGCCCCCGCCAAGGCTGCGGCTCCGAAGAAGGCCGCGCCCAAGAAGGCTGCCGCGAAGTAGCCTGCCGCACCATTTTCCCCGCAGGCCTACAGCCAGCGGGGCAGGGGCCGAATGAAAAGGGCGCCACCGAACCCCGGTGGCGCCCCTTTTTGATTCCTATAGCTGTGTTCAGCCGAAAGTCGAAAGCAGGTCGTCCACTTGCCCCGGCGTCAGCAGCCGCATCTGCTGCCCGCGCAGCAGCAGGAACAGCTTCGCCGCCTCTTCCAACTCCTCCGCCGCGAACACCGCATCGCGCAGCGTGGCGCCCGAGACCACCGGCCCGTGGTTGCCCAGCAACACCGCCTTGGCCCCCTGCGCCGCCGCATGGATCGCCGGCTCCATCGCCCCGTCGCCCGGCCGGTAATACGGCACCACCGGCATGCGCCGCCCCACCCGCATCACGAAATACGGGGTCAGCGGAGGGATCGGGTTGTCCGCGTCCACATCCGGCAGGCACGCCACCGCGGTGGCCATCGTGGAATGCAGATGCACCACCGCCCCGGCATCCGGCCGCGCCTGGTAGAAGGCCCGGTGCATGAACACCTCCTTCGACGGCTTGTCGCCCGAGACATGCGCGAAATCCGGCCCGAGCTTCGAAATCCGCCCGGCCTCCAGCGACCCCAGCGAGGAGTTCGTCGGCGTCATCAGATACCCGTCCGGCAGGCGCGCGCTGATGTTCCCGGCCGACCCCACGGAAAATCCACGCGCGAACAGAGAGGCCGACAGCGCCACCATCTCTGCCCGAAGCTGTTCCTCGCTCACGCCGCCCCCGTGCTGGCAAACGCCTTCAGGAAGAAATCGGGCGCGCCGAAATTGCCGCTCTTCAGCGCCAGCTTCATCGCCGGCCCGCTGCCCTCTGCCAGCGTCCACGGCACGCCGGGGTCGATCTCGCCGCCGATCCGCAGGCTCCGAACCCCCAGCCGCGTCACCACCGCGCCGGAGGTCTCGCCGCCGGCGACAACAAGGTTGCGCACCCCGCGCGCCACCAGCCCCTCGGCCACCTCGGCCAGCGCGTCCTCGATCAGCGCGCCCGCCGCTTCGCGCCCCAGCTTGGCCTGCAGCGCCGCCACCACTTCCGGCGGGGCAGAGGCGGCGATCAGCACCGGCACCGTGCCCAGCTTGCCGTCCACCCAGTCCAGCGCCTGCTTCGCCAGCGCCCGCGCATCCGGCGTGGCCAGCGCATCCAGTTGCAGCGTCGGAATCCGCTCCCGCGCCCGTCCGATCTGGAACAGCGTGGCGCGCGAGCAGGAGCCCGCCAGCACCGCCGTGTGCCCCTCCACCTCCGGCAGCGCCCCGGGGTCGCCGCTCACCGCCAGCTTGCCCGCCCGGCGGAAATTCTCCGGCAGTCCGATCGCGATACCGCTGCCGCCGGTGATCAGCGCATGGTTCTCCGCCGCCTCGCCGATCGCCTGCAGATGCGCGTCAGACACCGCATCCACGATGGCGTAGCGACGCCCCTGCTCCTTCAGCCCGGTCATCGCCTTGCGGATCGCCGCCGCGCCCTGGTCCACCGTGGCATAGGGCACCAGCCCTACCGTCCCCTCGGTCTGCCGGCCCAGCACCCGCACCAGGTTCGCATCCGTCATCGGCGTCAGCGGGTGCTTCTCCATGCCGCTTTCGTTCAGCAGCACGCCGCCCACGAACAGATGGCCCATGTAGACGCTGCGCCCGTTCACCGGGAAAGCCGGGCAGGCCAGCGCGAAGCCGCAGCCCAGCGCCTCCACCAGCGCATCGGCCACCGGCCCGATATTGCCTGCCTCCGTGCTGTCGAAGGTGGAGCAGTATTTGAAGAAGAACTGGCTGCACCCGGCCGATTTCAGCCACGCCAGCGCCGCCAGGCTCTCGCCCACCGCCTGCCGCACCGGCGCGGTGCGTGATTTCAGCGCCACGATGATGGCATCGGCCTCCGGGATCGGCGCGCCCGCCTCCGGCACCCCGATCACCTGCACCGCCCGCATGCCGTTCTTCACCAGCATGGAGGCGAGGTCGGTCGCACCCGTGAAGTCGTCCGCAATGCACCCCAGCAACGCCATGCTCACTCTCCCTCGATCACCAGGCCCGGCGGCAGCGCGAGACTGTCGCGATGCCCCACCCGCATGGCAAGCCGTCCGCGGTCCACCTGCTTGGCCCGCAGCCGCGCCCAGGCCCGAACCATCTCGCGCCGATCCCGCAGGCGCCGCGCCGCCACCTCGCCGTGGCTGGCCACCAGCATGTCCAGCATGTCCGCCGCATCGGCCGGAATGCGCCAATCGCTCGCGGCCTCCCGCACCGTCCAGCCGCGCGCCGCGAAGGCCGCCCGCAACGCCTCCGGCGATTTCGGCCCCAGCGCCACGCCCAGCCCCTTGTTCCGCTGCTGGTCACGCCGGAAGCCGGAGAATACCATCCGGTCCACGGGATGCGCGGGATACAGCCGGTCGCGCCCATCCACCGAAAGGCAGGCCAGCAGCGGCTTCTTCAGCACCGCGGCCATCTCGGTCATCCACTCGGCCGATACCAGGTCCAGCAGCGCCGAACACACCACCGCATCGCGCCGGTTGAGCCCCAACCCGGAGAGTGGTGCTGCAAGATCCACCACCTCCGCCTCCACCCGCCACGCCCCCTTCGGCGTGCGCACCACCATGGAGGACGCCGAAGCCGTCACCGGCAGCCCGCGCGAAGTTGCCCAGCGCGAGATCTCCGCAAACGCCCGCTCCAGCAGCGCCGCGTCGGCATCGGCCAGTGTCCATTCCTGCGGCCGGTCCAGGATCGGCGCCAGCCAGCGGAACAGGCTGCCGGTGCCCGCGCCGAGGTCGATCAGTCGCGCCCGCGCCGGCAATGCCGCGCCCAGGCGCTGCGCCAGCGCCACGCTGCGCGAAGCCGCATCGAACGGTTCCCGCAGCGCCAGCCAATCGCCGTCGAAGGTCTCTGCCATCTACCCCAGCTTCGCCAGCGCGGCGGCGAACTCCCGCCCCTGCGTTGCCCAGTCCGGCAGGGTCTGCCCGGCCTCCCATGCCGCCTGCGCCATCTCCTTGCGCAGCTCGGTATCGAAGATCACCCTGCGGATCGACTTGGAGAATGTCACCAGGTCGCCCACCTCGCACACCGCCCCGGCCTCCACCGGCACCAGCGCGCCAGCGGCGCCGCCCTTGGTGATCGCCACCGGCAAGCCGCGCTTCAGCGCCTCGGCGATCGCCATGCCGTAGCCCTCGTACTCCGTCGCCAGCGCGAACACGTCCGCGCTGTGCCACAGCCCCTCCAGCGCCTCGCCGGTGGCCACGCCCACGAATTCCACCCGCTGCGCGATCTTCAGTTCCTCGGCCAGGTTGCGCAGCGTCGCCCCATACACCGGGTCGGGCGCCCCGCCGGCGATGGTCAGGTGCCAATCCAGGTCGAACAGCCGCGCCAGCGCCCGCAACAGCAGCTCATGCCCCTTGCGCGGGATCAGCGTGCCAATCGACAGGATGCGGCAGGTCGGTCCGCCGGAGCCCATGCTGCGCGGTGCCGCCTCGGTCCCTGGCACCACGCTCACGATCCGCTCTGCTGGCACGCCGAACTGCTTGGCCAGCGTCTCTGCCGTGGTCGGGCTGGTTACGATGCTGCCGGCCAGAGCCGGGAACATCCGCCCCTCCACCTCGCGCAGCCATGCCGTGTCATCGGCGGCGAACCCGGCCTCAAGGGAGGTTGGATGATGGATCAACCCCACCGCGGGCCGCTCCAGCCCCGCCCCGAAGGCCGGCAGGCCCAGCCCGTCGATCACCGGGATCGCATCCGGCGCCACCTGCGCCATCGCCGCCCGCGCGGATTCCAGCGCCGCGCCGTCAGAGACCGGATGCCGGCCCTCGATCTCGATCACATCCACCACGTGCCCGGCCGTGCGCAGCTCCGCCACGATCCGCCGATCGTATCCATATCCGCCGGAAATCGCCGAAATCGGCCCCGGCACCAGCAATGCGATGCGCATCAGTAGAGCGCGCCCTCATAGGCCGCCCAGGCGCCCGGCGCCTCGCGCAGCAGCACCTTCAGCCCCGTGGTCACGCGCCCGCCTTCGCCGAGCGTGCCGTCCTTCAGCGCCGCGGCCAGCAGGCCCCAGATGTGGAACGCCATGTATTCCGTGGTGGTGTTCTGGCCCGCGAACTGCGGCAGCGTGTCCAGGTTGTGGTAGTCCACCGTATCCAGGATGCGGCGCAGCTCCGTCTTGGCCAGGCCGATATCGATCAGCAAATTGTGCCCATCCAGCTTCGGCGCCCGGAACTCCGCCTCCACGGCATAGGTCGCGCCGTGCATGCGCTGTGCCGGGCCGAATTCCTCGCCCTGGAAGCTGTGCGCGATCATGATGTGATCGCAAACCGTCAGGCTGAACATTCTACCCATCCCCATACGAAACGACGTGGCAAAGCCCACCGGCCAACAGGCGCGGCATGGCCGAAGGCAGGTCCTCGAACCGCGTCGGCGGTTCCAGCAAGGCGTCGTACGCCGCATCCGCCAGCAGGTCCAGCGCCAGGGCCAGGCGCTGGCCATAGCTCCGCCGCCCGCGCATCGCGGTGGCCACGCTGCCCACCTGGGTGGAGCTGATGCGCAGCCGCCGCACATGAAACGCCTCGCCCAGCGGCAGGGCAGGGGTCTTGTCCCCAAACCAGCTCGCCTCCACGATCCGCCCCTCGAACGCCGCGCACGAAAGCGCCGTCCGCAGGCCGGCCTCGCTGGCGGAGGCATGCACGATCAGCTCCTGCTCCAGGGGCGCATCCCCCGGCAGCGCGAAGTGGCACCCGAGTGCGGCGGCCAATGCCGCCCGTGCGGGATCGATATCCACCACCGTCACCACCGCCCCCGGACTGCGCGCCAGCAGGGAGGCTGTGACCAGCCCCACCACGCCGGCCCCCACCACCATCATCCGCTCACCGGCCAGCGGCGCGGCGTCCCAGGCGATGTTCACCGCCGTTTCCATGTTCGCCGCCAGCACCGCGCGCGCCGAGGGCACCGCATCGGGCACCGGAATGCACATCCCCGCCGGCGCGTCGAACACATCCTGGTGCGGATGCAGCACGAAGAAACGCTGGCCGGCGCCATCCACGCCAACCGCGCTGTAGCCGTATTTCACCGGGAACGGGAACGCGCCCCCCATCAACGGCGCCCCCATCACCGCGAACTGGCTCTCCGGCACCCTTCCTGCGAACACCAGCGATTCCGTGCCGCGCGAAATCCCGCTGGCCACCGCCCGCAGGCGCACCATGCCCTCCGGCACCGCCCCCAGCGTCTCCGTGCGGATCTCCCCCCGCCCGGCCGCCACCGTCCAGAACGCGCGGGCTATCATCGCCGCACCAGCGGCCCGCGCGCATCTGCGCGCTGAAGCGGAATGTCGAACAGCAGATCCGCCCCCAGCCGATACACCTCCCAGGTCAGCCGCAGCCCATCCTCCGGCTTCGGCACGCCCGCCAGGGTGAACGACGGAATGCCCGACCCGAGCAGCAGCGGCGCCACCGTCACATGCAGCCGGTCCAGCGCGCCGGCCGCCAGGAAGCGCGAGACCGTGATCCCGCCGCCCTCCACGAAAATCCGCTTCAACCCGCGCGACGCCAGCGCCGCCACCACGGCGGGCACCGAAAGCCCACCACCGGGCCCGCGCGGCAGCGCCACCACCTCGGCCTGCCCCAGCCGGCCCGGCCCCACGATATCGTCCGCCACCATCAGCAGCGTTGCCGGCTCGCCCTGGAACAGCCGGTAGCCATCCGCCAGCCGCCGGTCGGTATCGATCACCACCCGCACCGGGGAGGGCCCCTCGCACAGCCGCGTCGTCAGCAGCGGGTCATCGGCCTTCACCGTGCCGGCGCCGACCACGATGGCATCGCACACCGCCCGCAGCCGGTGGGTATGCAGGATGTCCTCGGGCCCGCTGATCCAGAACGACATGCCGCTTTCGGTGGCGATCCGCCCATCCAGCGTCTGCGCGATCCGCCCGAGCACGAAGCACCCGTCGGGCATCGCGGCCGGGCCCAGGAACGGCGCATAGAGCCGCGGATAGCCCCCGGCCCCCGGCGCCCGCGCCAGCACGCGCCGCCAGGCCGCCTCGTCGATATCATCCGAAGGAATGTCAGGGGGCGGCATTGCGGCCCGGAGTATCACGGGCGCGCAGCCGCCGCCAATCAGGCCGAGGCGGCGATCGCCACGGGAAGTGCCGTGCGCGCCCCAACCAGCCCGCCCGCGGCGCCATAGCGGGGTGCGACCATGCTCGCCCGCGGCGCCGCCTCGGCGATGATCGCCAGAACGCGCTGCTGCACCGCCATCGCCCGTTCCAGCAGCAGCCGGTTCTCCGCCGCCAGCTCGCCCAGCCGCCGCACCACATCCGGCACCGCCACCGCACCCGAACTGGCCGCCCCCATGGTTGCTGCACGGGCATTCGCCGCCACGAAGGCATCGGTCGCCGCCCGCTTGGCCTCCAGCAGTGCGGTGGCTGTCGGCAGGTCCATCGCCACCAGCGCCGCGTTCTCGCGCGCCAAAAGCTCCACCAGCCCCTCGGCCGCCATCATCGCGTTCACGGTCATTCCTTCGCCTCCTGCAAAGCCGCCTTCTTCGCCGCATCGGCCGCTTCCTGCGCCCGCAGCATCTGGTGATAGACCGGCACCGCCAGCCCCAACCCGCCGCCTTTGGCCACGTGCTTGCCGATCTCCTGGGACATCATCGGCCGCCACTGCTCCTCTGCCGCCCCGCCGCCGAACATCCCCTTGGACGTCTCCACGGTCGCGAACATCGGCGCCACCAGCTGCCCCAGCACCATCGCCTCGAAATCCCGGGCCGTTTTCCAAACCTTGGCCTTCGCGGGATCGGCCAACTCCGCCGGCCCCGGCTTGGCCCCCTGAACCACCACGCCCGAACTCATCGCACCACCAGCTCCGCCTGCAGCGCACCCGCCGCCTTGATCGACTGCAAGATCGTGATCATGTCCCGCGGCCCCACCCCCAGCGCATTCAGCCCCGCCACCAGGTCGCGCAGCGTCACGTTCTGCGGCAGGATCCCCAGGCGCCGATCACTCTGGTCGTCGATCTGCACCTGCGAGCGCGGCGTCACCACCGTCTGCCCCTGGGAGAGCGGGCCGGGCTGCGACACATCGGCACTCTCCGTCACCCGGATCGTCAGGTTCCCCTGCGCGATCGCCACGGTGCTGATCCGCACATTCGCCCCCATCACGATGGTGCCAGAGGCCTCGTCGATCACCACCACCGCCGGGCTATCCGGCTCCACGCGCAGCACCTCGATCCGCGCCAGCGCATCCACCACATCCCGTCCGGCCAGGTTCAGCGCCACGGTGCGCGGATCCGTCGCCGTTGCCGTGCCGCCACCCAGCGCGCGATTGATCGCGTCCGCCATCCGCCGCGCCGTCGTCAGGTCCGGGTTGCGCAGCCCCAGCCGCGGCGCCTGCCGGCTCGCCAGCTGGAATGCCACCTCGCGCTCCACCGTCGCCCCGTTCGGAATCCGCCCCGCCGTCGGCACACCGCGCGTCACCGAAGCCGCAGCCCCCCCGGCCGCAATCGCCCCGGTCGCCAGCGCGCCCTGCGCCACCGCATACACCTCGCCATCGGCGGCCAGCAGCGGCGTTACCAGCAGCGTTCCACCCGTCAGGTTCGTCGCATCGCCCAGCGCCGAGACCGAAACATCGATCCGGCTGCCCGTCCGCCCGAACGGCGGCAGCTCCGCCGTTACCATCACGGCGGCCACGTTCTTGGTCTTGAGCTTGGCCTCCTGGTCGCGCGTGTTCACGCCCAGCCGCTCCAGCATGCCGATCAGTGACTGCCGGGTGAACACCGCGGAATCCAGCTTGTCCCCGGTCCCGTTCAGCCCCACCACCAGCCCGTACCCCACCAGCTGGTTGCCGCGGATTCCCTCCATGTCCGCGATGTCCTTGATCCGCACCTGCCCCATCACCGGGGAGGCGCCGAGCAGCACGAACAGCATGAAAACAAATCGGATCACGGCAGGCGCTCCAGGATCACGGGAACGGTTCAGCAATCTTTGCATCGCAGTCTTTCCCTCACTCCCGCCTCGCAATCCCCGTGCCATCCGCAACGCCTTGATTTCCAAGGGCCTCAGCGGAAAGCCTCGGGGAGGGCAGGGCGCCCGCCACCCGGCAATCCCTGCCGGGAGGCACGCACTGCCGGCCGCGGGGGGCCGTTGAGAAGGAAATGCCCTCATGCCGATGAACGATTCCTTGGCGTTCCCCCCGCCGCCGCCCGGCGGCGGCTCAGACCCGCCCCCGCCGGCAGGCGGCGGCTCAGGCCCGTCGCCACAGCCGGCCGCCGCCGGCCCGCACCCGCCATGATCCGCGGCGTCGGCGCCCCGCCGCCCGTCTCCGGCGGCACCCGCCAGGTGCGCGACACCGGCGGCTTCCGCATGCCCAAATCCGAATCCGCCCCCACCACCGGGGTCTCCGGCCCGGCCGCCGTCGGCACCCCCTCCATGCTCGCCCTGCAGGAAATGCCCGACCCGCATCTGGCGGACCGCGAGGCCCGTCGCCGTGGGCAGGACATCCTGGCCGCCCTCGCCGCCCTCCAGCGCGCCCTGCTCGGCGCCGGCCCGATCGACGCCGAAGCCCTGGCCCGCCTCGCCCAGGATGTCCCGCAGGCCTCCGATCCCGCCCTGCGCGCCGCCATCTCTGCCCTGGTCCTGCGCGCCCGCATCGAGGCCGCGCGCCTCGAAACCACCCTCCCACCACCCCCCCAAGGCGCCTGACACCCAATCGTCATGGCCAGATGTCGACAACCCCTTGGCGCGGAAACATCGCCCCGTTATAAGCCGCCCCGTCTGGAAGGCCCGGGGGGGCCCTGGATGGTACCCTGATCCTCGGGGGCCCATCGCGGCGACCCCTGCCGGCCGCAACGCCGCAGGAACGCCCCACAATGATGGTCACGCTCCCGCCTGATTACGTGCCGTCCGATACCGAGGATTTCATGAATCCGCTTCAGGTGGAGTTCTTCCGCCAGAAGCTCCTCCGCTGGAGGGCCGACCTGCTGCGCGAGGCAGACGGCACGCTGGCAAGCCTCTCCCAGGGCGGGATCACCGAGGCCGACATCACCGACCGCGCCTCCGTCGAAACCGACCGGGCGCTGGAGCTGCGTACCCGCGACCGCGCCCGCAAGCTCATCAACAAGATCGACCAGGCGCTGCAGCGCATCGAGAACGGCACCTACGGCTACTGCGATGAAACCGGCGAGCCCATCGGCCTGCGCCGCCTCAACGCCCGCCCCATCGCCACGATGTCCATCGAAGCCCAGGAACGCCACGAGCGCATGGAGCGCGTCCACCGCGACGACTAGCCTCCCGCGCGCTTACCGCGACGACTATCCCCCGCGCGCTTGCCGCGACGACTATCCCCCGCGCGCTTACCGCGACGACTATCCCCCGCGCGCTTACCGCGACGACTATCCTCCCGCGCACCGTTTCCCCTTCCGCACGGCGCCGAAACTGATCTAGAACGCCCGTAACGGCACCCCACGCAAGGGGTGCGCCATACGGGAGATGCTCCATGATCCGCCGCCGCCATTTGCTCGCCGCCACTGCCGGCGCCCTCGCCGCGCCCGCCATCGTGGAGAAGGTCGGCGCCCAGTCCGCCTTCGACTGGAAGCAGTTCAAGGGCACCCGCCTCGAGGTGAACTTCGGCAAGTCGCCGCGCCCCGACGTGCTGCAGGCCAACCAGAAGGAGTTCGAGGAACAGGAACTCACCGGCATCCGCGTCGGCTTCGAACAGGTGCCGGAACAGCAGCAGCGCCCCAAGATCGCGCTCGAACTCGCCTCCGGCCGCCCCAGCTTCGATGTCGTCAACGTCTCCATGCACGTGCAGAAGAAGCTGGTCGAGAAGGGCAACTGGCTGGAGGATCTCCGCCCGCTCGTCGCCGACCCCAAGATGACCTCGCCCGATTTCGACCTCGGCGACTTCTCCGCCCCCGGCATGGCCGCCAACACCGCCGCCGATGGCCGCCTGATGGCGATCCCGATCAATCAGGACCTCTTCATCCTGTTCTACAACAAGGCCCTGTTCGCCGAGAAAGGCATCAAGCCGCCCGCCACCATGGATGAGATGATGGCCGCGGCGCTGGCCCTCACCGACAAGTCCAAGGGCATCGCCGGCTTCGTCGGCCGCGGCCTCAAGAACGCCAACCTGCCGCTCTACACCACCATCCTGCTCGGCCATGACCAGGAGACGATCAGCGCCGACGGCACCACCCTGCTGATGGACACCCCCGCCGCCATCGAGGCCGCGACCTTCTACAGCAAGCTGCTGCGCGAGGCCGGGCCGCAGGGCGTTGTCGGCTTCAACTGGTCCGAAAGCCAGACCACCTTCGCCCAGGGCCGCGCCGCCATGTGGCTGGATGGCGTCGGCTTCTCCGCCCCGCTGATCGACAAGACCAAGTCCCGCGTGGCTGACACGGTCGGCTTCATGCCGATCCCGCGCGGCCCCAAGGCGCAGCATTCCGCCACCTTCATCGAAGGCGTCGGCGTGGCCCGCGGTGCCAAGAACCGCGGCGGCGCCTGGCTCTATGTCCAGTGGGCCACCAGCAAGGCGATGTGCGCGGAATACCTGCGCACCGGCTCCGGCACCCCGCCGCGCGCCAGCGCCTATAGCGACCCCAAGGTGCTGAACGGCTCGGTCTTCCCGAAGGAGTGGTTCGACACGGTGCAGACCTCGCTCAAGATCGCCCGCTCCGGCCTGCCGGTCATCGTCGGCGTTACCGAGTTCCGTGATGTCTTCGGCGTGGCCCTCACCAACACCATCACCGGCGCTGATCCGAAGGCCGAGCTGGTCAAGGCCACCGAGATCTTCAAGCCGGTCCTGGCCAAGGAACTCGCGGGCTGACCGTTCCGCACTGCGTCGCTGCCGGGGCCCCGTGCCCCGGCATCCCTTCCACGGAGGAGTACCTCGCATGATCCGCCGCCGCAGCCTCTTGGCCGCATCCGCCGCCCTGCCGATCTTCAACATCGTCGAAACCGCCAACGCCCAGTCCAAGTTCGACTGGAAGATGGCCCGTGGCGCCAAGATCGAGGTCAACTTCCAGAAGGGCCCGAACGCCGACGTCCTGGAACGCAACCACAAGAAGTTCGAGGAGCTTACCGGCATCAAGGTCGGTTCGGAGCAGATCCCCGAGCAGCAGCAGCGGCCCAAGGTGGCGCTGGAAATGTCCACCGGCCGCCCGACCTTCGATGTGGTCGCCGTCGCCCTGCACGTGCAGAAGCGCCTGGTGGAGCGCGGCCGCTGGATGGAGGATCTGCGGACCTGGATCCGCAACCCGGACGTGACTTCCCCGGATTTCGACTTCGCCGATTTCGCCGCCCCCGCCCTGCGCTGGGGCACCGGCGCCGATGGCGCCATGCACACCCTGGCCAGCAACTACGACGTGTGGCTGATGTTCTGGAACCAGGCGCTGTTCGCGGAAAAGGGCGTCACCTTCCCCAAGACCATGGATGAGATGCTGGCCGCCGCCCGCACCCTCACCGACAAGTCCAAGGGCATCTACGGCATGGTTGGCCGTGGGCTGAAGAATGCCAACCTGCCGCTCTACACCTCCTTCCTGATGGGCATGGACCAGGACACCGTCTCGGCCGACGGCAAGTCCCTGCTGATGAACACCGACCAGGCGATCTGGGCCGGCGAGATGTACAAGCGCCTGCTCACCGAAACCGCCCCCCCGGGCGTGATCGGCTTCAACTGGAGCGAGAGCCAGACCAGCTTCAGCCAGGGCAAGATCGCCATGTGGATCGACGGCATCGGCTTCTCCGCCCCGCTGATCGACCCGAACAAAAGCCGCATCGCCAAGGACGTGCGCTTCTCCCCGGTCCCGCCGGGCCCGAAGTCGCACCACTCCGCCACCTTCTGCTCCGGCCTGTCGATCCCGGCCGCGTCGAAGAACAAGCTCGCCGCATGGCTCTACATCCAGTGGGCCGCCGGCAAGGAAATGGGCAAGGAGCAGGTCCGCCTCGGCGCCGGCACCCCGCCGCGCGCCTCCATCTGGCGCGACCAGTCGATCCAGCAGGGCTCGCCCTTCCCGAAGGAGTGGTTCGAAACCTCGGCGGAATGCCAGCGCATCGGCCGCCCGGGCCTGCCGGAAATCGTCAGCGTCACGGAATTCCGCGATGTTTATGGCGTGGCCCTCACCAACACCCTGGGCGGTGCCGACGTGAAGACCGAGCTGGCCAAGGCCACCGAAGCCTTCAAGCCGATCCTGGACAAGGAAAACGCCGCCGGCTAACGCAGGCCACCGAAAGCCCTCCTCCTACTAGCGGGGAGGGCAGGGGGCTGCACCACCAAGCATCGGATCTGGCTAAGGTTTCGGGCCTCTCACGAGGCCCGAAATTTTTTTCCTACGCTCTCTTGTATCGAGTGTCGTGTTAGTGCATATTCTAACCATGCACACAGACGATACCATCAACCTGGGCCGCGCGCTCGCCGAAGTGATCTTCGGCCTGCTGATCGCGATCGCCCTCCATCTGGGGCTGCCGCAAGCGGCGGTCGCGCGCCTGCGCGCCCGGATGGCGGCTACGGCCGAGGAATGGGATGCGCTCTACACCGCCTGGCTCGCCGCCCGCCTCGCCCCGTCCCCCGTGCAGTCCCGTCGCACCTCCCGCCGCCACGCCACCCGGCAGGCATACTCCGCCCGCCGTCGGCGCCGTCGCCCCACCGCGCGCCCGGCCGCGTTTCGTCCTGCTGCCATTCCTGCCGCGCCGCCTCCGTGCGCCATCGCGCCGCAAGGGCAGCCGTCGATCCCTCCGCACACCCGCGCGCACGCGCCAACGGGCCAGCCGCGAAAATTTCGCGCCTGGCCCGCCGGGCCGACTCACGCCCTAATTGTTCCGTATTCGTAACTAAAACAGAACCTCAGAACGGCAGCACGATATCCAGCACCTGCTGGCCCCAGCGCGGCGCCTGCACATCGGTCAGCTGGCCACGTCCGCCATAGGCAATCCGCGCCTCGGCCATCCGCTCGTGCCGCACCGTGTTGTCGCTGCCGATATCCTGCGGCCGGATCACGCCCGCCACCGCCAGTTCGCGCAGTTCGGAGTTCACCCGCACCTCCTGCCGCGCGGCCACCACCAGGTTGCCGTTCGGCAGCACCTGGGTGATGACGCCGGCGAGCCGCAGGGTCACGGTCTCGTCGCGCTGCATCTCCGCCGTGCCGGTATTGCCGTTCGCGCTGGAAAGCCCGACCAGGTTGTTCATGTCCGCCCCGGTCAGCAGCCGCGGGATCGCCGTCGTCTCCAGCCCCAGCAGGTTCGGCAGCCCCAGGCTCTCATTGCCCTTGCGGCTCGCCGCCGTGTTGTTCTTCAGGCTCGCGGTATCGGCGATGTTCACCAGCACCGTCAGGATGTCGCCCACATGCGCCGCCCGCTGGTCCTTGAAGAAGGCCCGGCTGCCGCTGCGCCACAGCGAATTCGCCATCGGCACCGCCGTCTGCGGCGCCGGCATCGGCATCGTCATCGGCCGGTAGCTGGCCTCCTGCGTCGGATCGGTCGGCTGCGTCATCGAAGGCGGCCGGCCGACTTCCGAAAGCCGCTGCAGATTGCCGCATCCCCCCAGCAGAACCGGGGCAAAGATGGTGGCGAGAAGAAGCGTGTGTTTCATCGTGCAATCACCTGGCTGACCCGCTGCGGGCCGGTCAAAACAACGGGCGACGATCCGGAGGCCACCCGCACCCGGTCAGGCCCCACCACCTCCGCCTCCACCACGGCGCGCGAATTGGGGTTGAGCACCTGGATGCGCTCGCCCACCGTGCCCGCCTCCAACGCCTGGCCCTGCGCGGTGAGCGAAAGCCTGCCGGAGACCAGCTGCATCATCACGCGCGCACCCTTCTGCACCGCCAGCGGCCGCGACAGATCGGCCAATGTCAGCGCCTGGCCCGGCAGCATCACGCGGCGCACCGCCATGCCCACCGCCTGCTCCGGCATCCGCGCCACCTCGCCGCGCAGGGCCGCCACCCGCACCCGCTGGAACTGCAGGTCCGAAGGCAGCACCACCATCCCCGGTGTCAGCCGCCGCACCGGCACCGGCACCTCGGCCATCTCATGCAGCGTGCCAACCAGCCGCTGCCGCACCGTCAGCATGCCCTCGCCGTTCACCGAGATGGTGGCGTTGAACCGGCCGGAGGCGCCGTCATATTCCATCTGCTCCACCTCGGCCCGCACCTGCGATTCCGCCGGCACCAGCGGTGCGGCATAGCCCGGCAGATCCAGCTCGCCATCCGGCGGCGCACCCACGCCCGCCAGCGCCCCGCGCAGTGCGGCCAGCACGTCCTCGCGCGGCAGCAGCCGCCCGGGCCGCTCCAGCACCGAGCGCTCGCCACCATTCGGCCGCCACGAAACGCCAAACTGCCGCGCGATCGCCGCAAGCTGCGCGGACTCGACGATGATGCGCCCGCCCGGCGCCGGGCCGGGCCCAAGCACCAGCTCGCCACCCGCGGGCAACCCGTCGAACAGATCCGCCAGCTTCACCACCGGCGCCGACAGCGTCGTGATCGGCCGCACCGTGGCACCCCAGGCCGGGGTCGCCGTGATCATGGCCGCAAGAAAAGGGGTCAGGAGCTTCATGGCAAGCCTCAGCGCAGGTTGGTCAGCGTGGAAAGCATCTGGTCGGAGGTGGTGATCACCTTGCTGTTCATCTCGTACGCCCGCTGGGCGGTGATGAGGTTGGTGATCTCGCTCACGACATTCACGTTGGAGGTCTCGACGAACCCCTGCAGCACGGAACCGAACCCCGGCGAGGCCGGCGTGCCCGTCACCGCCGCGCCGCTCGCGGTGGTGGCCAGGAACAGGTTGTCGCCCTGGGCATCCAGGCCGCCGGCGTTCGGGAACACGGCCAGCTGGATCTGCCCCACCAGCGCCGGCGCCTGCTGCCCATCCAGCGTCACCTGCACCTGGCCGGAGGCGTTGATCGTCACGTTGGTGGCATGCGCCGGCACCGTCACGCCCGGCTGCACCACGTAGCCATCCGCCGTCACGATCTGCCCCTCGGCCGACAGCGCGAAGGTGCCGTCGCGGGTATAGGCCGTCTCGCCGGAGGGCAGGGTGACCTGGAAGAACCCGTTGCCGCGGATCGCCATGTCGAACGCGTTGGAGGTCTGCTGCAGGTTGCCCTGCTCGTTGATGCGGTAGATCGCTGCCGTCTTCACGCCCAGGCCCACCTGCGCACCGGCCGGCACCACCGATCCGGAGTCGGAGCTGTTGGAGCCCACGCGCCGCAGGTTCTGGTAGATCAGGTCCTGGAACTCGGCCCGCCGGCGCTTGAAGCCGGTGGTGGTCATGTTGGCGATGTTGTTGGAGATCACTTCAACATTCGTCGCCTGCGCCTGCATGCCGGTGCCGGCGATATCAAGGGACCGCATGGGTTCAGCTCCGCTTCTGGGTCAGCTTGTCGATGGCGGTCTGCTGCCGTTCGCCTTCGGCCTGCACCAACTTGCTGGTGAATTCGAACTCGCGGAGTTCGCGCATCATGCGCGTCAGCTCCACCACGGGGGCAACATTGCTCTGCTCGATGGCGCCCTGGATCATCTTGGGCTTCTCCACCGGCGTGGTCTGGCCCTCGGCAGCGAACAGCCGCCCGCCTTCCGGCTTCATGCGGAAGGGATCGGCGGGCTTCACCACGCCGATCCGCCCGATGCGCCCGTTCTCGCTGCTGATCGCGCCGTCGCTGCTGATGGTGATGTGCGTGTCGGTGGTGGAGAGCTGCAGCTTCTGCCCGTTGGAATCCAACAGCGCATGGCCGTCGCTGTTCACCACGTTGCCGGTGGCTGAAAGCTCGAAATGCCCCGCCCGCGTCAGCCGCGGGCCGCGCGGCGTTTCCACCTGGAAGTAGCCGTCGCCCACCAGCGCGATGTCGAAGGCGTTCGAGGTATGGGTGATCGGCCCGGTTTGCTGGTCGCGCCAGCTGGCACGGTCCTGGGTGAAGGTGATCGTCTCCGCGCCCGACGGCACATCGCGGCCCCGATTCTTCACCAGGAAGTCGCTGAACACCAGCCGCTCGGCGCGGTAGCCCATGGTGTTGGCGTTGGCGATGTTGGCGGCGGTCACGTCCAGTGCTCGCTGCTGGGCGGTCAGGCGCGACAATGCCACGGAGGTGGTGTTCTGCATCGGGATCCTCGGCAGGGCGAATAAGTTGGGATGCCCTACGCAACCGCCGTGCCAGACCCGCCGGGCCCCAAAACCCGAGTCGCAGCCCCTTTTCGGCCCCTGGACCGGCAGGACCTGCCCGGGCGAACCCGGCACCCGGCAGTTTCCGCCGGGCACGATCGGCCAGAGGAAAAGGCTTCGTTAACCGTCCCTCGCCAATGTGCCGCTGCGGCCAATGTGGCTGCATACGCGGCATCAATCGCACGCGAGGGAATCATGGCGGCAGCGGCAGAAGCGGCGGCCGGCGACGACGCCGAGTCCCAGCCCGCCAAGAAGGGCGGAAAGAAGAAGCTGATCGTGCTGGTGGCGCTTGTGCTGCTGCTGGCCGGCGCAGGTGCGGGCCTGTGGTTCGGCGGCATCCTGCCGCCGCTGCTCGGCATGGGCAAGAAAGCAGACCCGCACGCCGCGGAGGATGCCGGGCACGGCGATGGCAAGGGCGATGCGAAGGCCGACGGCAAGGCCGTTCCCAAGCCGGACGCCAAGCCGGCGCCGGTGTTCATGGACCTGCCGGAGATCATCGCCAACCTCAACGCCGGCCCGCGCCGCAACAGCTTCATCAAGCTGCGCCCCAAGCTGGAACTGGCCAAGGCGGAGGACGAAGCCGCGATCAAGGCGGCGATGCCGCGCCTGATGGACCTGTTCCAGACCTATCTGCGCGAGATGCGCCCGGAGGAGCTGCGCGGCAGCGCCGGCACCTATCGCCTGCGGGAGGAGCTGCTGGCCCGCGCCAACATCGCCGTGGCACCCGCCCGCATCGTGGACGTGCTGTTCCCGGAGATCATCGTGCAATGAGCGGCACCCAGTCCGAGGAGGAACTCGCCGCCGCCTGGGGGGCGGAGCTGGAGGACGAGAGCCCGCCCGCCGGTGGCGACGCGGGGGGCGATGCCCCGTCGGCGCCGCCGCAGCGGGTGCTGAACCAGGCCGAGATCGACAGCCTGCTGGGCTTCGATGCCGGCCCGTCGGATGGCGAAAACCGCACCGGCATGCAGCGGATCATCAGCTCCGGCCTCGTCTCGTACGAGCGCCTGCCGATGCTGGAGATCGTGTTCGATCGCCTGGTGCGCATCATGTCCACGTCCTTGCGCAACTTCACCAGCGACAACGTGGAAGTCGGCATCGACAACATCCTGTCGCTGCGCTTTGGCGACTACCTGAACTCCATCCCGCTGCCGGCCATGCTCGCCGTGTTCAAGGCGGAGGAATGGGACAATTACGGCCTGATGGTAGTCGACAGCGCCATGATCTACTCGATCGTGGACGTGCTGCTGGGCGGCCGCCGCGGCACGGCGGCGATGCGCATCGAGGGCCGGCCCTACACCACCATCGAACGCACCCTGGTGGAACGGCTGATCCAGGTGGTGCTGGCCGACCTGTCGCAAAGCTTCGATCCGCTCTGCCCCGTGACGTTCCGGTTCGAGCGGCTGGAGGTGAACCCGCGCTTCGCCACCATCTCCCGCCTGTCCAACGCCGCCGTGCTCGCCCGCCTGCGGGTGGACATGGAGGATCGCGGCGGGCGGGTGGAGCTGCTGCTGCCCTACGCCACGCTGGAGCCGGTGCGCGAGCTGCTGCTGCAGCAGTTCATGGGCGAGAAGTTCGGCCGCGATTCCATCTGGGAGACGCACTTGGCCGAAGAGCTGTGGAGCACCGACATCGACCTGGAAGTGGTGCTGGACGAGCAGGTGATGCGCCTGTCGGACGTGATGGACCTCAAGCCCGGCAGCCGCATCGTGCTGAACACCTCCCCCGGCGGGACCGTGCAGCTGCGCTGCGGCACGGTCACGTTGTTTGAGGGCCAGGTGGGCCGGCGCAAGAGCAAGTTGGCGGTGCGTATCGAGCGCGAGGTGCCGCGTACACCTCTGGCCGAACGATGAGTGCGGCGCGGTGCCGTCTCAAGGAATCCTTCACCCAATCGCGCCCAAAATGTGGACGGGATGGCAGGCATGGAATGGCTTCTCGAAATCGCCCTGATCGGCCTGCTGCTGGCCACGATGTTCCACGCAGTGCGCCTCGAACGCGCACTCGGCGTGCTGAAGCGCGACCGCGCGGCGCTGGAGGAGCTGGTGGCCGGCTTCAACGATTCCACCCGTGCCGCGGAGCAAGGCATCGAGCGGCTGAAGCAGGCGGCGGATGGTGCCGGGCGGCAGATTGCCCGGCAGGTGGAGGCGGCGAACCGGTTGAAGGACGATCTGGTGTTCCTGAACGAGCGCGGCACGACGGTGGCAGACCGGCTGGATCATCTGGTCCGCGCCGGGCGCAGCCTGGACCTCGCCACCGGGCGTCCGGCCACGCCCTCTGCACCCGCACCCATGTCGGAACCTGCGCCCGAGCCGGCGCCGCACGAGATGCCGCTGCCGGAAGTGCCGCCGCTCGATCCCACCGGCACTCCGCGGCTGCGCAGCCAGGCGGAGCGCGACCTGATGCGCGCGCTGCGCATCGCGCGATAGGACATACGTAGTGCGCCGGCTTCCCTTCGTGCCGCGGCTGCTGCCCGTGGTGATCGTGGCCCTGGTGGCGCTGGCCGGCGTGAAGTCGGCCGGGCTGGTGCGCCAGGCGATAGCCGGCTCCACCCCTCCGGCGGCCACCACGCCCGCCGCCAAGCCCCCTTCGCCGCGCCCGCCGCCCGGGGCTGCCACCGCGCCCGCGCCCGTGCCGACGAACGAGCCGCCGCCCGAGGTGATCGCGCCCCCCACGCCCGCCGTTCCCGGTGAGCCGCCGGTGAGTGCCGCCGAGCGCGCCCTGCTGCTGGACCTGCGCAAGCGCCGCACCGAACTCGAGTCGCGCGAGGCTGCCCTCACCTCCCGCGAGGGGATCCTGGCCGCCGCGGAAAAGCGCCTGACCGACCGCGCCGGCGAGCTTTCAGACCTGCAGAAGCGCCTGGAAGCGCTGGAAACCGCACGGCGTGAGCGCGACGAGGAGAATTGGAAAGGTCTCGTAAAGCTCTACGAGACCATGAAGCCTCGCGATGCCGCCGCCATCTTCAACGACCTCGACCGGCCGGTGCTGCTTGCGGTGCTGGACCGCATGAAGGAAGCCAAGGCCGCCCCCGTGCTGGCGGCGATGCAGCCGGAGCGGGCGCGGCAGATCACCGCCGACCTGGCCCAGCGCCGGACCCAGTCCAACCGCCCCGCCGATCCCGCCCCGCCGCGCGCACCGGGCGGGTGAGGCACCCGATCTTCCCATCCGCACGGCCTATTCCGGCCGCCGCGTTCGCCACCAGGAGCCAGATATGTCGATCGACAAGTCGATGAAGGTGCTGATCGTCGATGACTATAAGACGATGCTGAGGATCATCCGCAACCTTCTGAAGCAGATCGATTTCAACAACGTCGACGAAGCCACCGACGGTGCCGAGGCGCTCTCCAAGATGCGTGCCGGCAACTATGGCCTGGTGATCAGCGACTGGAACATGCAGCCGATGACGGGCCTGCAGCTGTTGCAGGAAGTGCGCGCGGATGCACGGCTGAAGACCACGCCGTTCATCATGATCACCGCCGAGAGCAAGGTGGAGAACGTGGTGGCCGCCAAGGCGGCTGGCGTTTCCAACTACATCGTGAAGCCGTTCAACGCCGAGACGCTGCGCGAGAAGATCGAAAAAGTGCTGGGACATGCCTGACGCCCCGACCCGCCTGGCGGACGGATCCTCCGCCAAAGCGCTATCCGCGGACCTCGCGCGCATCTCCTCGCGCTGGCCGGCCTGCGACCCGGAGATGGTGGCCGAGGTGGTGCAGTCTGTGCTGGCCAGCATGCGCGGCGACCTCACCCGCGTGGAATCCTTGCTGCTGAACGAGGTGGCTGAGCTGGGCCGCACCATCGCCAGTGCGCGCGCGGAAATCGCGGCGCTGCAGGTGGACGACATCACCGCCAGCCACATCCCGTCGGCGACCGACGAGCTGGATGCGATCGTGAGCCACACCGCGGCGGCGACCGATTCGATCCTGGAAGTGTGCGAGACGCTGGATGGCGTGGCCGGCACGCTGGACACCGATGCGGCGGCGGTGCTGCAGGATGCGACGACGCGCATCTATGAGGCGTGCAGCTTCCAGGACATCACCGGCCAGCGCATCACCAAGGTGGTGGCCACGCTGAAGGCGATCGACAGCAAGGTGGGCCACATCATCGCCACCTTCGACAATCGCGAGGGCCGCCCGACGCCGAAGCCGCTGCCGGCGGAGGAATCGCTGCTGAACGGGCCGCAGCTGCCCGCCAGCGCGATGGACCAGAGCGACATCGACAAGCTGCTCGCCAGCTTCGACTGACCCACGGCGCACCGACAATCGGAACGCTGCCAACACGGATGGGGAGGCACAGAATGCGCCGCACCACGCCATGGCTGATCGCCGCCTTGATGGCGCAGCCTTTGCCTGCCTGGGCCCAGGCGCCCGGGTCGGCAGCTGCGCCGACCGTTGCGGTGCGCACAGGCGACCATGCCGGCTTCGGCCGCGTGGTGCTGGATCTCGTGCCCGGCGTGCGCCAGAGCGTGGCGACCGATGGGCGCACGCTGACGGTGAAGCTGGAAGCCAATGCCGGCCCGGTCGGCCTCGCCGGCCCTGGGCGCATGCCGCGCAACGTGGTCGGGATCGTGGCTCGCGACGGCACGGTGGAACTCACGCTCGCCCCCGGCGCGCGCCCGCGCAGCTATCGCATGGGCGAGCGGCTGGTAGTGGACGTGGCAGACCCGGTGGCCGGCGAGCAGGCCGCATCGCCGCCCGCGGCCGCACCGGCGCCAGCACGTGCGGCGCCCGTTTCCCCGCCCGCTTCCCCGCCCGTTTCCCCACCCGCGGCTTCCGCCCCGGCGGCTGCCCCCACGCCCGCCCCGGCCCAGGCAGCAGCGCGCGCCGCTGCCCCACCTGCCGCGCCCGCAGCGACCGCGCCTGTTGCCACCGCACCGGCCGTGGCCGAGGCGCCGCGGGTGGAACTCGCGCGCGGCCAGTCCCCGGATGCGCGTTATCGTGCGCGCGAGGACGTGCCCGCGCCGCCCCTTGCCGAAGCGCCGATCGAGACGGTGCGCGCCGCGCCGCTGGGCTTGGCGGCCACGCTCTCCCCGGGGGAGGCGGCTGGTCCGCATGGCGCCGTGGATGCCGCGTTGCCGGCCGTGACCCTGCCGTTCTCCAGCAGCACCGGCGCCGCGGCGCTGCGCCGGGGCGATGCCGCGCTGGTGGTGTTCGATGAGCGCCGGCCGGTGGATCTCTCCCCGCTGCGCGGCGACCCGGTGTTCGGGGGCGCGACCGTGAGCCTGCTGCCCGGCGCCACCGTGCTGCGCGTGCCGCTGCCGGATGGGCACGCACTGCGCCTGACCAAGGCCGATGCCGGCTGGACCGTGACCGCCGTGCCCAGCCATTCCGGTGGCCGGCCGATCCGTGCCGAAACCGTGGAGGGCCGTCTGCGCCTGCCGGCCGATGCGCCGGGCCAGGTGGTGGCGGTGCCCGATCCGCTGACCGGAGGCACCATGCTGGTCGGCACGCAGCGCAGCGCCGGGCAATGGGTGCCGGTGGACCGGCGCACCCCGGAATTCGCGCTGCTCTCCACCTGGCAGGGCGTGGCCGTTCTGCCGCTGACCGATGCGCTGGCCCTGCGTCCGCATCCCGAAGGCTTCCGCCTTGCCGCCGCGGCGGATGGCGCGCTGACCCTTTCGGCCGCCGAAAGCCAGACCCAGGCGATGACCGAGGCCGCCAGCGCCAGCCGGCGCTACGACCTGCCGGCTCAGCCGCTGGAGGCACTGCACCGCCGCCTGCAATCCGCCCGCCTCTCCTCCGCCGCCGCCCAGCCGCAGGCCCGTGCCGCGCGGCGCCGCGACGTGGCCGAGGCGATGCTGGCGCTGGGCATGGGCCCCGAGATGCAGGCCGTGCTCGCCGCCACGGTGGCCGAGGATGCCCGCGCCGCCGAAGACCCCGACCTCGCTGGCCTCTCGGCGATCGCCGCGCTGCTGTCCGGCCGCACCGACCAGGCCGCGGCAATCGACGACGAGCGGCTGACCGGCACCGACGAGATTGCCGTGTGGCGCGCCGTGCGGCTGGCGCAACAGGACCCGAACTCGGCGCGGGCGGCGGCGATCTTCGCGTCTGGCGTGCCGCTGCTGCTGTCTTATCCCGCGCCGCTGCGCGAACGGCTGCTGCCGATGGCGCTTGAGACGATGGCCCGCGGTGGCGAGGCGGGGGCGGCACGCACCGTGCTGGAACGGCTGCCGGGAATGGGCGCGCTCGATCTCGCCCGCGGGCTGGTGGCACAGCGCGCAGGCGATACGGCGGGTGCCCTGGCGCATTTCGACCGCGTCGCCTCCGGCACCGATCGCCGTGCCCGGGCCGTGGCGGCGCGTGAGGCGGTGGAGCTGCGCCTCGCCTCCGGCGCCATCACGGCCGCGAAGGCGGCGGATGCGTTGGAGAAGCTGGTGTTTGCCTGGCGTGGTGACCAGACGGAAATTGCCACCCGCCTGCGCGTGGCGGAACTGCGCGCCCAGTCTGGCGCGTGGCGCACCGCGCTGGCGCTGCTGCGCGAACTGCGCCAGCTCTTCCCCGAACAGGGCGAAGCGGCCGGCCGCGCGCTGGCCGATGTGCTCGCCCGCAGCCTCGCCCCGGGCGCGCAGGACGGTATCGCGCCGCTGGACCTGGTGGCGCTGGCCGAGGAGAACGCCGACCTGCTGCCCGCCGGCCCGGCCGGCCACGCGCTGGCGACTCGGCTGGCGGAGAAGCTGTTGGCGCTCGATTTGCCGGAGCGCGCGCGCCCGGTGCTGGAAAAGCTGGTGGACCAGGCGCCCCCGGGCGTGGCGCGTGCCACGCTGGGCGGCACGCTGGCGGCGCTGCGCCTCGAATCCGGTGCCCCGGAGCAGGCGCTGGCCGCGTTGCAGGACAGTGTCGCCGAAGGCCCGTTGCCGCCCGAGGTGCTGGAGCGCCGCACCCTGACGTTCGGGCGCGCCGCCGCCGCCACCGGGGATCTGCGCACCGGCGTGGCCGCGCTGTCGGAACTCGGCACGCCGCCGGCGCTGCGCCTGCGTGCGCGTCTTCTCGAGGAGGCGAAGGACTGGTCGGCCGCGAGTGCCGCGCTGTCCGCCCTCGCGCGCACCGAATTGCCGGCCACGGGCCCGCTGGATGCGGACCAGTCGCGCCTGGTGTTGCGCATCGCGGCCGCGGCGGGGCAGGCGGGGGATGAGCGCACGCTCTCCTGGCTGCGTAGCACGCTGGCGCCGCGCCTGGCGCAGGAGCAGCTGCGCGACCTCGCCACCCTGCTGGCCTCCGCCCCGGTGCAGGGCGTGGCCGACCTGCCGCGCGCCGCGCAGGAGGCCAAGCTGGCCCGTGCGGCGGCCAACTCCGTGCGCGCACTGGCGGCCCCCACCACGCCCTGAGCGCACCCCTGTTCCCACCGGACCTCCGGCATGCAAGCACGGGGTTCGTGGGGGGCGTTTTCCCCTTGCATCCCCCCCCCGATTTCCTCATGTTCCGCCGCCTTGGCCCCAGGGGGCGCGTGCATCCGGCACGCTGCCCAACAGGCCGTCTACTGGTTGACAGAGGGTCGCGGAATGAACGCACTCATGCCACTGGGGATGGTCTCGGAATTCCCGAGCGAGAACCAGACGACGACGATTTCCTCCGCCGGGGCTGAGGAACAGCAGAAAGACTATTTTGTCGAACGCGACGGTATGAAGTTCGCCGGCACGCATCTGCTGATCGACATCTGGGGCGCCACGCGCCTCGATGACCCCACGCATATCGACGAGAAGCTGCGCGAGGCCGCGATCGCCACCGGGGCGACGATCCTGCACAGCCATTTCCATCACTTCTCGCCCAATGGCGGCGTGTCTGGCGTGGTGGTGCTGGCCGAGAGCCATATCTCGATCCACACGTGGCCGGAGCGGAATTTCGCCGCGCTGGATATCTTCGTGTGCGGTGACTGCGATCCGCACCGGGCCATCCCGGTGGTGCAGGAGGCCTTCAGCCCTTCGCGCATCGACCTCGACGAGCAGCGCCGCGGCCGAGTCGGCTAACGCTTTCCGGCTGAACCTGTGCAACGGCCCGGGGTGCGATCCCCGGGCCGTTCTGCTGACCACCGCCGCAATTCACGGAGAACCGCGATGGCAACCGATTCGTGGGTGAACGAGACGCTCTATGCCGAATGGGGCCAGCGCTTCCTGGTGAAGCGGGAACTGGCACGGGTGCAAAGCGCCTTCCAGGACATCATGGTGTTCGAAAGCCACCTGCATGGCCGCGTGATGCTGCTGGACGGCGTGGTGCAGATCACCGAGGCGGATGAGTTCGTCTACCAGGAGATGCTAACCCACGTGCCGCTGCTGGCGCATGGCGACGCGAAGCGCGTGCTGATCATCGGCGCCGGTGATGGCGGCGTGCTGCGGCGGGTGCTGATGCACAACAACGTTGAGCGCGCGGTGATGGTGGAGATCGATGGCGAGGTGATCCGCCTGGCCAAGGAGCACATGCCGAACATCGCAGGCGACGCCTGGACCAACCCGCGGGCCCAGGTGATCGTGGGCGACGGCATCGATTATGTGCGCACCGCGCCGGATGCCAGCTTCGATGCCATCATCGTGGACAGCACGGACCCGATCGGCGTGGGCGAGGTGCTGTTCACCGACGAGTTCTACATGAATGCCGCCCGCGTGCTCTCGGCCGGCGGGCTGATCGTGAACCAGTGCGGCGTGCCGTTCATGCAGGCGGATGAGCTGCGCGACACCAGCGCACGCCGGCGTGCCTTCTTCGGCCATGTCGGCGCCTATGTGGCCGCCGTACCCACCTATGTCGGCGGCTTCATGACGCTGGGCTTCGCCGCCAAGCAGGCGGGGCTCGACCAGGTGCCGGTGGAGACGATCCGGGCGCGCGCCGCGGCGGCGGGGATCACCGGGCGCTACTGGACGCCGGAGGTGCACCACGCCGCCTTCCAGCTGCCGCCCTATATCGGGATGCACCTGCCGAAATAGGCAGGTACCGCCTCAGCCCGCGGCGAGCGGGCCGGAGAAGAGCAGCTCCAGCGGCGCGGTGCGGATCAGCTCCACATGCGACACCGTAGCCGTGAAGGGCGCGAAGGCGGCGCTGGCGGTGGCCGTGGCGGTCGCCAGCATGGCCCCGTCGGCCAGATCGGCGCCCAGCATCAGATGCGGCACCCATGCGCCACTCGCCCAGGGGCCGCCCGCGGGATGGCGCGCCAGCAGCTGCGCGTGCCGCACCAGCAGGGCGGAGTTTGTCACCGGCGCGAGCCACAGAGCTGCCGGTGCGCCGGGGGAGATGCCCAGGTGGGCGAAGCGCACGGGCAGGCGCTTCCACTGCACCGAAAGCCCGGCCGCGGTGGCGGCCAGTGCCTTGGCATCGGCGTCATCGGGATACTCGACCAGGGTGATGCGCAGGGCGTGGTCGCGCCCGGCATCAATGATCCCCGCAGCGGCAAGGGCCTGGAGCATGGTGTCGACGGGGGCGCGGTCGGCGTCGTCGAGGCGCAGGGTGATGGCGTAGGGCATCAGGCGGTATAGCGCGGCTTTCAGCCGGAGGCGAAGCTCTGCACCAGGCTGCCGGAGACCAGCCGCCAGCCATCCACCAGCACGAAGAAGATCAGCTTGAACGGCAGCGAGACCACGTTCGGCGGCAGCATTATCATGCCCAGGCTCATCAGCACGCTGGCCACGACCATTTCGATGACGAGGAAGGGCAGGTAGAGCAGGAAGCCCATCTCGAAGGCGCGGCGCAGTTCGCCCACCATGAAGGCCGGCACCAGGGCGCGCCACGGCGTTTGGTCTGGCGAGGCGGGGTCGGGCAGCTTGGCGAGGTCCAGGAACAGGCGCAGATCGTCGGCGCGCACATTGGCGGCCATGAAGCCGCGGAACGGCTCGGCGGCTAGGCGCAGCCCCTCGATCTCGCCGACGCGGCCCTCGCTCATCGGCAGCAGGCCCTGCACCCAGGAAGCATCGAGCACCGGCTGCATCACGAAGAAGGTCAGGAACAGGGCGAGGCCGATCAGCACGGAATTCGGCGGCGTGCCCTGCGTGCCCAGCGCGGTACGCAGCAGCGAGAGCACGATGATGATGCGCGTGAAGGCCGTCACCATCACCAGCAGGCTCGGCGCCAACGAGAGCACGGTGATGAGTGCCGTGAGCTGCACCAGCCGCGCGGTGGCACCGGCGCCGCCGGCGGCGCCGAGGTCGATGGCGACGGACTGGGCCAGGGCAGGGGAGGCAGCCAGCGGGGCAAGCAGCGCGGCCAGCAGCGCGCCGAGAAGCAGCCGCCTCATGGCGCGTCCTCCGGCTTCGGTGCATCTTCGATCCATCCCACCACCACATCCTGCGTGCCGCCGGTGACGAGCAGCAGGTGGCGCTGGTCGCAGCGCACCAGGCACAGGCGGCGGCGCGGATCGAGCGCCACGGCCTCCACGATGGCCAGCCGCCCGGTGCCGCGCGGCGCCATGCCGCCCCAACGGGCAGCGCGCTGGGCGAGCAGCACCAGGGAGATCACAAGGGCCAGGGCGGCGAATGCGCCGAGGATGGTATTGAAGGTGAGGACTGGCATTTTTGCCGACAGTGCCTTTTGGCGCAGGAGGCGTTCAGGGGGGGGCGGGCTGGTTCAGGCTGGCGTTCAGCGCATCGATCTCCACCAGCAGGGCGGCGAGGCGGGGGCGAAGGGCGCGGCCTTCCTCCGGCGGCAGATCCAGGCAGCGGGCGCACAGGCGGCCGACCATCTGGTCCAGCCCGTCCAGCTCCACGCGGCGGCCGGACTGCACCATGCCGCGCGCCAGGCGCAGCATGTTGGCCACGCCCTCGGCCGCCTGCTCGGCAGCCGGTTGGCGGGAGGGGGTGTGGGGCAGGGCGGATGGTGGGGGGTGGTGCTCAGCCTGGGTCATGCAGGGCGAATCATGCCGCGCGGAGGCTGCCAGCAGGTTAACGCGGCCGTGCCGGCGCATGCCCTATGCAAGAGTCTTGGTAAGGAGCTGCGTATGCCCCGGCGCGTTTACATTTCGTCAGTGTCCGCCAGGGCAGGATGCCGTCATGAACCCCTCGCGCATTCCCCTGTTCGACCTCGCCGACCGCCGGCTTTCATGGATCGGGCAGCGCCAGCAGTTGCTGTCGCAGAACATCGCCAATGCCGATACGCCGGGCTGGCGCACGCATGATCTGAAGCCCTTTGCCGAGCACCTGGCGCGTGGCACCGGCATGGCGCCGGCGCGCACCGATCCTGGCCACATCGCCCCCACGCGCAATCCCGCAGGGGCGGGCAAGGTCCAAACCGGCGAACGCGCGCCGGACGGCAACTCGGTGTCGCTGGATGTGGAGTTGGCCAAGGTGGCCGACACCGAGTCGGCCCATTCGCTGGTGACCGGGATCTATCAGAAATACCTCGCCATGTTCCGCACGGCCGCTGGCCGCTGACGCAGGAGACCCAGATGGACCTTCAGAAGGCGCTTTCGATCTCGGCCCGCGGCATGAACGTGCAGACCACGCGGCTGCGCGTGATTGCGGAGAACCTGGCCAACCAGGACACCACCGGCACCTCTCCCGGCACGCAGCCGTATCGCCGCAAAACCGTCACCTTCGCCAATGCCGTGGACAAGTCCGTGGGCGCGGAAACCGTGCGGGTGAAGAAGGTGGGGCGCGACATGGGCGAGCTGCCGCTGCGCTTCGATCCCGGCCACCCCGCGGCCGATGAGCGCGGCTATGTGAGGGTGCCGAACGTGAACTCCTTCGTGGAGGTGATGGACCTGAAGGAGGCGCAGCGCAGCTACAGCGCCAACCTCAACGTGCTGCAGGTGTCGCGCGGGATGATCTCCCGCACCATCGAAATGCTCAAGTAGCACCAGGGGAAACCAGAACATGGCCATCACCCCTGTTGGCGCCGGTGGCTCCCAGGCCGCGTTGCTCGCCTATCGCGCCATTGATGGCGGCGCGCTGGAAGGCGCGGGTGCCGCGGCGGCGCCCACGCCCGGCGGCGGCTTTTCCGGCGCGCTGAACCGTGCGCTCGGCGCCGTGGTGGATACTGCGCGCCAGGCCGAGACTGGCGCGATGCAGGCCATCTCCGGCCAGGGCGATATCGGCGCCGTGGTCACGGCCGTGGCCAAGGCCGAACTCGCCCTGCAGACCACGGCCGCGGTGCGCGACCGGGTGGTGCAGGCCTACCAGGACATCATGCGCATGCCGATCTGAGCCTTTCGGGCTCCATCGGCGCCTCCGGCAAAACGCCAGGGCGGAAGGACAGGAAGACCGATGCAGGAAAGCGATGTGGCCGGGCTGCTGCGCGAGGGCATGCTGGTAACGCTGTATGTCGGCGGCCCGCCGCTGCTGGCCGCGCTGGCGGTGGGCATGATCGTGTCGCTGTTCCAGGCGGCCACCCAGATCAACGAGCAGACGCTGGCCTTCGTGCCCAAGGTGGCGGTGATCGGGCTGACGCTGATGGTGCTCGGTTCCTTCATGATGGCCACGCTTTCCTCCTTCACCCTGACGCTGTTCGACCGCCTGGTGGCCGTGGGCGGGCAATGACGGAGCAGGACGCGGCGCTTCTGGCAGCACTGCCCGGCTACGCCTTCGCCTTTATCATGGTGCTGGCCCGGGTCGGCTCGGCGATGATGCTGCTGCCGGGCTTCGGCGAGGCGGAGGTGCCGATGCCGGTGCGCGCCGCGCTGGCCGTGGCACTCACGCTGGTGATGATGCCGGTGGTGGCCCCGCTGTTGCCGCCGGAACCGGCAGACATGATGCGCGCCCTGCTGGGCGTGGCAGCCGAGGTGATCGCCGGGCTGTGGCTGGGCTGGCTCGCGCGGCTGCTGGTGCTGGCGCTGCCGATGGCCGCCCAGCTCGCCGCCGGCATGATCGGCCTGTCCAATGTGCTGCAGCCCGATCCCGTGCTGGGGCCGCAAACCTCGGCGCTGTCGCGGCTGTTCTCCCTGGCGGCGCCGGTGGCGATCATGGCAACGGGGCTGCACGCCCTGCCGCTGGAAGCGCTGGAAGGCAGCTATCACGTGATCCCGCCCGGGCTTGCGCTGCCCGGCGGCGATGCGGCGCAGGCGGTGGTGCAGGCGGTGGGCAGCAGCTTCGCCCTCGCGCTGCGCCTGGCCGCGCCCTTCGTGCTGGCCTCCATTGTCTGGAACGTGGCGCTCGGCCTGCTGGCCAAGCTGGTGCCGCAGCTGCAGGTGTATTTCGCGGGCATGCCGGCGCAGATCCTGGGTGGCATCCTGCTGGTGGGCCTGCTCTCTTCGGCCGTGCTCTCCGCTTGGCTGGGCGAGCTGCGCACCGGCTTCTCCGCCTTGCCGGGGCTGTAGCGCATGGCCGAAGAAACGGAGTCTGACGACAAAACAGAAGCGCCATCCGGCAGAAGGCTGGAAAAGGCGCGCGAGGAAGGCAACGTCGCGGTTTCCGCCGAGGTCACCGCCTTCGCGGTGCTGGGCGCCACGGCGCTGGTGCTGACCATGTGGGCCCCCGATCTCGGCCGCATGATGGTGCGGCGCCTGGCGCTGCTGCTGGAACAGGGCCACCGGATGGAGCCGGTGGCGGCGCTGCATGGCGCGCTGCTGCTGTCCGCCATGATCGCGGGCCCGCTGGTGCTGGCCGCCCTGGTGGCATCCGCCGCCACCACGCTGGCGCAGACCGGGCTGCTGTTCCACGGCAAGGCGATGGCGCCCGATTTCTCGCGGCTCAGCCCGATAAAGGGGCTGAAGCGGATGTTCGGCTGGGCGGCGCTGGGCATTGTCGGCAAATCGCTGGTGAAGGTCGCGGTGGTGGGCACGGCGGCGTGGATGGTGCTCGCCGGCGCGCTGCCGGCGCTGGAACGCTCGGCGGATTGGGATGCCGCGGCACTCGCGGGCAAGTCGATGGCGCTGGTGATGAAGGTGCTGATCGCGATGCTGGTGGCCCAGGCGCTGATCGCGACAGCCGACCTGCTGTTCACCCGCATCCGCCACTGGCGCAGCCTGCGCATGAGCCGGCAGGACCAGCGCGACGAATCCAAGGAGCAGGAGGGCGACCCGCACGTGAAGGCGCGGCTGCGCAGCATCCGCATGCAGCGTGCGCGCCGGCGCATGATGGCCTCGGTGCCGAAGGCAACCGTTGTCATTACTAATCCGACCCATTATGCCGTGGCCCTGGCCTATTCGCGCGACAGCGATGCGGCCCCCAGGATCGTCGCAAAAGGGGTCGATGCCATGGCTGCCCGGATCCGCGAGGTGGCGACGCAGAATGGCGTTCCGCTCGTTGCCAACCCACCGCTGGCGCGCGCGCTCTACCCGCATGAGATCGACAAGCCGATTCCGGCCGAGTTCTTCCAGCCGGTGGCCGAGATCATCGCCTATGTCTGGAAGCTCAGGGGGCGCGGATGAGGCGACTGGCCGAAGGGCTGGGCCGCCTGCGCCGCGCCGGGCGCGATCCCGCTGCTGCCCTGGCGACGCTGGCCGATCCCGCGGTGCAGTTCCTGTTCGAGGCCGATGGTGCCGCGCGCGTGCTGCTGGATCCCGAGGGAAAGGTGCTGCGCCTCAGCCCCGGCGTGGTGCCGCTGCTGGGAGCCGGCACCTGGCCGGACCTTGCCGCGCTTGTCCCACCGGAGGGCCAAGCCCCGCTCCGGGCGGCCCTGGCGCAACCTGCGGCCACCGTGCTGGCGCTGCACGGCCGCCACGCCGATGGCAGCATGGTGCCACTGCGCGCCCGCGTGCTGCCGCTGCGCACCGCCGATGGCGTGGCCAGCGGCGCCGTGCTGGTGCTGGAGGATGCAAGGCCAACCCTGCAGCAGGAGGCGGGGCAGCTGCACGCCCGCAAGCTGCAGGCGGTGGGCGAGCTGGCCGGCGGGGTGGCGCATGATTTCAACAACCTGCTGCAGGCGCTGATCGGCGCGGCGGATGGGCTGGCCGAACGCCCGGAACTCTCGCCCGGCGCGCGCGAGGAAGTGGCGCTGGTGCAGGGTGCGGCGCGGCGCGGCGCCACGCTGGTGGCCCAGCTGCTCGCCTTCTCCCGCCAGCAAACGCTGCAGCCGCGCATCGTGGCGGTAAACGCGGCGGTGCGCGACCTCGCCCCTCTGCTCCGCCGCAGCCTCGGCGGCGGGGTGCGCCTTTCCCTGGTGCTGGACGAGCTGGAGCGCCAGGCGCGCATCGATCCTGGCCAGCTGGACCAGGTGCTGGTGAACCTGGCCGTGAATGCGCGCGACGCCATGCCGCAGGGCGGCACGCTGACGCTGCGCACCGGGCGGCTCACCGTGCTGGCGCCACGCAGCGTGGGGCCGGCAGCCGGCCAGCTGGAAGCGGTGCCGCCGGGCCGGTACGTGGCGATCGAGGTGCAGGACAGTGGCACCGGCATTCCGCCCGACGTTCTGCCGCGCATCTTCGAGCCATTCTTCACCACCCGCGGCGCACGCGGCAGCGGGCTGGGCCTGGCCACGGTGCTGGGCATCGTCCGCCAGTCCGGCGGGTTTCTGGAACTGGAGACGCAGGCGGGGCAGGGCACCACCTTCCGTATCCTGCTGCCCCGGGTGCGGGAGGAGGCAACCGCCGATCCCGCGCCGGCGTCGCCGCCTGCTTCCCCCGTCGTGGAACGCCCCGCTGCGGGCTCTCGCGGCCGCATCCTGCTGGCCGAGGACGAGGAGCCGGTGCGCCGCCTTGCCACCGGCCGCCTGGCCCGGCAGGGGTGGGAGGTACTGTCCGCCGAAACCGGCGAGGCGGCGCTGGAACTGCTGGGCGAGGGCCGCGTGGATGCCATCGTGACGGACATGATGATGCCCGGCATGGACGGCACCGCCCTGGTGGCCGAGGTGCGCCGCCGCCTCGCCCGGCCGGACCTGCCGGCGCTGATCACCTCGGGATATGCCAACGTGGCGCTGCACGATTCCATTACGGCGGCCGCCACGGTCTTCCTGCCCAAGCCCTATGCCCTGCGGGATCTGTCGGACCGGGTCGCGGCGCTTGTGCCGGCGCCGGAGGGTGTGGCACCCAGCTAGTGGGCTGCGCGTTGGTGGGGTACGCCGCCCTTGCGCCACGCATCTGTTCCCACTATGTTCTCGACTCCTCACGGATGGAACAGAGGATGATCAAGCTCTTAACAGCCTGGCGGGTGCGTAACGATCGCGCCCCCTCTGTGCCTGGCGGCGCCCACGCGCGGCTGGACTCGGTTGCGAGTCGTAAACCATCATCCCTGGTGTCTCCGCGCCTTACCCTGCCACGCCCCTCTCCTGGAGCCTTCTGATGGACAAGAACAAGGCGCTCGACGCCGCCATGGCGCAGATCGAACGCGCCTTCGGCAAGGGCTCGATCATGCGCATGGGCCAGCGCCCGGGTGACGAGACGATTGCCGTCATCCCCTCCGGCTCGCTTGGCCTTGATCTTGCGCTTGGCATCGGCGGCCTGCCCAAGGGCCGCATCGTCGAGATCTACGGGCCGGAAAGCTCGGGCAAGACCACGCTCGCCCTGCACGCCATCGCCGAGGCGCAGAAGCGCGGCGGCACCTGCGCCTTCATCGATGCGGAACACGCGCTCGATCCCGGCTACGCCCGCAAGCTGGGCGTGGACGTGGACAACCTGCTGATCTCCCAGCCCGATGCCGGCGAGCAGGCGCTGGAGATCGCCGACACGCTGGTCCGCTCCGGCGCGATCGACGTGCTGGTGGTGGATAGTGTTGCCGCCCTGGTGCCGCGCGCCGAGCTGGAAGGCGAGATGGGCGACAGCCACATGGGCCTGCACGCGCGGCTCATGAGCCAGGCGCTGCGCAAGATCACCGGCAGCGTCAGCCGCAGCAACACCATGCTGATCTTCCTCAACCAGATCCGCATGAAGATCGGCGTGATGTTCGGCAACCCGGAGACCACCACCGGCGGCAACGCGCTGAAGTTCTACGCCTCCATCCGCATGGAAATCCGCCGCATCGGCCAAATCAAGGACCGTGACCAGGTGGTGGGCAACCAGACGCGCGTGAAGGTGGTGAAGAACAAGCTCGCCCCGCCGTTCCGCCAGGTGGAGTTCGACATCATGTACGGCGAGGGCATCAGCAAGGTCGGCGAGCTGATCGATCTCGGCGTGAAGGCCGGCGTGGTGGAGAAGTCTGGCGCCTGGTTCAGCCACGACAGCCAGCGCATCGGCCAGGGCCGCGAGAACGCCAAGCAGTTCCTGCGCGACCACAAGGAGGTGCTGGAATCCATCGAGAAGAAGATCCGCGACCAGTCCAGCACCGTGGCCAATGCCATGATGACCGAGCCGGAGCCGGATGCCGACGCCGACTCGCCCGAGTAGCCCGTTGAACGGCGACACCCTGCCGTTCCCCGACCTGCCGCTTGATGCCGAGGATGAGGCCCTGGTCGCCGCCGCCCGCGCGGTGATCACGGCCCATCACCGCCCGTTCTGGCACACCGTGGCCGCGGCGATCCGCAGCACCGATGGCCGGGTCTGGACCGGCGTGCACCTGGGCGCCACCGTCGGCCGGCTTGCCGTGTGCGCGGAACCCATTGCGCTCGGCCGCGCCATCCTGGAAGGCGACGGCACCATGGCCATCGGCGTGGCCGTGCGCCACCGCAAGCCGGAGGAAGGGCAGGGCCCGCCAGACGTGGTTTCCCCCTGCGGCGCGTGCCGCGACCTGCTCCTGGACTATGCGCCCGATGCGCTGGTGATCGTGCCTGGCGCTCATGGGCCGGTGAAGCAGCCGCTGCGCGCCATGCTGCCCCTGCCGTACCGCCGCTGATGCCCAAGCCGAACCCCTATTACCAGGGCCCGCCCAGCGACCATTTCGATGGCCGGGTCTTCCACCTGCCCGGCGAAGCGACCGCGCGCGGCGCCGGCGCCACCGACAAGCGACTGGCGGACCTGCTGCTCTGGCGCTTCGGCGGCGGCAAGGCGTCCTGGCCGAAGCATCATCCCAGCCCGCATGCCGATACCCCGCCGCCGCGCGTCGCCGGGCTGCGAGTGACCCTCGTCGGCCATGCCAGCTTCCTGGTGCAGGTCGCCGGGCTCAACCTGTTGGTGGATCCCGTCTGGTCGGATCGCGCCAGCCCGCTTCCCTGGGCCGGGCCGAAGCGCGTGAACCCACCGGGGATCGCCTGGTCTGCCCTGCCGCCGATCGATGCCGTGCTGGTGACGCACAACCACTACGATCATCTCGATCTCGCCACGCTCGCCCGCCTACGCGCCCGGCAGAAACTGCGCGTCATCACCCCGCTGGGCAACGACAGCATCATCAACCCCACCACCGATGGCGCGGCGGAGGCGCTCGATTGGGGCGAGATGCGCCCGCTCTCCGCCGATGTCGGTGTCCATCTGCGCCCCGCCCGGCACTGGTCTGCCCGCGGCCTGGGCGACCGGCGCATGGCGCTGTGGGGTGCCTTCGTGCTCACCACGCCGGCCGGCGTGGTCTATTTGTGTGGCGACAGCGGCTATGGCGACGGCGCCACCTTCCGTGCCATCCGCACCGAGTTCGGCCCGCCGCGCCTGGCCCTGCTGCCCATCGGTGCCTATGCCCCGCGCTGGTTCATGCAGGCCCAGCACATGGACCCCGACGAATCCGTGCAGGCCTTCCAGGATCTCGGCGCCCAGCATGCCCTCGGCCACCACTGGGGCACGTTCCGCCTCACGGATGAGCCGATCGACGAGCCGCCCGCCCGCCTGGCAGTGGCGCTGGCGGGGCAGGGGATCGCGCCCGCTCGCTTCCCGGCGCTGCGCCCGGGCCAGGTGTGGCAGGCGTGATGCAAATTCGAATGCGAATGAGTTGCAACTAGACCGCGATGTTGGCTAGAACCGTCTCCAACGTGTTCAGGGGATGGGCCGGGATGTATGTCTGCATCTGCAACCGAATCACCGACCAGCAGGTGCGCGCCGCTGCCCTCTCCGGCGCCAGCCGCCCGGCGGAGGTCTACCCGGCCTGCGGCTGCGCAGCGCAGTGCGGCACCTGCGCCATCACCATGCGCCACCTGATCTACGAGCAGGCCAGCCGGATCGCCGCCGCCGATTGAGTTCTCTGCCGCGTGGCGCATCTGCACGCGGCACTACATCGCAAAACCATTCGTCAGGAGGTTTACATGAAGGGCGACCCTCGCGTTGTGGACATCCTCAACACCGTGCTCACCAACGAGCTCACGGCCATCAATCAGTATTTCCTGCATGCCCGGACGCTGGACCACTGGGGTGTCACCAAGTTCGGCAAGTTGGAATACAAGGAATCCATTGAGGAGATGCGCCACGCCGACGACCTGATCAAGCGTATCCTGTTCCTGGACGGCCTGCCCAACGTACAACGCCTCAACCCGATCATGATCGGCCAGAGCCCAGAGGAAGTGCTGCGCTGCGACCTCAAGCTGGAGGAAAAGGCGATCGCCGACCTGCGCGAAGGCATCGGCTATTGCGAGCAGGTGCGCGACTTCGTCAGCCGCGATCTGCTGGCCGGCATCCTGCGCGACGAGGAGCACCACCAGGACTTCGTGGAGACGCAGCTGGACCTCATTGCCCGCATCGGCATCCAGAACTGGCTGCAGCTCAACAGCGGCGCCACCAACGAGGAAGGCTGACCGGCCCCATCACGCATGTGATCCTGCCGCCCCGCGCTGCGGGGCGGCTTCTTCCCCTGCCGCGGATCGGCTAACCTGCCGCCAACCGACAGGAGGAAACAACGATGCGCACCCTGCTGCTGGGCGCGGCCGCGCTGCTGGCCGTCGCCATGCCAACTACCGCCCCCAGGGCCCAGCCCACAGAGATACGCATCGCGGTGCGCACCGATGTCAGCTCCATCGATCCGCACTACCACGCCTACATCCCCAACCGCGCCATCTCGCGCCACATCTTTGACAGCCTTACCGCCGCCAGCCCGCGCGGTGAGGTGCTGCCCGGCCTCGCCTCCTCCTGGAAGCTGGTGGCCCACGATGTGTGGGAATTCACCCTGCGCGACGCCGCCTTCCACGACGGCAGCAAGCTCACCGCCGAGGACGTCGCCTTCACCTTCGTGCGTGCGCCTGATGTGCCGAATTCCCCCTCCTCCTACCGCACCTTCATGAAGTCGATCGAGGCGGTGGAGGTGATCGACCCGCGTACGGTGCGCATTCGCACCAAGGGCCCGGCGCCCACCCTGCTGGTGGACATCGAATCGATCGCGATCCTGTCGAAGAACGCCGCCGAGGGCCGCTCCACCTCGGATTTCAACGCCGGCCGCGCGGCCATCGGCACCGGCCCGTACCGCTTCATCGAATGGCAGGCCGGCAGCCGCCTGGTGCTCGAACGCAACCCGGCCTACTGGGGCGGCGCCGAGCCCTGGCCGCGCGTGATCTTCCGCCCCATCGCCAATGATGGCGCCCGTGTCGCCGCCATGCTCTCCGGCGATGTGGACATGATCGAGGGCGTGCCGGGCGTGGACCGCGCCAAGCTCGCGGCCACCCCCAACCTCGCAGTCCATGAGGCCGATGCCTTCCGCATCATCTACCTGCAGATGGACAGCGCGCGCGACAACTCGCCCGGCCTCAAGGACAACGCCGGCAACCCGCTCGCCCGCAACCCGTTCAAGGATGCCCGCGTCCGCCAGGCGATCAGCCTCGCCATCAACCGCGAGGGCCTGGCCGAACGCCTGCTCAGCGGCCAGGCCAAGCCGGCGTCGCAATACGTGCCGAACTACGTGCCCGGCGCCAGCCCCAACCTGAAGCCGCTGCCCTTCGATGCCGACCGCGCCCGCACCCTGATGCGCGAGGCCGGCTGGGCGGATGGCTTCCAGCTCGGCCTCGCCGGCTCCAACGACCGCTACCCGAACGACGCCCAGGTGGCCCAGGCCATCGGCCAGATGCTGGCGCGCATCGGCGTGAAGGTGGATGTGCAGACCATGCCGGCCAGCCAGCTCTTCAGCCGTGGCAGCAAGCTGGAGTTCAGCGCCATCCTGTCCGGCTGGGTCGGCAATGGCGAGCCCAGCTCCACCCTGGTTTCGCTGATGGCCACCTTCGATCCGGCCAAGGGCATGGGCGCCTCCAACCGCGGCCGCTGGTCCAATGCCGCCTACGACACGGCACTGGCATCCGCGCTCCGCACCATGGATGAGCCGAAGCGCCTTGCCTTTTATGGCCAGGCCGCGGAGATCGCGATCGCCGACATGGGCATGATCCCGGTGTATTTCACCATCAACACCTGGGCCACCCGCAAGGATCTCACCTACGTGGCCCGCGGCGACGAGACCTCGCTGGCCATGGGCCTGCGGCCGAAATGAGGAACACGCACATGGACGGGTTCGACGCACACGCGGTGGCCGGCACGCTTTGGGCGGAATGGCACAAGGGGCGCCACATGCCGGCGGAATGGATGGGCAAGCTCTCGCTGGACCAGGCCTACGCGGTCCAGCTCGCCCTGCTGGAGGGGTTCGAGGCGGCCGGCGAGAAGCAGGCAGGCTGGAAGGTTGGTCTCACCGCCGCGGCGATGCGCGCGCAGTGGAACATCCACGAGCCCTGCTTCGGCTTCCTGCTCGCCAGCGGCCACAAGCCCAGCGGCACCGCGTTCCGCTTTCCCGGCATCATCGCCCCGGGCTTCGAGAACGAGCTGTGCCTGCGCATCGGCACCCGCCTGCAGGGCCCTGATGTCACGCTGGAACAGGCCATCGCCGCCGTCAGCCACGCGGCCCCGGCCCTGGAGATCGTGGAGAAGCGCGGCCCGTTCAGCGAGGATATCGCGCTCGCCATGGCCGACAACGCCCAGCAATACGCCTTCGTCACCGGCGCCGAGGTGCCGCTGACGCCTGCCAACCGCGATCTCGCCGGCTCCACCGTGGTGGTGGAAGTGAACGGCACCCCGATCGACCGTGCCGCCGGCGCGGAGGTGATGGGCGGCGGCGGCTTCCTCTCCGTGCAATGGCTCGCCAACAAGCTGTCCGAGTTCGGCCGCGCGCTGGAGCCGGGGATGCTGGTGATGTCCGGCTCCTTCACCAAGCAATACCCCATCGCGCAGGGCGACCGCATCGAGTCCCGCTTCGCCCCCTTCGGAACCGTTTCCGCCCGGTTCGGCTGAACCCTGGCCCCCGGCGGTGGCGGCATAGTGGCGTTTGCCGGAACAACCACCGCCGCAGTCACGGCATGACGACCCAGCGTCCCCGCTGCGCTGTCCTGGCCGAAGGGGCCGTGGGCCGCGCCGCCCCGGCCCTCGCCCGGGGCAATGGCTGCGTAGTGCGCTTCGTGCCGCACACCGCGCCGGCCGCGCGGGACCAACTCTGGTCGAACGCGCCGAGGTCCGCCCATGGGGTGTCCCATTCCGCGATACCTGTCGCGCCGGGTGGACACCCCGGCGCGCCTGCCGTAACAGGCCATCGCGTGCGGCCGTCCGGTCGCCGACTCTTCCACCGCCTCGCCCGGACACGCCGCCTTGGACATTGCCACACTTCTGCTTCTCGCCGTTGCTGGCTTCGCTGGCGGCGTCATCAACGCTTTGGCCGGCGGCGGAACGCTGGTCACCTTTCCTGCCCTGGTCGGCCTCGGCCTGCCGCTGAAGCTGGCCAATGCCACCAGCCAGGTGGCGCTGTGGCCCGGCCGCCTCACTTCGGTGATGGCCCAGCTGAACGACTTCAAGCAGCTCGGCTCGCGCGCCTGGTCCAGCATCGCGCTCGGGCTCGTCGGCGGCTTCCTCGGCGCCCAGTTGCTGATCGTGATGGACCCGAAAGTGTTCCGCGCCCTGGTGCCGTGGCTCATGCTGTGCGCCACGGTGGTGTTCGCGCTTTCGCCCACGATCACCAAGTGGCTCACCGCCAGCGGCCAGGGCAAGCGCTCCATGCCGATGCAGGTTGCCGGCCGCTTCGTGGAACTATTGTTCTGCATCTATGGCGGCTTCTTCGGCGCCGGGCTCGGCGTGTTCCTGATGGCCGGCTACGCCATTGCCGGCATCGAGAACGTGAAGCAGACCAACGTGCTCAAGAACATGATGGGCATGGTCATCACCACCACCTCCGCGCTGACCTTCATCCTGCGCGGCGAGGTCAACTGGCACGCTGCCACGCCGATGCTGGTGGGCGCCCTCGCTGGCGGCTTCGCCGGCGGCACTCTGGCGCGGGTGATCCCCGCCGCCTGGCTGCGCGGCGTGGTCACCGTCGGCGCCTCAGCCCTAACCCTGTGGTATTTCGTCGCCTGAGCCTAGAGCGGTAGCCGACCTGATAGACGGTCGGCCACCATTCTAGCTCTTTGTTTTTGCGAGCAACTTAAGCCGATGGGATGATTCCATCCGGTCTGCTGTTGCTCTAATGCGTCGCCAGCCGGCGCAGCCATTCCTTGGCGGTGCATGAGCCCGCCGCCGCCGCGATCCGGAACAGCCGCATTGCCTCCTGCGTGTTCTGCTGCACGCCCCAGCCATGGTGCAGCATCACCGCCAGCTCCGCCGTGGCACTGATGGAGCCGTTCTCCGCCGCCCGGCGCAGCAATGCCACCGCCTGCCGGTCATCGGCCACGGAGCCGCGGCCCGGCTGCAACTGCATCGCCAGCGTGAAGTCGTACAGGGCCAGCAGGCGCTGGATGCGCGTCTCGCCTTCCAGCCGCAGCGCCTGCTGGTACAGCCGCAGCGCCGCGCCCAGGTCCGGCGCGGTGGCGATGCCCTCATAGGTCATGCGCGCCGCCGCCCGTGCCGCGCGTGGTTCGTTTTGCTCGGCCGCGCGCAGGTAGAGCGACAGGGCCAGCGCCTCGTCCTTCGCCACGCCTTCGCCGGTTTCATAGAGCCGCCCCAACGCCAGCTGCGCCTGCGGATGCCGGCGATCCACCGCGCGCAGGTACCAGGATGCGGCCTGCTCGATATCGCGCGGCACGGCGCGGCCGGCCTCATGGAATACGCCCAGGCGGAACTGCGCCTGCGCCTCGCCCCGGTTGGCCGCGCGCCGGTACCAGGGCAGGGCAGCGTCGTCGCTTGCCGTCACGCCGTCGCCGGTCTCGTGCATGGAGCCGATGCGCCGCATCGCCTCGGCATTGCCGCGGTCGGCGGCCTGGTGCAGCCAGCGCAGCGCTTCCTCCAGGTTGCGGAACACGCCGCGGCCCTCGGCATGCGCCACACCCAGCGCCAGCATCGCCCCGGCATGGCCCTGGGCGGCGGCGCGGCGATACCACTCCAGCGCCCGCACCTCGCTGGCCGGTGTGCCGCGCCCGGCGGCCGTCATTGCGGCCAGGTTGGCCTGGGCCTCCGCCATGCCGCGATCGGCCGCGCGCCGAACCCAGCTGAAGCCGGCCGCCTCGTCCTTGGCCACACCCAGCCCTTCGGCCAGCATCAGCCCGATGCGGTTCTCCGCCGGTGCGAAAGCCTGGTCAGCGGCGCGGCGATACCATTGCAGCGCCGCCTCGCGGTCCTGCGCCACGCCCTCGCCACGATCGTACAGCCCGCCGAGGTTGAACTGCCCCGCCGGCAATCCCTTGTCGGCCGCGCGCCGGAACCAGATCGCCGCCTGCTCCGGCTGCGGCGCCATGCCGCGCCCGGCTTCGTACATCAGCCCCAGCGCGTTCATCGCCCCGGGATCGCCCTTTTCCGCCGCCGCCATGAATTGCCCGAAGGCCTCCGCGTCGTCGCGCGGCACGCCACGGCCATCAAGGTGCAGGAAGCCCAGTGCCACCCGCGCCGAGGTGTGCCCCTGCGCTGCCGCGCGCGCGTACCACAGCGCTGCCGCCACATCGTCCTGCGCCCCGCCCAGCCCCTGCGCATAAGCCCGCGCCAGCACATACTGCCCGTTCGGATTGCCGATCTCGGCGGCGCGCTGATACCAGTAGAGCGCCCGGCTGGGATCGGGCTGGCCCAGCATCGTGCCCTCGTACAACGAGCCGAGATTGGCCGCCGCCACCCCGTTGCCCTGGTCGGCCGAGGCCTCGAACAGCGCCCGCGCGCGCACCGGGTCTTTCGGCGTGTCGCGCCCGAAGGCGAGCATGAAGCCCAGATTGTTCTGCGCCACCGCCGCACCCTGCGCCGCGGCGCGGCCGTACCACTCCATCGCCTGCGCCACGTCGCGCGGCACCCCGGTGCCGTTGTCGTACGCCAGGCCCAACCGCACCTGGGATGCCGCGAGCCCCTGTTCCGCCGCCCGCCGATACCAGCGCAGCGCAGCCTCCTGGTCGCGCGCCGTGCCCAGCCCACCCTCGAGCCGCACCGCGAATTCGTGCTGCGCCCCGGCATGGCCCTGCTCGGCGGCGGCGCGGAACAGCGTGGTCGCAATCGTGTCGTCGCGCGCAATGCCGCGCCCGGCCGCCACCATCCGCGCCAGCAGGAAACGCCCGTTGGAATGGCCGCGCTCCGCCGCGCGCTGCATCCAGCGCACGGCCTCGGCATCGTCCTGCGGCACGCCCAGACCTTGGGCCAGCACCCGGCCCCAATCGGCCTGTGCTGCCGGCTCGCCCTTCTGTGCCGCGCTGCGATAGGCGGCCGCCGCTGCTTCCAGGTCGCGCGGCATGGCGCGCCCGGCCTCCAGGAAGCTTCCCAGCCGCCATTCCGCCACCGCCATGCCCTGCGCCGCCGCGTTGCGGTACAGCGCCAGCGCCTCGGCATCGCGTTCCGGCGTGACGGGCGGGCGGGCCAGCAGGTCGGCCAGCCGTACCTTGGCCACCGCGAAATCCTGCGCCACGGCGCGGCGATACCAGCTTTCCGCCTCCGCCACGTTGCCGGCGCGCTCCAGCGCCAGCCCCACCGCATCCTCCGCGGGCGGGAAACCGCGCTCGGCCGCGCGCCGATACCAGCGCAGCGCTTCCGCCTCGCTGGCCGGCACACCGAGCCCGCGCAGATACATCGCGCCGATCGTGAACTCGGCGGGCGCATGCCCGGCCTCGGCCGCCTGGGTCAGCAGCTTCAGCGCCGCCGCCTCGTCGCGCGGCACGCCGCGGCCTTGTAGCAGCAGGTTGCCCAGGTTGAACGCCGCCGCCGGATGCCCCAGCGCCACCGCCCGCTCGAAAAACTGGATCGCTGCTGGGATGTCGGTGGGCGTGCCCTGCTCGCCCATCATCAGCATGCCCATGGCATTGGTGGCCGCCGGATGGCCCAGCGCCGCCGCTGCGGCAAAGGCGCTGCGCGCCTCCTCCGGCTGGCGCGCGATCATCGCGGTCATTCCGCGCCGATACGCGTCCTCCGCCTCCCCGGCGGGGGCCGTGGCCGCGGAAGGCGGATTCGGTTGCGCCACCGCCGGAAGGGGCAGGGCGGCCAGCAGCAAACCAGTCAGGGCGGCGGGCAACTTCACCATCTCGTGAGCATAGCGGCCCCCGGGGGGGCGGCGAAACCGCAAAGACAGCGCCGTTCCTATTGCCTCTCCGAGTTGTGTTCCGGCCCCGCGCCGGCCGCATGCCGATCCACCAGCGCGGCGACCGTTCCCGCGGCATAGCAGGCGGCCCCGAACAGCGGTGCCGCTGCCGTGCCCAGCGCATCGGCCAAGGCGCCGGCCAGCACCGGCCCCAGCAACTGACCCAGCCCCAGCGCCGCCGTGGCCACGCTGAACGCTCGCGCATAATCCGCCGCCGAACTGCGCGTGCGCGCCGCCGCCGTGATCAGCGCCGGGATCGCCGCCATCCCCAGCCCCACCAGCGCCGCCCCCGCGAACGCTGCCACCGCGCCGGGCAATGCTGCCACCGCCGCCCCGCAGGCCGCCAGCCCCATCGCCCCGGGCAGCGCGAAGGGCCGCAGCCGCGCCCGCCCCAGCACCCACAGCGTCAGCAGGCTGCCCGCCAGCGTCGCCGCCCCCACGGCGCTCCACGTCGCCATCACCACCCCGGTCGCCGCCCCCGCCGCAGCCAGCTTGGCGCCGGCGAAGGTGGCATAGGCGATGTAGCCCAGCCCGAAGCAGAAATACGTCCCCACCAGCCAGGCCCAGCGCGGCGACGCCACGGTCGCCAGCCGGAACCCATCCCCGCCGGAGGCCGCGGGCGCCGCGCGCGGTGCCGGAAACCCGAGCGCCAGCACCAGGGCCGCCAGCCCCGCCGCCACGAAGGCCAGCCGCCACAACCCCGGCGCCAGCAGCCAGGGCACCGCCAGCCCGCAGCCCAGCACCGCTGCGGCCATCCCCGTCCAGATCAACACGCTCGCCTGCATGCGCGCGCTCTCGGCGATGCCCCCCAGCACGGTCACCAGGATCGCGATCACACCCCACCCGCCGCCAAGCCCGGTCAGCAGCCGCCCGGCGCCCAGCACCCACGGCCCCGCCACCGCATCCCCCGGCGCCGCCGCACACAGCACGGCACCCGCCACCACCAGCCAATGCCCCAGCTGGCCGAGCCCGCGCAGCCCCAGGCGCGGCATCAGTGCCGCCCCGGTCAGCGTGCCCAGCAGATATCCCCCCAGATGCACCGCGTTCAGCACCCCGGCCGCGGTGTAGCCGAGCCCGAGTTCCCCCCGCAGCGACGGCAGCACCACGCCATAGCCGAACCGCGCCAGCCCGATATGCAGCGCCGTTCCCAGCGCCCCCCAGGCCAGCAGCCGGATCGGCAGGGCAGGGGCCATTACTCCACCGCCGGCGCGTCGCCCGCCATGCCGAAGGCCTGCCAGCCGCCATCCACGTTCAGCACCACGCCGGAGATGTAGCTGGCCGCCGGCGAGGCCAGGAACCAGATCGCCTCCGCCATCTCCTCCGGCGTGCCCAGCCGCCCCAGCGGCGAGCGCCGGGCGATCGCGGAGGTATCCACCTTGCCCTCCTGCTCCAGCTTGGCCATCAGCGGCGTGCGCACATAGCCTGGCGCGATCGCGTTCACCCGGATGCCGCCGCGCCCCCATTCCACCGCCATGGACCGCGTCATCGAATGGATCCCCGCTTTCGCCGCGCCATAGGCGTTGCGTCGCGGCAGCCCCATGTTCCCCGCCAGCGAGCCGAGGTTCACGATCGCACCCCCTCCCTGCGCGAGCATCGCCCGCGCCGCCTCGCGGGAGGCGACGAAGGTGCCCTGCAGGTGGATCGCCAGCAGCTTCATGAAGAACGCGGTCTCCTGCGCCAGCGTCGGCGCCATGGAATCCGGGATGCCGGCATTGTTCACCAGCACGTCGATCCGCCCCAGCCGCGCCAGCACCGCGGCCACGGCGACGACCACCTGCGCCTCCTCGGCCACATCGCAGCCCAGGCCGAGATGTGCCGGCCCCAGCTCCGCCGCCCGCGCCTCGGCCGCGTCGGCGCGCAGATCGGCAATCGCCACCCGATGCCCGCCCGCCGCGAACCGCCGCGCCGTCGCCCAGCCGATGCCGTCCGCCCCGCCGGTGATGAGAACAACCGGTATCACGCGTCGAACCCCGGCCGCGGGATCTGCTGCATCGTGATCTGCGCCACCCCGCCATCCACGATCAGATCCTGCCCCGTCACATACCCCGCCCGCGGCGAGGCGAAGTAGAGCACCGCATCCGCGATATCCCCCGGCACCCCATAGCGCTTCAGCGGCGCCAAGCTGGCCCGCGCCGCCGCCACCCCTTGCGCCCGGTAGAACGCTTCCGACATCGGCGTGCGGATCATCCCGGGGCTGACGGAATTGCTCCGTACGCCCATCGGCCCCCATTCCAGCGCCAATTGCCGGGACAGCATCGCCACCCCTGCCTTGCCCGGCGAATACGCGCCGGACTGCCCCTGTGGGAACGACGCGGCGATGGAGGCGATATGCACCAACGACCCCGATTTTCGCTCCAGCATCCCCGCCCCGAAGGCCTGTGCGCACAGCAGGTACCCCCGTCCCCAACGGCCCCGGCCGCAGGATGCCGGCATTGTTCACCAACACGTCCGCCACCCCCAGCTGCGCCGAAACCGCCTCGCACGCCGCACGCACCGAAGCCTCGCTGGAGGTATCGCACGCCACCCCCACGCCCCCGATTTCCGCCGCCGCACTGGCCGCCGCCGCGCCATCCAGGTCCAGCAGCGCCACAAGCGCGCCCTGCGCCGCAAACGCCGCCCCCACCGCGCGCCCGATCCCGCCGGCCCCGCCGGTTACCACGCACACCTGGCCCGCAAGCCCCAGCCACGCATCGGCCATCGCCGTTTCCTCCGCCCTTTTGCAGAAACGTGACAGCCGCGCCGCGGCGGCGCAACGGTCACAAAACTGTTGCCGTGCATCGTTGCGCTATGTTGCGCTAACCTGCCGCAAACCAAGGGGGCCACAATGACCGACCAGCTTTCCGCCAACCCGCCCGCGCCGCTCACGCAGCTCGACATCGACCAGCGCGTCTTCGACCTCTACGACGAATACTGCCACGGCCACATGGACCGCCGCAGCTTCTTCGCCCAATGCGCCGCCATCGTCGGCGGCCTGGCCATGGCCCAGGCGCTGATCCCCAACTACGCGCTCGCGCAAACCATCAGCTTCACCGACAGCCGCATCAAGGCCACCTACGTCACCTACGACAGCCCCGGCGGCAGCTCCGGCAAGATGCGTGGCTACCTCGTGCAGCCCACCGGCCAGGGCCCGTTCGGTACCGTGCTGGTGATCCACGAGAACCGTGGCCTGAACCCCTACATCGAGGACGTCGCCCGCCGCGCCGCCGCCGAGGGCTTCCTCGCCCTGGCGCCCGACGGCCTGTTCCCACTCGGCGGCTACCCCGGCAATGACGACGATGGCCGCGACATGCAGTCCAAGCTCGAACAGCCCAAGCTGCGCACGGACATGCTGAACAGCGCCAAGTGGCTGAAGGCCCATGCGCTGTCCAACGGCAAGCTCGGCGTTACCGGCTTCTGCTGGGGCGGTGGCACCACCAACTGGCTCGCCGCGACAATGGGGCCAGACATGCAGGCCGGCGCGCCATTCTACGGCGCTGCCGCCGCGGCGGACACGGTGGCCAACATTCGCGCGCCCCTGGTGTTGCACTTCGCGGAGAGCGACGCAGGGATCAACGGCCAGTGGCCCGCCTACGAAGCCGCGCTCAAGGCTGCCGGCAAGACCGCCGAAGGGCACATCTACCCGGGCACCCAGCACGGCTTCCACAACAACTCCACCCCGCGCTACGAGGAAGCCGCGGCCAAGCTGGCGTGGGATCGCACGGTGGCGCTGTTCAACAGGACCCTAAAGTAAGCGTCTTCTTTTTCTGAAGAAAAAGAAGCAAAAAGACTTTGTTCGCTTGCGCCCGTCGCTCCATGGAGAGGCGGGGGCAGGCGAACCCCTTCCTTCCCTAACCCTGGATCTTGCAGCATCATCCCCCGATGATGCGCAACGACCCCCTCCGTACCGAACACGTCACCACGCGAGACGGCATCCGCCTCGCCACGGACATCCGCCTGCCCGCCGGCCCCGGCCCCTGGCCCGTGGTGCTCCAGCGCACCCCCTACGGCCGCCACCTTCCCGGCGGGCGTGAGAACACCGCCGCCAACCCCGCCATCGCCACGCCCGACGAATTCGCCGCCCCCTTCCTCGAAGCCGGCTACGCCACCGTCGTGCAGGATACCCGCGGCCGCTTCGGCAGCGACGGTGCCTTCGTGAAATACCTGACCGACGGCGAGGACGGCGAAGACACCATGCGCTGGCTCCTCGCCCAGCCCTGGTGCAACGGCCAGGTCGTCACCCTCGGCCTCTCCTACGGCGCCCACACCCAGGCCGCGCTCGGCTGCCTCAATCCGCCCGGCCTCCTCGCCCAGGTGCTGGATTGCGGTGGCTTCCTCGATGCCTGGCATCACGGCGTGCGCCAGAACGGCGCCTTCGAACTCCGCCAGGCCACCTGGGCCTACAAGCAGGCGTTGCTCTCCCCGGAAGCCCAGGCCAACCCGGTGATGAAAGCCGCGCTGGAAGCGGAGAACATCTTCGACTGGTTCACCCTGCTGCGCCGCGGCATCCTCTGGAAACCCGGCCACTCCCCCCTGCGCCACCACCCGGACTACGAGGCCTACCTCTTCGACCAATGGCGCCACGGCGCGCGGGACGCATTCTGGACCCAACTCGGCATCAGCACCCAATCCTGGCACGAGACCTACAGCCAGGCCGCCGTGGTCCACCTCTCCGCCTGGTTCGACCCCTACACGCTGGGCGCCATCGGCAACTTCCAGGGCCTGCGCGCCCGCGGCCCGCAATACCTCATCCTAGGCCCCTGGACCCACGGCGAACGCAGCCGCCGCTTCTCCGGCGATGTCGATTTCGGCGCGGCCGCCCCCATCGATTCCTGGTGCGGAGACTGGCGCCAATACCGCCTGCGCCTGTTCAACCACGCCACCCAGGGCACCCCGAACCCCGAACCCCCCGTGCGCCTCTTCGTCATGGGTGGCGGCACCGGCATGCGCACGCCGGAAGGCCGCCTCGACCACGGCGGCCACTGGATCACCGCGCAGGATTGGCCGCTCCCCGGCACCGCCTTCACGCCCTTCCACCTGCACGCCAACGGCACCCTCGCCGAAGCCCGGCCCGCCGCCGATGCCGCGCCGCTCAGCTATGATTTCGACCCGTCGAACCCCGTCCCCACCATCGGCGGCAACCACTCCTCGCTGGATCCCGTCGCCCATCCCGGCAGCTGGAACCAGGTGGAATCCGCAGATTTCTTCGGCTGCACGCCCCCCTACCTCCCGCTCGCCAGCCGGCCCGACATTCTGTTCTTCCAGACCGAGCCGCTCGCCGAACCCCTCACCATCGCCGGCCCCATCGAGCTGGACCTCCACGTGTCCACCGACGGCCCAGACACGGACTTCACCGCCAAGCTGATCGACGTTCATCCCGCCAGCGCCGACTACCCCGGCGGCTACGCCATGCTCCTGGCCGACAGCATCGTCCGCCTGCGCTACGCCGAAGACCCCGCCACCCCGCGCCTGCGCCAGCCCGGCGAGATCGTGCACCTGAAAGTGACCATCTTCGCCACCGCCAACCTCTTCCTGCCCGGCCACCGCATCCGGCTGGACATCTCGTCGTCCAACTTCCCGCGCTTCGATGTGAACCCGAACACCGGAGAACCCGAAGGGGCCGCCACCCGCCGCCGCGTCGCCCGCAACACGGTGTTCGCGGATGCCAGCCGCCCGAGCCGGGTCCTGCTGCCCATCATCGCCAAGTAAGGAAGCACGTTCTTTTTTGAAAAAAAGAACTAAAAAACTTTTATTCGTTTGCGGCTCGCCCTAAAGCGGGCGCAAACGAATGAAGTCTTTTTTGTTTCTTTTTTCTTCAGAAAAAAGAAGACCCTTGCTTCCCTAGATCAACTTCAACCGTCGCAGCACCACCAGCATAACGACGACGGATAGCACGATCAGCCCCATCGCCGCGGCAAAGCCGTGGCTGTGTTCGTCCACGAACGGCAGCCGCGCCACGTTCATGCCGAAGATGCCTGAGATCAGCGTGGGCGGCATCAGCAGCGCGGTGATCACCGACAGCAGCGCCAGCCGCTGGTTGGTCTGCGCCGTCTGGCGCGAGGCGATTTCGTCCTGCAGCGCATGCGCCCGGTTCTGCAGCGCGCCGATGTCACCCGCCAGGCTGTCCAGCCGTTCGCCCACATAGGCGCATTCCTCCAGCGCATCGGGCGTGAACCAAGCCGGCGGATTTGCCCCCAGCTCGCGCAGCAGCCCCCCCAGTGGTGGCACCAGCCGCGCCATCCGTGTCGCATCGCGCCGCACTAGCCCCAGCGCCTCGAACTCCTGTTCGTCGCGGTCCAGCAGCGCATCCTCCACGAAATCCAGCCGGTCCCCCATGCGCCGCACCAGCAGCGCCATGGAATCGGCCAGCCCGTCGATCACCGCGTCGAACAGGTTCAGCACCCCGGGAAAGCGCCGCCCCGCCAGCAGCGCCTCGTGCAGCGCGCTCAGCGTGCGCACCTGCCGCCGTCGCGCGGTCACCAGCCGGCGCGGCTGCATCGCGAAGCGCCACGTGGTCATCTTGCGCGGATCGGGCTCGGCGCCATGAATGAAGTCGGGCGCCATCCCAGCGATCACCTCTGGTTCGGCGGAAAGCTGGATCATGTCCGCCGGCTCCTCCAGCAGTTCCAGCGCGTCCGGCGGCAAGCCCGGCAAGGACTGCAGTACTGCGGTGCTGCGCGTATCGGCCAGGTCGAAATGCAGCCAGACCCAGCCCTCGTCCGGCGGCGGCGCCATCGCCGCGGCATGGTCCAGCCGGGTCGCCCGCCCTTCGGCGTCGAACCGATAGGCCCAGATCAGGCAGGGCACCCCCGCCACGGCCAATCCGGAATCCGCAATCCCATCCTGGGTCGTCAAGGTCATCATCATCACCGCAATCGCAACGATACCACAGCACGCCAGCATCCTGCCCGCGGCAGGTCATTGAACCCGGTCGCGCGCCCCCAGGTTCACCGGTCTGCAACAGGACCGGGGTTTGAAACACAACAAGCCCAGCACACTAGCGCATGCCACCGCCGCCGGTGTGACAGGCCGATGAAGCCTGTCCGCCACCGCGACCGTCCTGTAGTCTCCAGCCATGAGCACCGCCAGCCCCGCCCAGATCGCCGCCACCCTCTGCGCCCGCGTCGGGCTGAACGACGCGGCAACCCTCGGCGTGACCGGTATGGAGCCCGCGCTCCCATCCTCCTTCCGCGTTGATGCCGCCGCCGCCGCCAGCATCGGCGCCGCGGGCCTCGCGGCCGAGGCGATCTGGCGCCACCGCACCGGCGCAGGGCAGGGCGTCTCCATCGATATCCGCCACGCCGCCGCCGAGTTCCGCAGCGAGCGCTATCTGCGCGTCGCCGGCCAGGAACCGAAGGAGATCTGGGACCCGATCGCCGGCGCCTATCCCACCGCCGATGGCTGGGTGCGCCTGCACACCAACTTCCCGCATCACCGCGACGGCATCCTCCAGCTGCTCGGCTGCGCCAACACGAAGGAGGATGTCGCCGCCGCCCTGCGCCGCCGCAAGGCCGAGGCGTTCGAGACCGAAGCCTGGAAGGCCGGCATGTGCGTCAGCGCCTATCGCAGCTTCGCCCAGTGGGATGCGCACCCCCACGCCCAGGCCCTGTCCGGCATCCCGCCGGTGCGGCTGGAACGCCTGCGCGATGCCGCGCCCATCCCCTTCGCCCCCAACCCCAGCCGCCCGCTGGAGGGCGTGCGCGTGCTCGATCTCACCCGCGTCATCGCCGGCCCCGTCGCCGGCCGCACCCTGGCCGCCCATGGCGCGGAGGTGCTGTATGTCGCCAGCCCCACCGTCCCCAATCTCCTGGCCCTGATCGCCGATACCGGCCGGGGCAAGCGCGCCTGCGCGATTGATCTCGAAACGGAGCAGGGCAGGGCGCAGCTCCGGGCCCTCGTTGAACAGGCCGATATCTTCCTGCAATCCTATCGCCCCGGCGCGCTCGCCCGGCACGGCTTCGGCCCGGCCCAGGTCGCCGCCATGCGCCCGGGTATCGTGGTGGCCACGCTGTCGGCCTATGGCGATACCGGCCCCTGGGCCGGCAAGCGCGGCTTCGATTCCCTGGTGCAGACCTCCACCGGCTTCAACCATGCGGAAGCCGAGGCTGCCGGCGCCAGCAGCCCGAAGGTGCTGCCCTGCCAGGCGCTCGATCACGCCAGCGGCTACCTCTTCGCCCTCGGCGCCATGGCCGCCCGCCTGCGCCAGGCCCGGGAGGGCGGCAGCTGGAAGGTGAGCGTGGCACTCGCCACCACCGGCCACTGGCTGCGCAGTCTCGGCCGCATCGACGGCCTCGCCGCACCAGACCAGGACCTCGCCGCCGTGCAGGACCTGCTGCAACCCAGCAGCTTCGGCCCCACCGCCACCACAGCGATCAGCCACGCCGCCCAGCTCTCCGCCACCCCGGCCCGCTGGACCCGCGGCGCCTCCGAACTCGGGCAGGACCAGCCCGTCTGGTGACCAGCCCCTCGCCCCGCGCGCGTGACATGCGGCCCCCCCTGCGCTAGGTGAACCGCCCCGCTTCCACACCTTGCCCGGGCTGGAAAATGACCTCCTCGAACGATATCCGCGCCACCTTCCTGGATTACTTCGCCCGCCACGGCCACACCGTGGTCGAGAGCAGCCCCCTGGTGCCGCGCAACGACCCCACCCTGATGTTCGCCAACTCGGGGATGGTCCAGTTCAAGAACGTCTTCACCGGCCAGGAGAAGCGCGCCTACAGCCGCGCCACCACTGCGCAGAAATGCGTCCGCGCCGGCGGCAAGCACAACGACCTCGATAATGTCGGCTACACCGCCCGCCACCACACCTTCTTCGAGATGCTGGGCAATTTCTCCTTCGGCGACTACTTCAAGGACCAGGCCATCTACCACGCCTGGACCCTGCTGACGAAGGACTTCGCCCTCCCGAAGGACAAGCTGCTCGTCACCGTCTATTCCGAGGACGAAGACGCCGCTGCCCTGTGGAAGAAGATCGCTGGCCTGCCGGAAAGCCGCATCATCCGCATTTCCACCTCCGACAATTTCTGGCGCATGGGCGATACCGGCCCCTGCGGCCCCTGCTCGGAGATCTTCTACGACCACGGCGACAAGATCGCGGGCGGCCCCCCGGGCAGCCCCGATGAGGATGGCGACCGCTTCATCGAGATCTGGAACAACGTTTTCATGCAGTTCGAGGAAGGGCCGCCCGGCGTGCGCAAGCCGCTGCCGCGCCCCTCGATCGACACCGGCATGGGCCTGGAGCGCTTCGCCGCCATCCTCCAGGGCAAGCACGACAACTACGACACCGACACGATGCGCGCCCTCATCCTGGCCAGCGCCGAAGCCACTAGCCAGGACCCGGACGGCCCGTTCCGCGCCAGCCACCGCGTGGTGGCCGACCACCTGCGCGCCACGTCGTTCCTGATTGCCGAGGGCGTCATGCCCAGCAACGAGGGCCGCGGCTACGTGCTCCGCCGCATCATGCGCCGCGCCATGCGCCACGCCCACATGATGGGCGCGCGCGACCCGATCATGCACCGCCTCGTCCCCGCCCTGGTCCGCCAGATGGGCAGCGCCTATCCGGAGCTGGTCCGCGGCGAGACGCTCATCGCCGACACGCTCCGCCTGGAGGAAACCCGCTTCAAGGCCATGCTGGATCGCGGCCTGGGCCTGCTGGCGGAGGAAACCGCCATGCTCGCCCCGGGCGACAAGCTCGCGGGCGCCGTCGCCTTCAAGCTCTACGACACCTTCGGCTTCCCGCTCGACCTCACCCAGGACGCGCTGCGTGAGCAGGGCCAGTCCGTCGATGTCGATGGCTTCAACACCGCCATGGAGGAGCAGCGCAAGCGCGCCCGCGCCGCCTGGGCCGGCAGCGGCGAGGCCGCCACCGAAACCGTCTGGTTCGACCTCAAGCAGAAGCTCGGCGCCAGCGAGTTCCTCGGCTACGCCACCGAAGCCGCCGAGGGCGAGATCACCGCCCTCGTCGTCGCCGGCCATCCGGTCCCGACGGCCGAAGCCGGCCAGGAAGTCGCGGTCATCCTCAACCAGACCCCGTTCTACGCCGAATCAGGCGGCCAGGTGGGCGACACCGGCATCATCGCCGGCCCCGGCTTCAGCATCACTATCCACGACACCCAGAAGAAGGTCGGCGACCTCTTTGTCCATCTCGGCCGCGTCACCGAAGGCGTCGCCGAGATCGGCAAGCCCGTCGCCGCCACGGTGGACCACGCCCGCCGCAGCGCCATCCGCGCCCACCACAGCGCCACCCACCTGCTGCACGAGGCGCTCCGCCGCCGCCTCGGCGACCACGTGGCCCAGAAGGGCAGCCTGAACGCGCCCGACCGCCTGCGTTTCGACGTCAGCCAGCCCACCCCCATTACGCGCGACGACCTCGCCGTGGTGGAAGCCGAGGTGAACGCCCGCATCCGCGAGAACGCCGAGGTCACCACCCGGCTCATGACCCCCGACGCCGCCGTGGCCGAAGGTGCGCGCGCCCTGTTCGGCGAGAAATACGGCGAGGAAGTCCGCGTCGTTGCCATGGGCGACGACAATGGCCGCGCCTATTCGATCGAGCTCTGCGGCGGCACCCATGTCCGCCGCACCGGCGATATCGGCCTGATGCGCATCCTGTCCGAAAGTGCCGTCTCTGCCGGCGTCCGCCGCGTGGAAGCCGTGGTCGGCGAAGCCGCCCTGGCCGCCATCGCCGAGAACGACCGCCGCCTGCTCGAGGTCGCCATCGCCCTCCGCGCCGCGCCCGCCGAAGTGCCGGAGCGCGTCGCCGCCCTGGTGGAGGAGCGCCGCAAGCTGGAACGCCAGGTGCAGGAACTGCAGAAGAAGCTCGCCACCGGCGGCACCACCAGCGAGGCGGAAACCGTCAACGGCATCACGCTGGCCGCCCGCAATCTCGGCGAGGTCCCCGCCCGCGACCTCAAGGGCATCGCGGAGGCCATCGGCCAGCAGATCGGCGAGGGCGTCGTCGCCCTGGTTTCCACCGCCGAAGGCAAGGCCAGCATCGTGGTGTCTGTCTCCGCCGGCCTCACGGGCCGGGTCAGCGCCGTCGATCTCGTGCGCGCCGCCAGTGCGGCCGTCGGCGGCAAGGGCGGCGGCGGAAGGCCCGACATGGCCCAGGCCGGGGGCCCTGATGCCGCAAAGGCCGATGACGCTTTGGCCGCGGTACGGGCGGCGCTCGCGGGCTAAGCTCCGATCGCCAAACGCGCCGGCTACGGCAGGACCGTCTCCAACACGCGGCAAAGGTCCTCCCGGCCCGCCTGCCAGAGCGTGAGGTGATAGCCCGGGATCGTGTGGCGCCTGACGCTCCGCGCGAGCCCGGACCAGCCGAGATCATCGGGAAGACCGGCGAGATGTGGCCCGCTCCCAGCGCTGCGGATCAGCACGAGGTCGAGCGGTGCGGCGCTGGCATGGTATTGGGCGGCGATGCGGTAGCGCCGTTCGGCGGCGGCCCGCCATGGCGCATCGGGATCCCCTGGTTCGAGGCCGGCGCCGACAGGCGTGGTCGGCGCATCAATGATCACGACGCAGGGCACGGCCCAGCCGGCCGCCTGCATCTGCGCGCCAAGTTCCCAGGCAAGCCTGCCGCCGAACGACCAGCCGATGGGGATGCCGCCAGGGTGCTCCGCATGGCCGGCGGCGCGAAGGGCCGCGAACATCAGCGCCGCATGCGCCTCCAGGCTATCGGCGGGCCGCGTGGCATCGTCGCCGGCCGGGTCGCGCAGGCCCAGCCAGGCACGCCCTGGCGGCATGAGCGGCAGCAACGCCGGAACCCCGTGCCAGCCACCGCCCACGTCGTGCGGCCATAGCAACGGCGCCACATCCGTGGCACCCGCCCGCAGCGTGGCGATGGCCCCATGCAGGCTGCCGGCACTCGATGAGCTGGCCTCAATCCACGCCGCGATGCGGCGCGGCGTGCGCGCGGCGACAACCGCCTCCAGCGGCACCAGCCTGCCGAAATGCTGCTCCAGCGCGACCGCAAGGCCGATCATGCCGATGGAATCGCCGCCAAGCGCCAGCAGGTCTTGATCGGCCCCTGGTGCGGCAGGGAGATCGAGGATTTCGCTGGCGATCGCGGCAATCGTGGCAGACGGGCCGTGGGCGTGCTGGGTATCCGTCGCGGCCAGCGCGGCATCGTCGTGGGCCAGGGCCGTGCGGTCCACCTTGAAGTTGGGCAGCAGCGCAATCCGGTCCCGGATCACAAGCGTGGCAGGGACCATCGGCGGCGGCAGGATGCGGCGCAACGCGGCCAGCAGCGCACCCTGGGTGGGCACGATCCCGGTGAGGCGTGGCACCACGTGCCCGACCAGTTGCGGATGCCCGCCAGTCGCCGCTGCGGCCCGCACCAGAACGGCCGCCTCGGCGACACCGGGCAGGGATTTCAGCGCGACCTCGACGGCGGCGAGCTCCACCCGCTGGCCACCCAGCTTCACCATCTGGTCCGTGCGGCCGAGATGTTCCAGCAGCCCGTCCGCACGCCAGCATCCCAGGTCACCGGTCCGGTAGCGCCGCCAGCCGGGGCGGGCGGGATCGTCGGAGAAGCGCTCGGCCGTCAATGCATCGGCACGCCAGTAGCCGCGCGCGATGTAGGGTGAGCAGACGACGATCTCGCCGACCTCACCCCGCGGCACCGCCCGCCCGGTTTCGTCCACCAGCAGGGCGAGCCGGTCTGGCATGGGGTGCCCAACGGGAACGCGGCCTTCAGGCAGCGGGGCATCGCGGGCGACAAAGCGATGGACGTAGATGGTGGAGGCCTCGGTCGCGCCCAGGCCGGTATAGAGCAACGCATTCGGAAACAGACGAAAGAACGCGCCGACATCGTCCCGGTCGACGCGGTCGCCGGCGACATAGCCGAGACGGACGCAGGGCAGCGGGGGTGTATTGGCGGCGGCCAGGTGCCGGAGCAGTGCGGGCACTGAATGGTAGATCGAAGGTGCTGCGTCGCGCAGGAACTCCGCCATCGCAGCTGTGCCGTGGTGCGGCGGCTGGATATGCAGGCTGGCGCCGGTGAGCAGGGCTGCCCAGATGTCGCGCACGGCGCCCGCGGTGGCGGGGGAGTAGAACGAGGTCAGCCGGTCCTGCGGCGTGAGATGGGCTGCATTGGCGTATTGCATCACGTCGTGCAGCAGGCCGCGGTGGTCCTGGAACACCCCTTTGGGCGCGCCGGTGCTGCCGGAGGTATAGAGGATCCAGGCGATGGCCGCCGGATCGGGCGGGATGATGGTCCGGGGGCCTTCGGCCAGGGTCTCCAGGGCAATCACCGGAATGCCGGGCACGAGCATCGCGGCGCGGGCCACCAGCGGTCCGGCGCTGACCATCGCGGCTAGGCCGGCATTCGCTGCGATGGCGGCGAGGCGGGCCGCAGGGTGCTGCGCATCGAGCGGCACATAGGCGGCCCCTGCGCGCAAGATGCCAAGCATGGCCGCTGGGGCGCGTGCCTCATGCCCCAGCAGGATGCCGACCGGCGCGCCGGTCGGAACAGCGGCGGCAACGCCCGCGGCGATACGGTCCGCAAGGCGGGAGAGGTCCGCGTAGGTGAACGCGCGCTCTGCGTCGGCCACGGCGAGGCGGCTGGCATGGGCCGAAGCGGTGGCCGCAAAGCGGGAATGTACGCTGGCGCGCAGGGCGCTGTCGGGGAAGGGAGCGAAGGCACGGTCCACCGGCCCGCCGTGGTCGATCGGGAGCGGGTTCGACAGCCGTGGCGTCGCTTCGGACATCGCAACTATCTTTCACAGGCAGCACAGAAGACCCATGCGCCGCGGGGCTCCCCGCCCGGACCTATGGGCCAGGCGCGTTGCCATTCGGTGAAATGTCGGGCGCTGGGAACCGCCCTGGCCGTGCCGAGCCTTCAGCACACCGGTATCGCCTGGTGGGGGCCGGTCGGCCTAGGCGTGCAGCCCCGGCGCCTCATGCCCCGTGCGGGCGACGTATTCCGTGTAGCCGCCGTCGTACTGATGCACCCCGTCTTCCGTCAGCTCCAGCACCCGGTTCGAAAGCGCGCCAAGGAAGTGCCTGTCGTGCGAGACGAACAGCATCGTGCCTTCGTATTGCGACAGCGCGCCGATCAGCATTTCCTTGGTGCCCATGTCCAGGTGGTTGGTCGGCTCATCGAGCACCAGCAGGTTGGGCGGGTCGAACAGCATCAGCGCCATCACCAGACGGGCCTTCTCGCCGCCCGACAGCACCCGGCACTTCTTCTCCACGTCATCGCCAGGGAAGCCGAAGCAGCCGGCCAGCGCCCGCAATGCGCTTTGCGCGGCGCGCGGGTGTTCATTCTCCAACGCCTCGAACACCGTCATGTCCCCGTCCAGCAGTTCCATGGCGTGCTGGGCGAAGTAGCCCATCTTCACGCTGCCGCCGACGGCCACGCTGCCGGCATCGGGCGCCGTGGTACCGGCCACCAGCTTCAGCAGGGTGGACTTGCCGGCGCCGTTCACGCCCAGCACGGCGCAGCGCTCGCGTCGGCGCACCAGCAGATCCAGCCCCTGGTAGATCACCCGGCTGCCATAGCTTTTGTGCACGCCCTTGAGGTTCACCACATCCTCGCCAGAGCGCGGGGCGGTGGGGAAGTCGAAGGCCAGCGACTGGCGGCGGCGCGGCGGCTCCACCCGGTCGATCTTCTCCAGCTTCTTCACCCGGCTCTGCACCTGGCTGGCGTGCGAGGCGCGGGCCTTGAAGCGTTCGATGAACTTGATCTCCTTGGCCAGCATCGCCTGCTGGCGCTCGAACTGCGCCTGCTGGTGCTTCTCGTTCAGCGCGCGCTGCTGCTCGTAGAACTCGTAGTTGCCGGAGAAGCTCGTCAGCGTGCCGCCATCGATCTCGATCACCCGGCCCACCACGCGGTTCATGAACTCGCGGTCGTGGGAGGTGAGCATCAGCGCGCCGTCGAAACCGGCCAGGAACTGCTCCAGCCAGATCAGGCTTTCCAGGTCCAGATGGTTGCTGGGCTCGTCGAGCAGCATCACGTCGGGGCGCATCAGCAGGATGCGGGCCAGCGCCACGCGCATCTTCCAGCCGCCGGAGAGCGATCCCACGTCGCCGTCCATCATCTCCTGGCTGAACGACAGGCCCGCGAGCACCTCGCGCGCCTTGCTCTCCAGCTCGTAGCCGCCGAGGGATTCAAAGCGGGCCTGCACCTCGCCGAAGCGCTCGATGATCTCGTCCATCCGGTCCATCTGGTCCGGATCCGCCATGGCCGCTTCCAGGTCGCGCAACTCGGCGGCCACGCCGGAAACGTCGCCGGCGCCATCCATCACCTCGGCCACCGCGCTGCGGCCGTGCATCTCGCCCACGTCCTGGCTGAAGAACCCGATCGTCACGCCACGATCCACCAGCACCTGGCCTTCATCGGCCTGCTCCTGGCCGGTGATCAGGCGGAACACGGTGGTCTTGCCGGCGCCGTTGGGGCCGACCAGGCCGATCTTCTCGCCTCGCTGCAGGGCGGCCGAGGCCTCGATGAACAGAAGCTGGCGGCCGTTCTGCTTGGTAACGTTGTCGAGGCGGATCATGGCGCGGCGTGCCCGGGGCGGTTGTGCCGCGCCTTATGCCAAACGCTGCTGCGCTGCACCATCGGGGGTGCCGCGCACCAGCCCGGCGAACAGGGCGGCAACCAGGGCGATGGCCCCGGCGGCGAGGAAGATCGGCAGGTAGCTGCCCAGATGGTCGCGCAGCACGCCACCGGCAAAGGCCGCCACCCCGCTGCCAACCTGGTGGATGGCGTTGATCCAGCCATACATCAGGCTGCCGCGCTCCGGCCCGAAATGCTGGGTGCACAGCTTCACCATCGGCGGCACGGTGGCGACCCAATCGAGCCCGCTCACCATGATGACGATGGCGAACCCCACCGGGCTGTCGAAGCTGAAGGGCAGGAAGGCCAGCGCGATGGCGCGGGTGACGAAGTAGCCGACGAGCAGCAAGCGGCTGTCGAACCGGTCCGTCAGCCAGCCGGAGGCGAGTGCGCCGATCACGTTGAACACGCCCATGGCGGCCACAACGCCCGCGCTCTGCACCGCGGTGAAGCCGAACTCCATGCAGGCCGGGATCATGTGGGTGCCGACGAAGCCGTTGGAGGTGGCGCCGCAGATCACGAAGGCGCCGGCCAGCAGCAGGAAGGTGCGGTTGCGCAACCCCTCGCCGAGGGCCGAGAAGGTGCGGGCGAACGGGTTGCCGGCCGGCGGCGGCACGGGGCGCGGTGGGCCGGTTTCGCCATAGGATCGCAGGCCGATCTGTTCCGGCCGGTCGCGCATCCACAGCGCGGTGATCGGAATGAGGGCGGCAAGCACGCCGGCGATGGCCAGCACCATGGCGCGCCAGCCGAACGTCTCGCTGGTCCAGGCCAGCAGCGGCAGCAGCAGCAGCGTGCCGGCCGCGGCCCCGGCGGTGAGCGCCCCGGTCACCACCCCGCGATGCACCGTGAACCAGCGCCCGGCGACCACCGGCACCAGCACCATGGAGATCACGCCACCGCCCAGCCCGGCCACCAGCCCCCACAGCACCGTCAGCTGCCAAGTGGCGGTGATCAGCGGCGTGGCAGCAGCGCCGGCCACGATCAGGGCCAGGGAGGCCAACACCGTGCGGCGCACACCCCAGCGGTCCATCACCGCCACGGCGAACGGGCCGATCAGGCCATACAGCAGCAGGTTGATCCCGAAGGCGAAGGAGATCGCGCCCGCGCTCCAGCCGAATTCGCGCTGCAGCGGCGGCAGCAGCACGCCAGGCGCGGCGCGCATGCCGGCGGAGGCCGCGAGCACCAGCAGCGTGACGCCGGCGACGACCCAGGCGTAGTGCAGGCGGTGCATGGCGATCCTCCGGCCCTATGGATAACCGCCGCGGGGCAAGGCGGCCAGACGTGCTGGGGTTTTTCCGCTTGTTAAGGTGAAGGGCGTATGGCGGGCGGGATCAGCAACGGCGGGATCCACCCATGCTCTCATTCCTTCCGATCGCCTGGCGCATCCACGCCACCACGCTGCTGGCCGTGCTCGGCATGGTGTCCATCGGCACGCTGGCCATGATCGACACCACCGGCGAGCAGGATGCGGCGCGGCGGGCCGTGCTGCGCCATGTGGTGGAATCCGCGGTCTCCATCGCCGGTACCTACCAGGCCGAGGAGGCCGCCGGGCGGATGACCCGGGCGCAGGCGCAGGGCGAGGCGGTGCGGGCGCTGCGGGCGATGCGCTATCGCGGCGAGGAATATGTGTGGGTGAACGACATGGCCCCGCGCATGGTGATGCATCCGTTCCGCCCGGACCTGGAGGGCAAGGAGATCGGCGCGATCGCCGACCCGAACGGCTTCCGGCTGTTCGAGGCGTTCGTGGCCGCGGTGAAGCGCAGCGGCAATGGCGAGGTGCGCTACCTGTGGCCGAAGCCGGGCAGCGCCGCGCCGGTGGAGAAGATGTCGTATGTTCAGGGATTTGCGCCCTGGGGCTGGGTGATCGGATCCGGGCTGTACATGGACGATCTGCGCGCTGAACAGCGTGCGACGATGCTGCGTGACGGGCTGATGGTGCTGCTGGGCGTGCTGACCATGGCGGGGCTGGCAACACTGGTGGCCAGCGGCATTGTGCGGCCGTTGCGCGTGGTGACCGACGTGACCGCGCGGCTGGCTGGCGGCGATCTGGAGACGGAAGTGCCGGCACAGGCCCGGCGCGATGAGATCGGCGTGCTGGCGCGGGCGCTGGACGGGTTCCGGCAGGATGGCATCGCCAAGCGCCGGCTGGAGGCGGAGGCGCGGGCCGAGCGGGCGGCGCGGGACCGGCGGCAGGCGGCGATGGAGCGGCATACCGCGGATTTCGGCGGTTCCGTCTCCGGCGTGATGCGGATGCTGACGGAATCGGCCGAGGCAATCCGCGAGACGGCGGGCACGGTGGCGATGGCCGGGCGCGGCACGCGCGATGCGGCGGAGGTGAGCAGCCTCGGCGCGCGGGAATCGACCGACAGCCTGACGCAGGTGGCGGCGGCGACGGAGGAGCTGTCAGCCAGCGTGGGCGAGATTGCCCGGCAGGTGGCCGGCGCGGCCCAGGCCGCGGCGCGTGCCGTGGACCGGGCCGATGCGACATCGGAGCGCATCCGCAGCCTGACGGAGGCGGCGGCACAGATCGGCAACGTGGTGCAACTGATCCAGGAAGTGGCCGGGCGCACCAACCTGCTGGCGCTGAATGCCACGATCGAGGCGGCGCGGGCCGGGGAGGCCGGCAAGGGCTTTGCCGTGGTGGCGGCCGAGGTGAAGCAGCTGGCCGAGCAGACGCGGCGCGCGACCGAGGAGATCTCCCGCCAGGTGGGCGGTATCCAATCCGCCACCGGGGAAGCCGTGGCGGCGGTGGCCGAGGTGGGCGAGGCGATCGGCCATGTGAACGGCATTGCAGCGGCGATTGCCGCCGCGGTGGAACAGCAGGGTGCGGCCACGCGCGAGATTGCCGGGCAGGTGAACGGCGTGGCCGGGCGCACCGTGGCGGTGCGCGATGCCATGGGCTCCCTGCACGACATGGCCGAGGACAGCATGCGCGCCGGCGATGCCGTGCTGTCTTCCGCGGAGGAAGTGGCGCGGGTGGCCGAGACGCTGAAGAGCGAGGTGGACCTGTTCCTGTCCGCGGCACAGGACGCCGGGACGGACCGGCGCCGGCAGGAACGCATCCTGGGCCTGGATCTGCCCTGCACGCTGCTGCTGCCGGGCAACGCCGCGCGGCCAGTGCGGCTGGTCGATGTGGCGCGCGGCGGCGCCGGGCTGAAGGTGGCCGGCGCGCATGGGCTGATGCCGGGCATTGGCCTGGCGGTGCAATTGCCGGGCGAGACCAGCCCGGCGCAGGCGCGCGTTGCCCGGGTGACGGGCGAGACCGTGGCCGTGGTGTTCCGCCAGGACGCCGAGACGCTGGCGCTGGTGGAGCGGGTGCTGGCGCGGTTGGAGCAGCCGGCGGCGGCCTGAGCCTATTCGCCGCCGCGCAGGCTGCGCACGAAGCCGGCGTTGAAGCGGGTGTAGCCGGGCTGGACGAAGGCGAGCTTCTCTCGCAGCAGGGCGTGGGCATCGCGCAGGCGGTGGAAGGGGATCGACGGGTACAGGTGGTGCTCGGCGTGGAACGGCATGTCCCACATCAGCAGGCGCACGATCCGGTTGGTGAGGGTGGTGCGGGTGTTGGTGAGGCCGTTGCGGTCCAGCGTGCAGCCGGTGTGCTCGGCCAGCAGGTAGCCGCGTAGGAAGGGCTGGCCGATCAGCTGCGGCAGGACCCAGAACAGGAACGGTGTCTGCCAGCCCCAGATCAGGGCGGAGCCGATGGCCAGGCCCGCGACGGTGAGCGACATGGCGCGCACGCTGCGGATCACGCCGGGGCGCTGGCGGTCGTTGATGTAGAAATACTTCGGCCCCTTCATGTCGCCGCGCCAGGCATCGATGATCATGGTGAGGCGGGCGCGGAAATAGCCCACGCCCATGATGCGCTGGGCGTATTCGCCCAGCGTCTTCGGCTCCGGCAGCATCAGCTCCGGGTCCTGGCCTGGCACGTTGGTGTGCCGGTGATGGATGTAGTGGAAGGCCGCGTAGAAGTGGCTGGATTGCAGCGCGGGCAGGAAGGTGAGCCAGCCGACGATCTGGTTGGCGCGGGTGGAGGTGAACACCGTTTGGTGCATCGTCTCATGCGAGGGGGCGAAGAGGGCCACCTGCACCAAGGCGAGGGCGAGCAGCGCCGGCAGCAGCCACCAGCCCTGGGCCACGGCCACGCCCCAGCCGGCGAGGCCGAGCAGGGTGACGTGGAGGGCAAGGCGGATCGTGCCCGGCCAGTTGGAGCGGACGGACAGGGCGCGCAGTTCGTTGTTCGCGAGGACGCGGTCGGTGGTGGTCATTCTTTGCTCCCGGGATGGCGTGATTGGGCCACTCCCGGAAGCGCTAGGCAAGCATTTCGTGAAAGGTCAGAACGCGATCGTGCTGCGCAGGCCGAAGACCCAGGCATCGCGCAGGGTGCGGCCGGGGCGGTTGGGGTCGGCGATGCCGGCGCCGGGGCGGGCGACGTATTGCAGGCTGGGCTGAAGCTGCCACCAGCCGGCGAGTGCGATCTGGTAGGTGGCTTCCAGCACGGTTTCGTTGCCGCGCAGCGGGGTGAAGCTGCCGGAGAAGGCCTGGGTATCGCGATCGATCGCGCGGGCGGCGCTGCCCACGCGCAGGAAGGTGACGCCGAGGCCGGCGGTGTCGTCGTCCCGGCCGGGAATGGCACCCTTCCAGGTGAGGGCAAAGGTGGCCTGCAGGTCGGCGACGTTGCGGTCTCCCGGGGCGGCCATGAGGCGGGCGGAGGCGCCGATGGACTGGGTGCGTTCCTCCCCGGTCTGGAACAGCAGCTGGTCTGCCATCACGTAGGCGCCCCAGTTGCCGGCGCGGCGGTGGGGCAGGCCGGTGGAGAGCGGGTGTGCGAGGGAGCGGCCGGCGGTGTCGGTGTACAGGTCGGCGAAGCGCTGGTTGTGGAACCAGGTGCCGAGGCGATAGGCGCCGGGAAGGGCCTTGTCGTTCTCGCCCTGGTTGCGGTGGTATTGCACTTCCGCCATTGCCAGCGCGCCGCCGCGGAAGCCGAAGGCGCTGCGGGTCGGGGTGCCGTTGAACAGGGCGAGCTGGATGCGCCAGGCATCGTCTGGCGCGAGCTTCAGCCGGGCGCCGGGGGTGGCGAGCGGGTAGGCGGGGCCGCCGCTGGGCAGGGCCAGGCCATAGATGCCGGGGAAGCCGAAGCCGCTATTGGTGAACAGCATGCCGGCGCCGCCCCAGTCCTCTGACTCGCCGTAGGTGCTGGTGAGGAATTCCGTGTCGGCGCGGATCTGGCCGAGGCGCAGCGAGACCTTCTTGTCGGCGAAGGATTGGTCGTACCAGGCTTCGTAGAGCAGGGCGCCGCGGGTGGCTTCGTTGCTGGAGGGGGACTGGATGCCGCCCACCAGGGCGCTGCCGGGGAAGCGGCCGAAGGTGCCGACGCCACTGATGAAGAGCTTGCCGCCCTCCCACAGCCCGGCCTTTTCGGTATCGAGTGCCACGCTGGCCAGGCCCATGCCGCCGGTGCGGGTGCCGCGGCGCAGGCCGCCGGACAGGCCGGACCAGGATTCGCCGGTGAGGGAGAGCGAGACGGTGACGCCCTTGGCGGCCAGGGCAGGGCGCAGGCCGCCGGCTTCGCCCAACAGGGTTTCCCGTTCCCAGAAGCCCTTCTCCTTGCTGTCGTCGGCCCGCGCGGGTGCGGCAAGGGACAGGGCTGCGAGGCAGGCCAGGGCAAGGGCGGTGGGGCGTGATGGCATCAGTGGAATCCCGGATGGTCCTTACGAAGACATTTCATGGAGGTGAGGTAAATGTCACGTAAAATGGGGATAAAATTCTGCCGCGGGCTGGCCGGGTGGGGCTGGGCATAAGGCACGAGTCGTGGCCGCGGGGTGCGGGGTTTTCGGGACGGATTCGGGGTGACTCGGGCCGTGTTGCGGCTATGGGGGCGCGCGGGCGATCGGCGACGGGCACGGGGCGGGCGCGTGGTGGCCCGAGAGGGCCATGCCGCGGTTGGGCTGGCCGCGCATGAGCCAGCCGATCTCCGCGCGCAATTGCAGGAGGCGGCGAAGAGTGTAGGGATTCTGGGCGGAGTCCAGGTCTTCGGTGAGGTCGGTGTTGGTGGAGAAGAGCCAGTCCTGGCGCAGGCGGCACAGCGTGTGGCGCGGGGCTTCCGCCTTCGAAAAGGCGGCGAGCAGGGAGAGCAGCAGGAGCTTCAAGGCCGCCGGAATCCGGGCGTGCAGAATCGCCCGCGCCCAGGGGCGCGGTGCATCTGCTTCGCTCGGAGTGGCGGGTTGATGGGTCATCACCGGGAAGTGTCGCACAGGCAACACCGGTGGAATAGGAAAAAATTATGGATTTTGGCGATTTAACGCGCGTTGACGGCAATTAACGCTAACGGACGCCTGGGGCCTGCCCGGCGAGCGGCGTGGACCCAGTGAAGGATGGCGGAACCGCTACGCGTTCCGCCCTACGCGGGGTGGTGAAGACGCGGACTCATGAAGTCTTTTTGCTTCTTTTTCTTCAGAAAAAGAAGGCTCTTGCTTGCGCCCGAAGCGGGCTTGGTGACCGCCCGCTTCGGTTTTGGTTGGTGCGTTACCGCATGGCGGGCGGCAGGCAGAAGGCAAAGTCGCAGCCTTGGTCGGCCTGGGTGACTTCGTCGATATAGAGCTTGAGGTAGCCGCGATCCGAGCCCGGGTGGGCCGGGGGCGGGACCCATTCGGCGCGGCGGCGGGCGAGCTCGGTGTCTGATACCAGCAGGTCGATGGTGCGCTTGGTGGCATCGAGGCGGATGCGGTCGCCGTTCTGGACCAGGCCCAGCGGGCCGCCGACGGCGGATTCCGGGGTGATGTGCAGCACGATGGTGCCGAAGGCGGTGCCGCTCATGCGGGCATCGCTGATGCGCACCATGTCCTTCACGCCGGCGCGGGCGAGTTTGCGGGGGATGGGGATGTAGCCGGCTTCGGGCATGCCGGGGGCGCCCTTGGGGCCGGCGTGGCGCAGGACGAGGACGTCGTTCGCCTCGACGTCCAGCTCGTCGGAATCGAGGCGGGCGGCCATGTCGGCCAGGCCATCGAACACCACGGCGCGGCCTTCGTGGACCATGAGTTTTTCGCTGGCCGCCGAGCGCTTGATGAGGGCGCCGCCGGGGGCGAGGTTGCCGGACAGCACGGCGAGGCCGCCACCGACGGCGATCGGGTTTTCGCGGGTGCGGATGACGGTCTGGTTCGGCACGTCTTCGGCGCCGGCGGCGTAGTCGGCCAGCGTGCCGCCGGCGACGGTGAGGGTGGAGAGATCGAGGTGGGGGGTGATTTCCTTCAGCAGCTTGGGCACGCCGCCGGCCCAGTGGAAATGCTCCATGTAGTGGTCGCCGGACGGCTTGAGGTCGACCAGCACGGGGACTTCGAGGCCCATGCGATCGAAGGCCTCCATGTCGATCTTGATGCCGAGGCGGGCGGCGACGGCGGTGAAGTGGATGACGGCGTTGGTGGAGCCGCCGATGGCCTGCAGCACGGTGTAGGCGTTGCGGAAGGCGGCTTCGGTCATGATGTCGGACGGCTTGCGGCCGGACTTGGCCAGGGCCACGGCGGCGGCACCGGAGGCTTCGGCGAGGCGGATGCGGTCGGCGTGGGTGGCGGGCGCGGAGCCGGCGCCGGGCAGGCACATGCCGAGGGTTTCGGTCATGCAGCCGACGGTGCTGGCGGTGCCCATCACCATGCAGGTGCCCTTGGTGGGGGCGAGGCGGCCGGAGATGGCGTCGATCTCCGCCTCATCGATCCGGCCGGCGCGGAAATCGGCCCACATGCGGCGGCAATCGGTGCAGGCGCCGAGCACCTCGCCCTTGTGGTGGCCGACGAGCATGGGGCCGGTGGGCAGCACGATGGCGGGGATGTCGGCACTTGCGGCGCCCATCAGCAGGGCGGGGATGGTCTTGTCGCAGCCGCCGATGAGCACGACGGCGTCCATCGGCTGGGCGCGCACCATTTCCTCCGTATCGAGCGCCATGAGGTTGCGCAGGAACATGGAGGTGGGGTGGGAGAAGCTTTCGTGGATCGAAACGGTGGGGAACTTCATCGGCATGCCGCCGGCCAGCATGATGCCGCGCTTGGCGGCCTCGATCAGGTCTGGCACGTTGCCGTGGCAGGGGTTGAAATCCGAATACGTGTCGGTGATGCCGATGATCGGGCGGTCCAGCGCGTCATCCGTGTAGCCCATGGCCTTGATGAAGACGCGGCGCATGAACAGGGAGAATTCGGCATCGCCATAGGTGGCGAGGCCCTTGCGGAGGCCGGTTTTCTTCGCGTTGGAACCGTCGGTCATCTTGGGCTTACTCCGCGGCGAGCTGCACCGGCGCGAGGCCGGGAACGGGGGCGTGGGTGATGGCGCTCATGCGTTCGCGCACATCGGACAGGGTGAAGCGCAGGTCGGCGACGTTGGGGTTGGCCTTCATGCCGGCGACGATGGGGCCGGCGAGGTAGGCTTCCGCGTTGGCGCGCGTGTCGAACAGGTAGATGCCGCCGACATTGGTGCCTTCGCCGTCGAGCCAGATTTTCCACTGCAGGCCGGCGACGGACAGGAATTTCTGGCCTGTGGCGTCGGTGTAGCGCTTGGCCCATTCCTCGGCGGTGACGTTCTGGAAGCGGTAGTTGATCTGCAGGACGACCATGGCGGGTGCTCCGTTGCGCGGCGTGGGCCCGGTTGGCGGCAGGATGGACAAGCCCATGCCGCCCCTGGGTTTTGCGGGATGATAGGGGGGGATGGTGCCCGGCGCTACCTCCCGGCCAGGCGGGTTTGGCCGAGAGAGGCTCGATTTCCGCATGGGCACGCCTTGGTCATTCGATACGATTATTTTACGAAAATGAACCCAAAGTATTCCGGGTCTCCCTGGCGCGTTTTGGCCATCCATCGTTAACAAGAGGCAGAATATCCTTGGCACATGAGGCTGTGACGCCAGCCGTGATGTTTGCTTTCAGACGGCCCGGAACCACTGGTTAGTTCACGCCAGGGCAGGATCGGGTGAGCACGAGTTTCCGCACGAACCCGAGGGATATATGTCATTTTTTGCCAACCTCTCGATCTTCCGCAAGTTGACGGCGGCGTTTTCCATGCTGATCGCCGTGATGACGATCGCCAGCACCACCGTTTACTTGAAGATTGACTATATCCGGGAGGATACAGGCTGGACCACGCACACCTATGTGGTGCTGGAGAAGCTGAACCTGGCGATGGCGGCCATGGTGGACCAGGAAGTGGGGGTGCGCGGCTACCTGGTTGCTGGCGATGAGGTGTTCCTGGAGCCCTATCACAAGGGCGGCGAGGCCTATGCCGCGGCCTTTGCCGCGTTGAAGAAGCTGACCTCGGACAATCCGGCCCAGCAGATCCGCCTGGACAAGATGAACCAGTCTGCCCAGGCGTGGCGCAAGGAGATCGCCGAGAAGGAGATCGCGTTGATGGCCAGGCCGGAGACGCGGGAGCAGGCGCGGGCGATGGAGGCCTCGGGCGCCGGGAAGAAGTGGATGGACAGCGTGCGCGCCAGCGTTGCGGAGATCGACGCTGTTGAGCGTGCGCTGCTCACGGCACGCTCCGAAGCCTTGGCATCGGCGTTCTCGGTCAGTTTCCTGACGACGATCATGGGCGGCGTGGCCTCGCTTGTGGTGGCGTTGCTTGCGAGCCTGGCGCTCACGCGGGGGATTTCCGCGCCGATCCAGGCGATGCGCGCGGTGATGGAGCAGCTGGCGCGCGGCGACACCTCGGTTGTGATTCCCGGGGTTGGCCGCAAGGACGAGGTGGGCGGCATGGCCGAGGCCGTGCGGGTGTTCAAGGACACCATGATCGAAACCGAGCGCCTGCGCGCCGAACAGGAAGCGCTGAAGCGACGTGCCGAGCTGGACCGCCGCGAGGCCATGCTCACGCTGGCCGGGCGGTTCGAGACCAGTGTCGGCGGCATTGTGGAAAGCGTGGTGGCGTCTGCCCTGGAGTTGCAGACGACATCGAGGTCGATGGCTTCGACATCGCAGGAGACGTCGCAGCGTTCCACCACGGTGGCCGCGGCCTCGGAGCAGGCGACGCAGAACGTGCAGACCGTGGCTTCCGCCGCCGAGGAGCTTTCCGCCTCGATCCGCGAGATCAGCCAGCAGGTGACGCATGCCGGCACCGTGATCCAGCAGGGCGTGCAGCAGACCATCCAGTCCAACTCGCATGTGCAGGGGTTGGCGAAGGCGGCGGAGAAGATCGGCGAGGTGGTGCGGATCATCAGCGACATCGCCGGGCAGACCAACCTGCTGGCGCTGAATGCCACGATCGAGGCGGCGCGGGCCGGGGATGCCGGGAAGGGGTTCGCTGTCGTGGCCTCTGAGGTCAAGACGCTGGCCACCCAGACGGCGAAGGCGACCGATGAGATTTCGGCCCAGATCAGGATGATCCAGGAGGCAACCGGCCTGGCGGTGCAGTCTATCCTGGGGGTGACCGAGACCATCGGCCGGGTGAACGAGACCGCGGCCGCGATTGCCGCGGCGGTTGAGGAGCAGGCGGCGGCGACGCAGGAGATTTCCCGCAATGTGGTCCAGGCGGCCCAGGGCACGCAGGAGGTCTCGGGCAATATCGTCGGGGTGCGGCAGGCGGCGCAGCAGGCGGGGGATGAGGCGGCGCATGTGCTGGCCTCGGCCGATGGTCTGTCTCGGACCGGGGAGGCCCTGAAGGGGCAGGTTGCCGCCTTCCTGCAGGAGGTGCGGGCGGCCTGAGTGCCGGCCGGGGCGATGGGCCCTTCGGGTCAGCCCTGGCCCGGTTGCGGCATGCGGATGGTGGCGCGGTAGGCGTGCCAGGTGGCATGGCCGAGCAGCGACAGGGTGATGGCCAGGCCGATGTAGCCGGCCAGCAGGCCAGCGCCGGTGAAGACCACGACCAGCGCGGCCCAGACGGCCATGGCCTTTGCGTTCAGCACCACGGCGACGACGCTGGTGACCAGGGCTTCCAGCAGGCCCACCTTGCGGTCGAGCAGCAGCGGCAGGGAGAAGGCGCCGGCGGCGAAGGCGATGGTGGCCATGATGCCGCCGACGAGCGTGCCGACGAAGAGGAAGGACAGGCCCTGCGTGGTGAACAGGGTGGCGTTCACCAGGGCCTGCACATCGAGCATGGCGTAGGGGAAGAAGATCGCGAAGATCAGCGCGGCGAAGCGCATCCAGAGCACGAGGAAGGCGACCAGGGCGAGGCCGAGGCAGAGGATGGGGCCGGGGTTGGCGCGCCAGGCGGTGAGGGCGGCGGCCAGCGCGGGGGGGCGGCCGGCTTCCACATCCCGGCTGATGGCGTAGTAGGCCACGGTGAGCGAGGGGCCGACGAGCAGGAAGCCGACGATCAGTGGGGCAGTGAGGTAGAAATAGCCGGCGAGCGCCAGGCCGGCGGTGAGCAGGAAGCCGGCGACCACCACGATGAGGCCGATGGCGATGCTGGCGGCAGGGGCCGTGCGAAAATCGCGCCAGCCGGCGGCGAGCCAGCGGAAAGGTTCTTCCGTGCCCACGGCGCGGATGCGATCGGCATAGGGCAGGCCGGTGCGGGCGAAATCGGCCTCGGTATCGTCGGGCATGTCGCTCCCTCCAGAGTCACGCTCCGGTTGAGGGGGAGTATGCGCCGGCTTCAGCGAACGACAAAGAAGCGGATGAGCACGCCATTGGGGTGGCGCTGGCCGGTGGCGACGAAGATGTGGCGGGCGAGCCATTCGTGCGGGCCGGCGGGGGCTTCGAAGACCGGGGTGGTGCGGAAATAGATCAGGGCGGGATCGACGGCTTCGCCGGCGTTGAGGCGGGCGAGGAGCTCGGGCGGGCCGTGGCGGAGGCCGCGGTTGACGACGCCGATCAGCGTGCCGTCCGCCGCCTCGATGGTGTAGCGGGCGGTGAGGTCGATGAGGCCGTCGGGCTGGACGAGTTGCCAGTCTGCGCCGCCGGGGATGACGTGGCCGGTGAGCAGCGGGCCCACGACGGTGCCGCCGGTGATGGGGATGACGCGGCGCTCGCCGCCATGGACCTGGCCGAGGGAGAAGCGCGGCGAGACGGAGACGGCGGCCGCGAAGGCGAATTCGAGGGTGGGGACGGGGTGTTGCATGGCGCGAGCCTGCCCGCGCGGCGCTTGCGGGGCAAGGCGGGTGGCGGCAAAAGCGGGGTGCAACGAAGGAGACGCGGCATGGAACTCAACGGCATTTCGGCCATCGTGACCGGCGGCGCATCCGGCCTGGGCGGCGCGACGGCGCGGGCGATGGCGGCAGCGGGGGCGAAGCTGACCATCGTGGATGTGAACCGCGAGGCGGCGGAGGCGATGGCGCGGGAGCTGGGCGGGATCGCGGCAGTGTGCGACGTGGCCAATGCCGAGGCGGGCGAGCAGGCCTTTGCGGCGGCGCGGGCGGCGCATGGGCCGGTGCGGGTGCTGGTGAACTGTGCGGGCATCGGCACCGCCGGGCGGATCGTGGGCAAGGACGGGCCGCTGGCGCTGGGCGCCTATGAGCGGGTGATCCGGGTGAACCTGATCGGCACGTTCAACATGCTGCGGCTGGCGGCGGCCGAGATGAGTGCGGCGGAGCCGTTCGCGGATGGGGAGCGCGGGGTGATCATCAACACCGCCTCCGTGGCCGCCTATGAGGGGCAGGTGGGGCAGGCGGCCTATGCCAGCTCCAAGGCGGGGGTGGTGGGGCTGACGCTGCCGGCGGCGCGGGAGCTTTCGCGCTTTGGCGTGCGGGTGGTGACGATCGCGCCGGGGCTGTTCATGACGCCGATGATGGCCAGCCTGCCGCCGGAGATCCAGGCTTCGCTGGGCGCCTCCGTGCCGTATCCGCCGCGGCTGGGGCAGCCGGAGGAATATGCGTCGCTGGCGATGCATATCGTGGCCAACCGGATGCTGAACGGCGAGACGATCCGGCTGGATGGGGCGCTGCGGATGGCGCCGCGGTAGGCTTTTGTCTGAGCGCGTGATTCACGCCTCCGGCGGTTCCGCCTCCGACGATCACGCGCTAGTCCGGCAGGGGCCGGGCGAGGCGGCGGAGCAGGCTGAGAAGCTGCTCGCGCCCGCCGGGGCCGAGGCGTTCGGCCAGCCGGAACTCGTGCGCGGCGGCGTTGGCTTCGAGGCGGGCGAGGGTTTCGGCGCCCAGTTTCGTGAGGAACAGGCCGCGGGCGCGGCGGTCCCCGGGGACCACGCGGCGTTCGGCCAGGCCGCGTTGTTCCAGCCCGTCGATCAGCGGCACCAAATTGGTGGGCTGGATGCCGAGGGCGAAGCCGACCTGGATCTGGCGCAGGCCGGGATTGCGGGCGAGCACGACCAGGATGGCGAAGGGCAGGGGGCGCATGTCTTCCACGGCGAAGCTGGCCTGCAGCTCCTCCAGCACCTGGGCCTGGGCATCGCGCAGGGCGTGGTGGAGCATGGCGGCGAGCGGGCCGAGATCGATGGCGGCATCGTCGTTCGCGGGTGGGGGGGTGTTCATGCTGCGCGAGCCTATCGCCTGCCCGGTGCCGCGGCCAGGGCGCGGTGGGCATCGGCCCAGGCTGTAAGGGCGTTGTAGGACTTTCGTGGCATTTCGAAACACGGCCGGTGTCCGGAGTGTGGGCGCCAGATGCCCGCGAGAGACCCATGCCCCCAGAAGCGGCTTTGCGTCCCGACCTGTTCCGACCGATCGCTGCGTGCCGTTCCGGCGCGGTCTCGCTGTGGCTGGCGATGGCGATTCCGCTGTTCCTGGTGGCGGGTGGGGTGGCGCTGAATGTGGGCGAGGCGATGCTGGCGCGCCAGCGGGTGCAGCTGGCCGCTGATCTTGCCGCGCAGGCGGGTGCGATTTCCTACGGGCGGGATGTGGATGCGCAGCGCGCGGCGGGCGTGGCGGCGGATGTGGCGGAGCTGAACGGGGCCGCCAGCGCCAGCCGGAGCTGGAATGCCGCGACCAAGACCATGACGGCCGGGCAGGCGACGGTGACGCTGAGCGCCGGCGTGACCGACGCTTCGCGCACGGCGGTGAGCGTGACGGTGGCCAAGCCGGTGGACCTCGCCTTTGCGTCGCTGATGGGTGCGCTGTCCCGCAACGTTTCGGCCACCGGGGTTGCGGAGGCCTGGAACCTGCCGTCGGGCGGCGGTTCCGGCAGCGGCACCTGCGTGCTGGCGCTGCACCCCAGTGCGGCAGGCGCGATCAAGGCGGACAATATGGGGCGGATCGACAACGCCGGGTGCGACATCTTTGCCAATTCCACCGCGGCGGGGACCGGGGTGAATGCGGCGATCTACCTGAACAGCGGCACGCTGCGGGGTAAGACGATCTCCACGCCGGGCAAGGCCTGCCTTTCCAACAGCGGGTCCAACACCGTCTCCCCCACCATCCCCAACAACTCCTGCATCTCGCCGGGGGCGGCGGCGCGGTCTGATCCCTATGGCGCGCTGGCTCTGCCGTCGCCGAGCCAACCGGCCGGTTGTTCCGTGAATGCCACCTATGGGGCGTGCTGCATTCCGCCGGTCACCGGCACCGTGGGCAGCTACAACAGCGCGCAGACCAATGTGGTGAATGCCTCCTACACCGCGTGGCAGGCGACCTCGCGCAGCTTCAACCCGGGCAATGGCGGCGTGTTCTGCGGCAACACGACGATCGGCGGCAACGGAGCCACGGATAGCTTCGCGCCCGGGATTTACTACGTGATCAACGGCAACCTGACCTTCACCAACTCCAACATCATCTCGGCCAACGGGGTGAGCTTCGTGCTGCTCGGGCGCAATGGCGGCAACCCCGGCGCGATCAGCTGGACCAACTATTCCAACACCATGGCGCTGACGGCACCGGCGAGCGGGCCGACGGCGGGGATCGTGTTCTGGCAGGGCTGCAAGGCGGATGGTACCGCGCCGACCAACACGATGGCGGGCGGGTCGACGCTGACCATGGGCGGCGCGTTCTACGCCAAGTGCGGCGCGCTGAGCATGACCAACAACATCCAGATGAACGCGGCCAGCGGTGCCACCTTCCGGGTGGTGGCGAGCACGATCTATGTCGCGGGGTCGGCGGGCATCAACGCGGCGGCGAGCGCCCCGGCGGCGACTGCGGCCAACGTGGCGCTGGTGCGATGAGGGGCTGGCCAAAGCTTGGGCGCCGGGGGGCGGCGGCGGTGGAACTGGCCACCGCGCTGCCGCTGACGGCGGTGCTGTTGGGCAACCTGGTGGATTACGGGATGATGCTGCGCCGGCACGCCCAACTGGCCGTGGGTGTGGCCAATGCCGCCAGCTATGCCGCGCGCAGTGGCGCCGGGGTTTCCACCGCCACACTGTCTGGCATCGCGACTTCCAGCTCCTGGCTGACGGGGGCGACGGCGAGCGCCACCGCGGCGACCTGCCATTGCCCCACCGGCACGCCGCGCGCCCTGGGAACGGCGGTGGCCTGCACCGCCACCTGCGCGGATGGCGGCACGGCGCAGCGCTACATGACCGTGACGGGCAGCTATAGCTTCGTGCCGAGTTTTCCTCTTGTTTCGGCCGCGGGGCCGCGCACGCTAAGCCACAGTGCGACGGTGGTGGTGCGATGAGGCGCCTGCTGGCGCGGGATCGGCGCGGTGCCGTTTCCGTGGAGTTCGCGGTGGCCGGGGTGATGATGCTCAGCGTGACCTTGGGCCTGGTGGGGGTGCGGCTGATCGGCTGGACGCGCAGCGGGTTGCAGGCCGCGGCCAGCGCCACGGCGCGCTGCGTGGCGCTTGGGGCGCCGGCCTGCGCGGCACCGGCCAGCTATGCCGCGACGCTGGCGGGGCAGTGGGTGTTCCCCGGCATCATCACCGCCGCCGAGGTGAGCGTGACGACGACGACCAGCTGCAACGGTGCCGCCGGGCAGTATGCGCGCGTGGCGATCGCCGGTACGCATTGGCTGGGCAGCGTGCTGCCGACGGGGCAGAACGGGATCACGGTTTCCGTCACTGCCTGCCATCTTTCCGGGACCTGACGCCTCAAGGTGCGTGGGTGTGGGCCTCGATGCGGTAGCCGTCGGGGTCGATGGCGAAGGCGGCGTAATAGTCGGGCCCATAATTCGGGCGCAGGCCCGGCGGGCCGTTATCGGTGCCGCCATGGGCGAGTGCCGCCTGGTAGAACGCATCCACCTGCGCGCGCGTTTCGGCGTGGAAGCAGACATGCAGGCCGGAACCCATGTTGGGCGGCACCGGGCTGGGGGTGACATGGACCCAATAGACCGGCACCTCCCGGCCATAGCCGGCGTAGTCCTCGCCGGTGTGGTGCGCCTTGGCCCCGAGCGTGGCGAAGACGGCATCGTAGGAGGCGCGGGCGCGGGGGAAATCGCGCACGCCGATGGAGACATGGTCGAGCATTGGGCGCTCCCTGGATCGCGGCCATCATCCTAGGGGCCGGGCAGGCTGGGCTCCACTCCCCGGGGGGAATGGAGCCCGTTTGGGCTACTGCGCGGCGATGGCCACCGGCATAGGCACCAGATGGGCGGTGCGCGGCTTCACTTCCTCGGCGATCAGGCGCAGCGAGGTCTGCCAGGCGGCGGGGTTCTCGACATAGTCGAAGCCAAACACCAGCAACTGCCCGAAGCCGCCGACATCGTTGTAGACGGCCTCGATCTTCTTCGCGACCGTCTCCGGCGAGCCGACCAGCCAGTTGTGGTGGGCGCAGTATTCCACCGTCACTTCCTCATCGGGCACCGAGGGGTCGTGCTTGAGGTATTCCTTGAAGCCGAAATTGGAGAGCAGCGGCAGGAAATACTCGCGCATCATGCGGCCCATCGGGCCGTTCACCGCCAGTTCCCACGCCTTCTCGTCCGTCTCGGCCACGAATATCTCGCGCACCAGGCGCCAGTCCCGCCGATCCGCCGTGCGGCCGGATTTCGCGGCGCCCGCCTCCACGCTCTCCCAATGGCTTTTCACGTAGCCGGGGTTGAGGTTGAGGCTCATCGGCAGGTAGCCGAATTCACCGGCCATCTTCAGCGTGTCGGAGTTCTTGGACAGGCCGGCGACGCCGATGGGCGGGTGCGGCTGCTGCAGCGGGGTGATGTGCGGCTTGAGGAAGCCGAACATCGTATCCGGCTTGTTCACCGTCCAGTGCTTGCCCTTGTGTTCCCATGGGCCGGGCGTGCCCCACATCTTCAGGATGATGTCCAGCGCCTCGCGCGTCATCTCCCGGTTGGCGCCGCTCATGCCGTCCACGTTGAACATGGCCCAGTCGCTGGGCAGGCCGGAGGCGGCGATGCCGAAATTGAGGCGACCGCCGGAGAGGTGATCCAGCATCGCCACGCGGTTCGCGAGTTCGGCGGGGTGGTGATAGGGCAGCAGGAAGCCGCCGGGCCCGATGCGGATGCGCTTGGTTTGCAGCAGGGCCTGGGCGATCAGCAGATCCGGCGCCGGGTGCGGCTCCCACGGGGCGGTGTGGTGCTCGCCGATCCAGATCTCGGAGAAGCCCATCTCATCGAGCCAGCGGAAGGTTTGCAGGTCCCAGTCGTGCCCGTCCTTCAGGCTCCGCTCCGGCGGATGGGAGGGCATGGTGAAGTAGCCGAATTCCATGGTGATGTTCCCCTCGGTCGCGGGCCGTCGTTGCGGCCCTTGCGGGGAGCATGCCAGGAGGGCGGGGCGCGTTCCAGCCTGGATTCATATATCGTTAATGATGGTATCGAAACCAAACGGGTGCCCTATCGGGCCTTGGCACCTGTGGGGCCCCAGCCGTGTTCCAGCACCAGCTGCCACCAGCCCACCACGCAGCCGCCGCCATGCGGCATCTGCTCCAGCTGCTTCACGGTTTCGGCGGCTACGGCGCGGGCCATTTGCGAGCCGCCGGGCAGGGTGGCGCGCATTTTCTGTTCCAGGGCGCGGCAGGGGCTTTCGGTGCCTTCCTGGATCTGCGGCACGAACCAGGCGGCCACGGCGGCGGCGGCCACGAGTACCACCAGCATGCGCATGCTACAGCTCCAGAAGGTGCCGGGCGATGGTAATCACCCGGTGCGCCTCGCTCCAGAGCTTGTAGCCTTCCAGCGCATCGACGCGGGCCCATTCCACGTGGGAGACGTCGTCGCCGGCCACCGCTTCGTCGCCCTGCCAGAGGGCGGCGAAATCGATGATGGTGTAGTGGTAGCGCACGCGGCCGGCGCTGTCGGTGTGGATGGAATCGACATTGGCGGCGAGGTGCACCGCCTCCAGCCGCAGGCCGCATTCCTCCAGGATCTCGCGCCTTGCGGCATCGGCCGCGGTTTCGCCCAGCTCCTGCGCGCCGCCGGGCAGGGCCCAGCTGCCGAGATTGGGGGGCTTGCCGCGGCGCACCAGCAGCACCTCCGGCACGCCATCGCCGGGGCGCAGCACGGCAACCCCGATGCCGACGATCGGGCGGTCGGGATACTCGCGGCTCATCCCGCCCGCCTTCCTGCCGTCATTCGCTTTCTTTCTTCTCGGCCTCGGGGTCGGCGGACTTTTCGGGCTCGTCGGCCTTCAGTTCATCGAGCTTGGGCACGAAGGATTTCTCCTTCCAGGAGCCGAGCTGGTAGGCCCAGCCGGCGACGCGGCGGTTGAGCGCCTCGGCCTTGGCCTTCGCCTCGCCGTCTCCGGCGGCCTGGAACTGGGCCCAGACATCGACGTCGGCGCGGAAGACGGTGACCGTCACTGTCATGCCGTCGGTGAGGGTGTAGATGGCGCTGCCCACCTTCTCGCCGGGCTGTTCCGTGGCGGGCTTCACGTCGGTGAGCGTGAGGGAGTCGAGCCCGCGGAACACGTCTTCCACGCGGTATTCGTCCAGTTTCGGCTGCTCGGCGGGGGCCTTCAGCACCAGGGTCTCGCCGTCCTTGCCGAATTCCAGCATGCCCTCGGCGCGGGTGCTGACGATGCTTGCCACCTGCTCCTTGCGGATGTTGGTGATCTCGCGCTCGAACCACAGCTGCGGGTCGGCATCCACCGGCAGGCGGCCTTCGGCGAGCCAGGACTGCGCCTCGCCCACGCGGCGGATGTAGATGCTTTCGGGCACGTTCCCGGCGGTGCGCACGCGGCGGTGGCCGACGACCAGCTCCGCGATCACGCGGTCCTGCGCGCCCAGCACGCGCACGAGTTGCGCGGTGGTGGTGGGCTTGTTGGGGTCGCCGACGCCGAGGCGGTCGTATTGCTCGGGGTCCGACGTGCGCTGTTCCGTCACGCGCAGTTCGGTGAGGCCGGTGAGGAGTTCGCGCAGCCGGTCTTGCTGGGCGCGGTAGCCGCCGCGTTCGGCGATGCCCCAGATGCCGTCCTTTCGGACCAGGGTGAGGGTGCGGCCCTTGGTGGTGATGGTAACGCGCTCGGCCTCCTGCAGCTTCGTGGCGAGGCCGGGGAAGACGAGGGTGCCGGGGGCAACGGCCATCTGGCCGGTTTGGCCGGGCGTGCCGAACTGCCAGCCGGCGATCAGCGCGATGGCGCCGGCGATGGCCAGCAGAAGGGTGGTGCGCAGGTTGCGGTTCATGCGTGCGCCCTCCCTAAGCCCGCGCCCGCGCGCGCCGTTGCCGGCGGGCGAGGCCGAGCAGGATCGCCAGCACCGCCAGCACGGCCGGGACCAGCACGATGTTGAACAGGCGCAGCTGCGTTTCCAGCGAGCGGATGTCGCGCCGCAGTTCCAGCTGCACGTTGCGCAGCTTGCCGCGGGTGTCGGCGATGTCCCGGCGCAGGGCGTCGATCGTCTCGCGCTGCTGTTCCGAGATCACGGCGTTCTGGCTCTGGCTGCCGCGGCCGGTGCGGAGTTCCGCCAGCTTCTTCTGGGTCTCGTCCAGGTGCTTGGACAGTTCCTGCTCCGTTGCGCGGAAACGGGCTTCCGCGCTGCGGTTCATGTCTTCCACCAGTTCGAACGGCCGCAGCGAGGTGCCGCGCGAGCGCAGGCCGATCAGCGCATCACCACCCGCCAGCGTGCCGACGAGGTTGGCCACGAAGGCGCCGTTGTCGCTGAAGGGGGTGGCTTCCTGCTGGCCGAAGAATTCCTGCACGCGCACCCAGTAGCGGTCGGCCAGGATGTCGCTGTCGGCGACCACCACCATGTTGGCGGGGCCGTCGGTCTTGGCGCGGTACTCGGGCAGCGTGACCTTCTCGCGCGCATCCGGAAGCGGGGCAGGGGGGGTGGCGAAGGCGGATTGCAGTTCGCCGCGCACGCGCGCCGCGATCACCCGGCGCTGCCCGTCCGGACGGAATTCGCCCAGGATGCGGCCGGGATCGGGCATCATCTTCACCTTCTCCAGCGGCACGGGGCCGGACAGCTCGGAGCTGGAGAGCAGGGGGGTGAACTCGATATTGGCGCCGTCTTTCTTGGACAGCGATCCGGCGGAGGCGACCGTTACCTGGCTCAGCTCCACCGTGGCGGGGTCGTTGGTGTTGAGCCCGTCGCGGATGTTGTACCAGGCGACGTAGTCCACCACCTGCGCCCGGTCGGTGGGCGAGCCGCGCACGCGCCAGGCGCCCTTGAGGTCGCCGACGATCTGGGTGTTGTCGAAGCCGATGCCCCAGGCATCGAACAGCTTGGCAAGATTGCTGCCGGTATCGCGCGGCGGCTGGCCGGTTTGCGGATCCGCCACCGCGCCCTGTGCCTCGCTGTGCGGATCGACCATGGCCATCAGCCGGCCGCCGCGCATCACGAACTGGTCGATGGCATACAGCGTGTTGTCCGACAGGTTCTGGGCGTGGGCCACCAGCAGCACCTGGATCTCGGGGTCGATCACCTGTGCATCGAGCGGCACCTGGCGGATGCCGAAGGCCTGGCGCAGCTGCATGGAAGCAACCCAGGGCTGACCGGCCGCGCGGTTCTGCGTCATCATCATCATGCGCGGGTCGCCATCGAGCGGCAGCGACGACATGACGCCGATCAGCGGGCGCTTGGGGCTGGACAGCTCATAGACCAGGCGGGTGAGGTCGAATTCCAGGAAGCGTTCGCGCTCCGGCTGGAAGAAGGCGATGGTGCGCTCGTTGTCCAGCAGGTTGCTGGCTGCGAGGCCGAAATAGACCTGCTCGCCCGATTGGTCGATCGGCACGCCCTGCAGCCCATAGGCCACGGCGCGGTCCTCGGTGGGGCTGAACGGCTCGGGGTCGTAGAATTCCAGGCGGATCTTGCCGCCCGAGGCGCTGGCGTATTCGCGCAGCATCTCGCTGATCCTGTCCGCATAGGCGCCGTACATCGGGATGCGGCTGCCCAGCGTGCGCGAATAGTAGAAGCGCAGCGTGATGGGGTCTTTCAGGTCGCCCAGGATCTTCCGCGTGCCCGGCGCCAGCGTGTAGAGGCGCTGCTGGGTGAGATCGAGCTTGGATTGGGCCAGGCGGTATTCCGCCAGCAGGTTCACGCCGACCAGGATGGCAAATACCGCCACCACGCCGACGACAGAGGTCCAGAGACGGCGCATGGCTCAGTCCGCCTTCCGATGTTCGACGATGACGGTATTCAGATACAGCCAGAAGCCGATGAAGCTGGCGAAGTAGATGATGTCGCGCAGCGACACCACGCCGCGGGTGAAGCCCTGGAAGCGTTCGGCGACGCTCAGGCGGCGGGCCACCTCGGCCAGGGTGGGCACCGTTTTGGACAGGAAGTCGGTCACCACGGGGTAGCTGGCCACGGCGAACAGGAAGCACACGGCCACGGCCAGCACGAAGGCGATCACCTGGTTCTTGGTGGCGGCCGACAGGGCCGAGCCGATGGAAAGGAACGCGCCGGCCACCAGCAGCGCACCGAGATAGCCGGTGGCGATCACGCCGTTATCGGGGTTGCCCAGGTAGTTGACCGTGATGATGAACGGGAAGGTGAGCGCCAGCGCGATGGCGCAGAACGCCCAGGCGGCGAGGAACTTGCCCACCACCGCCTGGCCCTGCGTGATCGGCAGGGTCAGCAGCAGCTCGATCGTGCCGAGCCGGCGTTCCTCCGCCCATAGCCGCATGGTGATGGCCGGCACCAGCAGCAGGAACACCCAGGGCACGAAGTTGAAGAAGGGCGCGAGGTCGGCCTGGTTGCGGTCGAAGAAATTGCCCATGTTGAACGTGAGCACGCCCTGCAACGCCAGGAAGATCACGATGAACACCACCGCCACCGGGGTGGCGAAGTAGCCGCCCAGCTCGCGCCGGGCCACGATGAAGGTATTGCGCATGCTACGCTGCCTTCGGTTGGGTGATGTCGCGGAACACGTCGTCCAGCTTGCCGGAGGGATGGCGCTTCACCAGCTCCGCCGGCGTGGCATCGGCCAGCACCTTGCCGCGGGCGATGATGATGGCGCGGGTGCAGATGGCCTCCACCTCCTCCAGGATATGGGTGGAGATGACGATGGCCTTCTCCGGCGCCATCTGGTTGATCAGCGTCCGCACCTCGTGCTTCTGGTTCGGGTCAAGCCCGTCTGTCGGCTCGTCCAGCACCAGCACTGGGGGATCGTGCAGCAGGGACTGCGCGAGGCCGACGCGGCGCTTGAAGCCCTTGGAGAGCGTTTCCACCGGCTGCAGCCGCACGCCCTGGAGCGTGGTGAGCTCGATGGCCCGGGCAATGCGGCGTGCTGCCTCCTTGCCGCCATAGCCACGGATGGAGGCGACGAAGGCAAGGAAGGCTTCCACCGTCATCTCGGGATAGGTCGGCGCACCTTCGGGCAGGAAGCCCAGTGTGCGGCGGGCGGCCACGCTGTCGGTTTGCACATCGTGGCCGCAGATGCGGGCGGTGCCTGCGGTGGGGGTCATGAACCCCGCCAGCATGCGCATGGTGGTGGATTTGCCGGCGCCGTTCGGGCCGAGGAAGCCCAGCACCTCGCCACGCGAGACGGTGAAGGACACGTTGTCCACCGCTGTGAATGCGCCGAAGCGCTTGGTGAGCCCCTCGATCTCGATGAGCGGGGCTTTGCGGTCGGTTGCCATGGTTGTCCCCCACGCTGGTACAGCGCATCTCGCGATGGGCGGAGATAGCGCAACGCAGCCGTATTGCAAGCCGTGGCAGGCTGGCTATCCCGATTGCAATGTTCGCACCGCGGCTCGTTTCTCGAACAGCGCCAGCAGCATGCGCACCGCCTTCCCGCGCGCGGTCTCCAATTTCGGGTCCTTCTGCACCAGCAGCTCGGCATCGCGCCCGGCCATGTGCAGCAGGTCTTCGTCGCGGTCGATCAGGGCCAGGCGCCAGCCGGGCTGGCCGGATTGGCGGGTGCCCAGCAGGTCGCCGCCGCCGCGCAGGCGGAAATCCTCGTCGGCGATCACGAAGCCGTCCTCGGTGTCGCGCAGCAACGACAGGCGGCGGCGGGCGGTTTCGTTCAGGCCGTCGGCGTGCAGCAGCAGGCAGAAGCTCTGCGCGCTGCCGCGGCCCACGCGCCCGCGCAGCTGGTGCAGCTGGGCCAGGCCGAAGCGCTCGGCGTGCTCCACCACCATCACCGTGGCCTCCGGCACGTCCACGCCCACCTCGATCACGGTGGTGGCCACCAGCACCTTGGTGCGCCCGGCGGCGAAATCGATCAGCGCGGCCTCGCGCACCGCCGAGTCCTGGCGGCCATGCGCCAGCCCGACCACGGGGCCGAGATACTGGCCGAGATACTGGGTGAGTTCGGCGAAGCGCGCCTCGGCGTTGGCGAGGTCGATCATCTCGCTCTCCTCCACCAGCGGGCACACCCAGTAGATGCGCGCGCCATCCTCCAGCTTGCGGCGCAGGGCTTCCACGATGTCCACCAGGGTGGAGAGCGAATGGATGGTGGTGCGGATCGGCTGGCGGCCGGCGGGCTTGCCGGCGAGGCGGCTGGTCTGCATTTCGCCCCACTGGGTGAGCAGCACGGTGCGCGGAATGGGCGTGGCGGTCATCACCAGCACGTCCGTCGCTTCGCCCTTGGCGCCGATGGAGAGGCGGTGTTCCACGCCGAAGCGGTGCTGCTCGTCGATCACCGCGAGCGCCAGGTCCTGGAATTCCACGCCTTCCTGGATCAGCGCGTGGGTGCCGACCACGATCGGCACGGAGCCATCGGCGAGCCCGCCAAGCACCCGCGCCCGCGCCCGGCCGGTGACGGAACCGGTGAGCAGTTCCACCGGGACCGGGCAGATGCGCGACAGGGTGCGGTGGTGCTGGCGGGCCAGCAGCTCGGTGGGTGCCATCAGCGCGGCCTGGGCGCCGGATTCCACGGCGGTGAGCATCGCCAGCGTGGCCACCAGCGTCTTGCCCGCACCGACGTCACCCTGCAGCAGGCGCAGCATCCGGCGCGGGGAGGCGAGGTCCTCGTCGATCTCCGCCAGCGCCGCGCGCTGGGCATCGGTGGGCGTGTGGCCGAAACGGGAAAGCGCCTCCTGCCGCAGCCGGCCATCCCCCTTCAACGCGCGACCGGGGCGGGCCCGCACCCGGCGGCGCAGCAAAGCGAGGGCCACCTGGTCGGCGAACAGCTCGTCATAGGCCAGGCGCCGCGCCGCGTCCGGCCCGGGGGGCAGCGGGGGTGTCTGCACCGTGACCAGTGCTTCGCGGAAGCTGGGCCAGCCCTCGCGCTTCAGCAGCGGGCCGTTGTGCCATTCCTCCAGTTCCGGCACCCGGCCCACGGCCTCGGCCACCGGCTTGCGCAAATGGTAGCCGAACAGCCCGGCCGTCAGCGGCCAGACCGGCTCCACCGCCGGCAGCATGTCTGGCCGATCCGCCGGCACGATGAAATCGGGGTGCGGCATCTGCCGCCCTTCGCCCCACTTGCCGGAGACGAGCACCTTGGCGCCCACGGGCAGACGCCCGGTGGGATAGCGGTTGAAGAAGACGAGTTCCGCGAACTCGCTGCCGTCGGTCACCCGCACCTTGGTGGGCTGGCGCCGCGTGGCCGGGGGCTCGATGCCCACCACCTCCACCTCCAGCGTGCCCATCTCGCCCGGCCCCATGTCCCGGATGCGCCTTCGCACTCGCCGGTCGATGTAGCTGTCCGGCAGGTGGAACAGCAGGTCCACCACCCGCTCCCCGCCGGCGGCGCGCGCGATCAGGGTGGACAGCGCCTCGCCGACGCCGCCCAGCGAGGTCAGCGGCTCGAAAAGCGGTGCGAGTGGGGTAGGGGGCTCAGGCGCCTTCACGCATCTGCGCCAGGATGGCCCGTGCGGCCGCTGCCGGGTCGGGCTGCGCCACGATCGGGCGGCCGACCACGAGGTAGTCCGATCCGTCGCGGATCGCCTGCGAGGGCGTGGCCACGCGCTTCTGGTCGCCCACATCGGCGCCGGCCGGGCGGATGCCGGGGGTGGCGATCAGCAGGCCGGGCGCGCCGGCCGCCGCACGCAGCTGGGCCGGCTTGTCCTCCGGCGAGGCGATGATGCCCGCACAGCCCGCCTCCGCGGCCTGGCGCGCGCGGCGGGCCACCAGTTCCGAGACGCCCATGCGGTAGCCAATCTCAGCCAGGTCCGCGTCGTCCAGGCTGGTCAGCACCGTCACGCCGAAGATCATCAGGCCGCTGCCGGCCGCCCCCTTCACCGCGGCCTGCATCACCGCCGGTTCCGCGTGAACGGTCAGCAGGTCCACCCCGCGTTCGGCCAGCCTTGCCGCGCCGATTTCCACGGTTTGCGGAATGTCGTGCAGCTTGGCATCCAGGAAGATGCGCTTGCCGGCCGCCTTCAGCTCCGCCAGCAGCCCGTCGGCGCCCGGCGAATAGAGCAGCCAGTAGCCCACCTTGTAGAACCGCACCGCATCGCCGATCCGCTCCACCAGCGCGTGCGCCTGGGCGATCCCTGGCACGTCCAGCGCCACGATCAGCCGGTCTTCCATCGCGTCCGGGCGTGTCTGGGCCATGGCAGTTCTCCGCGTAATCGGCCGCTTCTACGGGCAGCGGCCAAGGCGCAGCAACCCGCGTGTGCACGCCCCGCATGCATTCCGTGGAGATTCCAGCACCGGATGGGCTGCAAGCTTCGCGATGAGAGCGTATGTGACGGGGATGACACCGGACGACTCCACCCCAGACGAGAATGGCGCCCTCGAACACCGCCGCCGCCGTTTGCTCTTCCGTGCCACGCATCGCGGCACCAAGGAGTGCGACCTGATGATCGGCGGCTTCGTCGCCGCCCGGATGACCACGCTCGGCCATGCCGAGATGGATGCGCTGGAAGCGGTGATGGAATTGCAGGATACCGACCTCACGGACTGGCTCACCGGCCGCGTGCCGATCCCGCCCGAGGCCGATAGCCCGATGCTGCGCGAGATCCTGGCCTTCGTTGCCGGCGGCGGCACCCACCGATGACCCTGAGCGTCTACGGCGCCCCGGAAGGCTGGGATGCCGTCCTGCTCGCCCGCCGTAGCGCGGAGCACAAGGGCCCGCTGGTTCACGTGGCGCGCGACGATGCCCGCATGGCGCGCATGGCCGAAGCACTCGCCTTTTTCGCGCCGGATGCCGAAGTGCTGCGCTTCCCGGCCTGGGATTGCCTGCCCTACGACCGCGTTTCGCCCAACCCGGAACTGGTGAGCGAGCGCATCGCCACCCTTTCCCGCCTGCTGGAACCCGCCCAGGGCACCCGCATCCTGCTCACCACGGTGAACGCCCTGGTGCAGCGCGTGCCGCCGCGCCACGCCTTCCACGGCGGCAGCCGCAGCTTCAAGCGCGGCGACCGCATCCGGCCGGAGGAGCTGGCCCGCTTCCTCGAAGCCAACGGCTACGGCCGCGCCGCCACGGTGATGGAGCCGGGCGAATTCGCCATCCGCGGCGGCATCATCGACATCTTCCCCTCCGGCGTGCCGGAACCCCTGCGCCTCGATCTGTTCGGCGACGACATCGAGGACATCCGTAGCTTCGATCCCGCCACCCAGCGCAGCGGCGCCAAGGCTGACAAGCTGATGCTGCGCCCGGTCTCCGAGGTGTTCCTCGACAAGGACAGCGTCGCCCGCTTCCGCACCGCCTGGCGCGAGCTGTTCAGCCCGGCCGCCGCCGCCGACCCGATCTACATGTCCATCTCCGATGGCCGCCGCCATCCCGGCATGGAGCACTGGGTGCCGCTGTTCCACAGCAGCATGGAAACCCTGCTGGACTACCTGCCCGGTGCGTCCGTCAGCCTCGACAACCAGTCCGACGAGATCCTCACCGCCCGGCTGGAGATGATCGCCGACCACTACGACGCCCGCCGCACCCTGCCGCGCGACGGCGAGACGCCCTATCGCCCGCTGCCGTCGGAGCGGCTGTACCTCACCCGTGAGGATTGGGACGCGATGCTGGCCAGCGGGCCCGCCTTCGCCTTCACCCCCTACGGCAAGCCGGATGGCGCCGAAGGCCCGGATGCCGGCGGCCGCCCCGCGCCGATCTTCGCCCAATCCGGTGGCGGTCCGGGCATCAGCGTGTTCGACCAGCTGAAGGCGCAAGGCGATCGCTGGGCCAGCGAAGGCCGCCGCCTGATCCTGGCCGCCTGGACCACCGGCTCGCGCGAGCGCCTGGGCAATCTGCTGCGCGAGCACGGCTTCAAGACCGAAACAGCGGAGACGTGGGAAGCCGCCCGCGCCCTGCCGCGCGGCCCGGTCATCCTCGTCTCCCTGGGCATCGAGCGCGGCTTCCTCGCCGAGGATACCGCCATCGTCTCGGAGCAGGACCTGCTCGGCGAGCGCATCGCCCGCCCGCCGCGCCGCCGCAAGCGCGCCGACCAGTTCATCGCCGAGGCCACGGAGATCGCCGAGGGCGACCTCGTGGTGCACCAGGACCACGGCATCGGCCGCTACGACGGGCTGGTCACGCTGCAGGTCAACAACGCCCCGCATGATTGCCTGCGGCTGATCTACGACGGCGGCGACAAGCTGTTCCTGCCGGTTGAGAACATCGAGATGCTGTCGCGCTTCGGCAGCGAAAGCGCCGGCGTGGCGCTGGACAAGTTGGGCGGGGCCTCCTGGCAGGCGCGCAAGGCCAAGATGAAGTCCCGCGTGCGAGACATGGCCGCCGAACTTATCCGCATCGCCGCCGCCCGCAAGCTGCGCGACGCCGATGCCATGATGCCGCCGGAAGGCGCGTGGGACGAATTCTGCGCCCGCTTCCCCTTCGCCGAGACGGAGGACCAGACCCGCGCGATCTCCGACGTGCTGGAAGACCTCGCCTCCGGCCGCCCGATGGACCGCCTGATCTGCGGCGACGTGGGCTTCGGCAAGACCGAGGTGGCGCTGCGCGCCGCCTTCGTCGCCGCCATGTCCGGCATGCAGGTGGCCGTGGTGGTGCCCACCACGCTGCTGTCGCGCCAGCATTTCCGCACCTTCTCCGCCCGCTTCGCCGGCCTGCCGATCAAGGTGGCCCAGCTTTCGCGCATGGTGGCGGCGAAGGAAGCCAACGAGGTGCGGGCGGGCCTGGCCTCTGGCGACGTGAACATCGTCGTCGGCACCCATGCCCTGCTGGCCAAGAGCGTCACCTTCAACCACATCGGCCTGCTGATCGTGGACGAGGAGCAGCATTTCGGCGTCGCCCACAAGGAGAAGCTGAAGGCGATCAAGGAGGACGTCCACGTCCTCACCCTCACCGCCACGCCCATCCCGCGCACGCTGCAACTGGCGCTGACCGGCGTGCGCGAGATGAGCCTGATCGCCACGCCGCCGGTGGATCGCCTCGCCGTGCGCACTTTCATCATGCCGTTCGACGGCGTGGTGATCCGCGAGGCCCTGCAGCGCGAACGCTTCCGCGGCGGCCAGGTGTTCTGCGTGGTGCCGCGGCTGGAAGACCTCGACCGCATGGCCGCTCGCCTGCGCGAGATCATCCCCGATGCCCGCATGGTCCAGGCCCATGGCCGCCTGGCGCCGACCGAGCTGGAACGGGTGATGACCGAGTTCGGCGACGGAAAATACGACATCCTGCTCTCCACCAACATCGTGGAGTCGGGCCTCGACATGCCCGCGGTGAACACGCTGGTGATCCACCGGGCAGACATGTTCGGCCTAGGCCAGCTCTACCAGCTGCGCGGGCGCGTCGGCCGCGGCAAGCAGCGCGGCTACGCCTACCTCACCTGGCCGCCCAACCAGCGCCTGTCCGCCGCCGCCGAGAAGCGCCTGGCGGTGATGCACACGCTGGACACGCTGGGCGCCGGCTTCACCCTGGCCAGCCACGACCTCGACATTCGCGGCGCCGGCAACCTTCTGGGCGACGAGCAATCCGGCCATATCCGCGAGGTCGGCATCGAGCTCTACCAGCAGATGCTGGAGGATGCCGTGGCCGAGCAGCGCGCCAGCAAGGGCCGCCGCAGATCGCTGGACCGGGATTGGACGCCGAACATCAATCTCGGCCTGCCCGTGCTGATCCCGGATACCTATGTGCGCGACCTCCCGGTCCGCCTCGGCCTCTACCGCCGCATCGGCGCGCTGGAAGACGACGCGCAGAGCGAAGCCATGGCCGCCGAACTCGTCGACCGCTTCGGCAAGCTGCCGCCGGAGGTGGAAAACTTGCTCCAGGTCGTCGGCCTCAAGCGCCAGTGCAAGGCCTCGGGCGTGGAGAAGCTGGACAGCGGGCCGAAGGGCATGGTCGTCGGCTTCCGCGGCAACGCCTTCTCCAACCCCGCCGGGCTGGTGCAATGGCTCGCCAGCAAGGGCGGCACCATCCGCCTGCGCCCCGACCACAAGCTGGCCATCGTGCGCGACATGCAGGTGGGCGAGCGCATCCGCGTGGCGCGCGACATCATGGCCAACCTGGAACGCATCAGCCAACAGGCCAAGGCGGCCTGAGGGGCAGGGGAGGTGGCATCGCCCGGCGCCCTCCCCCGCCTGCGCACGCTCTGCCTCGCCCTGCCGGAGGCCGAGCAGCGCGAAACCTGGAACACCCAGACCTTCCGCATCCGCGATAAAATCTTCGCCATGTTCGTCCCCGGCGGCGAACTCGGGGCACAGCCCGACGCCCTCTGGTGCAAGGCCCCCCGCGGTGTGCAGGAACTCCTGATCGAAGCCGACCCGCAGCGTTTCTTCCGCCCGCCCTATCTCGGCCACAAGGGCTGGATCGGCCTGCGCCTCACCGGCGCGATCGACTGGCCGGAGGTGGAAGCTCTCGTCCGCCGCTCCTGGTCCCTCATCGCCCCACGAAAACTCGCCCGCCTCCTGCCGGAAAGGGATTGATCCCCGACGAACCCGCGTGTGACGGTGCGCGCAACCGGAGCAACCGGACCCCTTGGGAGGACCACGATGCCGATGAAGCGTCGCCAGTTCATGCGTACCGCCGCTGCCGCTACGGCCACCACCTTGGCCGCCCCCGCGATCGCCCAGCGCGCCCGCACGCTGAAATTCGTGCCAACCGCCGACCTGTCCTCGCTCGATCCGCACTGGACCACCACGCAAACCGTCGGCTCCCACGCCTACTACGTGTTCGACACGCTCTACGGCGTGAACGGCAAGCTGGAGCCCAAGCCGCAGATGGCCGAGGGCCACCAGATCGAGGATGGCGGCCGCACCTGGCTCATCCGCCTGCGCGAGGGCCTCAAGTTCCACAATGGCGAGCCCGTGCTGGCCCGCGATGCCGCGCAATCCCTGCGCCGCTGGTCCGCGCGCGACGTGTTCGGCCAGACCGCCGCCGGCTTCGTCGATGAATGGACCACGGCGGATGACCGCACCATCAAGGTCAAGCTGAAGCGCCCGTTCCCGCTGCTGGCGGATGCCATCGGCAAGCCCAACGGCATGGTCCCCGTGATCATGCCCGAGCACCTGGCCAAGACCGACCCGAACAAGCAGGTCACGGAGATGATCGGCTCCGGCCCCTACCGCTTCCTCGCCCGCGAGTTCGTCCAGGGCGCCAACGTCGCCTATGAGCGCTTCGACGGCTACGTGCCGCGCCAGGAAGCGCCGGATTGGACCACCGGCGGCAAGGTGGCAAAGATCGCCCGCATCGAGTGGAAGATCATCAACGACCCCTCCACGGTGGCCGCCGCGCTGCAGAACCAGGAAGTGGATTGGTGGGAACAGGTGCAGCCAGACCTGCTGCCGCTGGTGAAGCGCATGAACCACCTGCGCATCCAGAACACCAACCCGATCGGCTTCAACGGCACGCTGCGCTTCAACCACCTGCACGCGCCGTTCAACAACGTCGCCGTGCGCCGCGCCGTCGCCCTCGGCCTGCCGCAGGAAGACTACATGCGCGCCGTCACGGGCAACGATGAAAGCCTGTTCGTCACCTGCAAGGCGCTGTTCCCCTGCGGCACGCGCTACGGCCAGGAACTCGGCAAGGACATCATCAAGGGCGACCTCGCCGCCGCCCGCGCCGCGCTGAAATCCAGCGGCTACAACAACGAGAAGGTCGTCATCCTCAACCCCGCCGATGTCCCCTCCATCGCCCCCTTCGGCCACGTGACGTTCGACTATTTCAAGAAGCTCGGCCTGAACGTGGAGCTGATGGACACGGATTGGGGCAGCCTGGTGCAGCGCCGCAACTCGCGCGAGCCGATCGACAAGGGCGGCTGGTCCGTTTTTCACACCTGGTGGTTCGGCACCTCGCTCGCCCACCCCGCCATTTCCACCGTGGTGCGCGGCCTCGGTGCCAAGGGCTGGGCCGGCTGGTTCGAGAACGCGAAGGTGGAGGCGCTCACCGCCGAATGGCTCTCCGCCGCCACGGAAGCGGAGCGCGACAAGCTGGCCGAGGGCATCCACCGCGAAACGCTGGACCAGCTGCCGGCCCTGCCGCTCGGCCGCTTCTTCATCAACACCGCCTACACCAAGCAGCTCAAGGGCATGCTGGAATGCACGTCCCCGCTTCCCTGGAACCTGGAATGGGCTTGAGCCTGGCATGACCACCCTCGGCACGATCCGCACCATCCGCCGCCACCCGGTGAAATCCATGGGCGGCGAGGTGGTGGCGCGCGCCATCGTCGCCCATGCCGGGATCGTGGGCGACCGCGCCTGGGCCTTCACCGATGCGGCCGGCCCGCCGCATTTCCCCTGGTTCTCCGCCCGCACCCTGGGTGCGATGGTTACCTACGCCGCCGCCTACGTGGCACCCGAGCGCACCCTGCAGGATGAAGCGCTGGAGGCGGCCTGGGCGCGCGGCAGCGGGGTGGCCCCGCCCTTGCCGGACGACACCGCCTTCGCCGTCCGGGTCACCACCCCCACCGGCACCAGCCATGCCATCGACGACCCGCGCCTGCGCGCCGAGCTGGAAGCCGCCACGGGGCGGCGCCTCGCGCTGCGCTTCGGCACCCGCGGCATGCAGGATTGCCGGCCGATCTCGCTGGTTACCCGCCAGACGGTCGCCGGGTTCGCCGCCGAATCGGACGTCGCCCCCGATGCGCGCCGCTTCCGCATGAACCTGGAATGGGACTGGCCCGGCAGCGAGCCCTTCGCCGAAAACACCCTGGTCGGCCGCCGCCTCGCCATCGGCCCGCGCCTGGAACTCGCCATCGTGGAGCCCGATGCCCGCTGCGCCATGATCGGCCTGGACCCCGCCACCGGCCAATCCGATCGCCTGGTGCTGCGCCGCCTGGCAGACCACCACGCAGGCAATCTCGGCCTCTACGCCGCTGTGCTGCGCGAGGGCGTGGTCACCGAAGGCGATGATGTCCGCCTGCTGGACTGAGCCCGGCGCGCGGCGCGATCGCGGGGGCCACGCCATCGTGCATCGCGCATCTCTCAGGGTTCGGCACCGCGTCGGGGAATCCTTGCGTGAGTCGCCCACCATGAGGACCGGCATTAGGTGACAAAAACAATGAAAACCCACATTTACACAGGACCACAGCATATACATCGTGAAAAATTAACCATATCAACCGTTTGCATCGCTCTCGATTTATGATACCCTCAACGATAATGTGAAATTAGGGTTGGCCTACTGCCCTTTCGGTGGAAACTATCTGCGATGAGAACGGTAAATTGCAATTTATGCCGATTGGTCGTTTATATTGACCCAAATGATATAAATAATTTCAAATGTTTTAATAAAAACTGCCCTGTGGTTGAGCATGAAAGAGAACGATCGGAAAAAATAGAGCACAATATTAGGACCATTGTGATTTTCGTTGTCATAGTATTTGTGTTGTTATGGTTATCGAAGTCCTGCGCGGGATAATATAGGTGTCTATCCGGGAACAAGGGAAGCGAGCTGAATCGGTTGTGATTTTGGCCGACGCGGGCGCGGCGCTGATGCTTCGTTCATGTGAACGAACGCAAATTGCGCCCGCTACGAGCGTCGTGGCCTGCGCTATCCGAGCGGCCTGACGGACGAGAAAAGGCCGATTTCCGCAAGGTGCTGCCTGCCGATTTTGCAAGGCAGCCCGCGCCGACAATCGGTGACATGGATGCAAATGCGAGACTACCATCGCACGTCCACGAAACCCGGAGAGACCCATGTCGGCATCCCCCCGTATCGGTCGGCGCACCGCGCTCGGCCTGCCGCTGCTCGGCGCCGCCATGGCCAGCGGCCTTGCCCGCCCGGCCATCGGCCAGGGCGCCGCACGCACCCTGCGCTTCGTGCCGCACGCCAACCTCACCTCGCTCGACCCGCTCTGGTCCAACACGCTGATCTCGCTGAACCACGCCTACATGGTGTGCGACCAGCTCTACGGCCTCGATGAAGGCCTCATCCCCCGCCCGCAAATGGCCGAGGGCCACACCCTCTCCGCCGACCAGCTCACCTGGACCTTCACCCTGCGCGAGGGCCTGGCCTTCCACGATGGCGAGAAGGTGCTCGCCAAGGATGCCGTTGCCTCCATCAACCGCTGGTCCAAGCGCGACGCCTTCGGCAAGCGCATGGCCAGCCAGCTGGTGGAAATGAAGGCGCTGGATGACCGGCGCTTCGAGATCAAGCTGAACAAGCCCTTCTCCCACCTGCTCTACGGGCTCGGCGGCACGTTCTGCTTCATCTACCCGGAGCGCGTTGCCAACACCGATGCCTTCACCGCCATCACCGACCCGATCGGCAGCGGCCCCTACCGGTTCGTGCGCGAGGAATGGGTGGCCGGCGCCTCCGCCGGCTATGTCCGCAACGAGAAATACGTCCCGCGCCAGGAAGCCGCCGCCTTCTGGTCCGGCGGCAAGGTTGCGCATTTCGACAAGGTCGATTGGCGCATCCTGCCCGATGCCGCCACCGCCTCGGCCGCGCTGCAGAAGGGCGAGGTGGATTGGCTGGAACGCCCGCTGCTGGATCTGCTGCCCGTGCTCCGCAAGGCGCCCGGCGTGCGCGTGGAGCCGCTGGATCCGCTCGGCTTCTACGGCATGATCTACTTCAACCAGGCCGCGCCCCCCTTCGACAACCCCAAGCTGCGCGCCGCCCTGCTGCCCGCCGTGCAGCAGATGGATTTCATGCAGGCCATCGTGGGCGACGAAGCCAGCCTCTCGCGCACCGGCGTCGGCATGTTCACCCCGGGCTCGCCCTACGCCAGCGCCGCGGGGCTGGATGCCATCACCAGCCCGCGCAGCCTCGACCGCGCCCGCCAGCTCATAAAGGACAGCGGCTACAAGGGCGAGAAGATCGTCCAGCTCGTGCCCGCCGAACTCCCGGCGCCCAACGCCATGGGCGAGGTGGCGCGCGAGATGTTCAAGGCGCTCGGCCTGAACCTCGATTACCAGACCATGGACTGGGGCACGATGATCGGCCGCATCCAGTCCAAGGACGCCAACGTGGTGAAGGGCTGGAACGTCTACTGCATCGCCTGGGCCGGGCTCTGGCCCTCCAACCCCGGCAGCCACATCCCGATCTACGGCTCCAACCCCAACCCCACCATGGAATCCCTGCGCGACGCCTGGTTCGATGCCCCGGACCTCGCCGCCCAGCAGAAGGTCACCGCCGACATGCAGATGTTCGGCTTCCAGGACCCGCCCTACATCCCGGTCGGCCAGTATTTCATCCCGCAGGCCTACCGCACCGGCCTCTCGGGGTTCGTGAAGGCGGCCAACACCCTGCTGTGGGGCGTGCGGAAGGGCTGATCCAGACAAACCGACCGGCATGTTCTCGCTTGCACCCACCCTCTCGTAGGGTGGGTCGCGAAGCGGACCCACCAACTCTAGACCCCCACAAACGGCGCTTGCTAACAATTTTCACATAAAAGCAAAAAATTCCTTTCCCATCGGTGTTGTCTGTGCTCAACTAACCGGTGATGACCCCTTCACCCACCGCACCGAGCGAAGCCGACGCACCGCGCCCCTGGGCGCGGGCGATTCTGCACGCCCAGATTCCGGTGGCCCTGAAGCTCCTGCTGCTGGCCCTGCTCGCCGCCCTCTCGAAGGCGCAAGCCCCCCGCCAGCTGCTGCGCGTCCCGCGCACGGACTGGTTCATCTCCACCCGCACCAATCCCAACGACGAGCCGGATTTCGACATCGACTGGTACGAACTCCGCCGCCGCCGCCGCGTGCGCGCCGAGATCGGCTGGCTCCTGCGTGGCACCCGCAACCGCGGCATGACCCTGTCCGGCCACCGCAAATCCGGACTCCGCCCGGAACGCCTGGCCCGTGCGCCGCCATGGCGCGACCACGCCCGAAATCACCCCGAATCCGTCGCCAAAACACCGCCTCGCGCGGCGTCGACTCATGCCTGAAGCAGGAGACTTCTGCTTCGGAAAGGAACCGCGTGGGTCCCTAGTTAACGCGCCGTGCCGCCGGCACCTCGGCCTCCCGCTCCACCAGCGTCAGCCGCGGCGGCCCGGCCGGCACCGGCGCCACCATCCCCACGCCCTCGGCCGCTACCGCCGTCGTCACCTTCGGCTTCGGCAGGGGCAGGGCGGTGCGCATCAGCACCGCCAGGAAGGACCGCCCCCACAGCGCCGGCGTCCGGTCCTCGATCGCCTGCCACAGCCGCTCCCAGCGCTGCTGCCGTTCCGCCAGATCCATTCTCAGCGCCGTATCCAGCGCATCGGCCATCGCGTCGGGGTCATGCGGGTTCACCAGCAGTGCATCCGGCAATTGCCGTGCGGCGCCGGCGAAGCGGGACAGGATCAGCACGCCGGGGTCTTCCGGGTTCTGCGCCGCCACGTATTCCTTGGCCACCAGGTTCATCCCGTCGCGCAGCGGCGTCACCAGCCCCACCCGCGCCAGCCGCATGAACCCGGCCACGGTACTGCGGTCGGTGTTGCGGGAGACGATGCGCAGCGGCTGCCAGTCGGCCTCGCCCAGATCGGCGTTGATCGCCCCGGCCTCGGCATCCAGCGCCGCACGCAGCGCCTGGTAGCTGGCCACGTCCTTGCGGCTTTCGGCGGCGATCTGCAGCATCACCACCTCGCGCCGCCATTCCTCATGCCGCTCCAGCAGCACGCGCAGCCCGCCGAGGCGTTGCATCAGCCCCTTGGTCGGGTCCAGCCTGTCGATCCCCAGGATCAGTTTCTGCCCATCCAGGCTGCGCCGCAGCCGCTCGCCGGGCGCCGAATACGCCATGCGCGCGGCGGTGCGGGCAAAGGCCTGCGCCTCGATCTCCACCGGGAACACGCCCAGCTTCACCCGGCGCCCGTCGAAGATCAGCGCATTGCTCGGCAGCCGCTGGGCGCCGGCCAGCTGCACCGCGGCGGCGGCGAAGTTGGCAAGGTCATTGTCGGTCTGGAAGCCGAGCAGATCGGCCGCCAGCAGGTCGCGCACCAGGGCGGCCACCTCGGGGGCGGCGGCCAGCACGTCGGGGGCGGCAAACGGGATGTGCAGGAAGAACCCGATCGGGCACTTCACGCCGCGCGCCCGCAGGCAGGCGGCCAGCGGCATCAGGTGGTAGTCGTGGATCCAGATCGCATCGGTCGGCCGCAGCAGCGGCTGCAGGCTGGCGGCCATCCGCACATTCACCTCGCGGTACACCCGCGCATCGCGCCGGTCGAACTTCATCAGCTCCGGCATGGTGTGAAGCAACGGCCACAACACCCCGTTGCTGAAGTTGTTGTAGTAGCGGTCGTGTTCCTCCTGGGTCAGGTCGATGGTGGCGTAGTCCACGCCATGGGCACTCTCCACCTTGCCCAGCGCCGCCGTCGGCCCCCCGGCGATGGTGCCGCTCCAGCCGAACCACAGCCCGCCGCGCTTTTCCATCAGCCCGTCGAGCGCCACCGCAAGCCCGCCCGCGCGCGCGCCGGCCGAAGGCAGCGGGACCCGGTTCGACACCACCACCAGGCGATTCATGCAGGCTCTCCCACGCGGCGCTTGCCGCCGTCCGCCGCGAACCTGCACCCGAGACATGGCGAGATAACGGCAAAGTGAGCGCGTAATGAAAAAACCTTCCGGCGTCACCCCCCCATTTTCCCCTCTGGTCAGCCGCGCCCGGGAATGGAATGCTCCGTGCCATGGACAAGAAACTCGCTGAGACACTGACCGGGTGGCGCCGGCACCTTCACGCGAACCCCGAGCTGTCGCTCAATGAACGCAATACATCAGCGTTCGTGTGTGAGCGGTTGAAAGAGCTTGGAATTCCCTTCGTTGCCGGCGTCGGCGGCCATGGCATCGTGGCCACCATCACCCGCGGCAACTCCAACCGCAGCGTTGGCCTGCGCGCCGACATGGATGCGCTGCCGATCACCGAAACTACCGGCCTTCCCTACGCTTCCAACACGCCCGGCGTGATGCACGCCTGCGGGCATGACGGCCACACCACCTCGCTGCTCGGCGCCGGCGCGCTGCTGATGCAGGACACCAACTGGGCCGGCACCGTGCATCTCGTGTTCCAGCCCGCCGAGGAAGGCGGCGGCGGCGCCATGAACATGATCAAGGACGGGCTGTTCAGCCGATTCCCGATGGAGTCGATCTACGGCTACCACAACTGGCCCGGCCTCGAAGCCGGCACCGTCATGGTGCATGAGGGCCCGTGCATGGCCGGCGGCGGCCGCATCGAGATCACCATGGATGGCCTGGCCGGTCACGCCGCCCTGCCGCACCTCACGCGCGATCCGATGGTGGCCGCCGGCCACGTTCTGGTCGCGCTGCAATCCATCGTCGCCCGCAATGTGGATCCGCTCGACACCGCCGTGGTCACCATCGGCACGATCGAGGGCGGCAAGGCCGCCAACCAGATCCCCTCCAAGGTGACGATGCGCGGCACCCAGCGCTTCTACCGCGATGAGGTGCGCGACCTGCTGACCGAATCGATCAACCGCGTCGCCCACGGCATCGCCACCACCTTCGGCATGAAGGCGCAGGTGGATGTCAGCGTTGGTATCGGCCCCACCGTGAACCACAAGCCCAATGCCGGCCTGGCCGTGGAAGCCTGCAACGAGTTCGGCATCCCCGTGCGCACCGACATGCAGCCGGCCATGACCGGGGAGGATTTCTCCTGGTTCCTGCGCGAACGTCCCGGCGCCTTCGTCTGGATCGGCAACGGCCCCAGCGAACCCGGCCGCGACCTTCACAACGACGCCTACAACTTCAACGACGAGATCCTGCCCAACGCCTCCGGCTTCCTCGCCGGCGTCGCCCGCCGCGCGCTTCGCGGCTGATGCCAACCCGGCGCCAGCTTCTCCGGCTGGCGCCGGCCCTCTTCATCCCCGCGGCGAGCGCCCAACCCGTCTCCGCGGCGGACGAAGCCGCCATCCGGCGTACCATCGAGGCGCAGATGGAGGCCTTCCGCCGCAACGACGACGCGGCGGCGTTTTCGCATGCCAGCCCGATGATCCAGGGCATGTTCGGCACCGCGGCCAACTTCATGGCCATGGTCCGCACCCTCTATCCCCCGGTCCATCGCCCACGTGCAGTGAACTTCACCGACCTCGTCGAGGAGGGCGGACGGCTGATCCAGGAGGTCGAGTTGATCGGCCCGGATGGCGCGCCGGCCCTGGCGCTCTACACGATGGTCCGTGGTCCCGAAGGCTGGCTCATCGATGGCTGCATGCTGACGGCCAGCGAGAGGCCCGCCGCCTGAAGCCCGGCCACCGCCAATAGGGCAGGGGTCACCGCCTGAGGCTGTTCGGCCACCACCGCCGCGGCCCTGCGCCGCCACTCCGCCACCGCCGCCTGCCGCGTTCCCGCCAGCGGCACGCGCACCGGCGCATCGGCCAGCCCGGCTGGTGCGTGCCAGGCCAGGTAGTCCGTCCATGTCTCGCGCCGCCACAGAGTGGGCGTTTCCGGCACCGCGCTGTCACGCTGGAATGCGATCTGCCGCCTGTCCCCGCCGGACATCAGCCGCGTGCCCATCCGGGCCCCACCGGCCCGCCACCCCAGCGGCTCCAACCCGAGCAGCGCCACCGTGCCGTCCACCGCCAATGCCAGCGCGCCCCATTCCACCGCGGCCCCGCCTTCCCCCTCCCGGAAAGAGACCACGGCCAGCATCTCGCCCCCACATCCCACCGGCGCCAGCAACCGTGCGCCCAGGGCCGGCAGCAGCAACGCCCGGCGAACCCCGGGGCCGGTGAGGGCCACCTGGCCCTCGCCCGCGCGCTCCAGCCGCATCCCGGTTCCCGCCGCACGCGCCCATCCCGCCAGCGGCAGCGGCAGCAGCGGCGCGGCAAGCAACAGCGATCGACGGGCGAGGGTCATGTCGCCAGCATCCGCCAAGGCGGTTAACGGAACGCTGCGGCCACGTGCGCAACGCCCCATGCGTTTTTTCATCATCAGACTTGCAATCGGAATGGCGCCTCCGATTTCGGATCGACAGCGCTGCGATCGGGCTGGAACAGGCGAAGAACAGATCGGCATGGGTGGGCCCAATTGCCCATTCCCGCCGAACAGTTTCGTCCTCCACCGTGGAATGGCGCGGATACGCAGGGGGAAATGAAGTGTTGATGAAACTGTTGTCACGTCGGACTGGGCTTCTCGCGGCTGGCCTCGGCCTTGCCGGCCTGTTGTTGGGTAGCAACCCTGCGTCCGCGCAAAGTGCGTGGAAACTCGGGTCCGCCGCCCAGCCCGGGTCGCCGCTGATCCTGTTCGGCGAGCACTTCATCTCCACCATCAACAAAACCAGCGGCGGCGCCATCGTGGCCGAGCACCAGTTCGTCGCCAGCGAGCAGGAGAACATCAACCAGGTGATCCGTGGCCGCCTCCAGGCCGCCCAGCTTTCCTATGCCGGCAGCGCCGCCGTGGTGCCGGAACTTGCTGTCTTCACCGTTCCCTATCTCTGGGCCTCGGAAGCCGAGCGCGCCTGGGTGATGGAGAAACATGGCGAGGCGATTGCCGCCCGCTTCTACGCCGAGAAGGGCGTGGTGATGATCGGCGGCTACGACATTCGCTACGTCGGCGTGGTCTGCAAGATGGATTGCCGCAAGCCCGCATCGCTGAAGGGCATCAAGGCCCGCGTCTCACCGGCACCCTCCTCGCGGGTGTTCTGGCGCCAGGTTGGCGCGGCCGGGGCGCAGATGTCGCTGGCGGATCTGTTCCCGGCCCTGCAGCAGGGCGTGGTGGAGGCCGCCGACCTGCCCTTCGTCTATTACGTCACCACCCCCGCGGCGCAGAGCAACCCGGTCTATGTCGACACGATGCACCTGCACCACCATGGCTCGTTCATCGTGAACAAGGCGGCGTTTGACCGCCTCACGCCCGCCGTGCAGGCCGCCCTGCGCGCCGCCCCGCTGCCGCTGCAGAACACCGCGGAGATGAACATCGCCGCCGAGGCCGAGCTGCGCGCCAAGTTCCGCTCCAATGGCGGCACCTTCCACGAAGTGTCCGATGCCGATCGCGAGGAATGGCGCAAGCTGATCGTCCCCGCCCAGCTGGACGTGGTGAAGGAGATCGGCGGCCGCGCCCAGGAAGTTTGGGACGCGCTGCAGAAGGGCAAGGCCGAATACGCCGCCCAGCGCCGCTGATCCATCCCGCCAGGCCCCCGGGCGCGTCCCGGGGGCCTTCCCGTTCCAGCCGGCATCGCGCCGATAGCCTGGGCATGCCTGGGGCCAGATCCCCGATGCCGGGCGGCGATGCCGCGCCATGCGGAGTTGCCATGATCCCGAGATTCCTCAACGGCCTCTATTGGGCCGAAGCCATCCTCGCCGTCACCGCCTTTTCCGGCGTCGCCCTGGCGCTTACCGCCGACGTGGTGGGCCGCGAACTGTTCGGCAACGGCATCTACGGCGCCCAGAAATTCGCCGTCTATTGCACCGCCGTTGCCGGCATGACCGGCTTTGCCCTGGTGGTTGCCAAGGGCGGCCACCTGCGGCCGAAATTCTTCGACCGTATCGTGCCGGAGCAGTACGAGGCGCAGGCCAACCGGATCGCGGACCTGGCCGCGGCCGCCATCTGCATCTTCCTTGGCATCTACGCGCTGCAGTTCGTCTATAGCTCCTACCAGCTGCAGGAGCGCGGGCTCGGCCTCAACGTCCTCGTCTGGCCGATCCAGTCGATCATCCCCTACGTCTTGCTGTCGTCTGCGCTGCGCTACCTGCTCTTCGCGCTGTCGCCCGCGAACCGCCCGGTTGAGCAGGGGTTCGACCCATGACAACCGTTCTCTTCATCGGCCTCATCGCGCTGCTGCTGGCGCTGCGGCAGAACATCATCCTGCTGCTGGCGCTGTGCGCAGCCTATGTGCATGTCTATTATGCCACCAACAGCAGCATCGAATTCCTGATCCAGGACATCTGGTTCGCCATCGACCGCGAGGTGCTGCTGTCGATCCCGATGTTTATCCTCGCCGGCGCGGTGATGACGCGCGGCAGCATCGCCGTGCGCCTGATCAAGGTGATGACGGTGCTGACCTCGCCGATCCCGGGCGGCCTCGCCGTTGCCGCCGTGCTCTCCTGCGCGGCCTTCGCGGCGATTTCCGGCTCCTCCATCGTCACCATGCTGGCGATCGGCTCGGTGATGTATCCCGCCCTCATTGCGGGCGGCTACTCGCGCAGCTTCGCCGTTGGCGTGATCTGCTCCGGCGGCACGCTGGGGATCATCATCCCGCCCTCCATCCCCATGATCCTGTTCGGCATCATGACGGAGGTGTCGGTCTCCAAGATGTTCATGGGCGGCATCGGGCCGGGCCTGCTGCTGACCCTGTTCTTCGTGATCTACTCGTACTGGCTGCATCGCCGCATGCCCAGCTCGCCCTGGCGCCTCAAGGAAATCGGCCAGGCGGTCTGGGAGGGTGGCTTCGCGCTGATGATGCCCGTCATCCTGCTCGGCGGCATCTACTCCGGCATCTTCACCGCCACGGAATCGGCGGTGGTGGCACTGGTCTATTCGCTACTGGTGGAGTTGTTCATCCACCGGGAGATGAAGGCGAAGGACTATTTCGCCACCGGGCTGGAAACCGCGAAGCTGCTCGGCACGCTTCTGCCGCTGATCGCCATCGCCGGCAGCCTGAACACGATCCTGGACTACGAGGGCGTACCGAAGGCCCTGGTGGCTGCCGTCACCTCCAACATCAGCGATCCCTTCGTGCTGCTGGTCGGCATGAACATCCTGCTGCTGATCGTCGGCTGCATCATGGATATCGGCTCGGCGATCCTGGTGCTGGCACCGTTGCTCACGCCCATCGCGGCCTCGATCGGCATGGACAAGGTGCATTTCGGGGTGATGATGATCGCCAACCTGGAGATCGGCTACCTCACCCCACCGGTGGGCCTCAACCTGTTCGTCGCCATGGCGGCGTTCAAGGAGCCGTTCACCATGATCGTGCGCGCGGTCGTTCCGTTCATCATCATCATGCTGTTCTGGCTGGTGATCGTGGCGGCCTGGCCGGGGCTGACGCTGTTCTTCGTGAAATGAGGCAGCGAGCGGGATGAGACCTTTCCCCTCCGGGTTTCGGCCCGGAGGGGAAAGACATTTTCTAGCCGAAGCGGCCCATCGTCTTCAGCTTGGTTCCCTTCGTGGCACCTTCCAGAGCGTACCAGCCGGACATTGACGGGATTTCCACCTCGCCCTCCGGCCCCGCGAAGCGCAGCCCGCGCCCCAGCCCGAGGGCGAAGCGCCGGCCCGGCTTCGGGTTCAGCGCCGTTGTGACCGGGCCCAGCCCGTATTCCACGTGATGCGAGATGTCGTAGTGGTGCGCCGCACCCACGGCGCGCAGGTTCAGCCAGCAATGGCCGGTGGGGTAATCCGGCTTTTCCGCATAGACGAAGCCGCCGATCACATAGACCGCCTCGATGCCCATCGTGCGCAGCGCGGCCACCGCCAGCGTGTGCATGTCCACGCAGGTGCCGGTGGCGAGGTCGCAGCCCAGGGCGGGCATCGCATCGAGGTCGTCGCCCAGGTAGATCGGGCGCTTGCCGTATTGGAAGCGGTCCGCCACCCATTGCGCCAGCGCCGGCACGCGTTGCGATGGCGGCCCGGGCGGCACGCCTTCGGCCACCTCGGCCGCCAGGGCAGGGGAGGCGATGTCGAACCGCGTTCCGGCGGGATGGAACGCCCAGGCCGGCCAGTCGCCGCCCTCGGCCGCGAAGCGGTAGCGGATGCGCGGGGTGGCGCCTGCCTCCAGCCGGCACAGCCAGGCCATCTGGCCGCTGTTGGTCGCGCGGATCATCGCGATGGGTGCCACGCCCTCGAACTCGGTGGCCAGCACGTGCTGGTCTGGCGTGTCGGGCGCCACCGGGGCGATGTAGGTGCCGGCTTGAGCCACCGGGGCATCCAGGGTCAGGTCGAAATGCATGGCGTCCTCCTGCCGGCATCGGGGGGCAAGGGCAGGGCGGGCGCAAGCCCCGCGGCGAAAGTTTCATCGGCCTGTCATGGCCGGGGCATTGGTTGCGACCGCCCGGCGCCTCGGCGCACACTCCGGCCAACAGGAGGGTCCCGCCATGCCAGCCGACCTCGCAGCCGATCTTGCCGCCCTCCAGGCGGCCGATGCCCGGGCCAGCGCGCACCACGAATTCATCCCGCGCATCGCCTGGCCCGAGGGCGTGCGCATGGCGGTGAACGTGACGCTGGATTTCGATGCGATGCTGCTGCGCCGCCTGATGAACGAGCCGCCCAGCCAGCTCGGCAAGGGCGAGTTCGGTGGCCGCGTGGGCATCTGGCGGATGATCGCGCTGTTCGACAGCCTGGGCATCAAGGGCACCGTGTTCACGCCGGGCCGCATCGTGGAGCTGTATCCGGAGGCGCTGCGCCATGCCCACGCCCAGGGGCACGAGATCGCCGACCATATGTGGGAACACCACGTTCCCAAGGATCCCGAACTGGAGCGGGACCACCTGCGAAAGGCAATCGCCGCCATCGAGGGCATCACCGGCAAGCGCCCGGTCGGCACCCGTTCCTGGCACACGCAGAAGCTGCTGCAGGAGGAGGGCATCCTCTACAACTCGCACGGCCATGCCCATCATTTGCCGCACTACCATCGCGATGCCGGGACCGGGAAGGCGCTGCTGAACATCCCGTTCCACTACGTGATCGACGACGCGATGTTCTACAGCTTCGCCTGGCTCGGCAGCGCCAATCCCGCCCAGCGCATCTCGGATTCCGATCGCGTGGCGGACATGTGGTGGGATGCGTTCTGGCAGCAGTATCAGCAGGGCGGCTACCTCAACATCGTCATGCACCCGTTCGTGAGTGGTCGCGCCCTGCGCGTGGCGATGATGGAGAAGCTGCTGCGCCGCATGCAGGCCATGCCCGGCGTGTGGTTCCCCACCATGGAGGAGCTCGCGCGCCACGTGATCGCCACCCACCCGGCCAAGGGAGCCTGAGCCGATGCCGTGGAAACAGGGCTACACCGTCTCCGACGAGATCGGCCTGCGCGACGATGAGCTCGCCTGGCCCGGCGGGAACCGCTGCGCCGTGCAGGTGGTGATCGACCTCAACGTGGCCACGGGGGCCGAGGGCATCACGCCCAGGGATCTGCAATCCGATCCCGCCGTGTTTGCCGCCACGGAGGGGCTGGCCCAGCTGCGCGCGGTGCTGAACAAGCACGCCATCCGCGCCACCGTCTCCGCCCCCGCGGTACTTGCCAAGCTGCGCCCCGCGACCATCAAGGCCCTGGTGGCGGATGGCCACGAGATCGCGGCCGGGGGCTTCAAGGGCGAGGATGTCAGCGCCCTGTCGCGCGAGGAGGAAGCCGCCCGCCTCGCCACCACCACGGAATGGGTGGCCGAAGCCGCCGGCACCCGCCCGCTGGGCTGGTTCGGCCTGCCGCGCCAGAGTGATCCGTTCGCCGGCGGCACGGTCAGCGCGCATACGATCGACCTGTTGATCGACGGTGGCTATCGCTACTTCGGCAATGGGCTCGCCGATGACATTCCGCATTACTGGGTCAGCGAGTTCGCCACCCGCCGCGCCCTGCTGACGCTGCCGTACTACTACCATTTCGACGACCAGTGGTTCTGCATGTTCCCCGGCCGCGGCACCGGCATGGAGAACCCGGATTTCCTCGCCCGCAACTGGCGTGCCGAGTTCGCCGCCCAGTATGGCCGCGGCCGGCACTTCCACATGGTGATCCACCCGCAGCACTGCGGCTGGGCCAACCGGGCGCAGATGCTCGACGATTTCCTGTCTGATCTGCGCCGCCATCCCGGCCTGTGGGTGGCCACCGGCACGGAGATCGCGGAGCATTGGGCGAAGGCCCATCCGCCGGAGACGCATCTGCGCCTCGCGCCCAGTGTCTGGAAGGACTATCCCGGCAGCCTCAGCTGAGGCGCCACCACGGCCTGGTCCGGTCCCTGGCGGGGCCGGGCCGTGTTTCCGGCATCGCCAACGCCACCACCAGAACTGCGACCAGCCCCGCGGCCGACAATGTCCAGAATGCCGCCTTCACCCCGAAGCCGGTGGCGATCAGCCCGGCCACCGTGGTGGACAGCGCCGCCCCCAGCGTGCCCGCCAGCCCGAGTGCCCCCAGGCTCAGCGTGTAGCGCCCGCTGTCGCGCGTCAGGTCCGCGGCGACCAGCGGGAGCAACACGCCGAACACCGCCGCCGCCACCCCTTCCAGCAGCTGCACCGGCACCAGCAGATAGGGGTCGTCCACCACCGCGAACAGGGCGGCGCGCAGGGGCAGGGAGGCGAAGCCCACCACCAGCAGCGGCCGTCGCCCGATCCGTTCCGCCAGCCGCCCCACCCAGGGCGAGGCCACAGCCACCAGCACCTGCGGGATGATCACGAAGGCCGCGATCAGCGCGCCTGCCCGCATGCCGGCACGCCGGGTGATCTCGGCGGCCGCCACTGCCAGGAGGGCTGCCGAGGAAAAATGGAACAGCGTGACGCAGACTGCGAACACCTGCATCCGCCTATCCGCCAGCAGCGCCCGCACCGAGCCCTGCGGCTCGATCGCATCCGTTGGTGCCGCCGCGACCCGCCGGCGCAGCGGCCTTGGGTGCAGCGACCACAGGGAGATCAGCGCCGGGATGGCCAGCAGCGCCGCCAGCACGAACACCGCCTGTTCCGACACGGCCGAGGCTGCCAGCCCCATCAGCGCCGCCCCCGCGCCGCCGCCGATTGAGGCGTATTGCACGTTGCGGCCCAGCCGTTCGCCCAGCTCGCGCCGCCCCACCATTGCCACGGTCACCGCCGCGATGCCCGGCGCGATGATGCCGCCGGCCAGCGCATGCACCACCAGCGCCAGTAGCACCGGCAGCTGCATCGGCAGCGCCGCGATCGCCAGCGCCGCGCCGGCCGCGCCCAGGATCGCGATGCCCAGCACCAGCCGCCGGCGCCGGGTGACATCCACGAACGCCCCGCCCGGCACCTGCGCCAGCATGGAGGTGACGGTCTCCGCCGTCAGCACCAAGCCGATCTGCGCCTGGGTCCAGCCCTGGCCGGCGAGGTAGGCCGGCACGAAGGCGCCGAAGGCGGTGCGCATGCCGGCGACGAAGGCGTTCAGCCCATCCAACCCCCGCTTGCCGGGCGCGGCATGGGGCGCGACCTGCGGCCTGTCGTTCCGGCGGGCGCCGCGCCGCAGCCTCACTTCGGGCGGGTGGGGTCGAAGATGGTGGAAAGGTCCTCACGCCGGAACTCGGGCGCCCCGATCACCACGTCGGGCGCCACGTCGATCGAAAGCCGCACGAACTCGGCGCCCGGCTTCCAGCGCAGCAGGGTCCATGCCAGTGCCACCCGGCGCGAGCCGATGCCCATGAAGCCGCCCACATCCACCACGGCGGCCACCGGCTGGCCCGTGGCATCGGCGATGATGTCCACCACCCGCCCCAGCTCCTCGCCCGCCGGCCCGAACAGCCGCTTGCCCATCAACGGCACCAGCCTTCCGGCTTGGCTTTGCGCCTGGGCCGGCCCCGCCAGCAGCAGCAGCGCGGCAAGCCCGCGTCGCGTCATGTCAGGCACGCCGCGTTCAGCAGCCCCAGCCCCACCGCGGCGCAGGCCAGCAGCGTGCCCTCGGCCATGTCCCCCGCCTCCACCCCGCCTGCTTCATGCCGGCGCAGGAAGCGCACCGCGGCGTAGCTGGCCAGCTGCACCAGCAGCGCGATCGCCGCCCACAGCACCATGTCTGACAGTGAGTGAGACCGCGCGATGGCCATCGCCAGCGGGATGCAAAAGCCCAGCACCGCGCCGCCGAGCGCCACGGCGGCCGCCGTGTTGCCAGCGCGGATCATCTCCCAGTCCAGCATCGGGGTGACCAGGGTGTAGAGCGCCAGGAACGCCGCCAGCAGCAGCACGGCGGACCCGAAATAGGTGATGAAGGCCAGCAGGCTGCTCAGCATATGCCCTCCATGTCAGCCGGGGCTGAAATAATGCGGCACGAAGCGGCTCGTGTCGCGCGTGATCGGCGTGTCGTCCTCGCGGATGCCCAGGCCGACGGCCCGGCCCGCCACCACCCAGCTGCCCAATACCGGATATCGCCCATCGAAGCACGGCAGCTCGGCCCAGGCCTGGTGCACGTAGCCCTCCGCGCCATAGGGGCCGGCGGTGGCATGGCCGGGCGCGGTCACGTTCGCACCCTCGCGCCCCCAGAGCGGCTTGCGGATCTCCGGCCCGCCGGTGCGGCCGGGTGCGCGGAAGGCGGGAAGCAGGTTGGGGTGATCGGGAAACAGCTCCCACAACAGCGCCAGGATTCCCTTGCCGGAGAGCACCATACGCCAGGCCGGCTCGATCCAGCGTGTCGGCGCTGTGGCCATATGGGCGCCGAACGCATCGCGCAGCAGGAACTCCCACGGGTAGAGCTTGAAGCAGTGGGCGATCGGCGCACCATCCAGGTCCAGGAAGCGCCGCCCGTCCCAGCCGATCTCGTCCACATGCAGGAAGGGCGCGGCCAGCCCCGCCTGCAGCGCGGTGTCGCGCAGGTAGTCCACCGTGCCGCGATCCTCGTCGCTGCCGCGCTGGCAGGCGAAGTGGATGCCGCCGGGCAGCGGCAGGGCCAGCCAGGCGGAGATCAGGGCCTCGTGCAGGCTGTTGAACTGGTCTGCCCCTGGCCGGGTGGATTGCAGCCAATCCCATTGCACCACCGCGGCCTCGAACAGCGCGGTTGGCGTATCGGCGTTGTATTCCAGCAGCTTCGGCGGCCCGCTGCCGTCCCAGCGCAGGTCCATGCGGCCGTAGAGGCTGGGCTCCTGAGCCTCCCAGCTGCGCACGACGATCGGCCAGACGGTGTCGGGGATCCCCAGCGCGGCGGGGGCGCCCCGGCGCACGGCATGCTCCACCGCCGCCAGGCACAGCCGTTCCAGTTCCATCGTCGCGTCGTCCAGCGCGTCGATCTCCGCGGCGCTGAACGACCAGCAGGCGGTTTCGTCCCAGTAGGGCTGGCCGGCAATCTCGGCGAAGCCGAAGCCGATCGCCGCGAAGCGTGCCTGCCGATCGGGGCGTGGAGCCATGGTGTGCCGCCGCACCTCAGCCGCCGCTGCTGCTGGCGTGCGCCGCCCCGGTGGCCCCGAACCCGCCGCGCGCCACGCTGGCCGATGCGGTGCTGGTGGTGCCGTCCGCACCCGTGCTGCGGGAGACGCTTCTGCCTGATGAGCTGTGCGAGGTGGAGGTGCCGGTCGCGCAGACGCTGCCCTGCATCACCGCCGGATCACAGTCCTGCTGCCGCCACAGCGGCACGGCGGCGGCGGTGACCAATCCGCCCCCCATCAGCACGAGCAGAACCTGCGCCGATCGCCGCATGGGAAGAAGCCTAGGCCGAAACCAGGCCGCTGCGGAAGGGGCGCGCCGGTTGGCGAGGCAGGCGGCGCATCAGCCCCCGACGAGCGCCAGCTCCTCGCGCAACGGCGCCAGCTGCACCGGCACGAAGGGCCGCGTGGGCTCGTCGATCAGGTAGCCGGTGCCCCACACCGTGCGCACCAGGGTCGAAAGCCCCTCGGTGGCCAGGCGCTTGCGCAGCCGGTGCATCAGCACGTTGAGCGACTTCACGTCCGGCTCCTCGAACTCGCCATACAGCAGGTCCATCAGCGCAGGCTTGCTCACCACCGTGCCCTTGCGCAGCGTCAGAAGCTCCAAGACCTTGTATTCGCTAGGAGAAAGATGCATGTCGCGGCCGAAGGCGGTGGCTGCGCGGCTGTCCATGTGCAGTTCCAGCGGGCCCACCGCGAGCACGGAGCGGGTGAAGCCGCGGGCCCGGCGCACCACGGCGCGCAGCCGGGCGCACAGCTCGCCGGTGTCGCAGGGGATGTCGATCACGTCGTCGGCGCCGGCGTCCAGCATGCGGGCACGGCCGCGCCCTTCAAGCTGGCGGGCCAGGGCGACGGCGGGCAACTGGCAGCCGGCACTGCGCAGGCGGCGGATGAAATCCACTCCGGGCCCGCCGGCCTGGCCCGCGCCGAACATGATCACATCGTAGTGATAGTGCCGTGCCATCGGCGCCACGTCGTCGAGGCTCTCGGCACGGTCCAGCGAGAACGAATCGCCACCCAGGATCACGGCGATATCGCCGGCCAGGAAGCCTTCGAGGGGGGCGAGGAGGATGCGCATTCTGGGCCTGCTCCGTTGCTGCTCTCGGCATCCCGGTCTGGCCGTTCTTGGCCGGTGGCCCTGGGGGCCGTGCGCGGGCAGGAAAGGCCAGCGCATTCCGGGATACGCAATCGCGATGCCAGCATTCTGAAAGCATCTACGCGACAAACGGATGGCGAAACGTGTCGACTCGTGGCAGCACAGCAAATGTCACGGTAAATCACCGTTAATATTGATGGTCGCCGCAACGGTCATTGCAGATTGCAAGGCGAATTGCCTCGCCCGCCGCCGCATCCTGCAACTGGCGTCAAATTGCGTGAGGCAGGCGTGTCAGCCGGCCAGCTCCAGCGCGGCCCGGGCCAGCACCCGCACCCCGGCGGCATAGTCGGCCTGTTCCAGCGCCTCGTGCGGGTTGTGGCTGCCGTTCTGGTTGCGCACCAGCACCATCGCCGCCGGGATGCCGGCCTGGGCGAACATGCCGGCATCGTGGCCCACCGTCGGCATGCGATGCCGCCCCAGCCCCAGCGCGCCGGCCGCTGCATCCAGCCGGTTCACCAGCGCGGGATCGAGCGGCGTGGGCTGGGAGCCGGTGTCGGCCCCCAGCTCGAAGCGCACGCCGCGCTCCGCCTCGATCTCCCGCGCCCGTGCGGCGGCATACTCGCCCGATTGGCGCTGCACATCGGGGTTGGTGGCGCCGAGGTTGAGCGTGAATGCCACCTCGCCGGGCACCTTGGTCATCGCATGCTGGTCCGCCCGGGTGGAAACGATGCCCACGGTGCAGACCAAATTGTCGTCGCCCAGCGCCATGCGCCCGGTCCAGAACGCGTCCATCGCCATCACCAGCTCGCTCACCGCCACCACGGCATCGCGGCGGAAATCGCGCGGCACCGCGGCGGAATGGGCCCATTCGCCGAAGCACCTGGCCTGCGCGTGGCGGATATTGCCGCGGATCGCGGTGGCGATGCCGATCGGCACGTCGCGCCCGATCAGCAGCGGCCCCTGCTCGATATGCAGCTCCAGCCAGCAGGCGAGGTTGTCGGGCGAGAGCGACGGGCCGCGCTGCCCGCGAAAGCCAAGCTCGGCCATATGGTCGGCCAGGGTGCGCCCGGTATCGCCGCGCACCAGCTGGCCCATGGTGGCGTGCGGCACCAGGCCGAGCGCCATGCGGCTGCCCAGATAGGCGGTGCCGTACCACGGGCTCTCCTCCCCGCGCAGCCCCACCAGCCGCAGCGCCCGGGTCGGCGCCATGCCGGTGCGCTTCGCCGCCAGCAGCACCGAGAGCCCGGCCATCACGCCGGCCAGCCCATCGTAGTTGCCGCCATCCGGCACGCTGTCGAAATGCGAGCCCAGCCCCACCGCCGGCGCGCTGAGATCGGCGCCCGGAAGGATCGCATGCAGGTTGCCGAACCCGTCGTATTCCGGCGCGAACCCGGCCTCGCGCAGCACCGCCGCCGTGGCGTCCGCCGCACGCTGCTCGGCCGCGTCGTAGGGGGCGCGGGTGATTCCCAGCGTGCCCTTGGTGTCGGCGCCGATGCGCTTCATCAGCGCCCAGCTCTCCGCGGTCGCCTTCTCCAGCGCCGCCTCGAACCCGCGCATCAGCGCGCCCGCCCGAGCATGAGTTGCTTGGTGCGGTCGGTCGTGACCACCAGCCCTTCCGCCGCCACGCGGATCACCGCGAACCATGGCTTGCCCGCCGCCCGCAGCGGCGTATCGGCCGGCATCGCCATCAGCAGGTCCGGCTCGATCCACGAGAGCGCCAGCCGCAACGCGCCGTAGTCGGAGCGGATGGTGAGCGAACCGCCATCCGCAGAGACCACGGCATCCAGCCCCAGCGTGGCATTCGCATAGGCTCCGGCCAGCGCCGTGCTGCTGCCGGCCCCCGGCCGCACCCGGCGATAGCTGCGCGGCGCGCCGCACCAGCGGGCCGGGATCACGTCCCCTTTCGGAAGCCCGAAGCTGAGATGCACCACCGCGCGTTCCGGCGCGAACTCGCCCGGTGCCAGCTGCTCGATCGTGCCGCCGCTGCCGCCCTGGCTGGTGAAGCTCGGCCGGCCGCCCTCGTCGATGATCTCGAACACATCGTCGCCATCCGCCTGCCGGTACATCCCCGCCGCCGCGGCCAGGCGGTGCAGATTGCCCTCATCCGGCACCGGCGCCAGCCGGTCGGCCAGGACCACATCGGCCATGCGCCGGGCGATCGAGAACGGCGCGATGTCGTCGCGGTTGCCCAGGATTACGACTCCGACCGACTCCTTCGGGAATCGGACCGACTCCGATCGCCCGCCGGCCACCCCACCGCCATGCCCGACATTGCGCAGTCCACGGTAGCGGGTGACGGTGAAGCCCAGCGCATACATGGAAAGCGACCCGTTCTCGAACCGGGTCGGCTGCTCCATCCGTGCCAGCAGGTCGGCCATCTCCGGCGTGGGGTTCGCCAGATGCGCCTGCCACTTCAGCATGTCCTCCAGCGTCGAGCTCATGCCGCCCTCGCCGCCGAGCACGATGCCCCAATGCGCCCGCTCCCAGTCCCCCGACGGCCCCTTGGAATGATGCATCGCCGCGCGCGGCAGGATCTGGCTGTCGCGGTGCTGCAGCACCGTGTCCTCCATGCCGAGCGGCCCGGTGATGCGCGCCCGCAGCAATTCGTTGAAGCTGCGGCCCGTCACCTCCTCGATGATCTCGCTCAGCAGGAAGAACCCGGTGTTGCAGTAGATCATCTGCTCCCCGGGCACGTAGTTCATCTCGGCATGCCGCGCGATGATCGCCCGCGCCGTGGCGCGGGTGGAGGGGCAGGGCAGGGTGAGCCCGCTCCAGGTCAGCATCTCCAGGAAATCGCGCATGCCGGAGGTGTTGCTCGCCAGATGCCGCAGCGTCGGCGCATGGGGCAGCTCCGCCAGCCACGGGGCATGGCGCCGCACCGGCGCGTTCATGTCCAGCTTGCCCTCGCGCTCCAGCATCAGCGCCAGCAGCACGGTGAACTGCTTGGTCTGGGAGCCGATGCGGATCACGCTGCGCGGGCTCAGCGGAATGCCCTGCGCCAGGTCCGCCATGCCATAGGCACCCTGGTGCACCACCTGCCCGCCGCGGGTGGCGGCCACCACCAGGCCGGGCGTGTCGGGTCCGGTCCAGCCCTCGAACAGTCGGTCGATCTGTGCGCTGCGTGCGGCCATTGCGGCTCTCCCTCGGTCGGTGGCCGAATCCTAGTGGCACCCGCCGGGCAGCGAAAGGCGCCGCTGCTATGTCGGCTGCAGCGGGTAGCAGGCCTGGGCGGACAGCGAGAGCCCGGTCTTCAGGATCGATTGCGCGCTCACCGGAAACGCCACCGTGGCCACCACCTTGCGCCCGCAGGTCTCGGTGCTGACGGTGAAGGCGCTGGTGGCCACCGAGACGCCCTGGGTCTGGGTCAGGGCATAGGTCTTGGTCGCGTCGAACGTGCCGCAGGTAGCCACGTTGATCGCCGAGCAGCGCGCCGCGTTGGTGGTGGCGTATTGCAGTGCCGATTTCATGCGGATCACCATCCCCATCTCCACCACGCCAAACAGGAACAGCGTCAGTGGCAGGGCGACGAGCCCCATCTCCATGCTGATCACGCCGCGGCGGTCCCGCTGAAGAAGGTGCGTCCTCATTGGATGCGCGACAGCGCGGTGGCGGTCAGCACCAGCGGGTTGCTCACATACGGGTAGGGAAAGGTGAAGCTGTACGTGGCGCGGGCATTCACGCGCACATAGGTGCTGGCCCCCGCACCGTCGGCGCAAGCGGTGCCGCAGGTGACGAAGCTGATCCCGGCGCTGCCGTTCGGGCATCCGCACACCGTGGCCGGCGCCGGCGTGGCCGCAAGGGTATTGAGCGCGGAGGAACTCGTCACCGCGCCGGAGATCAGTTTGGCGTTGAAGCCATTCGCCGCGGCATAGGCGGCGCCGATATGGGCCGCGGAGACCACCTGCATCCGGATCCAGGAGGCGCGGCCGAAATCGTACACCCCGGCCAGCGCCACCGCGAGGAAGCCGCCGGCGATGGCGAACTCCACCGCCGCCATGCCGCGCCGCCCAAGCCCGCCGCCTTCGCGCCGCATCGCCATCCTCATTGCACCAGCACGAGCGCCGGCAGGCTGCCCGGCGGGTCCGAGATGCCCACGCCGCCGCAATCGTGCTTGAAGGTATTGTTGCCGTTGAAGGTGATGGTGCGAGCCACGATCTGCGTGCATTTGGCGCTGCCATTGTTGCCGGAGACGGTCACCGGCGCATTGGCGGCATAGATCGCGCCCACGATTGCCAGGCTGGACCCACCCCCGAAATCGATCGCGGCATTTGCGGCGGCGCTGCGGTGCATCCACACCGCGATGCCCTTGGCGATGCCCGTGGTGGGCGCGGTGAGGTTCACCGTCTGGTTTCCCTGCACCTTGAGCGTGCCGTAGTTGCTTCCGGTGGAACTGGTGAAGAACAGCGTCACGCCATTGCCGTTGATCGTCCAGTCGCCGTTGATCGAAAGCTGGTCGCGGTCGATCATGTAGATGCCAGGGTTCAGCGTCAGCGTATTGCCGCTGCCGGTCAGCTTCAGCCCGCCGCAGAACACCCAGATCCCGTCCGGCTTGGCCGTGTAGCTGGTGGAGTTGCTGTGCGAGGCGTTGTTGGAGTCGCAGCGCGCCGGCACCGCTGGGATCGCCCGCGTGGCATAGGGGTCCGCCACCGCGGAAGCGCCGGTCTGCAGCGACTTGGTCACGCACAGGCCGCGCTGGGAGACGGTGCCGGCATTCAGGCACGGCGCCACCTGGTTGTTCACGCTCCACCCTCCAGTGACATAGCCATTGAGCGCCGTCAGCGTGGCGTTGCTGGTCAGCGCGATGGCGCTGGCCGATGTGGAATTGGCGTAGACGTTGCAGTGCGAGATGTTGACGGTGTTGGTGCCGTTCATGCTCACGCCGGTGCCGGTCGTGGCCAGGGAGATGATGCAGGCCCCGCCACCGCTGGTGGAGGGGGCGGTGATCGCCCGCGCGCTCACGACCGGCGGCACCAGCCCCAGCACCCCGGCGAAGATGCTCGCCTGCGGCTGGGTCACGCTCACCAGGATCGCCGCCGGGTTGCCGGCATAGCTGCCGGAGGTCGGCGGGTTCTGCACCGAGATGCTCACCCCCTTCGTACCATCGACGAACCCGTGCGCCGCCACCACCGAAACCGCCTCGGTGGTCACATTCGCATCGGAGCGATAGGCGCGGCCCGCGGCCACGGCGGCCTGGTCGGTGGCGCCCTGCAGCGAGACCTTGGCCGTCTCCCAATAAGTGGTGTCGATCGCCAGGCCCATGAAGCCGATCAGCACCGAGGTGGCCATGGCGAGCATGGTGGAAACGCTGGCGCGGCGGTCGCCCGGCAGGCCGCGCGGCAGCGCGGCGAGGGCGGTGCGGAACAGCGGGGCAATGGGGCGCACGGGGAACCTCCTCTACGCCGGCGCGGCAGGTCGGTGCGCGCCGGGGCAGGGGATACATGGGCGCCGGTTTCTCTCATTCGGGTTACAGCGGCGGCGCCTGGCGGGCTTCGGCAGCGAGAATCTTCGCGATGAATTCCTGAACGGTTTCATAGTGTTGCATTCATGACTTAAACCGTTACCTTTCGCAATAACCGCGCCCCGGATGCCCCCTGTTGCCCCCCGCCCGCGCCCGGGGGATCATCCTTCTGCAGGGTGGAGGCAGGGCATGGGCATCGCGGGGCGGAATTTCGACGTGATCGTGATCGGCGCCGGATCGGCCGGCGCGGTGCTGGCCGCGCGGCTGTCGGAAGACCGCGATCGCCAGGTGCTGCTGCTGGAGGCGGGCCGGGATTGGCGGGCAGGGGAGGCACCCGAAGGCATGCGCAGCGCCAACCCGCTGCGCATCATCGTGCCGCCGGAGATGCAGGCCGCCTGGCAATACCCCGGCCTGATGGCCCGCCGCACCGCGGTGCAGGAGCCCAAGCTCTACTGGCGCGGCCGCGGCCTGGGCGGCAGCTCCGCCGTCAACGCCCAGATCGCCATCCGCGGCGTGTCCGACGCGTTCGATTCCTGGGCCGAGGCCGGCTGCGAAGGCTGGTCCCACGCCGCCCTGCTGCCGCACATGAACCGCATCGAGGCCGATCCGCGCGGCGGCCCAAATCACGGCAGCGCCGGCCCCGTGCCGGTGTATCGCGCCCCGCGCAACGCCTGGGGCCCGATCGACCGTGCCCTGCACGATGCCGCCATCGCCCAGGGCTACCCCGCCCATGATGACCTCAACGCGCCGGAAGGCGAGGGCGTCGCCACCTACCCGATCAACAACCGCAACGGCGTGCGCGTCTCCACCAACGAGGCCTTCCTGGAACCGGCCCGCGGCCGCCCCAACCTCACCATCCAGGGCGAGGCGCTGGTGGAGCGCGTGCTGCTGGAAGGCCGCCAGGTGCGCGGCGTGCGCGTGCGCCTGCCCGGCCGCGGCTGGATCGACATCGCCGCCCGCCAGGTGGTGCTCAGTGCCGGCGCCGTGCATTCGCCCGCGATCCTGCTGCGCTCCGGCATCGGCGACCCCGCCACGCTGGCCCCGCTCGGCATCCCCATCGCCCACGCCCTGCCGGAAGTCGGCCGCAACTTCATGGACCATCCGATGCTGCGCGCCGCCGTGGTGCTGAAGCCGCAGCACCGGCCCACCGACCCGGATGCCCGCCACACCAATCTCTGCGTCAGCTACTCCTCTGGCCTGGCCGGCACCGCCCGGCGCGACATGCTGATGATCGCCATGAACCACCGCGGCGTGCTGCCGGAAGGCACCGGCCCCGGCTCGCTCGTGGTGGGCGTGTTCGATGCACGCTCACGCGGCGAGGTGAAGCTTCTCTCCGCCGATCCCGCCATCGACCCGCTGGTGGAGGAGAACATGCTCTCCCACCCCGACGACATGCTGCGGCTGCGCGACGGCATGGCCCGGCTGGATCGCCTCGCCGCCCACCCCGCCATCGCCGATATCGCCGAGCGCATCACCGTCGGGACCACCGACCTCACCCTGCCGCAGGCCATGGCCCTGCCGGAGGCCGAGCAGAACGCGCTGCTGCTGGCCGAAGCCAGCGACGCCCAGCACGCCGCCGGCACCTGCCGCATGTCCGCCTGGGAAGACCCGCGCGGCGTCACCAACCCCGATGGCACGGTGAAGGGCCTGTCCGGCCTGCGCGTCGCCGACGCCTCGCTGATGCCGGCGGATTGCCGGGCCAACACGCATTTCACCTGCATGCTGATCGGCGAGAAGATCGCCGCCGACATGCGCGCCGCGTGAGAAGGGGGGCGCCTATTCGCCCGCCTGCTGCAGCCCGCCCTGCCGCACCGATGCCACCGCCCGCACCCGCGCCGCCTTCCGCCCGGCCAGCCGGTCATGCACCGTCAGCGCCTGCGCCACCACCTGGTCCATGTTGTAGTAGCGATACGTGGCCAGCCGGCCGACGAAGGTCACACCCGGCTCCGCATCCGCCAGCGCCTGGTAGCGGGCATACAGCGCCGCGTTCTCCGGCCGCGGCACCGGGTAGTACGGGTCGCCCTCCGCACTCGGGTACTCATAGGTCAGGCTGGTGCGCCGGCTCGCCTGGCCCGTGAGGTATTTGTATTCCGTGATCCGCGTATAGGGCACCTCGGGCGAGGGATAGTTCACCACCCCCACCGGCTGGAACCACTCCCGCTCTACCGTCTCGTGCCGGAACTTCAAGGAGCGATACGGCAGCTTGCCCAGGCGATGGCCGAAATACTCGTCCACCGGCCCGGTGAAGATCAGGTGGCCGTATTCCACCTCGTCGCGGATATCCTGCCACTCGCAGCCCAGCATCACGGTGATGTTGTCGTGGTCCAGCATGTTCTCGAACATGCGCGTGTAGCCGTGCAGCGGCATCTGCTGGAACGTGTCGTTGAAATAGCGGTCGTCGTCGTTGCTGCGCACCGGAATGCGCCCGGCCACGGCCTTGTCCAGCGCGCTCGGCGGCACGCCCCACTGCTTCAACGTGTAGCCACGGAACAACGCCTCGTACAGCTCGCGGCCGACCTTGGAGAGCACGATGTCCTCGCTGGTGCGCACCTCGGCCACCGTCTCCGCCTTGCTGGCCAGGAACGCCGCCACCTCGCTTTCGCTGAGATCGAGCCCGAAGAACGTGTTCACCGTGGTGCGGTTGATCGGCACCGGCAGCATCATTTCGCCCACCCGCGCCAGCACGCGGTGCTCATAGGGCCGCCAATGGGTGAAGCGCGAGAGATACGCCACCACCCGGGGCGCGTTGGTGTGGAAGATGTGCGGGCCGTAGCGATGCACCAGCAGCCCGGCGCTGTTGGTCTCGTCGAACGCATTGCCGCCGATATGCGGCCTGCGATCCACCACCAGCACCTTCGCGCCATCCGCGCGCGCCAGCCGCTCCGCCAGCACGGCGCCCGCGAAGCCGGCCCCCACCACGAGGTAGTCGTAGTGCGCCGGGCGGGCGAGATGGGGGGCCACCACGCTGCGTTGCAGCAGCGCGGGCGCGTTGGCGGCCATCTTGGCCGTGATCATGGCCCACATCGCCGCCCAGGTGCGGTCCCAGGACGTGCCGGCCAGCATCCGGTCCACCCCTGCCAGCCAGCCGGGCTGCCGCGTGTCGATTTCCAGCGCCGCGGCGATGCTGGCCACGAACGCCTTCGCCCCGAGCGCGATCGCCACGCCGGGCAGGTCGCTGTAGTGCCGCACCACATCGGCCACCGGCGTGGAAACCACCGGCCGCCCGGCGGCGAGGTACTCCGGCAGCTTGGTCGGGCTGATGAAGCGCGTGGAGTCGTTCAGCGCGAACGGCATCACCGCCACATCCCAGTGCCCGACATAATCGGGCAGCGCATCATACGCCTTGGCGCCGAGGTAGTGGATGTTGTCCCGCCGCGGCAGGTCATCGGCCGAGATCTTCACCACCGGCCCCAGCATCACGAACTGCCAGTCTGGCCGCGCCTCCGCCGCCGCTGCCAGCAGGTCGAGGTCGATGCGCTCGTCGATCACGCCGCAATAGCCGATGCGCGGCTGGCTGATGCCGGCCTGGTCCGCCGGCTCCACGCCGCCGGCGCGCGCGCGCCCGAAATGCGCCGCATCCACGCTGCTGGGGAAGGGATGAATATCCGGGTGCCGGTCGCGCTTGGCTTCGTAGAGCCCGTGCCCGCCGGTGAACACCAGGTCGGCCCGCGCCATCAGCAGCGCCTCGCGGTCGCGCAAGCCAGCCGGCGCGCCGCGAAAGGCCGAAAGTTCGTCCATGCAGTCGTACACCACGGCCGCCGCCGGCAGGTGGCCGGAAAAGCCGAGCATCATCGGCGTGTAGTACCACAGCAGCGGCCGCACGATGCCGCGCGCCGCCACCAGCCCATCCAGCGCCACGCGCTGCGCCGCCTCGGCCGCCGCCGCGTCCATGCCCTCCGGCAGCCGCATGCGCATCACCTCCAGCTGCGGCGAGCGCGGCTCGATCTCCAGCATCGGGGCCACATCGGGCGCGAACACCGGCTCTTCCCAGAAGATCACCTTCATCTGGCGTGAAAGCCGGGTGATCAGGTGTTGCGGTCTCTGGAAAACAAAATCCCACCGCAGATGGGAAAAACAGATCGCCGTCTTCTCAATAATGTTGATGCTTATCGAGGACTTCGCGATATGCTTGGGTGCCACTCTGCTCTCCACCGTCAACGCCGGTGCAGGAATGCTTGGCCACGCGAAAGGTTCCCCGTCGTTTCATTTGTACGGGGTGATAGGTTGCTGGGTACCCCGCCGGGTTGCTACAGCCCGGCCTCGCCCAACCGCCGCGGTACCGCCATCGCCTCCAGCAGCGCCCGCGTGCGGGTGCCGTGGGACTGCGGCAGCCGCAGGAAGGCGGCGAGGTCCACGGGATGGTCGATATCCATCGCAATCCCCGGCTGGCGCACCACCTGTGGCTCCATCCCGGCCGCCCGCGCGGCATCAAGGTGCGGGAAGTAGGAGTTCTCGCCAAAGCGCAGCTTCACGGCCATGGGCGGCGAGACGATCACCGTGTTCGATCCCTGCTCGTCATGCGCCGGCACGATGGTGAACCCTGCCGAACCCGCATGCGCCGCCAGCGCCGCATCGATCTCGCCCGGCATGGTGGCGGGAATATCGATCGGCAGCGTCAGGATGCCCGCCACGCCCTCGGCCGCCAGCACACGCCGCCCGCCATCCACGCTGCCGGTATGCCCATCGCGCGCGCCGGTCTCGATCACCCGCCAGCCTTCGCGCTTGGCGATCGCCACCGCGCGGGCCTCCAGCGTCACCAGCGCCACGCCGGCCAGGCGCGTGCTGCCAGCCAACGCCGCCAGCACCTCCTCCATCATCGTGATGGCCAGGGCATGCCGCTCCTCCGGCGACAGGAAGCCGGCCAGGCGCTGCTTGGCGCCCTCCAGCTCCTTCACCGGAATCACGGCCCAAATGCCGCTCATGCGCGCAGGGAGTCAGCCAGCTCCAGCGACACCTGCGCCAGCGCCACCTTGTCCTCCAGCGAGGTCATCAGCGTCGGCGCCAGCACGCAGCGCGCCGCCAGCCCCTCGGCCTCCGCCGCGTCCTGGCGGTCCAGCACGTAGCCATCCAGCAACGCGCCATAGCGCTTGGCCACGGAAGCGGCCCCCGCCGGCAGGCCCAGCTCGGCCATCATCTTCGCCGTCGGCCCCTTCACCGCCTTGCCGCCGATGATGGGCGAGACCGCCACGCACGGCGCCGTTCGCGCCGCGAAGGCTTCGCGCACGCCGGGCAGCGCCAGGATCGGCTCCACCGAGATGAACGGGTTGGAGGGGCAGATCACGATCGCCCGCAGCCGGGGGCTCGCCAGCGCAGCGAGGAAATCGGGATGCGCCCGCGCCGTCTCGGCCCCATCGAACCGCAACGCCTTCACCACCGGCCGGCATTGGCGGCCGACGAAATAGTCCTGGAAATCCAGCAGCCCCTCGTCGCTGTCCACGCGCGTGCGCACGGGATCATCGGACATCGGCAGCACGCGCGCTTCGATCCCCAACCGCCGCGTCATGTCCGTGGTGATGGAAGACAGCGTCTCGCCAGCCTTCAGCCGCAACGTTCTGGCCACATGCAGCGCGAGGTCACGATCCCCCAGCCGGAACCACGCCGGCCCGCCCAGCGTGGCCAGCACCTCCATGAAATTCCAGCTTTCGTCCCGCCGCCCCCAGCCCAGCGTCTGGTTGTCCAGGCCCGAGAGCGCATAGGTCAGCGTGTCGATATCCGGCGAGATCGAAAGCCCGAGATGCTCGAAATCGTCGCCGGTATTGGCCACGATCAACAGGTTCTCCGGCGCTACCACCTTGGACAAGCCGAGCGCCAGCTTCGCGCCGCCGACGCCGCCGGAGAGCGCCAGCACGAGATCGCGGCTCCCAAGGGAACTCATCGAAACAGATCCTCCTGCGGCGGCCGCACCAGCTGCGCCACCCCCATCGCCGGCTGCGACCACGAGAGCCCACGCACCAGCACTACCGGCTGCCCCTCGGCACCCTGGCCCTGGATCAGCGAGGCCGCTGCTGCAATTTCATCGGCAAAGCCGCTGATGCTCACTTCCAGGATGCGCCCGAACAGATCCGGGTTGCCGCGCAGGTCCACCAGCGCCGGCAGGCCCGCCGCCCCGATGGCGATCCCCGCCGTGCCCCGCCGCCATGCGCGGCCAAAGCTGTCGGAAATCACCACCCCGAACGGCCCGCCCACCGAAGGCGCCAGCCGCGCCCGCAGCCGCTCGGCACTGGCATCGGGGTCTTCCGGCAGCAGCAGCACGCGCTCGGTGCCGTCCTGCGCGCCCACGTTGGAATGGTCGATGCCCGCATTGGCCATCACCCAGCCGCGCTTATGCTCCACGATCAACAGGTTCGGCCGCGCCCTGACCACCCGCACTGCCTGGTCCAGGATCACCTGCACCACGCGCGGGTCCTTCTGCACCGTCTGCGCCAGCTCGATCGCCTCGGCGGAGGCCACCACAGTGGGGATCTCCACGATCCGCCCCTCGGCCTTCGAGACGATCTTCTGCGCCAGCACCAGCACATCGCCGGGCTCAAGAGAAAACCCGGCGCGGTCAAGCCCGGCCTCGATCAGCGCGGCGAGGTCGTCACCCGGCCGCACCATCGGCAGGCCGGGTAGCGCATGCAGCGAAAGGGAGGCGGCCACGTCAGCCGAACTTCTTCCGCAGCAGCGGCAGCACGGTCTCGCCGTACAGCTTCAGGAACCGCGCCTGGTCCGGCCCCGGGGCATGGAACACCAGATGGCGGAAGCCGAGGCCCACATACCAGCCGATCTTCTCCACATGCTCCTCAGCATCGTTGGAAACGATCCAGCGCTTCGCCGCCCGCTCAAGCGGCAGCGCATCGGCCAGACGCTCCATCTCCACCGGGTCCTCCACGGTCATCTTCTCCTCCGGCGAGAGAGCCAGCGCCGCCCAGTGGCGGGTGTCCTCCAGTGCCCTCTGCTTGTCGGTGTCGAAGCTGACCTTCACCTCGATCATGTTGTCGTAGCCGGGCTTCTCCTTGCCGGAGGCGGCCATGCCCTCCTTCACGTTGGGCAGCAGCGTTTCGGTGTACAGCTCTACCGCCTTGCCGGAGGTGCAGATGAACCCGTCCCCGGCCCGCCCTGCATACTTGGCGATCATGGCACCGGCGGCAGCGACATAGATCGGCACCGGCTCGCTGGGCCGGTCGTAGATCGTGGCGTTCTCGGTCTTGTAGTAGGTGCCCTCGAAGCTCACCCGCTCCTCGGTCCACAGCTTGCGCATCAGCTGCACGCTCTCGCGCAGGCGGGCGAAGCGTTCCTTGAAGTCCGGCCAATGGATGCCCATCGCCGGCACCTCGTTCAGCCCCTCGCCGGTGCCGATGCCCAGGATCACGCGGCCCGGGAACATGCTGCCCAGCGTGCCGAAGGCCTGCGCCACGATGGACGGATGGTAGCGGAAGGTGGGCGTCAGCACCGAGGTGCCCATCACGATCCGGCTGGTGCGGGCGCCGAGCGCGCCGAGCCACACCAGCGAGTTCGGCGCATGGCCGTCCGTGTGCTTCCAGGGCTGGAAATGGTCGCTGATGAAGACGGAATCGAAGCCCGCCTGTTCCGCCTGAACGGCGTAGTCCAGCAGTTTCATCGGCGCGAATTGTTCCGCCGAGGCCTTGTAGCCGAGCTTGAGCATCTGTTTCGTCCCCGATTGCCTCGCCTGGATATGGCGTGGCGCCGCCCCATGGCCAGTCGCGACATGCAGTCTATAGTCTCGCCCGATCGCGGCAAACAGGGAGGGCATGATGGGCATGAAGCTGGGGGTGGCATTCTCGGCCACCGACATGGGTGCGGCACCAGGCGTGCTGCGCGACTTCGCCCTGCTGGCCGAGGAGATCGGCTACGACGACCTGATGCTGCCCGACCACGTGCTGGGCGTGAACACCGAAAGCCGGCCGGATTGGGGTGCCCGCAATACCTCCAAGGATGCGTTCCACGACCCGTTCGTGGCCTTCGGCTTCCTCGCCGCCGTCTGCCAGCGCATCCATTTCTCCACCCAGGTGCTGATCCTGGCCCAGCGCCAAGCCACGCTGGTGGCCAAGCAGGCCGCGAATGTGGACGTGCTCAGCGAGGGCCGTTTCCGCCTCGGCATCGGCGTGGGCTGGAACGAGGCGGAGTTCATCGGCCTCAACGAGAATTTCCACGACCGCGGTAAGCGCTCGGTGGAGCAGATCGAGGTGATGCAGGCGCTGTGGGCGGCCGATCACGTGGATTTCAAGGGCAAGTGGCACACCATCCCGGATGCCGGCATCAACCCGCGCCCGGCCAGCGGCCGCGTGCCGGTGTGGTTCGGCGGGCACATGGATGTCACGCTACGCCGCATTGCGCGCCTCGGCGATGGCTGGATGATGAACGTCCACCCGCCTGGCGATGCCGCGCTGGCCGATTTCGCCACGCTGCGCCGCTACACCGCGGAAGCCGGGCGCCCCGCGGACAGCGTCGGCATCGAGGTCTGGACCTCCATGGGGACGGGCACCGAAGACGATTGGCGGCGCGAATTCCAGTTCTGGAAGGATGCCGGCGTGTCGCGCGTTACGCTCAACACCACCTTCAATCGCAACCACCACAAGCGCATCGCCGGCCGCAGCTTCGCCGAGCATGCCGCCGCGATCCGGCGCTGGCACGCCGCGGTGGCCGATCTTGTTTGATTTTGGCTGAAATCGCCCCCGCGCCTCCCTATATGCCCCAAATTGCAGGCGCGCAGGGGAGGCATTGATGGGTGACGGGCTGGTTCAGACGGCGCAGTCCTGGCTGCAGGCCGGGGCGGGTTGGGCGCCGGCGATCGTGTTCGTCATCACCTTCCTGGAGTCGTTGCCGGGGATCAGCCTGCTGGTCCCTGCCACCGCGCTGCTGCTGGCCACCGGGGCGCTGCTGGGCACCGGCACGCTGGAGCCCGGCCCGATCGTGATTGCGGCGATCGCCGGCGCCATCGTGGGCGATGCCGTCGGCTTCTGGCTGTCGCGCGCCTACGGGCCGCATCTGGTGCGCCGCCTGCTGCCGCGCAGCCAGCGCCGCGCCTATGCCCAGGCCCTGCTGCTGTTCCGCCGCTTCGGCTGGGCGGCGGTGTTCTTCGGCCGCTTCCTCGGCCCGGTCCGCGCCGTTGCCCCGCTGGTGGCCGGCGTGGCGCGGATGCGGGAGCGGCATTTCCAGGCGGCCAACATCGCCTCCGCCTTCGTCTGGGCGCCGCTGCTGCTGCTGCCGGGCTACGCCGCCGCCCGTGGCGCGGAGGAGGTGGGGATGCAGCAGCACCACCTGCTGATCGGCTTCGTGCTGGCCGCCAAGCTTGCCCTGGCCTGGTTCCTGGTGAAGCGCTGGCGGGCGCGCCAAGCCTAGGCTTTGTCTTGAGTGGCCTGCTGGTCGGCTACCGGTCTAGCGGATCGCGCCCGGCAGGTTGCCCGGCTTGCCGAACAGCCAGCCCTGGCCGTGATCCACGCCGAGTTCCCGCATCAGCGTGGCCTGCTCGTCCGTTTCGATCATCTCGGCCACCGTCTTGGCGCCGGCGCTTTTGGCCAGTTCCACGATCGCCTGCACGATCCCTCGCTCGCGCGGCCCCTGCTGGGCGGCCTGCACGAAGCTGCCGTCGATCTTCACGAAATCCACGCGGAATTGCTGCAGGTAGCGGAAGGCGGCCGCCCCCGCGCCGAAATCGTCGAGGCACAGCCCCACGCCCAGCTCGCGCAGCCTGGCCCAGGTGGCGGAGGCGGTGGCGAGGTCGTCGATCTCCGCCGTTTCGGTCAGTTCCACCAGCAGGCGCGGCTTGCCGGCGGTGCCGGGTGGCAGGCGCATCTCCGCCAGCAGGCCGAACAGGCGCTGGGCGAAATCCGGGCTTTGCAGCGACAGGCCGGACACGTTCACCGCCACCGATACGCCGGGGGCGGAGCGCAGCGCCATCAGCGCCTGCTCCATCACCGCAAGGTCCATCACGTCCGACAGGCCGACCGCCTCGGCGAAGGTGACGAATTCCTGGATCGAGCCCATCGGCATGCCGGGCGTGGCGATCGGGCGCAACAGCGCCTCGTAGTGGTGCACGGCACGGGTGGCGAGCGAGACGACGGGCTGGAACAACAGGCGGAAGCGATGGCCGGCCAGGGCGGCGCGGACCGACTGGGTGCGCAGCTCCGCCTGGGCGAGGATGCCGGTGAGGCCGCCCGAGCCACCCACGGAGGTTACACCCGCGGTGCCCTCCGAAGTGAAGCGCGAGACGGCGTAGCGCAGCACGCGGTTGGCGGTGGCGGCGCCCATCGGGCCCGATTCCAGCGACATCTCGGTGCCATGGACGCGGGCGATGTTGCGGGCGGCGGAGCGGGAGAGGAACTGCTCCAGCTTGCGCACCAGGCCGTCCATGCCGTTATGCGCCAGGCCCAGCACGCCGAAGCGGCCCTCGGCCAGCTCGCTGCCGCGGGCATCGGGGCCGCAATCGCCCATCAGCGTGGTCAGGCCATGGCGCAGGCGCTGCTGCTCCGCGGCGGAGAGGTGGTTCTTCACGTCCTGCCAGCCCTGCACCTCCACCAGCCCCAACGGGCCGGTGCCGCCGTTGTGCATATGGGATTCCGCCTCGCGGGCGAAGTCGGCCGGGGTCTGGATGGCGGCGGCAAGGTCGCCGCGCTCGGGCGCGGGCAGGGGCACAGGGCCGATGATGAAGCACAGCCGGGCCTCCTCGCCGGGCACCGCGCGGGCGGCGACGAGGGCGGGGCTGCGGGCGGGGTCGGCGAGGTGGAGCACCATGGGCGGCATGCGGCCACGCACCGGGGCGAGCGCCTGGGCCATGGCGAAGGCGGGCTGGTCACCGGGGGAGATCAGGGTGGCGATGTTGCGGCCGATCATGGCGCGGGCGGGTTGGTTGTAGAGCTGTTGGAAGCTGCCGGTGGCGAAGGTGATCAGGCCGCCTTTGGTGGTTTCCACCAGCATGTCGGCCGCGGCGAAGGCAAAGGCGCGCAGGCGCTCACGCGCACGCGCCTCGGCCGCTTCCTCCGGCGTGGAGAAGGCATCGGCGGCGGCGGTGCCGGGCGCAGGGGCCGGCGGTGGCGCCGGCTCCGCTGCCTTGGCGGGCGGCGAGCGCCAGACCAGCTTGCCGAACATCGTGACTCCCTGTTGGAAAAGGGTGAATTCATCTTGTCCGGCGGCGGGGTTAAGGGGGCATGAAGAACGCGGCGGGGCCGCGCACCGCTAGGCCGTGCGGTAGCCATGCGGGCGGGCCTTTGCCGCGGCGGCGAAGCGTGGTCTGGTAGGGGACCGAATCACGGAAGGGGAGGCACGACATGTTCAGCCACATGATGGTCGGCAGCAACGACATCGACCGGTCGAAGACGTTCTACGACGCGCTGTTCGGCGCGCTGGGCGGCAAGCCGGGCATCGTGGATGCCAAGGGGCGCCTGATCTACATTCATGACGGCGCGATCTTCCTGGTGACCAAGCCGATCGACGGCAACCCGGCCACCTACGCCAATGGCGGCACGATCGGCTTCAAGGTGACCGGGCCGGACATGGCCAATGCCTGGCATGCAGCGGGCGTGGCCGCTGGCGGCAAGGCGGTGGAGGACGCGCCGGGGGTTCGTTCCGGCGGGGCCATGCCGCTGTACCTGGCCTATCTGCGCGATCCCGATGGCAACAAGCTGTGCGCGCTGCACCGCATGCCGGCCTGAGGCCAGGCATACCGATGAAGGGCCGCTCCCTGAGAGGGGGGCGGCCCTTTTTCGTTCAGGGCTTCAGCAGCAGGTCCAGCCGTGCCATGGCCAGCGCCACGCACTCCGCCGCCGAGGCCCCGGCAAACACGCCGGGGCGAAGTGACCAGATGCAGATGGCGTAGATCACCTCGCTGACGGTTTCCGGCGGCAAGGTGCGGAACTCGCCGGCCTTGGCACCGTCCCGCAGCACATCGTGCACGAAGGCGAAAAATGTCTCGCGGTCGCGGAGGTTCTGCGCCTCCGTGTCTGGTGGCCAGTACCAGGTGAGCGCCAGGAGCGGGCCGGCCAGCTTGCCGCGGGCGAGGTCCCCCTCAATCCAGACCGAGATGATCCGCTGCAGCCGTTCGCGCGCCGTGCCGGGGCTGGTGGCGGCGCGCTTCGTGGCCTCGAATTGCGGTTCGTTGTGGCGCTGGATGATGGCGTAGAGCAGGCCGGCCTTGCCGTTGAAATAGGTGTTGATCAGCGACGGCACGACGCCGGCGCGTTTGGCGATCTCGGTGACCGTGGTGTCGTCGTAGCCGCGCTCGCTGATCATGTGCTCGGCGGCGTCCACCAGCTTGCGCTTGGTGTCTTCCTTGCGCTGGGTGCGGGTGTTCTCCTCGCCGCGGGCGCGGCGGGGCAGGGGCGGGATGGTCATGGGCGGTCTCCGGTCTCGACGGGGGATGCCAGCGAAATCGGAAATATTCAACGAAAGAGATTGATCGGAGCTCGGTCAGAGGCGGGGCGGATGCTTTGCCACGCCGCGTTCGTCGATATCGCAGCCCCAGCCCGGGGCGGTGGGCAGGATGAAGTCGCCGCCCTCGATGGCCGGTGGGGTGGTGACGAGTTCGTCGCGCCAGGGGGCGCTGTCGATGTCGATTTCCATCACCGCGAAGTTGGGGATGGTGGCGCAGAAATGCGCGCCGATCACCGATGATAGGTGGCCGTAGTAATTGTGCGGGGCGCAGTTGACCTCATAGGCGTCGCACAGGGCGGCGATACGCAGGCTTTCGGTGAAGCCGTTCCAGATCACGTCGACAATGGCGACATCGGTTGCGTAGGCATCAAGGAAGGGGCGGAAGCCGCGGCGGCCGATGACGGATTCGAGCGAGGCGATCGGGCAGGGGGCCTGGCGGCGGATGAGGGCCAGGGAGGCGGGGTCCCAGGTGTCGATTTCCAGCCAGGTGAGGTCGTAGGGGGCGACCGCCTCGGCTGCCCGGAGGTAGCCCGCGGTCTTGAAGTTGTAGTTGAGGTCGAGATGCAGGCCCATCTCCGGCCCGGCGCCGTCGCGGAAGGCGGCGAGGGTGCGGCGGATGGCATCGAGCACTTCGGGGGTGGCGTTGAGTTCGGGGTGGCCGGGGCCGCGGGCGAAGCCGGGGAACCAGGTAGTGGGGTCTGGGCGGTCCAGCATCAGGATGTTGGTTTTCAGGGCCTTGAAGCCCTTGGATTTCACTTCCTCGCCGAGCCTGGCGACGTCGTCGTAGGTGCGCAGCGGCGGGACGCCCATGAGGTCGGCGCTGCGGACGCGGTAGCTGCCGCAATGGGAGAAGTAGACCGGCAGGCGGTCGCGGACCATGCCGCCGAGGAGGTTCCAGACCGGCACTCCCAGCGCCTTGCCCTTGATATCGAGCAGGGCGTTGACGATGGCGGCGATGGCGCGCTGGTTGACGCCGCCGGGGGCCTGGATGGTGCGGGACAGGAGGGTGGATTCGATGTGCTGCAGGCGCATCGGGTCCTGGCCGATCACGGCATCGGCGAGGCCGTGGATGATGGCGGTGAGGCCGCGGGAGCCGTCGGCTTCGGTGTATTCGGACCAGCCGACGATCCCATCCGTCGTTTCGATGCGCAGGAAGGAGAAGTTGCGCCAGCCGGCGTCGGCGTGGAGGTCGTCGATGCGCTTGATCTTCATGGGTGGTCCTCCCGGGGCTTTTGTTGGGGGGAGGATGGCACAGCTGGGGTTCGGTGCCGATGGGGGGTGATTTATGGTGGAACGAGTCGAATATGGAATAAAATGGGCGCGAGTGGGCGCTAGCCCTCGCGGCCGTATTTTTTGATGAAGTAGCGGGCGGCGGCGATTTCGTACGGGCGCAGCTTCAGGATCGGGTCGGTGAGTTTCAGGCGGCGGGGCTGAGACGGGCGCGGCGTGCGGGGTTTTCTGGGGCGCGGGGCGCGTTTCAGCCAGTCGGGCTGGTCGAGGCCGAGGGCGTGGCAGAGCGGACGCAGGAGGCGCCCGGCCTGCGGGGCGGCCTGGACGAACTCCTGGGTGTGGGGCTGCTGGAGCAGGTGTTCCAGCCAGCCGGCGCTGGGGCCGGCTTCGGGGATGCGGCGGGTAATCCAGCCGCGGCCGCGCGGGAGGCGCGCGGGGGCTTCGACCAGATCGGCGCCGGGCATGGGCATGGATTGGATGCGCTCGGGCGCGCGGGGGTGGCGGGCGGTTTCCGGGCGCGTGGCGGTGGGGCGGGTGGTTTTCGGGCGGGGCTTGGGGAGGGTGTTGGTCTGCCAGCGCTCGTAGAGGCGGGTGAGGCGGTTGTTGAGGCGCTGGAGGCGGAGGCAGAGGAGGGTCCAGATCGGGCCGGGGAGGAGGGGGAGGTCGCCATGGGGGGCGATGATCCAGCGCTGCTCCGGGCCGGCCCAGATCGGGCGCGCGGGCGCGGATACGACAGGGGCTGCGCGCGCGATGACGCGGCGCAGGCCCTGGATCAGGCCGGTGAGGAGGAGGGATAACTGGATCATGGTTAGATATATAACTAACTATCGCCGGCGACGCAAGGGGGGGGTGTGGGGATTTTTTCTGGCTGGTGGTGGGTGGAGGTGGCCCCAAGAGCCCCCCTCCGGCTCCCCCCGCCCGAGAGCGAGGGGAGGGAAGTAAGAAAGTCAGCAAGAAGAAGATTTGCGGGGAGGCGGTGAGACGGTGAGGCAAGGAGGAGGAAGTGAGACAAGAGATGGCGGAACCGCTTCGCGTTCCGCCCTACTCTGGGTGGTGGAGTGCCTTTGGTGAAAGTCTTTTTGCTTCTTTTTCTTCAGAAAAAGAAGGTCTTGCCTTGCTTCCTTAGGGGCTAGAGGACTGCCTCGGCGACGGTGCGGATGGCTTCGCGGTTGGCGCCGGTGAGGATCATGGTGCCGACCTTGCCTTGGTTGGAGGCTTCTTTCCAGGCGGCCAGGCGATCGCGGATGCGTTCCTTGGGGCCGATGAGGGCGAGCTCGTCCACCAGCTTGTCGGGCACCAGGGCGGCGGCGGCGTCTTTCTTGCCGTCGAGGTAGAGGTCCTGGATCTGGATGGCCTCGGCTTCGTAGCCCAGGCGCTTGGCGTAGTCGTTGTAGTAGTTCTTGCCGCGGGCCCCCATGCCGCCGATGTAGAGGGCGTATTCGGGCTTGCAGCTGTCGCGCAGGGCCTGGAGGTCGGTGCCGACGCGGACCTTCACGTGCGGAGCGACGTCGTAATCGGCGAGCGACACCGCGCGGCCCGCCTTGGCCATGCCGTCGAGCACGGTCTTGCACATGAGGTCGGCTTTTTCCGGGGACATGAAGATGGGGATGTTGCCGTCTGCCACCTCGCCGGAGACGCGCAGGCCGCCGGGGGTGATGGAAGCGGTGTAGAACTTCATGTCCGGGTTGCCGTGGGTCATGGACCGCAGCGGCTTGGCCAGGCCGGAGGCGCCGGGGCCCTGGTAGGGGATCTGGTAGTACTCGCCGTCGTGGGTGAGGGGTTTTTCGCGGGCCAGGATCTTGCGGATGATGGCGATGTATTCGCGGGTGCGGTCGACCGGCTTGCCGAAGGGCTGGCCGTGCCAGCCTTCGATGACCTGGGGACCCGAGGGGCCGACGCCGCAGAGGAAGCGGTTGCCGGAAAGGGCCTGCAGCGTCATCGCCGTCATGGCCGCGCAGGTGGGGGTGCGGGCGGACATCTGCATGATGCCGGTGCCGGCCTTGATCTTGGTGGTGCGGGCCAGGACGTAGGCGGCGGGGACGACGGCATCGGTGCCGTAGGCCTCGCCGGTCCACACCGAATCGTAGCCGAGGGATTCGGCTTCGAGGACGAGGTCGATGTCGATGCGCGGGCTGGGGCCGCCGACGGCGAGGGTGAGGCCTAGTTTCATTTTGGCGTTTCCTTTCGGGCGGGGCTCACAGATTGGCAGGCGGAGGCGTTGGGAGAAAGAAAGTGGCCACTAAGACACAAAGAAGCAAGGCAAGGGAGAAGGGGCGGATGGCGACGCCATGCGTGCTCTCTTGGCCCTGAGGAATCATTCTTCTCTCTTGGCTTTCTTCTTTGTGTCTTTGTGTCTTTGTGGCCGCTTTCTTTGTATGAGGCTGCGGGTCGTGGGGTGGCGGGCTGACGCCCGCCCTACAGTGGCGTTAGATCTTGGCCAGGACGTCGGTGCGGAAGGATTGCATGGCGGCGAGGACTTCCGGGGCGGTTGTGCCGGGGAAGCCGAAGTCGATGCTGGTGACGCCGACGTCGCGCAGGGCGCGGATGTCGGCGGCGGTTTGGGTGGCGTCGCCGGCGAAGAGGCGGGGTTGGCCATCCGACGCGTTGGCCGGGCCGGGGGTGGCCCAGCCGGAGACGCGGTAGATCAGGTCGATGGTTTTCGGGTTGCGGCCGATGGCATCCGCGGTCTTGTGGAGTTTTGCCACGCCGGCCTTGAAGCGGGCCAGGCTGTCGAGCGGGAAGGCGGGGTTGGTGCCGATGGGGTACCAGCCATCGGCCATGCGGGCGGTGCGGCGCAAGGCGGGGCCGGATTCGCCGCCGACCCAGATGGGGATGGTGTTCTGCACCGGCTTCGGGTCGAGCAGGATGTTGTCGAACCTGGTGTATTTGCCGGCGAAGCGGGGTTCGGGCTGGGTCCAGAGCTCGCGGAAGACCTGGAGGTATTCGTCCGTCACCGCGCCGCGCTCGGCGAAGGGCGGGGCGCCGACGGCTATGAATTCTTCCTCCATCCAGCCGGCGCCGATACCCAGGGTGAGGCGGCCGTTGGAGAGCACGTCGATGGTGGCGAGGATCTTGGCCGTGAGCACGGCGGGGCGGTGCGGGACGACCATGACCGAGGTGATGAGGCGCAGCTTGGTGGTTTTGGCGGCGACCCAGGCGATTTCGGTGAGCTGCTCATGGCGCTCGGCCCGCGCGCCGGCGGGGAATTCGCCGGTGGAGGAATAGGGGTAGGTGCTGTCGATCTGGGTGGGGATGACGACATGGTCGGAGAAAGTAGCGTAGTCGAAGCCCATGGCCTCGCCGCCCTGGCAGAGCTCGGCCAATGGGCCGGGTGCCGAGAGGGGGCCAGCGGTGGGGGCGTTGAAGCCGATTTTCATGACGTCTCCCTTGAACGGCGGGCCGATTGCATCGAGGTGCCGGAGGCGACACGATGGAGCGTGGCGCGGCATGCCGCAAGCCGGCGCGGGGGAATGGGTTCATGGACGCACGGGTGACGGATGGCGCGCTGACGGATCGGCTTCTGGCCGCGCCGCTGGAGGCACTGATGGCGGAGGCAGCCGGGCTGCGCGATGGGGCGCATGGCCGGGTGGTTTCGTATTCGCGCAAGGTGTTCATCCCGCTGACCAAGCTGTGCCGGGATGTGTGCCATTACTGCACCTTCGCCGAGCGGCCGAAGAAGGGGCATGCGGCGTATCTGTCGCCCGACGAGGTTCTGGCGATCGCGCGGGCGGGGGGGGCGGCGGGCTGCACCGAGGCGCTGTTCACGCTGGGGGACAAGCCGGAGCTTCGTTATGAGGCGGCGCGGGAGGGGCTGGCGGCGCTGGGGTATGCGACGACGGTTGAGTACCTGGTGGCGATGTGCGCGCTGGTGCTGAAGGAGACCGGGCTGCTGCCGCATGCCAATCCCGGGGTGATGACGAAGGAGGAGATCCTGGCGCTGCGGGCGGTGAGCGCGAGCCAGGGGATCATGCTGGAGAGTACGTCCAACCGGTTGTGCGAGCGGGGCGGGGTGCATTTCGGGTCGCCGGACAAGGCGCCGGCGGTGCGGCTGGAGACCATCCGGCTGGCGGGCGAGGCGCGCGTGCCGTTCACGACCGGCATTCTCATTGGCATTGGGGAGACGCGGGCGGAGCGGGTCGAGGCGCTGGTGGCCATTCGCGATCTGCATGCGCAGTACGGGCACATCCAGGAAGTGATCGTGCAGAACTTCCGCGCAAAGCCGAAGACCAAGCGCGAGGCGGCGCCGGAGCCGGATCTGGATGATCTGCTGTGGACGGTGGCCGTTGCCCGGATCGTGCTGGGGGCAGGGATGAATTTGCAGGCGCCGCCGAATTTGTCGCCGGGGGTGTATCAGCGCCTGGTGGGGGCGGGGCTGAACGACTGGGGCGGGGTGTCTCCGGTGACGCCGGATCATGTGAACCCGGAGGCGCCGTGGCCGCATCTGGATGACCTCGCGCGGCGGACGGCGGAGGCCGGCAAGGTGCTGGTCGGAAGGCTGCCGGTGTATCCCGCCTATGCGCGCGATGCCGGGGATTGGATGGGGGCTGCGGTGGCCGCACAGGTGCGGCGGATGGCCGATGCCGAGGGCTTCGCGCGCGAGGACGATTGGGCGCCGGGGCAGGTGACGTTGCCGAAGGCGCCGGAGGTGCTGCTGAGCGATGTGGACCGGCGGGTCTCGCGGGCGGTGGAGAAGGCGGCGGGCGGGACGCGGCTGGATCCGCCGGAGATAGAGCTGCTGTTCACGGCGCGGGATGCCGACTATGGGCATGTGACGCGGGCGGCGGATGCGCTGCGCAAGGCGGTTTCCGGGGACGTGATCCGGTATGTGGTGAACCGGAACATCAACTACACCAACATGTGCACGTATCGTTGCACGTTCTGCGCCTTTTCCAAGGGCAAGACGCATGAGGCGCTGCGCGGGCCGGCCTATGATTTGGAAATGGGCGAGATCGTGCGGCGGGTGGAGGAGGCCTGGGCGCGCGGAGCGACTGAGGTGTGCCTGCAGGGCGGCATCCATCCCGACTACACCGGCGAGACCTATGTGCGGATCTGCGAGGCGATCAAGGCGGCGGTTCCGGACATGCATATCCATGCGTTTTCGCCGCTGGAGGTGACGCAGGGGGCGGCGACGCTGGGCTTGTCTCTGACCGAGTTCCTGGCGCGTTTGAAGGCGGCGGGGTTGGGGACGCTGCCGGGGACGGCGGCGGAGATCCTGGATGATGAGGTGCGGAAGATCATCTGCGCGGACAAGGTGAACACCGAGGAATGGCTGGCGGTGGCGCGGGCGGCGCATGGGCTGGGGCTGCGGACGACCTCGACGATCATGTACGGGCATGTGGAGGCGCCGGTTTCCTGGGCACGGCATCTGCTGGTGCTCAGGGATTTGCAGAGCGAGACCGGCGGGTTCACGGAGTTCGTGCCGCTGCCCTTCGTGCACATGGAGGCGCCGATGTATCTGAAGGGCCAGGCACGAAAGGGGCCGACGCTGCGCGAGGCGGTGCTGATGCATTCCGTGGCGCGGCTGGTGCTGCATCCCGGGATTGCGAACATCCAGACCAGTTGGGTGAAGATGGGGCCGCATGGGGCGGCGCTGTGCCTGGAGGCAGGTGCCAACGATCTCGGGGGCACGCTGATGAACGAGAGCATCAGCCGCGCGGCCGGGACGGAGCATGGGCAGGAATTCGCGCCCGAGCGGATGGAGACGCTGATCCGCGGGATCTCGCGCGTGCCGCAGCAGCGGACGACGGCGTATGGCGTGCCGTCGCAGGAGCGGGTGGCGATGAGCTTCGAGGCGGCGGAGCTGGCGCCGGTGGTGCAGAACGCGCCCAGGAAGCGGGCGGCAGTGGAGTAAGGCAAGCAGTTCTTTTTTGAAAAAAAGAACCAAAAAACTTTTATCTGCTGGCACGCGTGCTGGGCGCCTGGCACGCGTGCCAGTCAGAAAAGTCTTTTTGCTTCTTTTTCTTCAGAAAAAGAAGACTCTTACTTGCTTTCCATCTCCGCCAAGACCGGCCCGTTGAGGGCTGCCTCCAGCGCGGTGATGGCGCGGGCGGCGTGGCCGCCATCCATCACGCGGTGGTCGACGGAGAGGTAGATGTCGGTGCCGCCATCGGGGTCGATCGGGCCGTAGTTGAGGAAACTGGTCCAGACCGGGATGGTGTGGAGGATCGCCGCGCCGTGCGACCCGAGGGGGGATATGGCGAAGGTGCCGAAGTAGTTGGGCACCTGGCGGCCGAGGTTGAGCGCGAGCCAGAGGCCGGCGCGGCGCAGCGGCAGCGGCAGGCCGGCCAGCATGAGGATGCGGCGGAAATCGGCGATGCTGTCGATGGGTGCCGTTTTGTGGTGGCGCATGGCGGCGGCGAGGTCGGGCAGCGGGGTGGCGGCGGGGTCTTTCAGGCGGCCGAGGAAGAGCGCCTGTTCGGTGGGGGCGGCTTCGGGCCAGTCGCGTTCGATGATGATGCTGCCGACGCTGGTGGGCAGTTCGTAGAAATGCGGCCAGGGGAGCTTGGCGTAGACGCGGCGCAGATGGGGCATGTCTTGCGCCACCAGGGCGTAGGCCTTGGCGAAGAGGATGGGCCAGGGGATGCGGGCGCCGCTTGGGGCGGCCTCGCGCGGGCCGATGAGGCCGGGGATGTTGATGCGGGTGCGCAGCGTGGCGCGGGGGAAGGCGAGCGAGGCGTGCGAGAGATCCGTGAGGATGCGGCGCGGGCGCGAAAGCGGGATGCGGCGGCCCTTCATGGGCGCAGCTCCAGCCCGCCATCGACGGTGATGGTGCTGCCGGTGACGTAGGCGGCGCCGTCGCTGGCCAGGAACAGGGCGGCGGCGGCGATGTCTTCGGGGCGGCCGATTCGGGCCATGGGGATGAGGGCGAGTTTCTGGGCGCGCCAGTCGGGGTCGGCCAGGGCTGTGCGGTTGAGGTCGGTTTCGATCGTGCCGGGGGCGATGAGGTTGACGGTGACGCCGGTGGGGGCGAGTTCCAGCGCCAGGGTGCGGGCCATCTGCATCATGCCGGCCTTGCTGGCGGCGTAGGCGATGAGGCCGGGGTTGGGGGTGAACTGGTTCACCGAGGAGACCAGGATGATCCGGCCGTGGCCACGGGTGGTCATGTCCTGCGCGGCTTCCTGGGCCAGGGCGAAGCTGGCATGCAGGTTGATGGTGTGCAGGCGGGACCACTCGGCATCTGTGGTCTCCAGCGCGGGTTTGCGAAGGAGCTGGGCTGCGGTGCAGACGAGGATGTCGAGGCCGCCGAGGGTTTCGATGGCTTTGCGGGCGGTGGCGCGCGCGGCGGCGATGTCGGCGAAGTCGGCCTCGATGGCCAGGCTGCGGCGGCCGAGGGATTGGAACTCGGCGACGAGGGCTTCGGCCTGGGGGGCCTGGTTCAGGTGATGAAGCGCGATGTCCGCGCCTTCGCGGGCCAGGGCGCGGGCGATGGCGCGGCCGATGCCGTCGCTGCCGGCGCCGGTGACGAGGGCGCGCTTTCCCGTGAAGCTCATGTCCACCATTCCTTGGGCGATCCGATCTGGGGCAGGGCCTGCTCTATGGCGGTGGCCAAGGCGAGCAGGCGGGCATCGTCGCCGTGCCGGCCCACGAGTTGCAGGCCGAGGGGGCGGCCGCGTGGGCCGAGGGCGCAGGGGATGGAGATGGCGGGCACGCCGGCGAGGCTGAAGGGGCGGGTGTAGGGTGCGGTGTCTGGCCGGCTGAAGGCGGTGGTGAAATCGAGGTCGGCGGCTTCGTCGGGGGTGGTGGGGAGGATCAGGGCGTCGGCATTGGCGAAGGCGGCTTCGAGTTCGGCGCAAAGGGTGGTGCGCAGGCGGGTGGCGTTGGCGAGGGCTTCGGGCGGGATGAGCGCGCCGATGGCGAAGCTGCGGCGGGTGAGGGGGTTGAGCTTGTCGGGCGTGGCGGCCAGCGCGTGGCGCCAGAGGGCGAAGGCCTCGCTGCGGGCGATGAGGAAGTAGCAGGCATTGAACAGCGCGGCGGAGGGCAGGGGGGCTTCGGCGATGGTGGCGCCGTGGTGTTCCAACGTGGCGCAGGCTTCGGTGAGGGCCTTGGCCATGGCGGCGGTGGGCGGGCTGTGGCGCAGCAGGGCGTGGGGGATGGCCAGGCGCAGGCCGTGGAGCGGCACGGGCGGGTGCGCGGGCTCGGCGGCCATCACGGCGTGGAGCAGGGCGCAGTCGGCGGCGGTGCGGGCGATGGGGCCGATGACGTCCAGGCTCTCGGCGAAGGGGACGGCGCCCTGGAGCGGGATCGTGCCGTGGGTGGGCTTGAAGCCGGCGAGGCCGCAGAAAGATGCGGGGAGGCGGATGGAGCCGCCAGTATCTCCGCCGAGGGCCGCCATCGCCATGCCGGAGGCAACGGCCACCGCGCTGCCGTTGGAGGAGCCGCCGGGGTCGGCGCCGGGGGCCCAGGGGTTGATGGCGGGGGGCTGGGGCGAGGCGTCGCTGGGGCCGCCCACGGACATCTCCCAGCACGTGGCCTTACCGAGGATGATGGCGCCGGCGGCGCGCAGGCGGGCGACGGCGGGGGTGTCGTGCGTGGCGGAGGCGGCGTTGGCGTAGAGGCGGGCGTTGGCGGTGGTGGGCAGGCCGGCCGCGTCGAACGCGTCCTTCACCGCGATGGGGATGCCGGCGAGCGGGAGGGTTTTGCCGCGGACGGCTTCGGCCTGGGACAGCACCGTTGGGTCCAGCCTGGCCATGGCGTGCAGGGCGGGGTTGGCCTGCGCGATGCGGGCGAGGTGGGCGTTGGCGTGGGCCACCGGGTCGAGCCGGCCGGCGGCGATGGCGGCGGCGGTTTCGGCCAGCGTCATTTCGGGGCCGCCTCGGCCACGGCTTCGATGGTGCGGGCCAGCATCTCCTGCTGGGCGGCGAGGAAGGCGATGTCGTCCGGCGGCAGGGTGATGCCGGCCCGGGCCAGTGCGGCGCGGACCTGGTCTGCCGGGTTTGTGGCGGGGTGCGACTCCATGGGGTGATGTTGCCCGGCGCCGCCGCCTAAGCCTAGCCTTCGTGCAAACGGGGGAACGGGACATGGCCGAGGTGCTGCAGGACTATATCGTTGTCGGTGCTGGGTCGGCCGGGGCGGCGCTGGCGGCGCGGCTGACGGAGGATCCGAACACGCGCGTGCTGCTGGTGGAGGCCGGGCGGGCGAGCCATCCGGTTTCGCGCTTTCCGATCAGCTTCGGGCTGCTGATCGACAACCCCGCCGCCAACTGGCGTTATTTCTCCGAGCCGGAGCCGAACACCAACAACCGGTCGATCCCGGTGCCGCGCGGCAAGCTGCTGGGTGGGTCTTCCAGCATCAACGGGCTGGTCTATGTGCGCGGGCAGCCGCTGGATTTCGACACCTGGGCGCAGATGGGCTGCCGCGGCTGGTCGTATCGCGACGTGGCGCCGGTGTTCCAGCGGATGGAAAGCTACGTGAAGGGCGGCGACGAGGTGCGCGGCGGTGGCGGGCCGCTGCGGGTGGGCGAGGTGCCGGACGAGAACCCGATCTTCGATGCGCTGTTCGCCGCGGCGGACCACCTGGGGATCAAGCGCAACCCCGATTACAACGGGCCGGACCAGGAAGGGATCGTGAAGACGCAGACCACGATCCACAATGGCCGGCGGATGAGCACGGCGCATTGCTACCTGGACCCCGCGCGCGGGCGGCCGAATTTGCGGATCGTCACCGAGGCGCACACCACGAAGGTGCTGCTGGACGGCGCGCGCTGCGTGGGCATCGAATACGAGCAAGCGGGCAAGCGCGTGAAGGCGCTGGCGGGCAGGGAGGTGATCCTGTGCGCCGGGGCGGTGGCAACGCCGCAGCTGCTGGAGCTTTCGGGGATCGGGCAGCCGGAGTTGCTCTCTTCGCTGGGGATCGACGTGAAGCATGCGTTGCCCGGCGTGGGGGAGAATTTCCGCGACCACCTGAATGCGCGCATCGTCTGGCGGGTGAAGCGGCCGGAGCTTTCCTACAACACGCGGGCGCGCGGGCTGGGGCTGCTGAAGGAGGCGCTGATCTACGCGACCTCCCGCACCGGTTTCTACAGCCTGCCCTCCGCACCGATGCTGGCCTTCCTGAAGACGCGGCCGGAGCTGGAGACGCCGGATGTGCAGATGCACCTGGTGCCCTATGCGGTGAAGAACCCGAAGAAGCGCCAGCTGCATGAATGGCCGGGCATGACGATCTCCGTCTATCAGCTGCGCCCGGAGAGCCTGGGCAGCATCCATATCCGCTCCGGCAATCCGCACGACCAGCCGGCGATCAAGTTCAACTTCCTGGCCGACCCGATCGACCAGCGCACGATGGTGGACGGGTTCCGGCTGGTGCGCAGCATCGCCAACGCGGCGCCGATGGAGCCGTATCGCGGGGAGGAGCACTCGCCCGGGGTGGAGGTGGCGAGCGACGAGCAGATCCTGGACTGGATCCGGCGCAATTCGGAAACCGCCTACCACCCGATCGGTACCTGCCGGATGGGGCCGCAGGCGAATTGCGTGGTGGACGACCAGCTGCGGGTGCACGGGATCGCGGGGCTGCGGATCGCCGATGCTTCGATCTTCCCGACCATGCCGAGCGGCAACACCAATGCGCCGAGCATCATGGTCGGTGAGAAATGCGCCGACCTGATCCGGCAGGGGGCGATGGCCCAGGCTGCCTAGTGGGGGCTGCTTAAACCTGTACGGCCTTCATCGCACCGGCGGGATAGCGCGTGCCCGAGGCGGCCCCAACCGGCACGGCGGCGGAGATGGCAGCGACTTCGTCGGCTGACAGGGTGAGGGCCGCGGCGCCGAGGTTCTCCTCCAGCCGGGCCAGGTGGCGCGTGCCCGGAATGGCCACGACATCCTCGCCCTGCGCCAGGAGCCAGGCGAGGGTAAGCTGGGCCGGCGTGCAGCCCTTGGCGCGAGCGAAGGCCTCCACCTTTTCCACCAGCGCGCGGTTGGCGGCGAAGTTGGCTTCCTGGAAGCGGGGATGGGCGGCGCGGCGGCCATCCACCTGGGCGAATTCCTGGATCACGCCGGCGAGGAAGCCGCGCCCGAGCGGGCTGTAGGCGACGAAGCCGATGCCGAGTTCGCGGGTGACAGACAGCGATTCCTCGGCCTCCGCGCGGTAGAGCAGGGAGAATTCGGTCTGCACCGCGGCGATGGGGTGCACCGCATGGGCGCGGCGGATGGTGGCCGGGGCGGCCTCGCTCAGGCCGAGGAAGCGGATTTTGCCTTGCTCGACCAGGCGGGCCATGGCGCCGACCGTGTCCTCGATCGGCACCGAGGGGTCCACGCGGTGCTGGTAGTAAAGATCGATCATCTCAACCCCCAGCCGCTTCAGCGAGGCCTCGCAGGCCTGTTGCACATATTCGGGCCGGCCGTTCACGCCGTTGGGGCCGCCGGGATTCTGTGTTTGGCCGAACTTGGTGGCGAGCACGATTTTGTCGCGCAGGCCTTTCAGGGCGCGGCCCAGCACCGCCTCGTTGTGGCCCCAGCCATACATGTCGGAGCTGTCGAAGTGATCCACCCCGCGGTCGATGGCGGCGCGGATCAGGGCCTCCGAGACCGCGTCGTCGGCGTCGCCATAGACGCCGGAGAGCGACATGCAGCCGAGGCCGATGGTCGAGACGCTGGGGCCGGCGGTTCCGAGCTGGCGGTGCGGCAATGCGGGCATGGGTCTCTCCCTCGGGGCGGCGGCGGCCAGAGCCTAGGCGGGTACCAGCACCATGGCCACGGCCTGGGCGGCGATGCCCTCCATGCGGCCGGTGAAGCCGAGCTTCTCCGTGGTGGTGGCCTTCACGCTGACGCGGCCGGGGTCGATGCCCAGCAGGTCGGCGAGGCGGGCCATCATGGCGGCGGCGTGGGGGGCGATCTTGGGGCGTTCGCAGATCAGGGTGACATCCACGTTGGCGATGGTGCCGCCCTTGGCGCGCACGAGGTCGCCGGCGTGGCGCAGGAAGATGGCGCTGTCCATGTCCTTGTAGGTCATGTCGCTGGGCGGGAAGTGGCGGCCGATATCGCCTTCCGCCAGTGCGCCGTAGATCGCGTCGCACAAAGCGTGGATGCCGACATCGGCATCGGAATGGCCGGCGAGGCCACGCTCGTGCGGGACGTCGATGCCGCAGAGGATCAGGCGGCGGTTCTCGGCGAGGATATGGACGTCGTAGCCGGTGCCGACGCGCGGCAGGAGCGTGGGGGTCAGGATGCGCTCCATGCGGGTGAGGTCCTCGGGCCAGGTGATCTTGATATTGTCCTCGTGGCCGGGAACCAGGGCAACGCCGTGGCCGGCGGCTTCGAGGAGGGAGGAATCGTCGGTGGCACCTTCCGGGGCGGTGCGGTGCAGGGCGAGCAGCAGGGGGTAGCGGAAGGCCTGCGGGGTTTGGGCGCGGAACAGGCCGGTGCGGTCGACGGTGCCGGCGATCAGGCCGTTCGCGCCGCGCTTGAGCGTGTCGGCGACCGGGGCGGCGGGGATGGCACCGGGGTTCGTGGTCAGGGCCGTGGTGAGGGCGGCGAGAGTGCCCTGGGGGATGAAGGGGCGGGCGGCGTCGTGGACCAGCACGATATCAGGCGCGTCGGTGGCGAGGGCTTCGAGGCCGGCGCGAACGCTGGCCTGGCGGGTGGCGCCGCCGGGGACCGGGGGGCGGTGCGGGACGCCGGCGAGCGCTGCGGTGATCGGGGCGGCTTCGCCAACCGGCTGGATCAGGATGCCGGCGCGGGCCAGCGTTTCGGCGGCGTGCCGGATCACGGGGCGGCCGGCGCAGCTCAGGAACTGTTTCGGCGTGTCGGCGCCGAAGCGCTGGCCGCTGCCGGCGGCGACCAGGACGCAGGCGATGCGGGGCGAGGCGGGGAGGGGGGCCAGGATGGTCATGCCGCAGAGTCGCGCTGGGCTGCGGTGGCGTCAACGGGGCGCAAACCGCCCAAGGAATACGTTGCGTGACAACGAAGCGCCCACTAGTTTGCCCAAATCATGGGCATTCCCGACTCCTTACCGTCCCGTCTCCGCCCCATCGACCTCGGCGGCGGCGTGGTGATCGACACGCCGGTGATCCTGGCGCCGATGTCTGGCGTGACGGATCTGCCGTTCCGCCGGCTGGCGCGCGAGCTGGGCGCGGGGCTGGTGGTGTCTGAAATGATCGCCTCCTGGGCGATGGTGCGCGAGAACAAGGCAACGCTGCGGATGGCGGCGATGGACGGCAAGCCGACCTCCATCCAACTCGCCGGCTGCGACCCGGAGGCGATGGCGGAGGCGGCGCGCATCGCCGTGGCCAAGGGTGCCGATATCGTCGACATCAATTTCGGCTGCCCGGTGAAGAAGGTGGCGGTGGGCCAGATGGCCGGTAGCGCGCTGATGCGCGACGAAATCGGCGCGGCACGCATCCTGGAAGCCACCGTGAAGGCGGTGCCGGTGCCGGTGACGCTGAAGATGCGCATGGGCTGGGACCATAATTCGCTCAACGCGCCGAAGCTGGCGCGGATCGCGGAGGAGTCCGGCATCCGGATGGTGACGGTGCACGGCCGCACCCGGCAGATGTTCTACACCGGCACGGCGGATTGGGATTTCATCGCCAGCGTGAAGGCGGCCACGAACCTGCCGCTGATCGCCAATGGCGACATCACCAGCGAGGACGATGCGGCCGAGGCGCTGCGGCGGTCTGGTGCGGATGGGGTAATGGTGGGGCGCGGCTGCTACGGAAGGCCGTGGTTCCCAGCCCAGGTGGCGCATTACCTGCAGACCGGTGAGCGGATTCCGGAGCCGGACCTGGCCGCGCAGAAAGACATCATGCTGCGCCACTACGCGGCGATGCAGCTGCATTTCGGCACCGAGCCCGGCATGCGCCTGGCCCGCAAGCATTTGTCCTGGTACTCGCGCGGCCTGCGCGGATCGGCGGATTTCCGCGCCACCGTGATGCGGCTGCCCGATGTGCCCGCGGTGCTGGAAGCAATCGACCGGTTCTACGACCCGCTGATCGAGCGCGGCGAGCAGCGGGTGCGCGAGAAGCTGCCGGATTCCGAGATGGCCGAAGCCGCATGAGGAACATGCTGCTCAGCGCGGTGCGGCTGGCGGAACGGCGCCGGCCCGCGCCGCCTGATTCCACGGCGATGCTGTCCGCCCTGCCGGTGCCGGTGGTGGTGCTGGACCGGGAGAACCGGCTGCGCTTCCTGAACCATGCCGGCGAGCAGTTCCTGGGCATTTCCGCCGCGGCGGCCGCCCAGCTTTCCCTTTCGGATTTCCTGGCCGCCGACAATCCGCTGTTCCTGCTGGTGGACCAGGTGCGCCAGCACGATGCGCGGGTGGCCGACCACGACATGGCGCTGGAAGGCCCGCGGCTGAAGCGCATGAACATCGCCGTGCAGGGCGCGCCGCTGCCGGAGGAGCCCGGCGCGGTGGTGCTGGTGCTGCATGATGCCACCGCCGCCCGCGCGCTGGACCGGCAACTGACGGTGCGCGGGGCCGCGCGCTCCGTGGCCGGGCTTGCGGCCACGCTGGCGCATGAGGTGAAGAACCCACTTTCCGGCATCCGGGGTGCCGCGCAGCTGCTGGAGGCCAGCGTCTCCGAGGCCGATCGCGAGCTGACCGTGCTGATCCGCGACGAGGCAGACCGCATCCGCGACCTGGTGGACCGGATGGAGGCGTTCGGCGAGAAGCCGGTGCAGTACGGCCCGGTGAACATCCATCGCGTGCTGGAGCATGTTCGGCGGCTGGCGCAATCGGGCTTCGCCGCCTCGATCCGCTTCACGGAGCTGTACGACCCCTCCCTGCCGCCGGTGCACGGCAACCGCGACCAGCTGGTGCAGGTGATCCTGAACCTGGTGAAGAACGCGGCCGAGGCGATCGTGCAGGGCGACGTGGCGCATGGCGAGATCCACATGATCACTGGCTTCCAGCACGGGGTGCGGCTGGCAGCGCCAGGCAGCGACGCGCGGCGGCATCTGCCGCTGTTCGTGATCGTGCGCGACAACGGGCCGGGCATTCCGGACGATATCCGCCCGCATCTGTTCGACCCGTTCGTCAGCGGCAAGCCCTCCGGCAGCGGGCTTGGTTTGGCGCTGGTGGCCAAGATCGTCAGCGACCATGGCGGCCTGGTGGAGGTGGAAAGCCGCGGCGGGCGGACGGAGTTCCGCCTGATGCTGCCGATGGTCGACGAAGAGAGCCAGAACTGAGGCCGGCGTCACTGAAAGATTGTGTGCCATGAGTGCCACCCCGCCCACCATCCTTGTTGCCGACGACGACCGGTCGATCCGCACCGTGCTGACGCAGGCGCTGGGCCGATCCGGCTACCAGGTGCGCAGCACCGGCACCGCCAGCATGCTGTGGCGCTGGGTGGAGGAGGGCGAAGGCGACCTCGTCATCACCGACGTGATGATGCCGGACGGCAACGGGCTCGACCTCATCCCGCGCATCCGCCGGCTGCGGCCGGAATTGCGGATCATCGTGATGTCCGCGCAATCCACGCTGATGACGGCGGTGAAGGCCACGCAGCGCGGGGCGTTCGAATACCTGCCCAAGCCGTTCGACCTGACGGAGCTGCTGGCCGTGGTCGGCCGCGCGCTGATCGCCCCTTCCGGAGAGGCGCCGCCAGCCCCGGTGCCGGCGCGCGACGGGGATGAGAAGCTGCCGCTGATCGGGCGCTCGGCGGCAATGCAGGAGATCTATCGCACCATCGCCCGGCTCACGACCGCGGACCTCACCGTGATGATCAACGGCGAGAGCGGCACCGGCAAGGAGCTGGTGGCGCGCGCGCTGCACGATTACGGCCGGCGGCGCGCCGGGCCGTTCGTGGCCATCAACATGGCCGCGATCCCGCGCGAACTGATCGAAAGCGAGCTGTTCGGGCATGAGCGCGGGGCCTTCACCGGGGCGACCAATCGCGCGCCCGGCCGGTTCGAGCAGGCCACCGGCGGCACGCTGTTCCTGGACGAGATCGGCGACATGCCGTCGGAAGCGCAGACGCGGCTTTTGCGCGTGCTGCAGGAAGGCGAGTTCACCTCCGTGGGCGGGCGCACGCCGATCCGGGCCAATGTGCGCATCATCGCCGCCACCCATCGCGACCTGCGCTCGGCCATCCGCCAGGGCCAGTTCCGCGAGGATCTGTACTACCGCCTCAACGTGGTGCCGATCCGCCTGCCGCCGCTGCGCGAGCGCACGGAGGATATCCCCGATCTCGCCCGGCATTTCCTGGAACGCGCGCGCGAGGGCGGGCTGCCGGGCAAGATGCTGGACCAGGGCGCCATCGAGGCGCTGCAGGGCCATCGCTGGCCCGGCAATGTGCGCGAGCTGGAAAACCTGATGCACCGCCTCGCCGCGCTGTGCCCGGACGAAGTGGTGGGCGGCACCGCGGTGCAGGGCGAACTGCGCGAGATCGACTATGGCGGCGCGCCCGAACGCCCCGGCGAGGTGGATGTGGTGCAGGAGCCGCTGGCACGCGCGGTGGAGCGGCATATCCGCCAGTTCCTGGCCGCCCATGGCGACGCGATGGGGCCTTCGGACATCTACGACCGCGTGCTGGCCGAGGTGGAGCGGCCGCTGATCCGCATGACGCTGGCGGCCACGCGCGGCAACCAGATCAAGGCCGCGGCGATGCTCGGCCTCAACCGCAACACGCTGCGCAAGAAGATCCGCGACCTCGACATCCCGGTCATCCGCGGCGTGGCCTGATCGTCGATGGACGCCGCGCCCATCTTGCAGCCGGTGCCGGAGGCGGAGCAGGTGCCGCCGCGGCGGGATGGGCTGCGGGCCCGGCTGTCGCGGCTGGTGGACCTGCTGATCGGGCGCGTTTCCACCCTGGTGCTGGCCGCGGTGGCGCTGGCGCTGGGGGTGGCGACCTTCGTGTTCCTGGCCACCGGGGTGCAGCGGCCCAACCAGTTGTTCGCGCTGATCCTGGCCAATCTGGTGGTGGTGCTGCTGCTGGTGGCCCTGCTGTCGGTGCGGCTGACCCGGGTGTGGATGGAGCGCAGGCGGGCGGCGGCCGGGGCGCGGCTGCACGTGCGCCTGGTGCTGCTGTTCAGCGTGGTGGCGGTAACCCCCGCGATCGTGGTGGCGGTGTTCTCCACCATCTTCTTCAACTACGGCATCCAGGCCTGGTTCGCCGACCCGGTGCGCACGGCGCTGCAACAGAGCCTGTCGGCGGCGCGTGGCTATGCCGAGGAGCACCGCAACAACATCCGCGCCGATGCGCTCAGCATGTCCGCCGACCTGGTGCGCGGCGGGCTGCGGCTGATGAGCACCGACCCGAACGGCTTCCTCAACTTCCTGGCCACCCAGACCGGGCTGCGCGGCCTCACGGAATCGGCGATCTATGAGCCCGTCACGGGGCAGGTGATCGCCTCGGCCGGCAGCATGACGGGGTTCGAGAGCGTGGTGCCGCCGGAATGGGCCACCGAGATGGCGCGCACCGGCGACGTGGCCGTGCTGGGCAGCGAGGACCAGACCAAGGTGCGCGGCGTGGTGCTGCTGGAAACCACGCCGAACCTGATGCTGGTGATCGGCCGGCTGGTGGACCCCTCCATCCTCGATCACATCGTGCGGACGGAAAAGGCGGTGCAGCTCTACGAACGGCTGGACCAGAACCGCACTGGGTTGCAGGTGACCTTCGCGGTGGTGTTCGCGCTGGTCGCCCTCGCCGTGCTGGCCGCGGCCGTGCTGATCGGGCTGGTGCTGGCCAACCAGATCGCACGCCCGGTGGGTGGGCTGATCACGGCGGCGGAGCGTGTGCGCGCCGGTGATCTTTCGGTGCGCGTGGCGGAGGTGGATACCGGAGATGACATCGCCGGCCTGTCGCGCGCCTTCAACCGCATGACAGGGCAGCTCGCGGCCCAGCGCAGCGAACTGATGGAGGCCTACAGCCAGATCGACGAGCGGCGCCGCTTCACCGAAACGGTGCTCTCCGGCGTGTCGGCCGGTGTGATCGGGCTGGATCCCGAGGGCCGTGTGGAACTGCCGAACCGCGCTGCCGGCACGCTGCTGGGGCGCGATCTGTGGCGCGACGTGGGCCGCCCGCTGGAGGAGGTGGTGCCGGAATTCGCACCATTGCTGCAGGCGGCCGTCGCGGCACCGTCGCAGGTGCACACGGCAGAGGTGCATCTGGATTCGCCGCGCGAAGGCGGGGGCGGGCAGCGCCGCACGCTGCTGGCACGCATCGGCGCCGACCTCACCGCGCAGCCACCGGATCTCGAGGGCAACGAGCAGCCGGACCGGATCGCCAACCTGGTGGTGACCTTCGACGATATCACGGAGCTGCAATCCGCCCAGCGCAAGGCGGCCTGGGCCGATGTGGCACGCCGCATCGCGCACGAGATCAAGAACCCGCTGACACCGATCCAGCTTTCCGCCGAGCGCCTCAAGCGCCGCTTTGCCCGCGAGATCACCTCGGACCCCGAGACCTTCATCCAGTGCGCCGACACCATCGTGCGCCATGTGGGCGATATCGGGCGGATGGTGGATGAGTTCAGCCGCTTCGCCCGCATGCCGCAGCCGGTGATCAAGCCGGAGGATATCGGCCGCGTGGTGCGCGAGGCGATGGTGCTGCAGCGCCAGGCGCGGCCAGACGTGGTGTTCACCACCGACATCCCGGATCGCGGGCCGGAAGCGCTCTGCGACCGGCGGCTGCTGGGCCAGGCGGTAACCAACCTGCTGCAGAACGCCGCCGATGCGCTGGCGATGCGGCCGGAGGGCAGCGGCCCAGACGGGACGAACAAGGGCCATATCGCCGTCGGCGTCGGGCTGCATGGCAATGAGGTGGTGATCGTGGTGGCCGATGACGGAATCGGGCTGCCGGGGCAGGATCGGGATAGGCTCACCGAACCCTATGTCACCCACAAGCCGAAAGGCACCGGACTTGGCCTGGCGATCGTCAAGAAGATCATGGAGGACCACGGCGGGCGGATTACGCTCGACGACCGCGTGCCGGAGCCGGACTGGCCCGGAACCGGCGCGGTGGTGTGCCTGTTCCTGCCGCCCAGGCCGGCGGCCTGACCGGGTTCGGGGGGACCACCATGGCGCATGACATCCTGATCGTGGACGACGAGCCCGATATCCGGCTGCTGGTGCAGGGGCTGCTGGAGGACGAAGGCTATTCCACGCGCCTGGCCGGCGATTCCGATGCCGCGGTGGCGGCGTTCCGGGCGCGCCGGCCCTCGCTGGTGATCCTGGACGTGTGGCTGCAGGGCTCCGCACTCGATGGGCTGGGCATCCTGGAGGCGATGCAGGCGGAGGAGCCGGCGGTGCCGGTGGTGATGATGTCCGGCCATGGCAACATCGAAACCGCGGTCACGGCGATCCAGCACGGCGCCTATGATTTCATCGAAAAGCCATTCCAGACCGACCGGCTGCTGCTGGTGTGCCGGCGCGCGATCGAGGCGGCGCGGCTGGCGCGCGAGAACGCGGAGCTGCGGCTGCGCGCCGGTGGCGAAACGGAGCTGACCGGCGAGAGTGCCGCTATCGCAGCGATCCGCGGCGCGGTGGAGAAAGTGGCGCCCACCGGATCGCGCGTGCTGATCACCGGCCCGGCCGGATCGGGCAAGGAGGTGGTGGCGCGCATGATCCACGCCCGCTCCCGCCGGGCGGACGGCCCGTTCATCGCGCTGAACTGCGCCACCCTGGCCCCCGCGCGCTTCGAGGAGGAGCTGTTCGGCGTGGAAGGCGGCAGCGATCCGCAGGCACAGCAACGCCGGGCTGGCGTGCTGGAGCGGGCGCATAGCGGCACGCTGCTGCTGGATGAAGTCAGCGACATGCCGCTGGAAACCCAGGGCAAGATCGTGCGCGCCTTGCAGGACCAGAGCTTCGAACGGCTCGGCGGCTCCCTGCGCGTGAAGGTGGATATCCGCGTGCTGGCCATCACCAACCGGGATCTGCAGGCGGAGATCGGCGCCGGGCGGTTCCGCGAGGATCTGTTCTACCGCCTGGCCGTGGTGCCGCTGCGGATGCCGGCATTGCGCGAACGGAGGGAGGATATCCCGGTGCTGGCACGGCATTTCCTGGTGCGCTCGGCGGAGAATTCCGGCATGGCGCCACGCGAGCTTTCCACCGATGCGCTGACGGCGCTGCAGGCGTACGACTGGCCGGGCAATGTGCGCCAGCTGCGCAACCTGATGGACTGGCTGCTGATCATGGCCCCGGGCGGCGCCGGCGAGCCGATCCGCGCCGAAATGCTGCCACCGGAAATCGGCTCGGCCGCGCCGGCGCTGTTCAACAGCGATCCCTCGGCAGACATCATGGCCCTGCCGCTGCGTGAGGCACGGGACCTGTTCGAGACGCAATACCTCCAGGCGCAGCTGCTGCGCTTCGGCGGCAATATCAGCCGCACGGCGAGCTTCGTCGGCATGGAGCGCAGCGCGCTGCACCGCAAGCTGAAGCAGCTGGGCGTGGGCGGCGACGAAAAATCAGTCTGAGCAGGCCGGCATCAGGATGCGGGCTACGGGAGGTGTGATGGCGACCTATCTGATCTGCCACGGCGCCTGGAGCGCGGGCTGGGCGTGGAAGAAGGTGCGGCCGCTGCTGCGCGCCGCGGGGCATGAGGTGTTCACGCCCAGCTACACCGGCCTCGGCGAGCGCGCGCACCTGGCCCATGCCATGGTGGACCTGGAAACCCACATCATCGACATGCTGGCCGTGATCCGCTGCGAGGATTTGAAGGACTTCGTGCTGGTCGGCCATTCCTACGGCGGCATGGTCGCCACCGGCGTGGCCGACCGGGCGCCGGAACTGGTGCGGCGGCTGGTGTATCTCGATGCCTTCGTGCCGCAGCACGGCCAATCCCTGTCCGACCTGGTGCAGCGCGCGCCCACGGCCGCCCCGCTGGAGGGCTGGCTGGTGCCGCCCAACCCGCCGGCCCCCGATACCTCGGCCGAGGACCTTGCCTGGGTCACGCCGCTGCGCATGCACCACCCGGCGCGCTGCTTCTCCCAGAAGATCGCGCTCAAACACTCCAACCCGCCCTTCCCGCGCACCTACATCCATTGCTCCAGGAAAGTGGGGCCAGACGTGTTCGCGCAGTTCGCGGAGAAATACCGCGCGGCGCCAGGCTGGGATTTCGTGGACATGCCGGAAAGCCACAGCCCTAACATCACCGCCCCGGCGGCGCTGGCGGAGGTTCTGCTGAAGGCTGTGTAACCGGCCCTCAGTGGCCGTCGTATTCCGACATCAACCCCGGCCGCACGCCCAGCCCCATCGAGGCATCCAGCACCGCCCCATGCAGCGGGGCGGAATAGGCCGAGGCGAGGAACACGACCAGGTTGGCGATCTCCTCCGGCGCGATCAGCCGCTGCTTGGGCAGCGCCGCGGTGAAGTGACTGCGCTGCTCCGCCGTCATCCCGGCAAGGGTGGAGGCCTGGAACATCGGCGTGTCCGTGGCGCCGGGGCACAGGGCGAACACGTCCACCGCCGCGCCGGTCAGCTCGGCGGCGAGCTGGCGGGTCATGAACGCCACGGCCGCCTTGCTCATCCCGTCGGACAGGCGAAAGCCCGGGAACACCGCGATGCCGCCGCCAACCGAGCTGAAGTTGATCAGCTTCAGCGGCGCGGCGGCCTCCGCACGGGCGCGCATGCGTGCCAGGAAGCCCTGGGCCATCTTCAGCGCGCCATCGGCGTTGATCGCCAGCATCGCGCTGTCCTGCGCCGGTTTCTCATCGGCATAGGCGGCCACGGTCGCGCTGCCGACGGCGGCGTTGTTCACCAGGATGTCGATCCGCCCCCAGCGCGCCAGCACCTCATCCAGGCACGCCTCGATCGAGCCGGAATCGCGCAGGTCGAGCGCATGGGCGGAGGCACGGCCCGGGGCTTCCGCGGCCAGGACCTCGGCACGGGCGGCATCCTCCCGCCCCGCGGCCCAGGTGAAGGCGACATGGGCGCCGTGATCCAGAAGCGCCCGCACGGCGGCGCGGCCAATGCCGCCCATGCCGCCGGTCACCAGGGCAATGCGGCCGCCCAGCGAAGCGGCGAGATCGAGCGCCATGTCAGTCGATGCGCTTCAGCGTGGTCTTGAAGCGCTGCCAGTTGGCCACATAGCCGGCCGCCGAGCGCGCCTGGCGCTCCGCGTTCTCCGGCCCGAGTTCGCGCACCTGCTTGGCGGGGCTGCCGAGGATCATCCAGCCGGCCGGGAACGTCTTGCCCTCCGTCACCAGCGCGTTGGCGCCCACCAGGCAGCCATCGCCGATCACGGCGCCGTTCAGCACGGTGCTTCCCATGCCGATCAGAACGCCGTTGCCGATGGTGCAGCCGTGCAGGATCACCTTGTGGCCGATGGTGCAATCGGTGCCGATGATCAGCGGCGAGCCGCGGTCCGAGTGCAGCACCGAATTGTCCTGGATGTTGCTGCGCGCGCCGATGCGGATCGGGTCGTTGTCGCCGCGGATGACGGCGCCGAACCACACGGCGGCATCCTCCTCGATGATGACGTTGCCGATGACGTGGGCGTCCGGGGCGATCCAGTACCGACCAGATGCCGGGACTTGGGGGCGGATGCCGTCGAGTTCGTAGAGGGGCATGGCGGGGGCCTGTCAGGGAGGGAAGGAAGCAATGATTCTTCTTTTTCTCAAGAAAAAGAAGCAAAAAGACTTTTCCGGTTTGGGCGGGGTTAGCGGAAGCGGTCGGCTAGCCTTGCCTGCCAGAGGCACAGCAGCGGGACGACGACCAGTCCCATCACCAGCGCCGCGGCCATCGGCGTGCCGGGCCAGCCATGCAGCGGCACCGCCAGTAGCCTGCCGAGGCCGCCGAGCACCACGATGGCGGACAGGAGGCGGAAGCGGCGGCCCTGGTGCGGCAGGCCGGGGATGCAGGTCCAGAAGCCGAGGCCGATGCCGAGGAGCAGGCCGGAGAGGTAGCGGAAATGGCTGTCGGCCGCGGCATCCGAAAACGCTCCCGTCATGCTGGGACCGACAAGCACACCGGCGCCGCCTGCCAGCACCGGCACACAGCCCGCCACGGCCACCACAACCCGCGCCAGAAGGAGTTCAGGCAGGATCAACATCCACCCCAAATCTCCCATCCAGCGCACACCAAGTCATAAAAGTTTTTTGGTTCTTTTTTTCAAAAAAGAACGCGCTTGCTTACTTGCTCATCTTTCCCAGCAGCCGAACATGGCTGCGCAATCCTTTCTGGAAGCATTTCACCTCGAACTTCTCGTTGGGAGAATGCACCTGGTCGTCATCCAGCCCGAAGCCCATCAGGATGCAGTCCAGCCCCAGCTCGGTCATGATGGTTTCCACCACCGGGATGGACCCGCCCACGCCCGCGAGCACGGCGACCTTGCCGTATTCCTCGGTCAGCGAGTTCTGGGCCGCCTTCATAAACGGCGAGTCGAGCGACATCTCCAACCCCGACGAAAGCCCGAAGGTGGAGAATTCCAGCGTCGCATCGGCCGGCACGCGCGCCTGCATGAACGCCTTGAACCCTGCTTCCACCGCGGCAGGGTCCTGGCCCGGCACCAGGCGGAACGAGACCTTGGCGGAGGCTTCGGAGGCGATCACGGTCTTGGTCCCCGGCCCGGTATAGCCGCCCCAGATGCCGCAGATATCGCAGGTCGGCCGCGCCCAGAGCCGTTCCAGCGCACCGCGATCGGCCTCGCCATAGGGCACGGAGAGCCCGATATCGCCGAGGTATTTCTCCTCGGAGAAGCCCAGCGCCGCCCATTGGTTGGCCTTGGAGGCGGAGATGTCGCGCACGCCATCGTAGAAGCCGGGCACCTGGATCTTGCCGTCTGCGGTCTTCAGCTGGCCCAGCGCAGTCACCAGCGCGTTGATCGGGTTCAGCGCGCTGCCGCCATACATGCCGGAATGCAGGTCGCGGCTGGCCGCCTTCAGCGTCACTTCCATATAGGCCATGCCGCGCAGCGAGGTGCCGATGGAGGGGGTGTCGATGTCCCACATGCCGGTATCGGAGACGATGCAGATATCGGCCTTCAGCTCCTGCTTGATGGCCTTCACGAACGGCTTGAAGTTGACGCTGCCGGTCTCCTCCTCACCCTCGATCAGCACGGTCACGGGGCAGGGCAGGGTGCCGGTGGCATCGAACCAGGCCTGGAAGGCGCCGAGCCACATGGAAACCTGGCCCTTGTCGTCCACCGCGCCGCGCGCATACACGCGATCGCCATGCGGGCCGGCCACGCGGGTGGGCTCGAATGGCGGGGAGCTCCACAGCTCCAGCGGGTCGGCCGGCTGCACGTCGTAATGGCCGTAATACAGCAGATGCGGCCCAGCACCGGGGCCGGCATGGTGCATCACGATCGCCGGGTGGCCGCCGGTCTCGCGCAGCCCGCCGCTGAAGCCCATGGCAACCAGCTGGTCCACCACGAATTGCGCGGCCCGCCGGCAATCCTCCACCTTCGTGGGATCGGCGCCGATGCTGGGGATGCGCAGCCAATCGATCCAGCGCGTTTCGGCCTGGGTCATCAGGGCGTCGGCTTTGGCCAGAACGGTTTCGGTCGGGGACATGGTGGTTCCTTAAGTCAGGCGTCGATCGATCAAGCGTCGGGCGGGACGGTGCCGGGGCGCGGGTCGATCGGCAAGAGGCGATCAAGGCCCGATACCTGCTCGAACTGCCCGGCGGCGGCCAGCGCCAGCGCCTCGCCCCGCGTGGGTGCAATGATCTGCAGCCCGATCGGCCGCCCGAACCGGTCGAACCCGCAGGGCAGGGAAACGGCGGGGCAGGAGGTCAGCGTGATCGCCGAGGTCAGCGTGCCCCCGGCGATGTAGTTGGTGAGCTTTTCGCCGTCGATCATATCCCGCGCGCGCAGCATCACGTCCCAGGCCGGGGTGGGTGCGCCGGGCGTCACAAGGATGTCGTAGGTCTCGAAGAAGGCCACGAACCGCCGATGCAGCGCCGCGCGCTCGCGGTCCGCCCAGGCCAGGCGGCTGGGGGTGCCCTGCAGCGCCTGCTCGGTGTTCCAGATGATATCCGGCTTCAGCTGGTCGCGATGGGTCTGCATCTGCAACTCGCGATCGACCAGGAAGTGCTGGGAGCGCAGCGCCAGGAACGTTTCCTCGGCCGGCCCGAGTTCCGGGAAGGCTTCCTCCACGATGTGCCCGGCCGCTTCGAACTTGCGCACCTCGCGGGCACAGATCTCGCGGGTCTCGCGATCCACCGGCACCCGGCCGCCATAATTGGCGGTGAAGGCGATGCGCAACTTGCGCGGCGGCGCGGCAACGGCCTGGGCGAAGGACTGCGCCGGCGCGTCAAAGGTCATCGGATCATGCCGGCACAGCCCGGCCATCGCATCGAGGAAAAGGGCGAGGTCCGGCACATTGCGCGCCATCGGCCCCTGCACCGAAAGCGGCGACCACAAATTGTTCGGCGTCCCCCGCGTCACCCTGCCAGGCGAAGGCCGGATGCCCACCACCGAACACAGCGTGGCCGGCCCGCGCAGCGAGCCGCCATGGTCGGAGCCATGCGCCAACCAGGCAGTGCCCACCGCCAGTGCCGTGGCACCGCCGCCGGTGGAGCCGCCGCAGGTGAGCGACGTGTTCCACGGGTTGCGCGTGCGCCCGAACACCTCGTTGAACGTGTTGCCACCGGCGCCGAACTCCGGCGTGTTCGATTTGGCATAAACCACGCCACCCTTTCGCTCGATCCGCTCCACCAGCGGGTGCGATTTCGCAGGTACATGGTTGGCGAAGATGGGCGAGCCATAGGTGGTCCGCACCCCGGCCACGTCGGTCAGGTCCTTGATCGCCACCGGCAGGCCCGCGAGCCAGCCGGCCTCCCCCGCCGCCTCCCGGCGCTGGCCAGACATCAGCGCGCGGGCATGGGTGCGGGCGCGATCGAAGCACAGCGTCGGCAGCGCATTCACCGGCGCCTCCACGGCGGCGATGCGCTTCTCCACCGCATCCAGCAGGTCGAGCGGCGAGATCTCGCCCTTCTCCAGGCGCGCAACGGCCTCGGTGGCGCTGAGGCGAATAAGGTCTTCGGACATGGCATGGCCCTCCTGCCGGGATTTGAGCCGGTGGGGCGGGGGGACGCAAGGCAAGGCAAGGATTCACCGCCAAGCCGCCCAGGGGCGCACAAGGGGCGCACAAGGGGACACCAAGGGGCCAAGGACCTTTGCATCCCCTTGGCGCTCTTTGCGTCTTGGCGGTTCGCCTTTCTTCGCTGCCGCGCCCATGCCAGTCTGCACCGCATGAGCACCATCGATCTGCGATCCGATACCGTGACCAAGCCCAGTGCCGCGATGCGCCAGGCCATGGCCCAGGCCGAGGTCGGCGACGACCAGTACGGCGAATGCCCCTCCACCAACGCGCTGCAGGAAAAGGTCGCGGCCCTGCTGGGCAAGGAAGCGGCGCTGTTCGTCGCCTCCGGCACCATGGCCAACCAGGTCGCGCTGAAGCTGCTCACCCGCCCGGGCGACGACGTGATCCTCGGCGCCGAATCCCACATCGAATGGCACGAAACCGGCGCCGCGGCAGCGAACTCCGGCGTGCAGTTCCGGGTGGTAGGGCAGGGTGGCCTATTCACGGAGGCAGATTTCCGCGCCACCTACCGCGCCCCCGGCCATGTGGTGCAGCCGCCCACCGGGCTGGTGGTGATCGAGAACACCCACAACCGCGGCGGCGGGCTGGTGTGGAACCAGGATGACGTGGTGGCGATCTGCGCCGCCGCGCGCGAACTGGGCGTGCGCAGCTACCTCGACGGCGCCCGCCTGTTCAACGCCGCGGCCGCCAGTGGCCTGTCACTGGCCGGACTGGCCGCCCCGTTCGATGTGGTCGGCGTGGCGCTGTCCAAGGGCCTCGGCTGCCCGGTCGGCTCACTGATCGCCGGGCCCAGGGAGTTGATCAACGCCGCCATCCGCCAGCGCCGCATGTTCGGCGGCGCCATGCGCCAATCTGGCATCGTGGCCGCGGCCGGCCTGCATGCGCTGGAGCACAACCTCGCGCGCCTGGGCGAGGATCACGCCAATGCCCGCGCCATGGCCCAACGCATCGCGCAGGCACCGGGCGTGCTGCTGGATCTTTCCACCGTGCAGAGCAACATCGTCATCTTCCGCTGCGCCGAGGGCGCGCCGGATGCCGCCACCGTGGTGGCGCGCGCGAAGGCGCATGGCGTCATGGTCAGCGCCTTCGCCGCCCGCACGGTGCGCGCAACCACGCATCTGGATGTGGACCGCGACGCCTGCCTGAAGGCGGGCGAGGTTCTGGCCAGCGTGATGCAGGGCTGATGCAGGGCTGATGCAGGCCCGCGCCGCGTTGACCGGCGATGGGCGACGTTTAGGTTTCAAGAAATGGGATGGCTGGGGGATATCGGTGTGGCGATGAAGCGATTCCTGATGCTGGCACTGGTGCCGGCATTGGCAGGCTGCACCAAGATGGGGCCGGATTTCGAGCGGCCGGAGGCCTGGTGGAAGCCGGCGAGCTGGATGGCCGCTTCCCCGGTGGCGCCCCAGCCGGCCCGCACCAGCGTGCCGGTGGCCGACCCGTTCGATGCCGCCTGGTGGAAGATCCTCAACGACCCGCTGCTGAACGAAATGCAGGAGCAGCTGGCGAAAGCCAATCTGGACCTGAAGACCTCCGAATTCCGCGTGGCCCAGGCCCGCGCCCAGCTTGGCATCACCGAATCCGCCGACGGGCCGCGCGTGAACGCCAATGCCGGCTATGCCCGCGCCCGTTCCTCCCAGCGCGGCACCACCGCACGGGTGGCACGCAGCTACGAGCCGTACGACCTGTTCCAATACGGCCTCGACCTCTCATGGGAGATCGACCTCTGGGGCCGCGTGGCGCGCCTCGTCGAAGCCGGCGAGGCCCAGCTCACCGCCGTGGAGGAAGCCCGCCGCGACCTCCAGGTCAGCACTTCGGCCGAGCTGGCGCGCGCCTACATCGCCCTGCGCGGCGTGCAGCGCAAGGTCGTGATCGTGCGTCAGAACCTTGATATCGCCCAGCAAAACCAACGCCTCACGCGGGATCGCGCCGCCGGCGGCCTCACCACCGATCTCGATGTCGCCAATGCCTCCGCCCAGGTCGCCAGCGTGGAAGCACAGCTGCCGGTGCTGGAGGAACAGCAGGCCCGCCTCTCCAACGCCATCGCGCTGCTGCTGGGCGAGCAGCCCGGCGCCCGCCTCGCCGCCCTGGCCGTGCCGCGCGCCGCCCCGGTGCTGCCGCCGCGCGTGCCCGTCGGCGTGCCCGGCGACCTCACCCGCCGTCGGCCAGACATCCGCATGGCGGAAGCCAACCTGCACGCCGCCACCGCCGGCATCGGCGTGGCCACCGCCGATTTCTACCCCCGCGTCACGCTCAGCGGCTTCGGCGCCATCCAGGGCCTGAACGTCAGCAACCTGCGCGAGGGCGCGGCCCTGGCCTACAGCATCGGCCCGAGCATCCAACTGCCGATCTTCGAGGGCGGCCGCCTGCGCCGCACGCTGGAACTGCGCGAGGCACAGCAGCAGGAAGCCGCGATGCAGTGGCAGCGCGTGGTGCTGGGCGCGCTGCACGAGGTGGACAACGCGCTCACCGCCTACGGCACCGAACAGCGCCGGCGCGACCGCTCCGAACAGGCCGTGGCCGCCGGCCGGCAGGCACTGGGCATCGCCCGGCTGCGCTACGAACAGGGCGTGGCAGACTTCCTGCAGGTGCTCACGGCGCAGCGCGCGCTGCTGGTCGCGGAGCAGGAAATGGCCGACGCCACCACCAACGTCTCGCTCAACCTGGTGCTGCTGTACCGCGCACTGGGCGGCGGCTGGGATCCGGCAACGGCAGCCCCGGCCCCGGCGCCAGCGCGCGCCCCGGCCCGGACCTAGTCTTCCCGGCCGGGAATCGCCAGCCGCAGCGCTTCATGCGGCTGGGCATAGATGTGAAACGCCGCAAACGAGGTTTCGTCCGGCTGCAGCGGATCATACGGGTAGAGGTTCGGCAGCACCGCCGCCAGCCGCCATTCCGGAAAATGCCGCGCCACATGGCTGGTGAAGCGCCGGTGGCGCACATGCGGGCTGGCCCAGCCCTGGTCCACGTCTCTGGCATACACCACCACGTAGCGCCAGGAATGGTCGAACAGCGCCTGCATGTAGGCGGCGAACACCTCGTCCTCCACCAGGTGATAGATCACATCCAGGGACAGCGTCAGTTCCGCGGCCGCCAGCCCGTCGCGCTCCTGCATCAGCCGGAAGGTGCGGCCCTGGCGGCCGGCGAACCGCGCCAGGCAGGTGGCGATCGCGGCCGGCGAGACATCCAGCCCGACATAATCCGAGACCTCCAGCATCGCGAGTTGATTGCCATCGCCACAGCCGAATTCCATGGCCGTCGAGATGCCGTTATCCCGCACCAGGCGGTTCAGCACGGTCGCCTTGAAGCCGGCGAGCCGCCCATAGGATCCGGCGCCGGAATGCCCGCCGCTGCGATAGCGCTGCTCCCAATACGCGGCCGATGAGAACCCATGCTGCGCCGGGGAGAGAGGGGGGGCGAGGGTTTCGGGCATGCGGTGCCTTCCTGGCCTGCGTCACTGTTGAGACCATCAGATTGCGTCCGCGACATGAACGATTGGCTAACCCGCCCGGATCGGCCACGCGCCGGATTGGAATTCCGCGCCGGGCCGTCTATGTCCTTCCAGTCAAGAAGAACGCCTCACCGGAGCAGAACATGAGCCACGAATCCCTCGACGACCGCCGCCGGGCCCTGGAGGAGGCGTTCTTCGCCAAGCAGGATGCGGTGCTGCGCAAGAAGCTGGCCGAACCCGCCGAGCTGCGCGCCAAGAAGGATGCCTATTCGGCCGTCTCCGGCATCACCGACGAAGCGGTGCTGGACGCGCTGGCGAAGCTGGATGTCACGCCGGAAACCCTCGCCGCCCTCTCCCTGGTGCCGCTGGTGGCGGTGGCCTGGGCCGATGGCAGCATCGCTGCCAAGGAGCGTGCGGCAGTGCTGCGCGCAGCCGGCGAAACCGGGCTCACCGCCGGCGCGCCGGGCCACGCGATGCTGGAAACCTGGCTGCAATCCGCCCCGCCGGCCTCGCTGGTGGAAAGCTGGAAGGGCTACATCGCCGCCATCACCGACGGCATGGACCACGCCGCCCGCCGCGCGCTGCAGGCCCCGGTGATGGACCGCGCCCGCCAGGTCGCCCTGGCCGCCGGCGGCTTCCTGGGTATCGGCCTGAAGATGTCCGACTCCGAAGAGAAGATGCTGAACGAACTGTCCAAGGCCTTCGGCGTCTAGGCAGCTGACGAAAGGGCGCGCGCCGTGGACCGGCTGCGCGCCCTGCGCCTGTTTCTCCGCATCGCCGAAAGCGGCAGCATCACCGGCGCCGGCCGCGCCATGGGGCTATCGCGCACCGCCGCCTCCAAGGCCCTGGCCGAGCTCGAATCGGCCCTCGCCCTGCGTCTGGTCGATCGCACCACCCGCCACGCCACGGCAACCGAAGCCGGCCGCATCCTGCAGGCCCGTCTAGGGCCCGTGCTGGGCGAGCTCGACGCCGCCGTGGAACACGCCCGCACCCGGCACGACGAGCCCGCCGGGGTGCTGCGCGTCGTCGCCCGCCGCTCCTTCGCGCTCCGCCACGTGGTGCCCCATCTGGCCGCCTTCCGCGCCGCCTGCCCCGCGGTGGAACTCGACCTCACCCTCACCGAGGCACCCGGGCTAGCACCGACGGACGGCGTGGACGTGGCAATCCGTCTGGGCATCCCAGCCGAGAAATCCTTCGTCAGCCACCGCCTCGCCGATGGCGCCCGCGTGCTCTGCGCCGCCCCGTCCTACCTCGCCTCTCGCCCGGCGCCTTCTCGCCCCGAAGACCTCGCCAGCCACGATTGCCTCGGCTACCGCCGCGAAGCCGAGCCGGTGATCTGGCGCGCCGAAGGCCCCGCCGGCACCCACCGCCTGCTGGTCCACGGCCCCCTGCGCGCCAATAGCGGCGAGGCGCTGCGGCTCGCCGCCCTCGATGGCCTCGGGCTCGCCCTGCTGCCCACCTGGATGGTCGCCGACGACCTCGCCACCTTCCGCCTGCTGCCACTCCTCCAGGAATACAGCATGTCGCCACTGGGCTACGACGAGCCGATCTGCGCCGTCCACGCCGCCGCTCCCCGCGTGCCCGCCAAGATCACCACCTTCATCGCCCATCTCCGCGCGTTCTGGCCGGATTGATGCCCAATCGGGGACAGTGAGTTCCCAAGTTTCCATCTAGTCCCGAAATCGGGGAATCTGGCACTGAGGTGGCCAGGGAGAACCGCCATGCTCACCATTGAACCAAAGGGCCCGCTACTGGGCGCCACCATCACCGGGATCAACCTCCGCGCCGGGCTCACGCCAGCCGAAGCAGAGGCCCTGCGCGAAGCCATCGCACGCCATTCCGTGCTGCACCTGCCCAACCAGGCCGTGGACGACGCCGCCCAGGTCACCTTCTCCGAACTCTTCGGCAAGCTGGAATCCACCCGCGCCGGGGCAGATGGCGAGGGCAGCAAGCTCATCGTGCTCACCAATATCGGCCCCGACGGCACGCTCGCCGCCCCCACCGCCCGCCAGGTGCTCAACAACCGCGCCAACCAGTCCTGGCACCACGACAGCAGCTTCAAGCCCGTGCCGGCCCGGCTCTCGATCCTCTCGGCCCGCGAAATCCCCTCGGCCGGTGGCAACACCGAATTCGCCAGCATGCGCGCTGCCTTCGCCGCCCTGGCCCCCACGGAACAGGCGCAGCTGCACCCCCTCCAGGCCGTCCACGACTTCACCTGGTCCCGCCGCCGCGTCGACCCCGCGCTGGTCACAGAGGCCGAAGCCGCCGCAAACCCGCCCGTGCGCCAGCCCGTCATCCGGTCGGAAAACCCAAACGGCCCCGCCCTCTACCTCGGCGCCCATGCCCGCGCGATCGAAGGTTGGGACGAAGCCGAAAGCCGGGCCCTCATCGAACGCCTGGTGGCCTTCGCCAACCAGCCGCACTTCGTGTATTCCCACCGCTGGGCACCGGGCGACATGCTGGTGTGGGACAACCGCGCCGTCATGCATCGCGCCACCCCGTTTGCCGCCAGCGGCGAGCGGCGGCGGATGGTGCGAACCACGGTGGCAGGCTGAGGACACGAACGATGCAGATGAACGACATCCCCTTCGGCACCACGGACTGGTCCGCCGTGCCGCGCACCGAGCACCCCGGCGAAACCGGCATGGCGCATTGGCGCACGCACCAGTTCGGCGCCATCCGGGTACGCATGGTCGAATATTCCGCCGGCTACCTGGCCGATCACTGGTGCGAGAAGGGCCACATCCTGCTCTGCCTCTCCGGCGAGCTGGAAACCGAACTCGCCGACGGCTCCGTCGCCATCCTCACCCCCGGCATGAGCTACCAGGTCGCCGACGGCGCCATGGCCCATCGCAGCCGCACCAAGGTGACGACCACGCTGTTCATCGTGGATTGAGGCGCCGCCGTCAGGCCTGAACGGTGGCCTCCATGCACAGCGCGCCATCGTCCCGCCGGATCCACAGCTTGGCACCCCCGGCCTCCGGCGTGCCATGCACCGTGAACCTCGTCGTATCGAACACCGGCGACAACGCCCGGAAATTGAAGGATTTCACCGTCCGAGCATCATGGCGCGCGAACAGATCCAGCAACAACGTCGCCAGCAGCGGCCCATGCACGATCAGCCCGGGATAGCCTTCCTCGGTCGTCACATAGCGCCGGTCATAATGAATGCGATGCCCGTTGAAGGTCAGCGCGGAATACCGGAACAGCAGCACGTCATCCGGCACGATCGCGCGCCGCCACGCCGACTCCGCCTCCGCCTGCTTCGGCACCGCCGGCGCCTCCCCGGGGGCCGGCGCATCGCGATACACGATGTCATGCTCCTCGGTGATCGCCACGCCCGCCGCATTGGCGATCTCATGGCGCACCAGCACGAACACCAGATTGCCCGAACGCCCCGATTTCGCGCTCACATCGGCAATCGTCGAAACCCGCCGCACGTCCTCGCCCAGAAGCAACGGCGCACCAAAGGTCAACCGCCCCCCGGCCCACATCCGCCGCGGCAACGGCACCGGCGGCAGGAACCCGCCGCGCTTCGGGTGCCCATCCGCCCCGATCTCCGATTGCCGGGCCCGCGGCAGGAAATACAGCCAGTGCCACAACGGCGGCAGCGCATCGCCCTCGCGCGGCTCCGGATCATCCCGGTCCAGCGTGGCCGACAAGGCGGCGGGCGGAAACAACCCCAGCCGATCCTCCAGCACTTCCTGGCGGCCGATCCATTCGCGCAGCACGGCGATGTCCATGGGCGTCTCCTCTCGCACACCCGGAAGGGGCAGGGCAGGAGCCACGCTGTCAAGCAGGGTTGCGGCCGGCCGCGAATACTGCTGGCCTGCACCCCATATCTGGGGAGGATCGGCCATGAACGAGATGATGCGCGAAACCGTGGCGGCCACGGCCACAAGCACCGACACGCGCCCGGTGCGCGAGCAGGTCACCGCCGCCGAATGGCAGGCCCGCGTGGACCTCGCCGCCTGCTACCGCCTGGTGAACCACTATGGCTGGGATGAGATGGTGGCCAACCACATCTCCGTCTGCGTCCCCGGGGAGGAGGGCACCTTCCTGCTCAACCCCTACGGCCTGCTCTACGACCAGATGACGGCCTCGTGCTTCGTGAAGGTCAACGCCGCCGGCGAGGTGCTGTTCGATGCCACCGGCCTGGGCTGCAACAAGGCCGGCTTCGTCATCCACAGCGCCGTCCACATGGCCCGCCCCGACGCCGCCTGCGTCATCCACACCCACAGCCTCGCCGGCATGGCCGTCTCCGCCATGAAGGTCGGCCTCCTGCCGCTCGCGCAATCCGCCATGCGCTTCATCGACATCGGCTACCACGAGTTCGAAGGCCCCGCCGTCCACCTGGAGGAGCGCGAGCGCCTGGTCGCCAACCTCGGCGACCGCGAGGTGATGATCCTGCGCAACCACGGCCTGCTCGTCACCGGCACCTCCATCCCGGAGGCCTTCAACAACCTGTTCCGCCTGGAACGCGCCTGCGCCCTGCAGGTCATGACCCTGTCCTGCAACACCGAACTGCACATGCCCTCGCAGGAATCGGTGACCGAGACCAACCGCCTCTTCAAGCCCACCGGCATGCGCCGCCGCGGCCTGCTGGAATGGCCGGCCCTGCTGAAGCGCCTGGACGGGATCGACCCCAGCTACCGCGACTGACCCACGCGCGTGCCTTCCACCCCCCATCCTTCGGCGATCGTGTTCGACTGGGACAACACCCTGGTCGACGCCTGGGCCGGAATCGTGGGCGCCTTGAACGAGGTGTTCCGCGAGTTCGGCCTGCCGCCCTGGACGCTGGAGGAAGGCCGCCAGCGCATCCGCGGATCGATGCGCGAATCGTTCCCGCCCCTGTTCGGCGACAGGTGGGAGGCGGCCGTGGCCGCCTTCGCCCCCGCCATGGCCCGCGTCCACCTCGATCACCTCGCGGTGCTGCCCGGCACGGTGGCGATGCTGGATATTGCGCGCCGCCTGCCGCTCGGAATCGTTTCCAACAAGGCCGGCCCTTTCCTGCGGCGCGAAGTGGAACATCTGGGCTGGCAGCCGCGTTTCCGCAGTGTCATCGGCGCCGGCGACTGCGCGTCAGACAAGCCACACCCCACTCCGGTCTTGCATGCACTCTCCACGATCGGCGTGCAGCCGGGCCCCTCGGTGTGGTATATTGGCGATACGGCGCTGGACATGAAAACGGCCCACGCCGCCGGCTGCACCGCGGTGCTGCTGGGCGATGCCGCACACGATGGTGGCCTCGCCTTGATGCAGGGAAGCGACTGCCCGCCGGGACTTCACTTCGCCGACGCCGATGCGCTGGCCCACTACCTGAAGGAGAACCTGCAGGAGGGGTGAGCGAGCGGTGAAATGCCCCTTCGCTCGCACGCGGCCGCGCCACGTCCGCCACGGGAAGAAGGGGAAAAGCAACAACACCGCCCGCCGGCAGGTTCCCTGCGGGGCGCCATTGAAGGATTCCACCTGTGGCCAACGAAAAGTCGCAGAACGTTCAGGATGTCTTCCTGAACCACGTGCGCAAGAACAAAACCCCCGTCACCGTCTTCCTGGTGAACGGCGTCAAGCTCCAGGGCATCATCACCTGGTTCGACAACTTCTCCGTGCTGCTCCGCCGCGATGGCCACACCCAGCTGGTCTACAAGCACGCCATCTCCACCGTCATGCCGGGCGCCCCGATCTCGCTGTTCGACGGCCCGAAGGTCGAAAGCGCTGCCGCACCCACCGGCGGCAACACGCTGACCCTGGGCCATCGGGAGGTAGCCGCTGACCGTGCCGAGTAAGCCTGAAGACGAAGACTTCTTCGAGGATGAGGATCGCCCGGCGCAGGATGGCGCCGGGTGGACCGCCAAGCCCACCACCGTCATCACCCGCGCAGCCGTCATCCTGCCATGGGAGAAAAGCGGCGATTCCGGCATCCGTGCCGCTGAGGCACGGCTGGCCGAAGCCGTGGGGCTCGCCGCCTCCATTGGCCTGGTGATCGTCCACACCGCCATATTGCCCCTGCGCGCCCGCCGCCCCGCCACCCTCATGGGGTCCGGCCAGGTGGAAGCCCAGGCCGTGCCGATCAAGGCGGAGCACGTGGACGTCGCCGTGGTCGATGCCCAGCTCTCGCCGGTCCAGCAGCGCAACCTGGAGAAGGAATGGGGTTGCAAGGTCATCGACCGCACCGGCCTCATTCTCGATATCTTCGGCGAACGCGCCCGCACCCGCGAAGGCGCGCTGCAGGTCGAACTCGCCCATCTGGAATACCAGCGCTCCCGCCTCGTCCGCTCCTGGACCCATCTGGAACGCCAGCGCGGCGGCTTCGGCTTCCTCGGCGGCCCCGGCGAAACCCAGATCGAGGCCGACCGTCGGCTGATCGGCGACCGCATCGTGCGCCTCAAGCGCGAACTGGAGCAGGTGCGCCGCACCCGCGGCCTGCACCGTAGCGCCCGCAAGCGCGTGCCGTACCCCATCGTCGCCCTGGTTGGCTACACCAATGCCGGAAAATCAACGCTGTTCAACGCGATGACCGGGGCTGAGGTGATGGCCCGCGACCAGCTCTTCGCCACGCTGGATCCCACCATGCGCGGCCTCAAGCTGCCCAGCGGCCGGCAGGTCATCCTGTCCGATACCGTGGGCTTCATCAGCGAACTCCCCACCGAACTCGTCGCCGCCTTCCGCGCCACGCTGGAAGAAGTCGCCGAAGCCGACGTGATCCTCCACATCCGAGACATCGCCCACCCCGACAGCCCCGCCCAGCGCGCCGACGTGATCGCGGTGCTCGAAGGCATGGTGAAGGAAGGCACGCTGGATGAGGCCTGGACCTCGCGCAGCATCGAGGTGCTGAACAAGGCGGATCTCATGGGCGGCGTCGATGCCGTGTCGATCCGCCCCAACTGCATCGCCGTCTCCGCCGTCACCGGCGAGGGGATCGATGCGCTGAAGGCGGAGATCGACCGCCGCGTCTCCACCGGCATGGAAGTCGCCCGCTACGACCTGCCGCACCAGGATGGCCAACGCCTCGCCTGGCTCTACCAGCACGGCGAAGTGGTGGCGCGCGACGATGGCGAGGAAACGGTCCAGGTCACCGTCCGCCTGCGCCCGGAAGACCGCGCCCGTTTCGAAAGGCTCGACCGATGACAACCCTCACCCGCATCGATGCCCTGCGCGTGGCCGCCATCCTGCGCGCGGCCGCGGCGGCGGAGATCACCCCGCGCTGGCGCAAGCTCGCCACCGGGCAGGTGCGCGCCAAGACCGGCCCGCTGGATCTCGTCACCGACGCCGACGAAGCCGCCGAACGCGTGATCGAGGCCGCCCTCCTGCGCGCCTTCCCCGGCTGCGCCATTGTCGGCGAGGAAGCCGCCTCCGCCGACGAGTCGGTGCTCAAGCGCCTCAAGGGCGCCGAACTGGCCTTCGTGATCGACCCGGTGGACGGCACCGCCAACTATGCCGCCGGCCTGCCGCTGTTCGGCTGCATGGCCGCCGCCGTGGTGCGCGGTGAAGTGGCACTCGCCGTGATCCACGATCCCCTGGGCGACGACAGCGCCATTGCCGTGCGCGGCGAAGGCGCCTTCACCCTGGCCGCCGACGGGCAGGAAGCCGCAATGCAGGTCGCGGCCCCCGTCCCGCTCGCGGAAATGAGCGGCTGCGCCAGCTGGCGCTACCTGCCGGAACCCCAGCGCCGCCGCGTCCATGCCGGGCTGCTCGATGTCGCCGCCAGCATGTCCTACCGCTGCGCTGCCCACGAATACCGCCTCGCCGCCGGCGGCCACGTGCATTTCCTGCAATATGGCCGCCTCTACCCCTGGGACCACGCGCCGGGCTGGCTGCTGCACAAGGAGGCCGGCGGCTACTCGCGCCGCTTCAACGGGTCCGAGTATGATCCCACGGAAACCGGCGGCGGGCTGATCTGCGCGCCAGACCGCGCCAGCTGGGAAGCCCTGCACGCCGCCCTGGTCGCCTAGTTTTTCGGAGCCCCATCATGGCCGCCACCGTCTTCCTGATCCGCCACGGTCAGTCCACCTTCAACGCGCATTACGAGGCGCATGGGGTTGATCCCGGCCATGTCGATTCCCGCCTCACCGAGCTCGGCCACCGCCAGGCCGCCGAGGCGCGGGACCGCATGGCCGCCCTGATGGCCGAGATCGGCCGGCCGGAGCTGGTCATCTCCACGCCACTTACCCGGGCCCTGCAAACCACCCAGGCCATCTTCGGCGGCACCGGCGTGCCCGTGGAAGTCACCTGCAAGCACCGCGAGATGCTGGAGGCCTTCTGCGATGTCGGCCGCTCCCCGCGCGAACTGGCAGAGGAATTCCCCGGCCTCAAGTTCGACCACCTGGACGACCCCTGGTGGCACAACGGCCCGCTGAACGAGCTTGGCCTGCCGATCGAACCGCACGAGGTCTTCCACGGCCGCGTCACCCATTTCGGCCAGTTTCTCGCCGAACACCCCAACGCCACCGTCGCCGTCGTCGGCCACGGCACCTTCTTCCGCCAGCTCACCGGCCGCGGCTTCGCCAATTGCGAGATCGTGCCCTGGAGCCCGGGGGCCTGATCCCACCCCGCGCAATGGTCGGCTCGTCCATCCATCGCGCGGCCCCACCCATCCCATCCATCACGCCGCTCACGGCCGGCCGCCGCATGAAGCGGGGCCTGCACAGGGCCGGGGCAGGGCGCCCATGCTAGGAAAATAAATTTCCGGCAGCCCTTGCATCGGCCGTTTTATCGCATTATCTAACTAACGTGTTATCCCTTTCGGGCCACCTCACCCACATCGTCGCGACCATCCGCGCCGCCATCGGTCTTCTCATCGCGCCCGGAGCGGCGCGGGAGTCGCACGCCCAGATGGTGCAGAAGCTGTTCAACCGCGTCGGCCGCGCAGTCCGCCTCTTCGCGCGGCTGTACGACCTCTGGCGCGCCAACCGCCTCCCGGCCCCGCGCGCCCCCCGCGCCGGCACGGCGAAGGCCCAACCCGCGCCCACGCGCCCGCTCCCCCCGCCGATCCCGCGCGCCAAGGGCTGGTTCATGAACGCCGGCCGGCACCATGCAGGCCTCGCGCATTTCCAGCTCAACGCCTTCCTGGCGCGCGCAGATCTCCCGGAATTCCTCGCCGCCGTCCCCCAGGCCGGCCGCTATCTGCGCCCGCTCTGCCGCCTGCTGGCCGTCCCGCAGTCGGATTTCCTCGCTTTGCCGCCCCGTCCCCGCCGCAAGCGCACCCCGCGCCCGCGCGCAACCCGCCAACCGAACCTGCGCAACCCGCAGCTCCCGCCCGGCGACCCGCCCTTTCGCCCCTATGTCCTTGCCGCCGCGCGCTATTTCCGAAAAAGATACGGCGAGAACCGGTAGGGAACCTGCGCCTTAAAAATTACGTAATCAAAATATTCCGTGCGCCGGTGGGCTCACCCCAGCCAAACGCCATCCCGCATCAGCTCCCGCCCCGCCAGCTCATTCTCCTCTCGCCAGGCCTGGATGCGCCGCGGGGTGATCCAGATGAACACCATCCGCGCCGCACTCCGCCGCGGGTCGAACCCGGTCCGCGCCGCAAAGGCATCGGCGGTCGCCGCCGGCACCGCCGCCACCGGCAGCGAATCGGCCGTGCCCTCGATCACCACCACGTCGCGCGTCGTCCCCAACGAAAGCCGCGCCCGCCCGGTGGCCCGCAGGTTGCGGGCGGTCACGGAACTGTCCGGCGTCGCCAGCAGCAGCCGCGCGCCATCCCACAGGAACGAAAGCGGAATCAGATGCGGCACATCGCCGCGCGCCGTGGCCACCCACACATCAACGTCGCTGGCCAACCGGGCCAACGTGTCGTCGCGCCGGCGGGCCGGATCGCGCGGCGCGGCGGTCACGTGCTGGCGGCCTGGATGCGCGCCAAGGCCTCGTCCCGCCCAAGTGCAGCCAACACCGCATCGATGCCAGGGGAGACCGTGCTGCCCGTCAGCGCCGCCCGCAGCGGCTGCGCCACCTGCCCAAGCTTCACGCCCTTCGCCTCCGCGAACCCCCGCAGCGCCGCATCAATCCCCGGCACGGTGAAATCGCAGGCCGCCAAGGCCACGCCCACCTCGCGCAGCAACAGCCGCGCCTCCGCGGTCAGCAGCACCTCGGCCTTCGGCGTGAACGGCAAGGGAAGGGAATGCGCCAGGAAAGCCGCGGAATCCGCCAGTTCCACCAGCGTCCTGGCCCGCTCCTTCAACGCCGGCATCAACGCCTGCATCCGATGGATCGCCTCGGTCCCAAGCGCCAGGTTGGGCCGCCCAGCCAACCGCCGCGCCACTTCCTGGGCCAGCCAGCCATCGTCACGCTGCTTCTGCCAATGCGCATTCACGAAGCCGAGCTTGGCATAATCCATCCGCGCCGCCCCACGCCCGACCCCGTCGAGATCGAACAGCCGCACCGCCTCGTCCCGGTCCAGCAGCTCCACATCGCCATGCGCCCAGCCCAGCCGCAGCAGGTAGTTGCAGATCGCCTCCGGCAGGTAGCCCTGCTCCTCGAACTCCAGCACCGAAACCGCCCCGTGCCGCTTGGAAAGCTTCTTGCCGTCCTCGCCATGGATCAGCGGAATATGCGCAAAGCGCGGCCGCTCCCAGCCCATCGCGTCATAGATCTGCGCCTGGCGGAACGCGTTGGTCAGGTGGTCGTCGCCCCGGATCACATGGGTGATCGCCATGTCATGGTCATCCACCACCACGGCATGCTGGTAGGTCGGCGTCCCGTCGCTGCGCAGGATGATCATGTCATCCAGCTCGACATTGCCCACCCGCACCGTGCCCTGCACGAGATCATCGATCACCGTCTCGCCCTCGCGCGGCGCGCGCAGCCGGATCGCCGGCGCCACGCCAGCGGGAGCCTCGGCCGGATCGCGATCGCGCCACGGCGAACGGAACTTCTCCACCCGCCCCTCGGCAGCGGCCGCCTCGCGGATCGCCTTCAGCTCATCGGCGGAAAGGTAGCAGTGATAGGCCGTGCCGGCCGCCACCATCGCCCGGGCCACCTCGGCATGCCGGCCCGCCCGCTGGCTCTGGAACACCGTCTGCTCGTCATGCGTAAGGCCGAGCCATTGCAGCCCCTCCAGGATCACCTGGGTCGCCGCCGCCGTGCTGCGCTCGCGATCGGTATCCTCGATGCGCAGCAGGAACTGGCCGCCATGATGGCGGGCGAACAGGAAGTTGAACAAAGCGGTCCGGGCGCCGCCGATATGCAGCAGGCCGGTGGGGGAGGGGGCAAAGCGCACGCGTACGGTCATGCCGCGTTTCTACCCCGCGGTGCCGAATCGCGCGAGATGCCAACGGTTCGCTGGCTTGGCGTTCTGCCGCGCGGCAGCCTTGGCCGAAACGCTGGCAATGCCCGCGGCGGGATACCCCTGCTGCGCCAACGCCAGCCCACGGTCGAACACCTCGTAGTAATGCGCGATCAACCCATCGCGCAGCGTAAACCGGCTCAACCCCTCGAACAGCACCGGATGCCCGGCGAACCCCTCGCGGCGGGAGGCATAGCTGAACCGCCAACTGGCATACCCCGTCTCCCCAACCACCACGGGGGTATGAAACTCCCACCAATAGTCCCGCCCGCCATCATGGAAGCGCTGCAGCATCGCCGCGATGGCGGCGGCCCCCCCGTGCGGGCCGAAGAACCCGTCCTCATAAACCCCATCCGGCGTGAACAGGGCCGCAAGCCCCGCCCCGTCATTGCGCTGCACCGCCTCGGCGAAGCGAACCAGCAGGCGTGGGAACTCCATGGCGCTCTCCCGAAATATCGTGGCCGACCGGCAACGAAAGCCGGATGACGCGACAAGTCGTGCCGCGTAGCGTGCCCGGATGCAACCGGCCCTCACGCGAGCCGCCGCCTGGCTGGCCGACCGCGCGAACCGGGTGGCGGAGGCCGAACGCGGCCGCGCCGCCCCCTTCCTGGCGGTGGCCCTGGCCGCCGGCGCCGCACTCTACTACGCGCTGGGCACGGAGCCCCCCGGCCACATCGGCCCCTGGCTGGCCGCCGCCGGGCTCAGCCTGGTGCTGCTGGGCCCGGCCTGGCGCAGCCTGCGGGCCCTCGGCCTGCTGGCCGCTGCATTCGGGTTGGGCTTCTGCCTGGCGCAATGGTCCACCGAGCGCATGCCGCCGCAGCCCGTGCTGCCAACACGCGCCACCATCGTCACCGCCACCATCGCCAAGGTGGAACTCCTGCCGCAGGGACGGCGCCTCACGCTGGAACGCCCCAGCCTGAACGACGGCCCGGAACTGGCCCGCGACCTGCGTATCCGCCTCCACCGCGCCGACTCGGCAGAGGTCGCCACCGGCGAGCGCATCCGCCTGCGCGCCATGCTCCAGCCCCCCTCCGGCGCGCCGCTGCCGGGCGGGTGGGACATCCAGTTCGACGCCTACCACACCGGGCTCGCCGGATTCGGCTACGCGCTCGGCCCGCTGGAACGCCTGGCCCCCGCATCTCCATCCGGCATGGCCGCCTGGTTCCAGGCCCTGCAGGAGGCGATGGCCGCCCGGGTCTACGCCGTGCTGCCGGGCGCCACCGGCCGGGTGGCCGCCAGCCTGATGGTGGGCGGGCAGGGCGCCATCGCGGCGGCAGACCAGCAAGCCTTCCGCGATTCCGGCCTGGCCCACCTGCTCAGCATCTCCGGCCTGCACCTGGCCATCGCCATGGGGCTGGTGTTCGCCGCCGTGCGCTTCCTGCTGGCCGCGGTGGAATGGACCGCGCTGCACTGGCCGGTAAAGACCATCGCCGCCCTGGCCGCCTTGGGCTCCGGCACGTTCTACACGCTGCTCACCGGGGCCGAGGTGCCGATGCTGCGCAGCCTGGCCGGTGCGGCTCTGGTGACCTTCGCCATCCTGGTGGGGCGGCGTGCGCTCTCCCTGCGCTCCTGGGCGTTGGCCCTGGCGGTGGTGGCCGCCGCCGCGCCGTATGAGGTGGCGCGCGTCAGCTTCCAGATGAGCTTCGCCGCCACGCTCGCCCTGGTGGCGGGGTTCGAGGCGCTGCGCCCCTGGCTGGCACGGCTGGCCGCCGATGGCCGGCGGGTGGGCAAGCTGGGGGCGTGGCTGGCAGCCCTGGCGCTCACCAGCGCGCTGGCCGGCACCGCCTCCGCCCCCTTCGGCGCCTACCATTTCGGCGCCGTGCAACTCTACTACGTGGCATCGAACATGGTGGCCGTGCCGCTCACTTCCGTGCTGGTGATGCCGGCCGCGGTGGCCGCGATGCTGCTGATGCCGCTAGGGCTGGAATGGCTCGCACTGGTGCCGATGGGCTGGGGCGTCGATGGGCTGCTGGCGATTGCCCGCCACGTGGCAAGTTGGCCGCAGGCGGTGGTGCCGGTGCCGCAGATAGCGCCCTGGGGGCTGGCCGCCTACAGCCTCGGCCTCGCCTGGCTGGCGTTGTGGCGCTCGCGCTTGCGGCTGCTGGGCCTGGCGGGCATCGCCGCCGGGCTGCTCTCGGCCGCGTTCTATGTTCAACCAGACGTGCTGGTCTCCGGCGATGCGCGGCTGATCGCGCTGCGGGCCGGCAGCACGCTCTATGTCCAGCGCACCCAGTCGGGCTCCGACTTCGTGCTCTCGGCCTGGTTGGCGCGGCTGGGGCTGCGGGACTGGCAGCCGATGCCGGCGGCGGGGATGGCCAATGGTGCGCTGGCCTGCGATCCCGGTGGCTGCACGCTGAACCCGCACCCGGGCGGGCCCACGGCACGGCTGCTGCGCGGTCCGCCCGATGGCAGCGAATGCGCCCATGCCCTGGTGGTGGCCGCCGAGCCCCTGCGGCTGGACTGCCCCACGGCCCGCATCGATCGCTTCAGCGTGTGGCGCGAAGGCGCCCATGCCGCATCGCTCGCACCGGAGGGCCTGCGCATCCTGAGCGATCGCGCGAACCGCGGCGACCGGCCTTGGGTCACGAAGCTTCCAACACGCTCCCGCCAGCCGGCCGGCCCGTTGCTGCCGCCCGCGCTGGCAGAGGGCGAGTGATCAGTCGGGCAGGAAGATGCGCCAGATCAGCCGGTCCTGCCCCGGCTGCACGCCATCGGCCACCCGCGCCATCAGCACCCCGCCATTGGCGAGGATCACGCGCTGGGAGGGAGCGTTGTCGGCATCGGTGGTCAGTTCCACCCAGCGCAGCCCGGCGGCGATGGCATGGGGCAGCATCCGGCGCAGCGCCGCGGTGGCATGGCCGCTCCGGCGCTTCCAGGGCACCACGGCGTAGCCGATATGGCCCAGCGCAGTGGGCGGCAACGCCTCCGTGCCCGGCTGGTAGCGCAGGCTGATGCTGCCGCAGAATGCACCGTCCCACATCCAGCGCACCGGCCCGGGCAGGCGCGGCACCACGGTGCCGTCGGCCAGGGTGACAGTGCCGCCCGGCGTGGTGAACTGGGCGATGAACCCCGCGGCATCGGCTGCGATCTGGGCCAATTGCTCGCCGGAGACATCGCGCGTGTTGCTGGGCGACCAGCCCTGGCGCAGGGCGGCGGCGTAGCTGTCCAGCCGCTCCAGCGCGGGCTCGACCAGTTGCATCAGTATTGCCGCAGCAGGCCCACCAGCCGGCCCTGCACGCGCACGCGGTCGGCGGGGAAAATGCGGGTTTCGTGGCGCGGGTTGGCCGGCTCCAGCGCGATGGAGGCGCCGCGGCGGCGCAGGCGCTTCAGCGTCACCTCGCCCTCATCCACCAACGCCACCACGATCTGGCCGCTATCGGCGGTTTCGGTGCGGCGGATGATGACAGTGTCGCCATCCAGGATCCCGGCCTCGATCATCGAGTCGCCGGCCACCTCCAGCGCGTAGTGCTCACCGGCACCCAGCAGGGAGATGGGAACTTCAACATGGTTGGTGGTATCGCGCATCGCCTCGATCGGCAGGCCGGCGGCGATGCGGCCATAGAGCGGCAGTTGCACCGCGCCAGCGGATTCCGCCGCCTTCACGCCGGGAAGGCGCTGGCTGAAATCGCCGCGGATCACGTTCGGCGCGAAGGGCGCGGCGGCCCCAGGCGCAGGAGCGGTGACCGCCGCTTCCGCCGTGACCCGAGACGCGAGATCGTCCGGCAGGCGCACCACCTCCAGCGCGCGGGCGCGGTTGTGGCGGCGGGAAAGGAAGCCACGTTCCTCCAGCGCCGAGATCAGGCGGTGGATGCCGGATTTGGATTTGAGGTTCAGCGCCTCCTTCATCTCCTCGAAGCTAGGGGAGAAGCCGGTGGCCTTGAGGTGCCGGTCGATGAAAACCAGCAACTCGTGCTGCTTGCGCGTCAGCATGCGGTCGTTTCCCCGTGCGGAACTGCGGTGTGGGAGTCGCCGCCTTGGAACAAACCGGCAACACCCAGCGTGTTCTACAAAGGTTCTCCGGTGGCGGTCAAGCAGTTCCGCAACGGAATTCGCTATAATCCCAGCGCATCCAGCCGGATTACCGGCACCATCGCCCCGGCCTCGGCCGCCGGGGCGTGGGCGGCGCGCAGGATCAGCGCGTCGGCCTGGGCCATCAGGCGCAGTATGGAGGAATCCTGCCTCGGGAAGGCGGTGGCGACCAGCATGCCGTCGGGCGCGGTGGAGAGCGTGGCGCGCAGGTGGTCGGCGCGCTTGTCGTTGGCGGCGAGCGGGGCGCCGAGGCGCGCCATCACCGTGGGCGGGGCGGCGGCGGGCAGGCCGGAGAGCTTTTGCAGGGCCGGGACCACGAACAGGATGGCGCAGACCAGGGAAGAGACGGGGTTGCCGGGCAGGCCGATCATCGCAACCTCGCCCAGCCGGCCGTGCATCAGCGGTTTTCCTGGGCGCATGGCGATCTGCCAGAAATCGACGATGAGGCCGCGCGCACCCAGTGCCTCCTGCACCAGGTCGTGATCGCCCACGCTGGCGCCGCCGCTGGTCAGCAGCAGGTCCATGCCGTGCACCGAATCGGCCGCCGCCATCAGGGCCGCGCGGTCATCCGGCGCGATGGGCAGCACCACGGGATCGCCACCGGCGGCGCGCACCAGGGCGGCCAGCGCGTGGCTGTTGGAGCTGACGATGCCGCCGGGCGGGATCGGGTCGCCGGGCAGGGCGATCTCGTCGCCGGTGGCCAGGATCGCCACGCGCGGGCGGCGGTGCACGGTGAGCCAGGCGTTGTTGCCGGCGGCGGCGAGGCCGATATCCCGCGCATTCAGGCGCTTGCCGGGTGCGATCAACGTATCGCCGGCGGCGAAATCCTGGCCGGCGCGGCGGATGTGGCGGCCCTGCGTGGCGGCCTCGTTCACGGTCACGGCGTCGCCGCTGCGGGTCGCATCCTCCTGCAGCAGAATGGAATCGGCACCATCCGGGACCACGCTGCCGGTGAACAGCCGCAGCGCCTCGCCGGCGGCGAGCGTGCCCTCCCACGGATGCCCCGCCGGGGCCGCGCCGACCACCTTGAGGGTGGCGCCCAGCGTGGCATCGGCGGCGCGCAAGGCGTAGCCGTCCATGGCCGAGACGTCGCGCGGCGGTTGCGTCAGGCGGGAGAGGACGGGGCGGGCGAGCACGCGGCCCCAGGCCTCGGCCAGCGCCACCACCTCCGCGTGCGTGGGGGCGATGCCGGCCAGGATGCGGGTGCGGGCTTCCTCGACCGGGATCATCGCTATGGCCTTTGTGAGGGCAGGGAAAGGGGCTGGCAGCCGGGCATGGTCAGTTGACCCTGGAATACTCGGGGCCCAGTTCCTCCGCGGTCATGATCGCGTAGATGTGCCGCCGCTCGCAATACAGCAACGCGCCGTAGGCCAAGTCGGTATTGCCGGGCTCCTCCAGGTCGTTCGCGACGGTGCCGATCAGTACTGGACTGTCGACCCCATGCAGCTTCACCCAAAAGCGTTCCTCGTGGCGGCATACCTTGACGTAGTCGCCGGGGCGCAGCGCGTCGAGGCGGTCGGGCGATGGCACGGTGAAGGTATCGGGATAGTCACGGTGCATCTGCTGGGCGTCGATCAGGTCGGATGTCGCGCCGGGGGGCATGGGCGTCGGCCTACTCCTGGGTGAAATCGCCGGACTTGCCGCCGGATTTCGCCACCACGCGCAGCCCCTCGATGCGCATGCCGCGATCCACGGCCTTGCACATGTCATACACCGTCAGCGCCGCGACCGAGGCCGCCGTCAACGCCTCCATCTCCACGCCGGTCTGCCCGGTGGTCTTCACCGTGGCGGCGATCTCCACCGTGTCTTCGCCCGCGGGTTCCAGCTCGATGGTCACGTTGGTGATCGGCAGCGGGTGGCAGAGCGGGATGAGGTCGGCGGTGCGCTTGGCGGCCATGATGCCGGCCAGGCGGGCCACGCCCAGCACGTCGCCCTTCTTGGCGGTGCCGCCGCGGATCATGGCCAGCGTGGCCGGCAGCATCACCACGCGGGCGCGGGCGGTGGCGCTGCGGTCGGTGATCGGCTTGCCGCCGACATCCACCATCACGGCGCGGCCTTCGGCGTCGAAATGGGTGAGCCTGTCGCTCATCCGTGCATCAACGCGTGGGTAGCGGCGGCGAGGTCGTCCTGCCGCAGCAGGCTTTCGCCGACCAGGAAGCGCTTCACCCCGTGGCCCGCAATCCGCGCGAGGTCCTCGTGCAGCTTGTAGCCGCTTTCGCCGACGATCACGCGATCCGGCGGGACCAACGGGGCGAGTTCCACCGTGGTTTCCAGGCTGGTCTGCATGACCCTGAGATTGCGGTTGTTGATGCCGATCAGCTTGGTGCGCAGCTTCAACGCGCGTTCCAGCTCGGCGCGGTCGTGGCTTTCGGCCAGCACGTCCATGCCGAGTTCCATGGCACGGGCCTCCATCTCGGCGGCCTGGGCGTCGGACAGCACGGCCATGATGAGCAGGATGCAATCGGCACCCAGGGCGCGGCTTTCGTCGATCTGCCAGGGGTCGATCATGAAATCCTTGCGCAACGCCGGCAGGTCGCAGCCGGCGCGGGCGCGCACCAGGTCATCGTCGGTACCGCGGAAATAGGGGCCGTCGGTCAGCACGGAAAGGCAGGCCGCACCGCCGCGCTGGTAGGCGGCGGCGAGTTCGGCGGGGTCGAAATGCGGGCGGATGTCGCCGCCGGAGGGGGAGGCGCGCTTGATCTCGGCAATGATGCCGAATTCGCCGGCGGCCACCTTGCGGTCGAGCGCGGTAGCGAAGCCGCGTGGGGCGGGGGCCTGGGCAAGACGTTCGGCGAGGTTTGCGCCGGCCTGCTTGCGGCGGGCGACCTCGGCGGCGGTGTCGGCGCAGATGCGCAGCAGGATGTCCGGGGGGGCGCTCATGCCGCGGTCTCGCGCTTCAGGGTCTCAAGGGCCGCCAGCGCGGCGCCGCCATCGATCGAGCCGGCGGCGAGGCCCACGCCTTCACGCAGGCTGCCGGCGCGGCCGGCCACGATCAGCCCGGCGGCGGCGTTCAGCAGAACGGTGTCGCGATAGGCGCTCTTCGCCCCTTGCAGCAGGGCCATCATGGCCGCGGCATTCACCGTGGCATCGCCGCCGCGGATGGCTTCCACCGGGGCGTGGTCCAGCCCGGCTTCGGCGGCGGTGACGGTGAACTCGCGCACGGTGCCACCGGAAAGTGCCACCACCTTGTTCTCGCCGGCGGTGGTGAGTTCATCCAGCCCCTGGCCGTGGACGAGCCACACATCGGTGGAGCCGAGGTTGCCCAGTGTCTCCACCATGGGGCGGGCCCAGGCGGGGTCGAACACGCCGGTGAGCTGGCGCTTCACCTCGGCCGGGTTCGCCAGCGGGCCGACCAGGTTGAAGATGGTGCGGGTGCCGAGTTCCACCCGCGGGCCGGCGGCATGGCGCAGGGCGGCGTGGTGGCGCGGGGCGAACAGGAAGGCGCAATGGGCGGCGCGCAGCACCGCGGGCAGGCGCGGCAACGGCACTTCCACGTTCACGCCCAGGGCCGTCAGCACATCGGCGCCGCCGGTGCGGGACGAGAGCGCGCGGTTGCCGTGCTTGGCCACCGGCACGCCCAGCCCGGCCAGCACGAAGGTGACGGCGGTGGAGACGTTGAGGCTGCCGGAGCCGTCGCCGCCGGTGCCGCACACGTCGATCGCTCCTTCCGGTGCCTCCACGCGGTTCATGCGCGAACGCATCGCCCGCACGGCGCCGGTGAGTTCGGCGACCGTTTCGCGCCGCACGCGCATGGCCATCAGCATGCCGGCGATCTGCGCGGGGGTGGCCTCGCCGGCCATGATGATGCCGAAGGCGGCTTCCGCCTCTGCCTCGCTGAGCGACTCGCCCGCGGCTAGCCGTGCGAGAACGGGCTTCAGGTCTCCTGCCGTGCCGGACATGGGATCAGGCCGCTTTCGCCGGCGAGTTCAGGCCGCGCGCGATATCCAGGAAGTTCTTCAGGATCTCGTGGCCGTGCTGGCTGGCGATGCTCTCGGGGTGGAACTGCACGCCGAAGATCGGCAGCGTGCGGTGGCGCAGCCCCATCACGATGCCGTCGGTGTGGGCGGTGGGCACGAGGGCTTCCGGCATCGTCTCGGCCTTCACCACCAGGGAGTGGTAGCGCGTGGCCTCGAACGGGGAGGGCAGGCCGGCGAAGATGTCGGTGCCGCCATGGGTCACGGGGCTGACCTTGCCGTGCATCGGCGTGGGCGCGCGCACCACTTCGCCGCCGAAGGCCTGGCCGATCGCCTGATGGCCGAGGCAGACGCCCAGGATCGGGATGCGGCCGGCGGCGGCGGCGATGAGGTCCAGGCAGATGCCGGCTTCGTTGGGCGTGCAGGGGCCGGGGGAGAGCACTATCGCCTCCGGCGCCATGGCGATGGCCTGCTCCACGCTGATCTTGTCGTTGCGCCAGACCTGGCAGCGCGCGCCGACATCGCCCAGGAAATGGACGAGGTTGAAGGTGAAGCTGTCGTAGTTGTCGATTAGCAGGATCATGACGCGGCACTCTGGCCGAGCGTGCCTCGCCGGTCAATCGAACAGCGGGCGCAGTTCCGGCCTGCACGGGACGGCGTCCGCGCCGGCCGGTAGGGCACAACGAACGGGATCGGGACATCATCTGGCCGGATCAGGACAGAATGGATGCCCGCCCAGTATTCCGGAGCAGTAGGGGAACTGTAACCATTCTCCCTTACGATGAATCGAGTTTCCTGGAGAGGACCCCGGCATGGTATATTGGGCGCGCCTCTTTAATGTCCTTCGCATCGATGGGCGTGCGGTCACGTCCATGGAGTACGGCCTCATAGCGGGGGCCATGGCTGTCGGCCTCGTCTCGGCCATGTCATCGGTCCGCCTCAAGCTGATTGCGGCCATCAACAACTTCAACTTCTGACCCGCGCCGGGCGCACCGCCCACCGTCGTCCCTGCGCGCCCGGAGCGCCATAGGCATCGATGCCGCAGAACCGCCGCGCGACCGGAATCAGGCCGATCGCGTCCGCCGTAACGCGTCGCGCCAACCGGCGAAGAGCCGGCCACGCTCGGTCTCGGCCATGCGGGGCAGGAAGCGGCGCTGCAGTGCCCAGGTGCGGGCGAAATCCTCCGGTGCCGGGCAGGCGCCGGTGGCCAGGCCGGCGAGGTAGGCCGCCCCCAGCGCGGTGGTTTCCTGCACCACGGGGCGATCGACCGGGGCGGCGAGCTGGTCGGCCAGGAACTGCATTGTCCAGTCGCTCGCCACCATGCCGCCATCCACGCGCAGCACCGTTTGCGCCGCTCCCTGCCAATCCGCGCGCATCGCCTCGATCAGGTCGCGGGTCTGGTAGGCCACGCTTTCCAGTGCGGCGCGGGCGAATTCGGCGGGGCCGGAATTGCGGGTGAGGCCGAAGATCGCCCCGCGCGCCTCGGCATCCCACCACGGTGCCCCAAGGCCGGTGAAGGCCGGCACGAGATAGACGCGCTGCGCCGGGTCGGCCGATTCCGCCATTGGGCCGGACTTCGCGGCATCGTCGAGCACGCCGAGACCGTCGCGCAGCCATTGCACGGCGGCGCCGGCGACGAAGATCGCACCTTCCAGCGCGTAGGTCCGCCGCCCGCCCAGCTGCGCGGCCACGGTGGTGAGCATGCGGTTGCGAGAGGCGACCGGGGTGTCGCCGGTGTGCAGCAGCAGGAAGCAGCCGGTCCCGTAGGTGGATTTCACCATGCCGGGGGAAAAGCACGCCTGGCCGATCATCGCCGCCTGCTGGTCCCCGGCGATGCCCGCGATCGCTACCTCGCCGCCCAGCGCGGCAGTGGTGCCGAACAGGCCGGCGCAGTCGCGCACCTCCGGCAGCAGGCTGGCGGGGATGCGGAACAACTCCAGCATCGCCGGGTCCCAGGCGCCGGCGCGGATGTCGTAGAGCATGGTGCGGCTGGCGTTGGTGGCGTCGGTCGCATGCACCCGGCCTTCGGTGAGGCGCCAGAGCAACCAGCTATCCACCGTGCCGAAGGCCAGCCGCCCGGCCTCGGCATCGGCGCGGGCACCGGGCACGTTGTCCAGGATCCAGGCGAGCTTGGTGGCGCTGAAATAGGGGTCGAGCAGCAGGCCGGTGCTGGCCGAGACCGCTGCCTCGTGCCCGCCCTCGCGCAGGGCCGCGCACATCGGCGCGGTGCGGCGATCCTGCCAGACGATGGCGCGGTGGACGGGTTTGCCCGTTTCGCGATTCCATACCAGCGTGGTTTCGCGCTGGTTGGTGATGCCGATGCCGGCGATGTCGGCCGGCCCGGCGCCCGCCATCGCCATCGCCTCGCGCAGCACCGCCAGGGAGTGCTGGAGCAGATCCTCGGGCTCGTGCTCCACCCAGCCGCTATCGGGGAAATGCTGCGGCAGGTCGCGCCTTGCGGTGGCCACCGGCGCCAGGGTGGGCGCGCGGAAGGCGATGCAGCGCGTGGAGGTGGTGCCCTGGTCGAGGGCGAGGATCAGGTCCTTGGGCATCTTGGGTGCCTTTGAGCGGGGACAGCGAAGCGAAAGGAAGCGAAGGGATCACAGAGAGCACAGAGGGCTACAGAGGGGCACAGAGAAGGAAGCCCCTGAACTCCAAAGCCACTCCTCTGTGCTCTCCGTGGCCCTCTGTGTCCTCTGTGACCGCTTTGCTTGCCTTACTTCCTGGCGCCCTGGATCGCCGCCCACACCTTCTCCTGCGTGGCCGGCATGTCCATGTGGGTGACGCCGTACTCGGCCAGCGCATCCACCAGCGCGTTCATCACCGAGGGCAGGGCGCCGGCGCAGCCCGCCTCGCCGCAGCCCTTGGCACCGAGCCCATTGGTGCGGGCCGGCACCGGGTGGCTGATGAAGCCGAAGCCGGGAACATCAGCGGCATGCGGGATGTGGTAGTCCATGTAGGAGCCGGTCAGGAGCTGGCCGTCCTCGCTGTAGACCATCGCCTCGCCCAGCGCCTGGCCGATGCCCTGCACGATGCCGCCATGTGCCTGGCCTTCCACCATCAGCGGGTTCAGCAGCGTGCCGAAGTCGTTGACGGTGCTGTATTTCACCACCTCCACCACGCCGGTTTCGGGATCGATCTCCACCTCCGCGATGTGGCAACCGTTCGGGAAGGCGCTCGGCACGCCGGGCACCACCATCGCCACGTCCAGCGTGGCCGGTACGCCCTCGGGCAGCGCGAGCCCGCCGCGCAGCTTTTCGGCCAGCTCCATGATCCCGATGCCGCGATCGGTGCCGGCGATGCTGAACCGCCCGCGCGAGAACTCGATATCCGCCGCCGACGCCTCAAGCACATGCGCCGCGATCTTGGTCCCGCGGGCGATCACCTCCTCGGACGAAACGGCAATCGCATTGCCGCCGTTCATCGCCGAGCGCGAGCCGCCGGTGCCGCCGCCGGCCAGCATCTGGTCGCTGTCGCCTTGCAGGAGCCGGATCTTGTCGAAGGGCACGCCCAACTTGTCCACCAGCACCTGGGCGAAGGGCGTCCAGTGCCCCTGGCCGTAATCCAGCGTGCCGGAGACGATGGTGACGCTGCCATCCTCCTCGAAGCGGATGCCGCCCATCTCGTTGTTGGCCGGCGCGGTCACTTCCAGATACTGGCCGATGCCGCGCCCGCGCAGCTTGCCGTGCGCCCGGCTTTCGGCCTTGCGGGCGGCAAATCCATCCCAATCAGAAGCTTGCAGGGCGCGGTCGAGAATGGTCGGGAAGTCGCCACTGTCGTATTCCATGGAGGACGGCGCCTTGTACGGCATCATTCCCGGCAGGATGTGGTTGCGCCGACGCAGCTCGATGGGGTCGCGGCCCATCTCGCGGGCGGCCGTGTCGATCAGCCGCTCCATGTAGTAGTTGCCCTCGGGACGGCCGGCGCCGCGATAGGCGCCCACCGGGGTGGTGTTGGTCACCACGCACTGCACCTGCACCGAAAGCGCCGGGGTGCGGTACACGCCGATGACATTCTTCACGATGTTCATCGTCGGCGGCTGGGTGGTGGAGTTGGACAGCACCGCGCCGATATTGCCGAAGCCGGTCACGCGGATCGCCAGGAAATTGCCCTCGGCGTCCAGTGCCAGTTCCTGCACATGCTCATGGCTGCGGCCCTGGCTGTCGGACAGGAAGCTGTCGCTGCGCTCGTCGGTCCACTTCACCGGGCGGCCGAGTGCCTTGGCGGCATACAGCGCGCAGACATATTCGGGATAGACGCCCTTCATGCCGAAGCTGCCGCCCACGTTGCCGGTCAGCACGCGCAGCTTGTCCGCCTCCACGCCCATGATCTTGCTGAGGTTGTTCTTCATCCCGAACACGCCCTGACAGCCGACGCGGAACACGAAGCGCCCCTCCGTGGCATCCCATTCGGCCAGGGCCGAGCGCGGCTCCATAGCGCAGACCACGATACGGGAGTTCACGATCTTCATCCGCGTGATGTGCGCAGCCTTGGCAAAGGCCGCCTCCACCGCCGCATGGTCGCCGAACTTGAAGTCCAGGATCACGTTGCCCGGGGCTTCCTCATAGAGCTGGGGAGCGCCGGGCTTCACCGCCTCTTCCGCCGTCAGCACCGTGGGAAGCGAGTCGATGTCCAGCATCACCGCCTCGGCGGCGTCCTTGGCCTGCTGCACCGTCTCGGCCACCACGAAGGCCACGGGCTCGCCCACGTAGCGCACCTTGCCGGTGGCCAGCGCCATCTGCACGGGCTTGGGGATCGGCCGGTCATCGTGGTTCTTGCCGATCACGTTGGCATTCATCGGCTTGATGCCGGCCGCCACCAGATCCGCCGCCGTTACCACCGCCAGCACGCCGGGCATGGCGCGGGCGGCCTCGGTGTCGATCCCGTTCAGCACGCCATGCGCCATCCGGCTGCGCACCACCACGGCATAGGCCTGGCCGGGCAGGTTCATGTCGTCGGTGTAGCGGCCTTCGCCGCGCAGCAGCACCGGGTCTTCCAGCCGCGAGACCGGTTGGCCGACGGCGAAGCGGCCCGGGGCCAGCATGTCGGGGGCGTGCAGGGTGGACATCTCGTTCATGCGGCGGGCTCCGGCAGGATCACTCTGCCCGTAAGGTGGCGGCCCCGCCCGGGTTGCGCAACCTCAGGGCGTTGCCGAGGCCCGCGCCTGGGCGCCCGGGGCCTGCAACGTGCCCTCGCGCCGCTTCCACAGGGAGCCGACGCCGGCGGGCTCGTACAGCGCCTCGATCGCAGCCCCCAGCACCGCCGGCATCGCGCGCAGATCGGCGTCGAAATCCACCAGCGCCGGGTGCACCCGCCCGCTCAGCAGGTCGGCGGCCAGGGCTTCCACCATTTCCGGCGGAATGAAGGTGCGCACCTCCTGGTGCGGGAAGCCATAGAAGAAGGCCGGGCGGCGGAACGCGATGCCCGCGGACCAGCCGGTCAGCACCGTGTCGGCGGGGCTGGTGTGGTGCAGCACGTAGTCCAGCTTGGCGATCGCCTCGCGGTCGGGGTGGCGCAGCTGCAGCCCGGCATGGAACACGAAATAGAGCACCACCAGCGCCGGCAGTGCCGCCACCCGCCAGGGCTGGGCGTTGCGGGACCAGCGTTCGGCCAGCCAGCCGGCGGCCACCGCGGCGGCCATGGCCGCGAAGGGCGCGGTCATGAACAGGTATTGGCGCTGGGCGATCGGCAGCACCACGAAGCCGATGGCGCTGGCCCCGGCGGTCAGCACCACGATGGTGCCCAGCCCCGTTTGCGGCCGCCGTCCCAGCCTCCGCGCCAGCAGCACGAAGCCGATGGCGGCCAGCACCATGAACATCGTGTCCTTGGCCATCGCCAGCCCCAGCCAGCGCCAGCCCTCATGCGCGAAATCACGCGGCCACAGGATGTTCAGCACCACGTTGTATTGGAAGAATTCCCCCAGCGCCCCGCGCTGCGCGAACAGCCACAGCACCGGCAGGATCGCCGCCGCCACGCCCGCCAGTGCCACGCCGGCGAATACAAGCGTGAACCCCCGCCCATGCCGCCGCACGCCGAGCACCCCCAGCGCGGCGAACAGGCCCAGCACGGCGAAGATGCCCTTCTGGCTCGTCATCAGCGTGCCGCCGGTGCACAGCCCGGCCACGAGCGCCCAGGCCAGCCGCTCCTCCGGCGTGGGCGCGTCGCACAGCCCGCGCGCGATGGCATAGGCGCACACCACCAGCAGCAGCGCGGCCAGCGCATCCGGCCGCACCTCGATGCCCTTTTCCAGCACGAAGCTGCATGACAGGAACAGCGCCACCGCCATCACCGCCGTGCCGCTGCCGGCCGCGCGGCGCGTCAACGCGAACACCACCATCGCGGTCAGCCCGGTGAACAGCGTGCACAGCACCCGCAGCCCGAACGGCGCCACCAGCATCACCCCGGGCCCGGCATCACGGATCATATCGAAATAGGGGGCGGTCAGCAGGTGGAACACCGGCGTGTGGTGCTCGAAGAAATCGCGATACGGCGTGCGCCCCTGGCTCAGCATCCAGGTGAACTGCAGGTGGGCGAACTCGTCGGCATCCCAGGCGCGGTAGAAGCACAGGAACAGCGCGAACACGCCAAGCACGGCGCAGGCCGCAATCAGCGGGCGCCGGTGCCGGTCAAGCGCGGTCTGCCTGTCGTATTGCATCGCCCATCCATGCGCCTGGTGGCACGGGCCGGCGGAACGCCGCGGCCGTGCGCCGGGCACACCGCACTGGATATCCTGCCGCGGGTGCGAAGGAAACGCGTTTGTGGGCTTTTGTTACCGAACGGAAACCCGCAGCCGCCCGGCCGCATGCCCGGCCGCATGCCCGGCCGCATGCCCGGCCACCGCCAGCCGCACCGCCCCATCCGCGCCGCGCTCCGCCTGCACCAGCAGGCCAGGCAGGGCAAACCCCTCCGCCGGGCGCGTCCAGACCGGGGCGGAGGGCGCCCTGGAAGGCACCAGCACCACGGTTCGCCCGGCCAGCACGCGGAATGCCACGCGCTGTGCCAGCCATGCCATCGCCGCGAACCCGGCCAGTGCCAGCGCCATCCCCCACTCCGGTGCCAGTACCGCGGGCCCCAGCAGAATCGCCAGTGCCGCGCCAAGCGCCCGCCCGCTGCATAGGGCCGCCGCCAAAGCCAGCGCCAGAAAGGGCAGGGCCGTCGCCACGCCATACGGCAGACCCCCATGCCCGGCGCCCAGCACCAGCACGCAGCCAGCGCCAAGCCCGGCGGCCAGCACCGTCGGCCGGACATGGGTCCGTTGCGCGCCGGCCGCGCCCAGCGCCAGCGACGCCCCCAGCAGCGTCACCAATTCCCAGCCCATGCCAGCCCGGTCAGCCAGCCAGGCCAGCACCGGCGGCAGCAGAACCAGAAGAAAAAGGATCGTCCGGCGCGCCAGGCGCCGCAGGCCGCGCAATTCCGCAGGCAGCCCGCTTTGCGGGGGAAAGGCTTGCACACGCGTATCCTCGGTGTCGCGCCCGGCCCGGGCCCAGCCCGGCATCGGCGCAAAACGGCAGCACGAGCGATTCTGCCCGCACGCCGATCCCACCACGCGCCACTTAACACCGGGTTTAGCGCGGTGCCGCCCCGGGCCAGAACCGCCATCCCAGCGCGGCCAGACAGGCCAGCGCCGGCAGCACCAGCAGCACCACGCCCGGCCACCCCGCCGCCTGCCACACCGGCGCCGGCACCACTCCGCCCAACGCGCCGCCCACATAGTACACCGTCACATACAGCCCCACCGCCGCCGAGCGCCCCTGCGTTACCGCCACCCCGATGAAGCCCAGCGACAGCGTCTGCACCGCCAGCAACCCGCCCGAGACCAGCGCCAGCCCCGCCACCACCGCCGCCAGCGCCGGCATCAGCGTCAGCCCCAGCCCGCACGCCGCCAGCCCGGCCGCCAGCACCAGCGTCATCCGCCGCCCGAACCGGATCGCCAGCCGCGTGGCCAGCGCCGTCGTCGCCGCCCCCACCAAATATACCGCGAAAACGAACCCCGTCGCAGCGGGGCCAAGCAGGAAGGGCTCGGCCGAAAGATACAGATTTACAAAGGTATAAACCGCGACATTGCTGCCGAGCATCAGGAACCCGATGGCGCATGTTCCCATCAGCGGCGCATTTCCCAGATGGTCCCGCCACAGCGCCAGCTGCGCCCGCACGCCGCCACGCTGCGGCCGGAACCTGGTTTCGCGCGGCAGCAGCACCAGCACTGCCAGCCCCGCCGCCAGCGTGAACAGAGCGATGGAGCCGAACCCCGCCCGCCACCCCGCCAGCTCTGCCGCGATCCCGGCCACGAACCGCCCGCCGAACCCGCCCAGGATGCAGCCGATGGAATACAGCCCGGCCAGCCGCAGCCCCTCCGCCCCCTGCACCTCCTCGCCCAAATAGGCCACCGTCACGGTGAAGATGAACGGCAACAGCAGCCCCTGCAGGAACCGCCACACCAGCAGCGCCTCCAGGCTCTGCGCGGTGGCCACCAGCAGCGTCGGCACCGAAAGCAGCAGGCAGGCGCCGGCGATCAGCACCTTCCGGCCCACCCGGTCGGAGATCGCGCCGGCGAACGGCGCCACCAGCGCCACGGCCACCAGCGCCGCGGTTACCGTCTGGCCGGTATGGGCGTCGTCCACGCCGAAGCTGTCGGCGATCTGCGGCAGCACCGCCTGCGGCGTGTAGAGATTGATGAAGCTGGTGAAACCAGCCAGCGCAACCGCGGCGGAGCGCCGGTTCAAGGCGCCACGCTCATGGCCGCCCGCGAGACGACGCCGTCGCTGCCGTCAGGATCGGACCGCAGGCTGCCGGCACCATGGGCCGGGAAGGCTTGGCGGTGGTCGGCGGCTTTTTCTCTGGCGGCTGGTCCAGCCGGTCGAACCACCATTGCAGGGAGGCATCGCAGCCATCCCCGGGCGGAATCGGCGGCAGGTCGCCGCATTCCGGGTTGCCTGCGGGGCAGCGGAAATGGATGTGCATGTGCGCGGCGTGCTGATACCAGGGACGGATCCGCCGCAGCCATTCGCGGTCATTGGCGGGCACCTCGCGGCAGAGCTGCTGCTTGATCGCGGCATTCACCAGCACGCGGTCCACCCCCGGCAGCGTCGCCGCCAGCTTCATCAGCGTGATGTGCTGCGGGCGCCAGCGCGCCATGTCCACCCCGCGCTGGTCCGGCCGCACCAGGCCGGGCGGATCCATCGCATCGCGCGAGGCCGCCGCCGCCCGCTCCGGCCGCGGCGTCACCACATCCAGGTACACGTCGGCATCCAGGCCAAGCTGGTGGCTGACATGCCCGCCCACCAACGGCCCGCCGCGCGGGCCCGAGATGTCGTTCATCAGCAGCACCGGCAACCCCGCCGCCTGCGCCCGCGTGCCCAGTAACTTCAGCGCCGTGATCACCTCTGGATGGCCCCAGAACGTGGAGCGGCTTTCGCGCACCGTCATGAACCCCGGCCCGCTCTCCGGCAGCCGCTCCGCCCCGGCGATGCAGCCCGGCCCGGGCCCGCCGACGATCCGCGCCGGCCCCGGCGCCGGCCCGGGCGCGATTGGCGGCACCGGGATCATGCCGGAAGGCTGCGCCAGCGCGGGCGCGGCCACAAGCCAGGCCAGCAGGGCCAGGATCGTCCTCACAGCGGCGGTGGGGGCGGCACGGCGAGATAGGCCAGGCGCTTCATTTCCTTGCGCCCGCGCGAGACGGAATCGAGCACCAACCCGCACGTGAAGGACAACGCGGCCACCAGCACCAGCCCGGTCGCCAGCACCGCCGTGGGCAGGCGCGGCACCAGCCCGGAGCGCACGAACTCCGCCACCACCGGCACGCCCAGCAGGATCGCCACCACCAGCAGGAACAGCCCGCAGAGCGAGAAGAACTGCAACGGCCGCTCCTCCTTCACCAGCACCACGATGGTGCGCAGGATCCGCAACCCGTCGCTGTAGGTGCGCAGCTTGGAGGTGGAGCCCGGCGGCCGGTCCTTGTACACGGTGCGCATCTCGCCCACCGGCATGCGCAGGTCCAGCGCGTGCACGGTGAACTCGGTCTCGGTCTCGAAGCCGCCCGCCAGCGCCGGAAAGCTCTTCACGAAGCGCCGGCTGAACACCCGGTAGCCGGACAGCATGTCGGAAATCCGGTCCCCGAACACAGTGCGCACCATGCCGGTCAGGACCGCGTTGCCCAGGCGGTGCCCGGGGCGGTAGGCAGCCTGGATCTCGGTCACCCGGGCACCGTTCAGCATGTCCAGCCCGTCCTGCCGCAGCATCGCCACCATGCCGGGCGCCGCGGCTGCCTCATAGGTGTCGTCGCCATCCACCAGCACGTAGATGTCGGCATCCACATCCGCAAAGGCGCGGCGGATCACGTTGCCCTTGCCCTGCAGCGTCTCCCGCCGCACCACGGCGCCTGCTTCGCGCGCAACATCGGCGGTGCTGTCGGCCGAGTTGTTGTCGTACACATAGATCACCGCCTCCGGCAGGGCGGCGCGGAAATCCGCCACCACCTTGGGGATGGCGACCTCCTCGTTATAGCAGGGAATGATCACGGCGATCCGCGCAGCGGCGGGATTCGCCCCAACCGCGGCAGGGGTGGACGCGATGTCCTGTCCTGTGCTCATGCGTGCTCCCAAAAGCTCTCGTCCCTCATAGCGTGCCCCCCCGTACCGACCAAGCGCGGCGGCAGGCGTGCATACGCGATCACGCATTTGAAACTGGCCAGCAACTGAACCAAACGTTAACGTGTGATGATCCCAGCACACGTGTTTTGAACCATGCCCTTACGCCTCCAGCCGATGCAGCCGAATCCAGCGTGGTCGCTGATGCGCTGCGTCTTCGCTTTTGAGATCTGCCTGATTCACCTTTGCAGTGCCGTCTGGTCCCAGCCGCAGGATGGCTGGATGGCCGAGACGGTCTTCATGTCGATCACCCGCACCGGCACTGTCGGCTTCATGATGCTCGCCGGCGCCATCCTGATTGGCCGTGGGCTTGGCAGCACGGGCAGCTACCTGTCGCACCGCTTTCGCCGCTGGATGCCGGCCATCCTGACGGCCCAGGCGCTCTATATCGCCTACGCGATCTGGATGGGCGTCGAATCCTTCGAAGACCTGAACTGGATGCGGGCGGTTCGGCCGGCCTGGTACCACATCTGGTTCTTCTATGCCCTGGCGATGATCTACCTGATGGTCGTGCCGATGCGCGCCTACGATGCCTGGACCCAGACCCTGCCGCCCTTGGGGCGGCGCATCGCCCTGTGGGCCCCTGTCACCGGCCTGCTCACAGGCCTGGCTTGGCTCACCCTGTGGCGCGGCGGCACCTGGGGCGACCTGCAACCGCTGAACCTCCTGATCTATTTCGGCTATGCCTGGACCGGCCATGTCCTGGCCGTCACCTTCCCACGCGGCGCGCCCCGCGGCTGGTGGCTGTTCCTTGCCGACGTCTTCGCCGCCGCCCTGGCGACCACGCTGGCCTCCGCAGCCGCCGGCAAGCCGGTGCCGCACTACTTCCATCGCTGCACGCTGTTCGTCGCCGTCGCCACCATGGGCCAGTTCATGCTGCTGATGCAGGCCCAGGCCGCAACCTGGTCCGCCGCCACCACCGCGCGCATCAATCGGGTTGGCCGCCTCACCCTTGGCATCTTTGTCGTCCATCCGCTGGTGATCGCCGTGTCGGGATGGCCGCACCCATGGGCCCTGGTCGATTCGATGGAATGGGTGTCCATGCCCCTGGCCGCTGTGGCGCTGTTTGCGATCTCCGGCACCATCACCTGGCTCGCGCTCAAGCTGGTCTCGGTCATGCGGGGACTGTGCCACTCTGGGCATGGCCCCACGCGCCCGTTGGGGGCTGGCTGATCCGCTGAACCCACCCGAAATCGGGAAAGCCCAGCGGATCAGCGCAGCTCAGGCCGCTATTCCTTCCAGACCGGGCTTTCCGCCAGCATCGCGCCACCATCCACAATGATGGTCTGCCCGGTGACGAACTTCGCCTCGTCGCTGGCCAGGAACAGGAAGGCGTGCGCCACGTCCGCCGGGTCGCCCAGCGCGCCATACGGGATGAAATGCCCGATCCGGTCCGCCCCGTAGCGCGTCTTCATCCGCGTCAGCCCCGGCGTATCGATATAGCCCGGCTCCACCCCGTTCACCGTGATGCCGAATTCCGCCAGCTCCAGCGCCGCGGCCTTGATGAACCCGTTCACCGCCCCCTTGCTGGCGGAATAGGCGCCGGAGCCCGGCATCGTCACCCGCGGCCCGGTGACCGACGATGTGATCAGCAGCCGCCCACCGCCGCCGGCCTTCATGTGCGGAGTCGCCGCGGCGGAGAGCCAGAAGCAGCCCTTCACGTTCACCGCCAGCATCGCATCCAGCAGCGTGTCGTCGCGCTCCGTCACCGGATGCCGGCCCATCACCGCGGCATTGTGCACCACGATGTCGAGCCGGCCATGCTTCGCCGCCACGCTGTCCACCATGGCGAACACGGCGTCCTTGTCGGCCATGTCGATCACCAGCAGCTCGCCGGAATTGCCGGCGGCCTTGATCGCGTCCACCGTTTCCTGGCCCGGCCCCTCGGTGCGGGTGGCCACCACCACATGCGCGCCCTCGGCCGCCAGCACCTGGGCGGTGGCGCTGCCGATGCCCTTCCCCCCGCCGGTCACGATGGCGATCTTGCCGGTGAGGCGCGGGCCGGCGCGGTGGGTAATCGGCTTTTCAGGCATCGTGGCTCTCCAGGAAGGAACGGATGGTATCCAGGCACGCCGCCGTTTCCTCAACATGCGGCATGTGGCTGCTGTTCTCGAAAATCACCCAGCGGTTGCGCGGGATGCGATCGGCGAACGGCCGCACCACGGCCGCCGTCGCCTCGTCATGCCGGCCGGAGATCAGCAGCGTCTCGGCGCGAATGTGCTTCAGCTGGTCGATGATATCCCAGGTCTTCAGGCTGCCGACGCAGTGGAACTCCGAGGGCCCGTTCATCGTGTGATACACGGTCGGGTCCTCGCCGATCTTGGCGAAGCTCGCCGTCACCTCCTCCGGCCAGGGCTGCACCCGGCACACATGCCGCGCATAGAATTCCTGCGTCGCCGCCTCGTATTCCGGATCAGCCGTGGTGCCGGCCGCCTCATGCTTCAGCAGCGCCGCCTGCACCTCCGCCGGCAGCTTGCTCCGCAGCCGGTTCGCCTCGCGCACCCACAGCGCCATCGACGGCGGCGAGTTGGCGATCACCAGCCCGCGCAGCCCCGCCGGCCGACGAATCGCATGCTCCGCCCCCAGCATCCCGCCCCAGGATTGCCCGAGCAGGTGATAGCTCCCCGCAATCCCCAGATGCCCCAGCACCGCGTCCAACTCATCCAGGAACAGCTGCACCGTCCAGAACCCCGGGTCCGCATCCCTGAGATGCGTTGAATTCCCGCAACCGAGCTGGTCGTAATGGATCACCGCCCGCTCCGGCGAAGCGAGCCCCGCAAAGCGCAGCGTGTAGTCGTGGCACGCCCCGGGCCCGCCATGCAGCACCACCAGCGGCGGCAGGGCAGCCTGCTCGCCCCCCGTCACCCGGAACCACGTCTTGTGCCCCCGAAACGGCACATGCCCAGTCTCTCTAGCCTCGGGGATCATTGGCGCGCTCCGCAACATCTGCCCTATGCTACCGCCCAACAACGGGAGGGCAACAACCATGGCCGACCTCATCATCCGCGGCGGCACCATCGTCGACGGCACCGGCACCACCCCCTACGCGGGCGACATCGCCATCACCGCCGGCAAGATCACCGAAATCGGCAAGATCACAGGCCGCGCCCCCGAAGAAATCGACGCCCGAGGAAAACTCGTCACCCCCGGCTTCGTCGACCTCCACACCCATTACGACGCCCAGGTCACCTGGAGCAGCCAGGTCACCCCCAGCTCCTGGAACGGTGTCACCACCGTGCTGATCGGCAATTGCGGCGTCGGCTTCGCCCCCTGCCTGCCCGAACGCCGCGACATGCTGGTCGAACTGATGGAGGGCGTCGAAGACATCCCCGAAGTGGTCCTCACCGCCGGGCTCCCCTGGAACTGGCAGTCCTTCCCCGATTACCTGAACGCGCTTGACGCCCGCAGCTACGACCTCGATGTCTGCACCCAGGTCCCGCACTCGGCCCTGCGCGTCCACGTCATGGGCGAGCGTGGTGCCAACCGCGAACCGGCCACCGAAGCCGACCGCGCCGAAATGGCCCGCCTTGCCGCCGAAGGCATGGCAGCCGGCGCGCTCGGCTTCTCCACCTCCCGCACCCTCGCCCACAAAACGCTCGATGGCCGCCACATCCCCACGCTCCGCGCCGAGGAAGCCGAACTCGACGCCATCGCCAAATCCCTCGGCCGCGGCTGGATGCAGGTGATCTCGGATTTCGAGGACCTGGACCAGGAATTCGGCATGCTCCGCCGCCTCGCCCTCGGCTCCGGCCGCCCCATGACCATCTCCCTGCTCCAGCGCGAAGCGCGCCCGGATGCCTGGAAGACCATCCTCGGCCACATCCACGCCTCCAACGACGCCGGCGCCAAGATCATGGGCCAGGTCATGGCCCGCCCCGTCGGCGTCATGATCGGCTTCGAGATTTCCCAGAACCCCTTCATGGACCGCCCGTCCTGGAAGGCCATCGCCCACCTCCCCTTCGCTGAAAAACTCCCCCACCTCCGCAACCCCGAATACCGCGCCCGCCTCCTGGCGGAGGAAACGACCGACCCCGCCCTCAAGCACCGCCTCAATACCTGGGAGAAGGTCTTCCCCCTCGGCGACAGCCCGGATTACGAACCCGGCCCTGAAACCTCCATCGCCGCCCAGGCCGCGCAGCAAGGCCGCACCCCGGAGGAAGTCGCCTACGACCTGCTGATGCAGAAGGATGGCCGCAACATCCTCTATCGCCCCATCATCAACTACGCCGCCGGCGACCTGGAGGCGGTGAAGACCATGATGACCGACCGCCACACCATCATGGGCCTCGGCGACGGCGGCGCCCACGTCTCCATCATCTGCGACGCCTCCGCCCCCACCACCATGATCACCCACTGGACCCGCGACCGCACCCGCGGCGAGCGCCTGCCGATCGAATGGGTCATCAAGCGCCTGTCCGCCGACAACGCCGCCGCCCTCGGCCTCTCCGACCGCGGCACCCTGGCCGTCGGCAAGAAAGCCGACCTCAACGTCATCGACCACGCCCGCCTGCGCGCCCACGCCCCCGAAGTCCGCTACGACCTCCCCGCCGGCGGCCGCCGCCTGGTGCAAACCACCGAAGGCTACGAAGCCACCATCGTCAGCGGCCAGGTCGTGCAGCGCGAAGGCAAGGCCACCGGTGCTCTGCCCGGCAAGCTGGTCCGCGGCACGCGGTAGCGGGGCAGGGAAGAAAGCTCAGGCCGGAAACCGCCAAGGCGCGCAGCTCGCCAAGAGTTCGCCAAGGGCCGCCAGCACCATGCTGGGTGCACTTGGCGTCGCGGCGTTTGTCTTTCCGGCCATGTCGCCTTGCCCGTCACCGCGCTCCAGAGTTACCCACGCGACCAATCCGCGAAGGCGATCCATGCGCCCTCCGGTTGCGTCTGTGTCGGAAAATTTGGCACTTCGTAAAATGAGACATTTCGCAATATTTTAAAATATTGGTTTCGCGGAAAATTCTTAGACGGCACAAAAATTGCCTACCATTGTAATCGCTTGTTCCGGCAATGCCGATGCGGTCCCATGGGCCGATCGTTGTCCAGGGCTTGCACCGCCTGAATCGCCATTTAACGCCTGTGCGGCCCCGTTTCTGACCGGCAATTGCCTGATCGGTCTCGTGCCCAACCCGAAAGCCAACGCGATGCGTATTCAGCTTACCCTCGCCGCCGCCGCCGCGGTGGCCATCTTCGCCACCGCGCCCGCCGATGCCGCCACTTTCACCGTCAACGGCAACAACAACGGCCCCGACGGCATCGTCGCCCCCGGCAATGCGCCGCTGAACACCGGCGTCAGCGTCAATGCCGGCGACACGGTCATCCTCGCGATGAGCCCGACCGACACTTGGGGTTTCAACGGCAACCAGGTGAATGCCCTCGGCACCTACAACGTTGGCTGGGCCCCCTGGAACGTCTACGTTCCCGACCCGATGAACGTCCCCGGCGTCACCATCCTGCCCGGCACCGGCAGCCAGGGCGGCATCGAATATGGCTCCATCGCCTGGTCGATCGACGGTTTCGCCTGGGGCGCCGGCTACACCGATACCAATACCACCAGCACCTTCACCACGATCAGCAATACCGTGATGAACAACTACCCGATCTATACCGTCGGCCGCACCTTCATCGCCCTCAGCACCGGCACGCTGCGGCTGGCCATGTGGGATTCGGTCACGAACGACAACTCCAGCGGCCCCGGCTCGGATCGCACGATCGCCGTGAATGTCACCGTGATCCCCGGCGAGTCCCAGACCACAACGCCGGAACCCGCCTCCATGCTGCTCCTCGCCGCCGGCCTCGCCGGTCTCGGCCTGGCCCGCCGCCGCCGCGCCTGACTTCGCCTCACCGCACAGGAACCGGCCGCCGCCCCCACGGGTGGCGGCCTTTTTCGTGTCTCAGCCCCCCGGCACGCCCTTCGTCGTCGAATACTCGAAGTGCAACGCCGTCTCCGGGAACACGATGGGATGGATGGCATGCGCCGCCATCGCCGCCTCGCTGAACCCCTGCAGGATCAGCTTCAGCTTGCCGGGATAGGTCGCCACGTCGCCAATCGCGAACACCCCCCCCACATCCGTCTCGCAGGTCGT
>JAPLOI010000077.1:230252-242238 GCA_026400815.1 Alphaproteobacteria bacterium
CCACCACGTGGTTGCGCTCCAGCCCCAGCCCCCAGCCGGCAATCGCGCCGAGGTCCATGGAAAGCCCGAAGAACGGCAGCAGCACATCCGCCGCCAGTCTCTTCGTGTTCCCGTCCAGGTCCGCCACCTCCACCGCCTCCAGCACCCCGCCCGCGCCATGCAGCCCGTGCAACTGGTAGGGGATCACCATCTCCACCTCGCCACGCGCCGCCGCCGCATCCAGCTGCCCCGCCGTCTCCGGCGCCGCGCGGAACTTCGCCCGCCGATGCACCACCTGGATGCTCGCCGCCACGCCGCGCAACGCCAGCGCCCAATCCACGGCGGAATCCCCACCGCCCGCGATCACCACCCGCTTGCCGCGCAGATCCTCGCGCCGCTTCACGTAGTACTGCACCGCGCCGGAGGCCTCGAACGCCTCCAGCCCCGCCAATGGCGGCCGGTTCGGCCCGAATGCCCCCGCGCCGGCCGCCACGATCACTGCCTTGCAGCGGATCTCGTCGCCCTGGTCCGTCCCCAGCACGAAGGCCCCGCGCCCGCCCGCAAGCGTCTCCACCCGCCGCCCCAGCAGCCGCCCGGGCGCGAACGGCGCGATCTGCTCCTCCAGCTTCGCCACCAAATCGGCCGCCTCGATCGCCGGGTGGGCGGGAATGTCGTAGATCGGCTTCTCCGGGTACAGCGCCGTGCACTGCCCGCCCACCTCGCCCAGCGCATCCACCAGCACGCAGCGCAGCTTCAGCATCCCCAGCTCGAAGGCCGCGAACAGCCCCACCGGCCCCGCACCCACCACTGCCACGTCGGTCTCGATCACCTGGCCCATCGTCCCAGTCCTTCAGAATCGAGTGTCATTGTGCCCCGCCACGCCGCTCGGGCAAAATCCCGCGGATGCGCCAGCCCCTCCCGAGTCGCGAAGCCACCCACGCACTCGCCGCCCGCATCGCCGGGCTGGCGCGCCCCGGGGATGCCATCCTCCTCGAAGGCCCGCTCGGCGCCGGCAAAAGCGAATTCGCCCGCGCCTTCCTCCGCGCCATCACGCAGGACGCGGCGCTGGAGGTCCCCAGCCCCACCTTCACTCTGGTCCAGACCTACGAAACCCCCCAGGGTCCCATCCACCATTTCGACCTCTGGCGCCTCACCGGCCCGGAGGCCCTGGAGGAACTCGGCTGGGACGACCTCCTCCAGGACATCGTCCTCGTCGAATGGCCCGACCGGCTCGGCCCCCTCACTCCACCGGAATCGCTCATGATTCGCCTCACCGAATCAGGTCCCGAGTCCCGAGACGCCACAATCACCGGGTGGGAGCCACGCCTCCGATGAGCGCCCCCCATCTTGCTGCCCTCCCGTTCAACGCCCCCTTCCTCGATTGCATTGCCGAGATCTGGCTGCGCACCCACGGCACCAACACGGAGGGCCTGATCCTCCTGCCAACCCGCCGCTCCGGCCGCGCCCTGGCCGATTCCTTCCTCCGCGCCGCCGGCGGCCAGCCCCTCCTGCTCCCCCGCATCACCGCCATCGGCGCGCTCGATGAAGCCCCGCTCGCTTTGGCCGGCGCGCTCGATCTCCCCCCCGCCGTCGAACCCGCCCATCGGCTTGCCGCCCTCACCCGCCTCGTCATGGCGCTGCCGCAGGAACACCTCGCCGGTGCCGCCGACCGCGCCTGGCGCCTCGCCCGGGAACTCGCAGTCCTCATGGACCAGGCCGAACGCGCCGAGCTCGACCTCGAACAGGCCCTCAAGCGCGCCGCCGCGGAAGACTACGCCACCCACTGGCAGGTCACCCTGGATTTCCTCGAAATCGTCACCAAAATCTGGCCGCAATGGCTTGAAGATCAAGGATTGATGAACCCCGCCGCGCGCCAGGCGAAACTCCTCTCCGCCCAGGCCGAGGCGTGGGCCACCACGCCGCCGAGCCACCCGATCTGGACCGTCGGCATGCAGGGCGGCATCCCGTCCTCCTTCCGCCTGCTCCGCACCGTGGCACACATCCCGCACGGCCACGTCGTCCTTCCCGGCCTCGACCTCACGATGGACGACGCCACCTGGGAAGCGCTGGACGACACCCACCCCCAATCCGGCATGCGCAACCTGCTCGCCGGCCTCGGCACCACCCGCGGCGACGTTCAACTGTGGGACTGCACCCCGACCGGCCCCGCCGCCCGCGTCGCCCTGCTCTCCACCGCCCTCCTCCCCGCCGAATCCCTCGCCCTATGGCGCGACTCCAGCCTCGAGTCCGACTCGCTGCACGGCCTCTCCCGCCTGGAAACCGCCGACCAGCAGCAGGAAGCCGTCGCCATCGCCATGCTCCTGCGCGACGCCCTGGAACAGCCGGGCCACCGCGCCGCCCTGGTCACGCCCGACCGCGCGCTCGCCGGCCGCGTGGCCGCCGAACTCCAGCGCTGGGGCGTCCTGGCCGACGACTCCGCCGGCGAACCGCTCGCCCACTCGCCCCCCGCCGCCTTCCTCCGCCTGCTCGCCGCCACCCATGCCGACGAGCTCGGCCCCGTCTCCCTGCTCTCCGTCCTCAAGCACCCCCTCGCCGCCGCCGGCCTCCCCCCCGCCCAGCTCCGCGCCACCGCCCGCGCCCTGGAACGCGCCTGCCTGCGCGGCCCCCGCCCCCAAGCCGGCCTCGCCGGCCTGCGCCAGGCCATCGCCAACCAGGAGCCGGAAGCCCGCGCCCCGCTCGAAGACCTCCTCGCCCGCCTCGAATCCTGCCTCGAACCCCTGCTGCGCCTCACCAACGTCGCGCTCCCGCCCGCCACGCTGCTCGCCGCCCTCATCGAATCCGCCGAGTCGCTGGCCACCACCGATGAACGCCCAGGCCCCGCGATTCTCTGGTCGCAGGAGGAAGGCGACGCGCTCGCCACCACCCTCGCCGCCGCCCTTCCACACCTCACCCTCCTGCCAGACCAGCCCCCCTCGGTCCTCCCCGGATTGCTCGATGCCCTGCTGGAAGGCCAGTCCGTCCGCACCCGCCGCGCCCTCCGCGGCCGCAACGCCGGCCCAGGGAAAGCGATAACCGAACATCCGCGCGTCTTCATCTGGGGCCTGCTCGAAGCCCAGCTGCAATCCGTGGACACCGTCATCCTCGGCGGCCTCGTCGAAGGCGTCTGGCCCCCCGCGACGGATCCCGGCCCCTGGCTCAGCCGCCCCATGCGCACCCGCGCCGGCCTGCCCAGCGCCGAGGAAGCCATTGGCTCCGCTGCCCACGATTTCATGGCCAATGCCTGCGCCGCCCGCACCACCATCCTGTCCTGCCCGCGCCGGCTCGATGGCGCCCCCGCCGTTCCCGCCCGCTGGCTCACCCGCCTCGAAGCGCTCCTGGCAGGGCAGGGGACATCACTCCCCCTCCACCCCGCCAGCCACTGGCCGTCCACGCTGGACCAGCCCGCCACCGTCCAGCGCCTGTCGCCACCCGCCCCACGCCCCCCCGTCACTCTGCGCCCCGTCCGCCTCTCGGTCACCGAGATCGAAACCTGGCTCACCGACCCCTACGCCATCTACGCCCGCCACATCCTCAAGCTCCGCCCGCTGGACCCGCTGGAGCAGGCCACCGACGCGGCCGACTACGGCACCGTTGTCCACGCCGGCCTGCACAAGTTTCTGGAGGAACACGGCCACCGCTGGCCCGCCCGCGCCCCCGAAAAGCTGCGCCTAGCCATGGAACAGGCCCTCGCCGCAGAAAAGCTCCGCCCCGCCCTGGCCGAATGGTGGCGCCCCCGCCTGCACCGCATCGCCGAATGGGTGTGTGAGACCGAACGCGACCGCCGCAGCACCCAGCCCCTCACCGCCCTGGCCACCGAGGTGAAGGGCAGCTGGAACCTCCCCACCCCGCGCGGCTTCCGCCTCACCGGCCGCGCCGACCGCATCGAACGCCGCGCCGACTCCACCCTGGCCATCCTGGACTACAAAACCGGCCAGCCCCCCACCCAGTCCGACGTCGATGCCGGCTTCGCCCCCCAACTCCTGCTCGAAGCCGCCATGGCCGAAGACGGCGCCTTCCCCGGCATCCCTGGCACCGCCACCGAGCTCGCCTACTGGCACCTCACCGGCGGCTACAAGCCCGGCGACTCCCGCCTGCTGTTCCGCAACAAGCCGGCCGACCTCGCCACCGCCGTCGCGTCTGCCCGCCAGAGCCTTCTCGCCCTCATCCTGTCCTTCGAGGACGAAGCCCGCCCCTACCTCTCCCAGCCCCACGCCGCCCGCGCCCCGCGCTTCTCCGACTACGCCCAACTCGCCCGCGTCGCCGAATGGGCCCTCTCCGGCGAGGAGGACGAGGCATGAGCACCTTGCCCGCCCCTCTTTCGGCACGTGACGAAGCCAACCGCGCCCAGCGCCTGGCCTCAGACCCCGCCGCCTCCGCCTTCGTCGCCGCCAGCGCCGGTTCGGGCAAAACCAAGCTCCTCACCGACCGCCTGCTGCGCCTGATGCTCTCGGGTGCGGACCCCGCCCGCATCCAGTGCCTCACCTTCACCAAGGCCGCCGCCGCTGAAATGGCCGTCCGCCTCCAGCGCCGCCTCGGCGGCTGGGTCACGCTCGATGATCAGAAGCTGGATCAAGAACTCGCCGCGCTCGACGTCCCCGCCACCGAAGCCAACCGCACCCGCGCCCGCGCCCTGTTCGCCACGGTGCTGGATCTCCCCGGCGGCATGCGCATCGGCACCATCCACGCCTTCTGCCAATCCCTCCTGCGCCGCTTCCCGATCGAAGCCGCCCTCTCCCCGCATTTCCGCCTGATGGACGACCTGGACGCGGAAGTCGCCCTCTCCCAGGCCCGCGAAACCATGCTCTCCGGCGCCTTCGCCGACCAACGCCGCGCCGCCCTCCACTCCCTCGCCGGCCTCGTCCCCTCCCTCGACACGCTCGGCAAGCTGCTCGAAACACTGCGCAAAAAGCCCGACCACCTCGAAACCGCCCTGCGCGAAGGGCCAGACGCCCTCGAACGCCGCCTCCGCCACCTCCTCGGCGCCCGCGACCCCGATGAGTGCGCCCGCTCCCTCGCCGCCGACTGCGACGCCCCCGCCCTCCTTTCCGCCGCCCGCGCCCTGTCCGCCGGCACCGGCTCCATGGCCCCCGCGCTCGGCCAAGGCCTGTCCGGCTGGCTGGCGCTCGATCCCCCCACCCGCGCCGACAACGCCGCCGAATGGCGCGCCCTGTTCTTCACCAAGGCCGGCGAGCCCCGCACCCGCGACGGCCTGGTGCGCGGCAAGTTCCTCGTCGACAACCCCCACATCCTCACCGCCCTCACCACCGAGCAATCCCGCCTCCAGGCGCTGGACGACGCCGCCCGCGCGCACGAGGTCGCAGCCCTCTCCACCGCGCTGGCCTCGCTCGCCGCCCCCGTCGCCCAGGCCTACGCCCAGGCCAAGCAGCGCACCGGCATGCTCGATTTCGCCGACCTCATCCGCGCCTCCACCCGCCTGCTGATCGACCCCGGCGCCGCCTGGGTGCTCTACAAACTCGATAGCGGCATCGACCACCTCCTGCTCGATGAGGTGCAGGATACCGCGCCCGAACAATGGGAAATCGCCGGCAAGCTCAGCGACGAATTCTTCGCGGGGCAGGGCGCCCAGGAAACCCAATCCACCCCCCGCACCGTCTTCGCCGTCGGCGACCGCAAGCAGTCGATCTACGGCTTCCAGGGCGCCGACCCCCAGGGCTTCCAGACCTGGCGCGAAATCTGGAAACGCCGCGCCGAAGCCGCCCACCACACCTGGCGCGACGTCCCGCTCGACGTCTCCTTCCGCTCCACCGAACCCGTCCTCGCCCTGGTCGACGCCGTCTTCGCCGCCGCCCCCGCCTGCGACGGCCTGGCCGACCCCGGCACCCTGCGCCACCTCGCCGACCGCGCCGGCCACGCCGGCACCGTGGAACTCTGGCCCCTTGCGCCCGATCCGCCGCGCCCCGAAGCCACCCCCTGGACCGTCCCCGACCGCAACCAGCAAGGCGGCAGCGCCCGCCAACGCCTCGCCGAAACGCTCGCCACCTGGATCGCCCAGCAAACCAGCGGCACCACCCTCCTGGAATCCAAGGGCCGCCCGCTGGCCCCCGGCGACGTCCTCATCCTCGTCCGCCGCCGAGACGCCTTCGCCCGCGCCCTGGTCGGCGCGCTCAAGGCCAACGGCGTCCCCGTCGCCGGTCTCGACCGCCTCGTCCTCACCGAACAGCCCGCCGTGGCCGACCTCCTGGCCCTCTGCGACACCCTCCTCCTGCCGGAAGACGACCTCTCGCTGGCCTGTGTCCTCACCTCCCCCCTCGGCGGCCTCACCGACCCCAGCCTGATGGAACTCGCCGCCACCCGCACCGGCACGCTCTGGTCCGCCCTGCGCAGCCGCCACGAGGAACGCCCGGAATGGGCCGCCGCCCATGATTTCCTGCGCACCCTCCTGTCCCGCGTGGACTATGCCACGCCCCACGCCCTGCTCACCGAAGCCCTCGGCCGCCTCGGCGCCCGCGCCCGCCTGCTCGCCCGCCTCGGCCCCGAAGCCGCCGAGCCGATCGACGAACTCCTCAACGCCGCCCTCACCCACGCCCGCACCCACCCGCCCGCCCTCCAGGGCTTCCTCCACTGGCTCCGCCAATCCGGCGCCGAGGTGAAGCGCGAGGCCGAAGGCGCGGGCAACATGGTCCGTTTGATGACCGTCCACGGCGCCAAGGGCCTCCAGGCCCCGCTGGTCATCCTCCCCGACACCACCGGCCTGCCACCGGATGACGGCACCATCTGCTGGTCCGACACCCTGCCGGTCTGGTCCCCCCGCAAGGAGCTGCGCTGCCGCGTCGCCGACGCCCTGCGCCAGGCCAAGCGCGCTGCCGAGATGGAGGAACAGAACCGCCTCCTCTACGTCGCCCTCACCCGCGCCGAAGACCGCCTCGTCGTCGCCGGCTGGTCCCCCCGCCGCGCCCCGCCCGACACGTGCTGGTACCGCCTCGTCCAGCAGGGCTTCGCCACCCTCGCCCCCACCGCCCGCGCCTTCGACATCGGGCCAGACCCATGGGAAGGCGAGATCCTCACCTACGCCACCGCCCAATCCATCCCGCCCGACGCCCCCAAAGCGCACGCCGCCGCACAAACCCCCGCGCCGCCCCCCGCCTGGGCCGGCACCGCCCCGCTCTGGCAGCCCAGCGACGTGCCGCCCGAGCCCGCCCTGCCATCCCCGCTCGCCCCCAGCCGCCCCGAAGGCATCCAGCACGGCCCGACTCCCGCCGCCGACTCCCCGCTGCTCCAGCGCGACGCCACCGGCCAGCGCTTCCGCCGCGGCCACCTCGCCCACGCCCTGCTGCAACATTTGCCGGATCTCCCCCCGGCCGAACGCGAACACGCCGCCCAGCGCTTCCTGCGCCGCCCCGGCACCGGGCTCGACGCCCCCGAAGCCACCGCCCTGGCACAGGAGGTCCTGACCATCCTCGCCCACCCCGACCTCGCGCCCCTCTTCGCCCCCGGCAGCCGCGCCGAAGTCCCCCTCACCGGCGTTGTCGGTGAAAGCATCATCGGCGGCCTGGTCGATCGCCTGGCCATCCTGCCAGACCGCATCCTGGTGGCGGACTACAAGACCAACCGCGCCGCCCCCACCACGCCCGAAGCCGCCCCCGTGGCCTATCTGCGCCAGATGTCCGCTTACCGCGCCGTGCTCCGCGGCATCTTCCCCGGCCGCGCCATCGCCTGCGCCCTGGTCTGGACCGCCGGCCCCCGCGTCATGCCGCTTCCCGACTCGCTTCTGGACCTCCATGCTCCGGCGGCAGCCGGGGCAGGGCAGGGGAGCACCGCTTGATTGCGGGCCACCGGCGACCCACCTCCCTGCCAACCATCGAGAACAAAGGCATCCCTGAGATGAGCGAGAACACCAAGCCCGTCACCGACGAAAGCTTCGCCGCCGACGTCCTGAACGCCGAAGGCGTCGTGCTGGTCGATTTCTGGGCCGAATGGTGCGGCCCCTGCAAGGCGATCGGCCCGGCCCTGGAAGAACTCGGCGCGGAGTACAAGGGCAAGCTGACCATCGCCAAGGTCAACATCGACGACAACCCGATGACCCCGAACAACTTCAACGTCCGCGGCATCCCCACCCTGATCCTGTTCAAGGACGGCAAGCCCGTGAACACCCTGGTCGGCGCCCGCCCCAAGAGCGCCCTCAAGCAATGGATCGACGCCGCCCTCTAACCGGCGCCCATCAGGAAACGGGCTGGCCCCGACGCCGGCCCGTTTTCACGTACGAACCACCCCAAGAAGCAAGAAAGCCCTTCTGTTTCTGAAGAAAAAGAAGCAAAAAGATTTCAAAATACCGCACCCAGAGTAGGGCGGAACGCGAAGCGGTTCCGCCATCTTCCTCGCTTCCTTCTCCCTTGCCTTGTTTCTCCGTGCCTCTGTGTCTCTGTGTTGAATCTGAACTTACTTTCTTCCGCGCCTCTCCGAACCCCAGCCTCTTCCCGCTTCCTTTGTGTCTTAGTGACCGCTTTCTTCCTTGCTCCCGCACTCAAATGCAGCCGACGAAAGCAAGCCCCGCCTAAGACGAATAATCGTACCGAATAAACCCCCGGTTCTCCGCCAGCCGGTCATACAGCCGCCGCGCCACCACGTTGCTGTCCTGCGTCTGCCAATACAGCCGCCCGGCGCCATACGCCTTCGCCGCCCCGGCCACCGCCTCGATCAGCAACCGCCCCGCGCCGGTCCCCCGCACGCTCTCGTCCACGAACAGATCCTGCAGATAGCAAACCGGCGCCGCCGACCAGGCCGTCTCCTGATACATGTAATGGGTAATCCCGATCAGCCGGCCGGCCTCATCCCGCGCCCCAAACCCATGAATGCGCCCGTCGAACAGCTTCTGCCACGTCAGGTCATAAATCTCCGGCGGCAGCACCGTGTGGTAGAACGTCAGATACCCGGTCCAAAGCTCCGCCCAGCGGGCGCGGTCTTCCTGGGTCAGCCGTGTGATGCTGGTCATGCGCGAACTCCGTTTGCGCCACCCTAGCCTCCGCCAGCCTCCGCCACCCAGACCACCTTCCCCCGCCAACCCCGGTCCACCCCGCTTAGCCCTCCGGCGCCCGCAGCCCCGCCAGGCGCTCCACCCAGTGCCGCCGAACGCGGCATACACCCCCCCCGCCCGCCAGCCTCTGCCACCCAGCCGCCAGCCGTCCCGCCGTCCCGCCGCAGCCGTCAACCAGGCCCCACCAACCCGCACTACGAAATCAGCGCATGACCCCCGGCGAAGATCAGGTGGTTGGCAATGAGGTCACTCGCCGTCATCCCCGGGCCAACACCGGTCAGCACCACGCCATGGGTGGGATCGTCCCTGCTGTAGAGGCTGATGGCGCTCGCCCCATTCACCGAGATGCTGCTCGCCCGCAACACGCTCTCCGCCGCGCCCAGCAGGTCGATGTCCAGGCGATCCAAGCCATACCGGAAGCTGCCCACGGTCAAGATCCCGCTGCTGGGCTGCAGCGAATACTGAACCGTGGCCGGTCCGCTGCCCAGGATGAGCGTATCTGCTGCGCCGATGAAAACCGGTTCCGGGTCCGAAAGCCCGGCGCTGACGAAGGCGGTATTCCCCCCCATGTCGATCGTGATCGGGTCCGGATGGGACGTGAGATCAACATGATCGGCGCCAGCAGTCCCGGATGCCACGCCTCCGCTGGCAGTGCTGGCAGGAGGGGGCGCACCCGGCGAGGGCTCTTGCAACGCCGCCGGCGAAGTCGCTTTTGCCGCAGGGGCCGTCTTGCTGCCGGGGAGCGGCACGGAACTCGCCTGGGCGGGCCCGGCCACGGAGGCATTTTGCAACCCGGCTTGCACCACCAGCGTGGCGCCCGTGGCCAGCGAGAAATTCGTCAACCCAGCCAACGCGGCCGCCTGAGCGGCAGTAACGGTATTGGCACCCGTAAGCTGCACCGAGCTCGCCTTGGCCAGACCAGCGGCATTGGCGCTGCTCAGCAGGTCACTTGCACTGCCTCGTGATGTTGCCGGTGAGCTGCACCGAGGTCGCCTTCGCGAAACCTGGGGCATAGAAACTGTCCAGTAAACCAAACAATCCACCCTGCACCACCAACGTGGCGCCCGTGGCCAGCGAGAAGTTCCGCAACGCAGCCAACGAATTGCCCTGAGAGAGAGTAGCCGTGTTGATGCCGGTAAGCTGCACCGAGGTCGCCTTCGCCACACCAGCGGCATTGGCACTGCTCAGCAATTCACTCGCGGTGCCTGTCACCACCAAGGTGGCACCTGTGGCCAGCGAGATGTTCGGCACCGCAGCCAGCGACTTTGCCTGTGCGGCAGTGACGGTATTGGCGCCCGTAAGCTGCAACGTGGCACCTGTGGCCAGCGCGAAGTTCGGCAACGCAGCCAACGCGACGGCCTGTGCGCCAGTGACGGTATTGGCGCCCGTAAGTTCACTCGCGGTGCCTGTCACCACCAACGTGCCACGTGTGGCGGCACCTGTGGACAGCGAGAAGTACGGAAACGCAGCCAACGCGGCCGCCTGTGCGGCAGTGGCGGTATTGGCGCCCGTAAGCACCACCGAGGTCGCCTTGGCCAGACCAGCGGCATTGGCATTGTCCAACAGATTAACCCGAGTGTCTCGCACCTCGAACCTGACACCTGCGGCCACCGAGAAGTTCTTCAACGCAGCCAACGAATTCGCCTGAGACGCAGGGACAACGGCGGTGCTATTGAGCTGCACCGAGGTCGCCTTCGCGAGACCCGTGGCATATAAACTGTCCAGCAAACCAAGCAATCCACCTTGCACCACCAACGTGGCGTCCGTGGCCAGCGAGAAGTTCCGCAACGCAGCCAACGAATTGGCCTGAAGGAGATTAGCCGTATTGCTGCCGGTAAGCTGCACCGACGTCGCCTTCGCCACACCCGTGGCATTGGCACTGTTCAGCAATTCACTCGCGGTATCTGTCACCACCAAGGTGGCACCTGTGGCCAGCGAGATGTTCGGCACCGCAGCCAGCAATGTTGCCTGTGCGGCAGTGACGGTATTGGCGCCCGTAAGCTGCAACGTGGCACCTGTGGCCAGCGAGAAGCGCGGCAACGCAGCCAACGCGACGGCCTGTGCGAAAGTGACGGTATTGGCGCCCGTAAGCGCCACCGAGGTCGCCTTGGCCAGACCTGCGGCATAGGAGCTGTTCAGCAGGTCACTTGCATTGCCTTGCACCAGCAACGTGGCACCTGTGGCCAGCGAGAAGTTCTTCAACGCAGCCAACGAATTGGCCTGAGAGAGAGTAGCCGTGTTGCTGCCGGTCATCTGCACCGAGGTCGCCTTGGCCAGACCTGCGGCATAGGAGCTGTTCAGCAGGTCACTTGCACTGCCGTTCACCGACAACGTGGCACCTGCGGCCAGCGAGAAGTTCGGCAACGCAGCCAACGATCTCGCATGCTGATGGGAATTGAAAGGGTTGATGCCGGTAAGCTGCACCGAGGTCGCCTTGGCCAGACCTGCGGCATTGGCACTGTCCAGCAGATTGAACCGAGTGTCTTGCACCACCAACGTGGCACCTGTGGCCAACGAGAAGTTCGGCAACGCAGCCAACGCGGCCGCGCGTGCGGCAGTGACGGTATTGGCGCCCGTAAGCTGCACCGAGGTCGCCTTGGCCAGGCCAGCGGCATTCGAACTGTCCAGCAGGGCATCCCGACCACCTTGCACCACCAAGGTGGCGCCTGTGGCCAGCGAGAAATTCGTCAACCCAGCCAACAAAGTCGCTTGTGCGGCACTGGCCGTGTTGCTGCCGGTGAGCTGCACCGAGGTCGTCTTGGCAAGACCTGCGGCATTGGAACCAGACAGCAATTCACTCGCGGTGCCTGTCACCACCAACGTCGCACCTGTGGCCAGCGAGAAATTCGTCAACCCAGCCAACGAATTGGCCTGAGAACCCATCCGGGAAGTTCTGCATCATGCTCAGGGCTTTGATGCCAGTCTCCGCAGCATGATGCGGATCATCGCCATACGCACGAAGGCCGCGGCGATGCGGCAATGCCGCTCGAAATCGCGGGCCAGGCGTCGGTTCCG
>JAPLOI010000014.1 GCA_026400815.1 Alphaproteobacteria bacterium
CTCCGAAAGGCCGCCGCACGCAGCATCAGCGAGCTATGGGACGCGATCCGCGATGCCTTGGACGCCTTCACGCCACAGGAATGCGCCAACTATTTCACGGCGACAGGCTATGAGCCAGATTGATAGGATTCTGCTCTAGACGTTCTTGTTGTTTGCGCTGGGGGGTAGCCCCGGCGCAATCAAATGAAGTCTTTTTTGCTTCTTTTTTCTTCCGAAAAAAGAAGGCGCTTACTTCCTTTCCCTCCGCTGCTCCATCGCGACCAGGAACATCCCGGCCGCCAGGATGATGGCCGCGCCGATCCAGACCGCGAGGGGTGGGTGGTCGGCGAAGATGAGCCAGCCGAGGGCGAAGGCCCAGATGAGGCCGGAGTATTCGACCACGGCCATGACGGCGACCGGGGCGCGGCGGATGGCGGCGAATTGGAGGAGTTGGCCGCCGGCGCCGATGATGCCGATGAAGATCAGCAGGACGAGTTGCCAGGGCGTTGGCGTGACCCAGTGGAAGGCGACCCACAGGCCGGTGGCTACCAGGAAAAAGCCGTTCTGCAGCAGCATCTGCACCACCGCGCCTTCATGGCGGGCGACCTGGCGCATGAGGATGGCGGCGTGGGCCCAGAGGAGGGCTGCGGCCAGGACGAGGCCGATCGCCCAGGCGGGGGTTTCGCCGACGAGGAGTCCGCGCGGGTCTGCGGCGATGACGACGCCGGTGAAGCCGAGGATGATCGAGGCCCAACGCACGGCGCTGACGCGTTCGCCGAGGATGGGGATGGCGAGCAGCGTGGTGAGGATGGGGGAGGCGAAGTAGAGCGTCATCATCTGCGCAAACGGCAGCAGCGGGGCGGCGGTGAAGTAGCAGAGCCAGGCGACGAGGGTGATGACGGCGCGGAAGAGCATGCGCTTCAGCACCGGGGAGGCGGCGATGGCCTGGAGCGCGGGGGCGCGGCCGGCGATGAGGCAGCCGGTGGTGATGGTGAGGCTGCGGAAGAACAGGGCCTGGGCGACGGGGAGGTAGGTGACGAGGTATTTGTTGGTGGCGTCGTTCAGCGCGAACAGCGCGTAGGACCCGACGCCGAGCAGCATGCCGGCGATCACGCTGTTGGATTGCATTGGCGCTTCCCCTACTCGGCGGCCGACCTCAGCGCGGCACCCGCGGCGAGCGGGCAAAGCGGGAGGGCGGCGGCGCACAGGGCGGACAAGAGCAGCAGATGGGGGCGTGCCGCCAGCCCCAAGGCGGCGGCATCGGCTGCGGCGACGCCGAAGATCAGGGCCGGGACGGCCATCGGCAGGACGAGGAGCGGGAGCAGGACGCCGCCGCGACGGGCGCCGAGGACCAGGGCGGCGCCGGTGGTGCCGATGAGGGAAAGGAAGGCAGTGCCGGGGATGAGGCCGAGCAGGAGGGCGGGCAGGGCTTCATCCGGCAGGCGCAGCATGATGGCCATGGGGATGGCGGCGAGCAGCAGGGGCAGGCCGGTGGTGAGCCAGTGGGCGGCGGCTTTGCCGAGCGCGATGGCGGCGGGGGGGAGGCCGGAGAGCAGCAGGTGGTCGAGCGAGCCATCTTCCGCGTCGGCGCCGAAGAGGCGGTCGAGCGGGAGGAGGGCGGCAAGCAGGGCGCAGACCCAGACGATTCCGGGGGCGATGCGGGCGAGGGTTTCCGGGGCGGGGCCGATGGCGAGCGGGAACAGGGCGCCGGCGACGAGGAAGAACAGGATGGCGGCGAGGGAATCGGTGCCGTGGCGGAGCGAGAGGCGGAGTTCGCGGGCGAGGAGCTTCCTCATGCCGAAAGCCTGAGGGTTTCGGCGCCGGGCAGGGGCAAAGGGAGGTGGGTGGCGGCCAGCACCACGCCGCCTGTGGCGCGGTGGTCGGCGAGCATGGTGCCGAGGGCGGCAACCGAGGCGGTGTCCAGCCCCAGCGTGGGTTCGTCCAGCAGCCAGATCGGGGCGGTGGCGAGGGCGAGGCGGGCGAGGGCGAGGCGGCGCTTCTGGCCGGCGGAGAGCATGCGGGCGGGGAGCGGGGCCAGGCGGGCGAGGTTGAGGCGGGCGAGGGCGGTTTCGATCTCGGGTGGTGTGCCCCAGAAGGCGAGGTTCTCGGCGACGGTGAGTCCGGGCTTCACCGCATCCTGGTGGCCGAGATAGGCGACGCGGGTGGCGTGGGTGGTGCGATCGGACAGGGCGTCTTCCCCGTTCCAGCGCAGGGTGCCGACTTCGGCGCGGCCGAGGCCGGCCAGCACGCGCAGCAGGGTGGACTTGCCGGAGCCGTTGGGGCCTTCCAGCAGCAGCGCGCCGCCCGGGGGGAGGGTGAAGGAGAGGCCGGAAAAGACCAGCCTTTCGCCGCGGATGGCGGCCAACCCCTCGGCTTCAAGACCGTCAGGCACGTCTTTACTGCCCCTTAGTGGACCTACAGCCCCTTATGGGCTAATCCGGCGCGCGCAACCACCGGGCATCGGGCCGCGTACGCGCCCCATCAGCGAAGAGAGCCTCCATGAAGAGCATTGGCCGGGACAGCCTGAACACGCAGCGCACGCTGGCGGTGGCGGGCAAGACCTATACCTACTTCTCCATCCCCGAGGCCGCGAAGGCGATCGGCGATGTCGCGCGTCTGCCGGTCAGCCTCAAGGTGCTGCTGGAGAACGTGCTGCGGTTCGAGGACGGGCAGGCCTATACGGTGGATGACGCCCGCGCCGTTTCCGGCTGGCTGGCCAATGCCAGCAGCGCCAAGGAAGTGCCGTTCAAGCCCGCGCGCATCCTGATGCAGGATTTCACCGGCGTGCCGGCGGTGGTCGATCTCGCCGCGATGCGCGACGGCATTCTCCGCCTCGGTGGGAACCCGGAGAAGGTGAACCCGCTGGTGCCCGTCGATCTCGTGATCGACCATTCCGTGATGGTGGACTACTCCGCCACCGCCGACAGCGCCGAGAAGAACGAAAAGGTGGAGTTCGAGCGCAACGGGGAGCGCTACACCTTCCTGCGCTGGGGCCAGACCGCGTTCGACAATTTCCGCGTTGTGCCGCCGGGCACGGGCATTTGCCACCAGGTGAACCTGGAATACCTGGCGCAGGCGGTGTGGACCGCTGATCTCGATGGCAAGACCTTCGCCTATCCCGACACCCTGTACGGCACCGACAGCCACACCACGATGGTGAACGGCATGGGCGTGCTGGGCTGGGGCGTGGGCGGCATCGAGGCCGAGGCGGCGATGCTGGGCCAGCCGATCGCCATGCTGATCCCGGACGTGGTGGGCTTCCGCCTGACCGGGCGCATGCCGGAGGGGGCGACGGCCACCGACCTGGTGCTGACCGTGACGCAGATGCTGCGCAAGCATGGCGTGGTGGGCAAGTTCGTGGAGTTCTTCGGCCCCGGCCTGGACGAGATGACGCTGGCCGACCGTGCCACCATCGCCAACATGGCCCCGGAATACGGCGCCACCTGCGGCTTCTTCCCGGTGGACCGCGTGACCATCGACTATCTGCGCCTCTCGGGCCGCGATGAGGACCGGATTGCGCTGGTGGAGGCCTATTCCAAGGCGCAGGGCATGTGGCGCGACGCGACCACGCCGGACCCGGTGTTCACCTCCACGCTGGAGCTGGACATGTCGACCGTGCTGCCTTCGCTGGCTGGGCCGAAGCGGCCGCAGGACCGGGTGCTGCTGCGCGATGCCTCCACCGCGTTCAAGGGCGAGCTGACCAAGAGCCTGGGCGTGGCCGCCAACGATCTCGGCACCAAGGCCGCCGTTGCCGGCAAGAACTATGAGATCACGCATGGCGACGTGGTGATCGCCGCCATCACCTCCTGCACCAACACCTCCAACCCCGCTGTGCTGGTGGCCGCCGGGCTGGTGGCGCGCAAGGCGCGTGCGCTGGGGCTGACGCCGAAGCCTTGGGTGAAGACCTCGCTGGCGCCGGGCTCGCAGGTGGTGACGGAATACCTGGACGCTGCCGGGCTTTCGGCGGAGCTGGATGCCATGGGCTTCCAGACCGTCGGCTATGGCTGCACGACCTGCATCGGCAATTCCGGCCCGCTGGAAGACGCCATCGTGGATGCGATCGAGGACAACAAGCTGGTTGCCGTTTCCGTGCTTTCGGGCAACCGCAACTTCGAGGGCCGGGTGCACGCCAATGTGCGCGCCAACTACCTGGCCAGCCCGCCGCTGGTGGTGGCCTATTCCATTCTCGGCACGATGAACGAGGACATCACCACCGCCTCCCTGGGCACCTCCAAGGACGGCAAGCCGGTGTACCTGAAGGACATCTGGCCGACCAACAAGGAGATCGCCGACGTGGTGGGCGCCCACCTGTCGCGCGCCATGTTCCTGAAGCGCTACGGCGAAGTGTTCAAGGGCCCGAAGCAGTGGCAGGCGATCCAGGTGGAAGCCGGCGCCCAGACCTATCGCTGGTCCGACAGCTCCACCTACGTGAAGAACCCGCCCTATTTCGACGGGATCACGATGGAGCCGGCGGCGAAGGGTGACATCAAGGGCGCGCGCATCCTGGCGGTGCTGGGTGACAGCATCACCACCGACCACATCTCGCCCGCCGGCAACATCCGCAAGACCTCGCCGGCCGGGGAATACCTGCTGGAGCGGCAGATCCTGCAGCATGATTTCAACAGCTACGGCGCCCGCCGCGGCAACCATGAGATCATGATGCGAGGCACCTTCGCCAACATCCGCATCCGCAACGAGATGCTGAATGGCGTGGAAGGCGGCATGACCCGCATCGGTGGCGGCAGCCCGCAATCGATCTACGACGCGGCGATGAACTTCAAGGCGCAGGGCACGCCCCTCGTCGTCATCGGCGGCAAGGAATACGGCACCGGCTCCTCCCGCGACTGGGCGGCGAAGGGCACGGCGCTGCTGGGCGTGCAGGCGGTGATCGTGGAAAGCTTCGAGCGCATCCACCGCTCCAACCTGGTGGGCATGGGCGTGCTGCCGCTGGTGTTCAAGAACGGGGTGGACCGCAAGAGCCTGGGCCTGACCGGCGACGAAGTGCTGGATATCCTGGGCCTGGACGAGCTGACGCCGCTGATGGACCTGGCGCTGGTGATCCACCGGCCGAACGGCACCACCGACCAGGTGGCGGTGCAGTGCCGCGTGGATACGCTCGACGAAGTGAGCTACTGGCGCCACGGCGGGATCCTGCACTACGTGCTGCGTGGGATGGCCAAGGCGGCTTGAGGCACGGACAGGAAGCAAGGCGAGGGGCGCTGCCCCTCGACCCCGCCAGGGACCTGAGGTCCCTGGACCCACATTCACTCCGCCTTCGGCGGGGAGGGGCCGCCCGGGTCTCTCCGCCGCCTCGACGGCCCCTCCCCGCCGAAGGCGGAAGAGGTCGCGGGGTCTGGGGCCTAAGGCCCCAGCGGGTCCAGGGCAGAGCCCTGGCCTTCCTTCTGCCATGACCCAAGGCCCTTTGCCCGCCTATCGCGCCCGCGTGGCGCACGGGGAGCTTGCGCCGGATGCGGCGCAGGAGGCGGCGGCGGTTCGGCTGCAGGCCTTGTGGGAGCAGTTGCGCGGGTATGACCCTGCGCCGCCGGCGCCGGTGGCCAAGTCTGGGTTGTTGGGGCGGTTGTTCGGGGCGAAGCCGGCGGTGGTGCCGCCGGCGCCGAAGGGGCTGTACCTGGTGGGGCAGGTGGGGCGCGGGAAATCCATGCTGATGGATTTGTTCTTTGCCGAGGCGGATGTGCCGCGGCGGCGGCGGATTCATTTTCATCGGTTCATCCAGGAGGCGCATGCGCGCTTCCATGCCCATAAGCGCGAGCATCCGGAGATCGACGACCCGATCCCGCCCTTGGCGGACCGGATCGCGGCGGAGGCGGCGCTGCTGTGCTTTGACGAGTTCCAGGTGCACGACATTGCGGACGCGATGATTTTGGGGCGGCTGTTCCAGGCGCTGTTCGATCGGGGCGTGGTGACGGTGGCGACATCGAACACAGCGCCGGACGATTTGTTCCGTGGGCAGCCGGGGCGGGATGCGTTCCTGCCGTTCATCGGCATTTTGAACCGGCATGTGGATGTGCATTTGCTGGACAGCGCGCGGGATTTCCGGCGGCAGCGGATGCGGGCGTTCGCGACCTGGCATGTGCCGGCGGATGGGCGGGCGGATGCGGCGCTGGACGATGTGTTCCGGACGATGGGCGGGGGCGAGACGCCGCGGCCGGCGGAGCTGGTGGTGATGGGGCGCAAGCTGCGCGTGCCGCTGGCAGCGGGGAAGGTGGCGCGGTTCGATTTCGAGGCGCTGTGCGGCGAGGCGCTGGGGGCGGGTGATTTCCTCGCGGTTGCCGAGCGGTTCCATACCGTGGTGCTGGATGGGGTGCCGCGGCTGTCGCCGGACAATTTCGACAAGGCGCGGCGGTTCATCGTGCTGGTGGATACGCTGTACGACCATAGGGTGAAGCTGTATGCCTCGGCGGAGGCGATGCCGGACCAGCTCTACATGCGCGGCGAGAATGCGCAGATGTTCGAGCGCACCGCCTCCCGCCTGGAGGAGATGCGCAGCCAGGATTATCTGGAGAGCGAACACCTGGCGTGATGTTTCGCGGCAGGGCGGGGTGACATTGCGTTGAAGGCTGCGCTAGGCTGTTTCCAGCAACCTTCAAGAGGCCGCCATGTCCCTGACCAACGCACCTGATCCCGAAATCCGCAAGGCCGTCGTCAAGCAGGACCTGGAGAATGTCCTGCACCCGATCGTGCAGCACACCGCGCTGGAAAAGAACCAGATGGTGGTGGTCGGCGCGCAGGGCTCCACCGTGCGCGACTATGACGGCACTGAATACCTGGATGCCATGGCGGGCCTGTGGTGCGTGAACATCGGCTATGGCCGCACGGAGCTGGCGGATATTGCCGCCGAGCAGATGCAGCAGATCGCCTACTACCCGCATACCGCGATGAACTTCCCGGCCGCGCGCCTGGCCGAGCAGATGAACGGGCTGATGGGCGGCGGCTACCACACCTATTTCGTGAACTCGGGCTCTGAGGCGAACGAGGCCGGCTTCAAGATCGCCCGCCAGTATCAGCGCCATGAGCAGAAGCCGGGCGCGTTCCGCTACAAGACCATCAGCCGCTACTACGCCTATCACGGCACCACGCTTTCGACCCTGGCCGCCGGCGGCATGGGCGAGCGCAAGGGCAAGTTCGAGCCGCTGGGCGGCAATGAGTTCGTCCATGTCGCGGCGCCGACCTGCTACCGCTGCCCGTTCGGCCTTGAGTATCCGACCTGCGAGCTGGCCTGCGTGACCAACATGGAGAGCACGATCCAGGGCGAGGGCCCGGACAGCATCGCCGAGATCCTGATCGAGCCGATCATGTCTGGCGTGGGCATTGCGGTGCCGCCCGACGAATACCTGCCGGCGGTGGCCAAGCTGTGCGAGAAGTACGGCGCGCTGCTGCACGTGGACGAGGTGATCAACGGCTTTGGCCGCACCGGCAAGATGTTCGCCCACCAGCATTACGGCGTGAAGCCGGACATCATGGCCGTCGCCAAGGGCATCGTTTCGGCCTACCTGCCGATCGCGGCGACCGTGGTGAAGAACGAAGTGTTCAACTCGTTCCTCGGCGAAGAAGCCGCCATGCGCCAGGTGATGCAGGTGAACACCTATGGTGGCCACCCGGCCGCCGCGGCTGTTGCCGTGCGCAACATCGAGATCATGCAGGAAGAGAAGCTCGCCGAGCGCGCGGCCGAGAACGGCAAGTACTTCATGGATGGCCTCAAGACCCTGCTGAAGCATGCGGTCGTGGGCGATGTCCGCGGCAAGGGCCTGCTGCTGGGCCTGGAGCTGGTGAAGGACAAGAAGACGAAGGAGCAGGTTTCCTCGGCTCACGTTGGTGCCATGGTGGCCTTCTGCAAGCGGCAGGGCGTGATCATCGGGCGTTCGGGTGGCGGCAGCCGCCATTCCAACACCCTGACTTTCTCCCCGCCGCTGGTGATCACCCGCAGCGAGATCGACCGGATCATCGACGTGCTGGATCGCGGCCTGACGGAACTCGGCCCGCAGATGCAGGCCTGATCCCTCAAGGGGCGCGCCGCCGTGGCAGCACGGCGGCGCATCCTTGCCGGATGACCGGATGAACCTGATCGAGGTTTCGGAATCGGCCCGGCGCTTGTCGGGCCGATTGCAATTGGCGGCCCTGGCATTGCCGCCGGCGGTGCGCGGCATGATGTGGATGGCTGCGGCCGGCCTGACCTTCACGCTGCTGAACACGCTGATGCGCGGCATGTCGTTCACCATGAACCCGCTGCAGATCGGCTTCCTGCGCTATGTCTGCGGGCTGCTGATCGTGCTGCCGCTGATGCTGCGGGTGGGGCTTGCGGGGATGGTGCCGCATTCCGTGGGCGGGCAGTTCTGGCGCGGGGCGGTGCATACCAGCGGCATGCTGCTGTGGTTCACGGCGCTGCCGCATATTCCGCTGGCGGACAATGTTGCGATCGGCTTCACCTCGCCGATTTTCATCATGCTGGGGGCTTCGCTGTTCCTGGGCGAGAAGCTGGTCTGGGCACGCTGGGCGGCGGCGGCGTTCGGGTTCGTGGGCGTGTTGATCGTGGTGGGGCCTTCGCTGCAGCTCGGCTCCGGCGGGTGGTATTATCCGCTGCTGATGCTGGGGTCTTCGCCGTTGTTCGCGGCCTCCTTCCTGATCGTGAAGGCGCTGACGCGGCGGGACAAGGCGGAGGTGATCGTGCTGTGGCAATCGATCACCGTGGCGCTGTTCCTGTGCCCGTTCGCGCTGTGGGACTGGACCTGGCCGACCGGGCCGCAATGGGCGCTGCTGATGGTGTGCGGGGTGTTCGGCAGCCTGGGCCATTACTTCAGCACCCGGGCGCTGCGGGCGGCGGATGCTTCCGCCACGCAGGGGGTGAAGTTCATCGACCTCGTCTGGGCCTCGGTGGCGGGGATGATCGCGTTCGGCGAGTATCCGAGCACGACGACGGTGCTGGGCGGGTTGGTGATCTTCCTGTCCACGACCTGGATCGCGCGGCGTGAGGCGCGGCGGCGGGGGGCGTGAGGGCGTGATGGAACATTCGGGTATTCTGGCGGTGCTGAACGACCTCGATGCGGGGTGTGACCTCCCGGCGTATGAGGATTGGTATCAGCGCGATCACCTGCCGGATCGGCTGGGCGTGCCGGGGTTCCGGCATGCGCGGCGGTATCGGCGTGTGGAGGGGGCGGGGCAGGCGTTCTTCACCTTCTATGAGGTGGAGTCGGCGGCGGTGCTGCGGTCGGATGCGTATCGGGCCCGGCTGGCGGCGCCGACGGCGGGGACGGTGGACATGATGCGGCATTTCCGGGCGATGTGCCGGAGCATCTGCGCGGTGGCGGCGGATGAAGGGGCGGGGATTGGTGGTTTGGTGGCGGTGATCGGGATGGAGGCAGCGTTGTCGGTGCCGGGGGCGCGGGGTGTTCTGGCAGGGCTGCTGGGGCATGGCGCGGTGTCGCGCGCGCGGCTCTGGGTGGCGGCCGAGGATGTGGACGTGAACCCGGAGGCAGGGCTGCGGCCGGGGCAGGATGCTCGGCTGGGGACGATCCTGGTGGTGGAAGGCACGGAGGCCTCGGTGCTGCGCAATGCGGCGGAGACGGCCGCGGCGGCGCTGGGGATACGCGGGGCGGTGGGGCTGTATGGCCTGCTGCATGCACGGGATGCGGTGGCATGATTGAGTTCCAGCCTGCGCCGGGTCGGCTGCCCGCGGGGCACCGGGTGTATGCGATCGGCGATATCCATGGCTGCCTGGACCGGCTGCGTGAGCTGCATGCGGCGATCGCGGCGGACCTCGCGGCGCGGCCGGTGGAGCAGGCGCTGCTGCTGCATGTGGGCGACTACGTGGACCGGGGGCCAGACAGCGCCGGCGTGGTGCGGATGCTGGCGGCGGGCGATCCGCTGCCCGGCGTGGCCACCGTGAACCTTATGGGCAACCACGAGCGCACCATGCTGGATGCGCTGGACGGGGTGGGGCCCTCGGCGACGGATTGGATGATCTCTGGCGGGCGGGAGGCGCTGGCGAGCTGGGGCGGGGACCCCGATGCGCCGCGCAACACCTGGCCGGCCCATGTGCCGGAGCCCGACATGGCGTTCCTGCGCGGGCTGGCGCTGCGGCACCAGGTGGGTGGCTATTTCTTCGCGCATGCCGGTATCCGGCCCGGCGTGGCGCTGGGGGCGCAGACGGACCAGGACCTGCTGACGATCCGCAACTCGTTCCTGTACAGCGAGCAGGATTTCGGCGTGGTGGTGGTGCACGGGCATACGCCGCGGGCGGCACCGGAGGTTCGGCACAACCGGATCGGGATCGATACCGGGGCGGTGTTCGGCGGCAAGCTGACCTGTGCGGTGCTGGAGGCGGACCGGGTGGGGTTCCTGCAAAGCTGAGGCGGTTTGCAGGCGCCTGATTTCGGTCTAACCACGGGGCGCGGCCGGCGGAACCGGCCAACCCCAGATCATGATCCGGGCTGACAGCAGCGCGGATCATGATCTGGGTCTTTGCTTGATCGCGTGATTCACGTCTCCGGCGATTCCGCCTCCGACGATCACGCTCTAGGGAGAAAACCGACGTGATCGTCGACCTGCGCATCTATACCTGCAAGCCGAACAAGATGGCCGACTTCGTGAAGATCTATCAGGAACTGGCCTGGCCGCTGCAGCAGAAATACCTGGGCAAGTGCCTGGGCTGGTACACCACGGTGGAAGGCCCGCTGAACCGCGTGGTGCACATGTGGGGCTACGAAGACCAGGGCGACCGCGAAAAGCGCCGCAAGGCGATGGCCGGCGACCCGGCCTGGGGCGCCTACCTGAAGGCGGTGGCCGACGCCGAAGTGCTGCTGGAAATGGAAAACCGCATCCTGGCGCCAACGGCGTTCTCGCCGGTGCAGTGAAGGGAAGGCCAGGGGCTTTGCCCCTGGACCCCACTGGGGCCTTAGGCCCCAGACCCCTTTTGTTTGCGCGTGGATAGGGGGGTGTCTGCGGATCGATGATCCGCAGACACCCCCCTATCCGCGCGCAAAAACATGTGGGTCCAGGGACCTCAGGTCCCTGGCGGGTCCAGGGCAGAGCCCTGGCCTTGCCTTACCGCGGCGGCGGCACTTCCGTGGGGCCGCCGGCGGTTTTCCATGCGGTGTATCCGCCGCCGACATGGGCGACGTTGTCCAGGCCCATGTCCTGGGCGGTTTTCGCCGCCAGGGCCGAGCGCCAGCCGCTGGCGCAGTAGAAGACGAAGCGCTTGGCCTCCTGGAAGATCGGCTTGGCGTAGGGGCTGTCGGGGTCGATCCAGAATTCCAGCATGCCGCGCGGGCAGGAGAAGCTGCCGGGGATGCGGCCTTCGCGCTGGATCTCGCGCGGGTCGCGCAGGTCCACGAAGACGGTTTCGGTCGTGCCTTGCAGGGGGAGTGCTTGTTCCACCGGGATGGTTTGGATTTCGGCCTCTGCCTCGGCGAGCAGGGCCTTGTAGCCTTTCTTCATCGTGTCCTCCGCGCATTCTGGCGTGAGTCGGCCTTCCCGGTGCGTGCGGTGTCAAGGAGGTTGGCAAAGCTTGTGTCGGCTGCGTAGCATCGCGGGACATAGAGGTTGGAGGCTCAGGATGAAGCGTCGTGGTTTCCTCGCGGCCGGCGCCGCAACCCTTGCCGCCCCCGCGGTGCGGGCGCAGGGCGCCAAGGTGATCAAGTTCGCCCCGCAGGCGGACCTGGCGCTGCTGGACCCGCATTTTGCGCCCGCGCTGGTCACGCGCAACCACGCCTACCTGGTGTACGACACGCTGTATGGCGTGGACGACGAGGCCAAGCCGCATCCGCAGATGGCGGCGGGGCATGTGGTGGAAGACAACGGCCTGACGTGGAAGATCACGCTGCGCGATGGGCTGAAATTCCATGACGGCACGCCGGTGCTGGCGCGGGATTGCGTGGCGAGCCTGAAGCGTTGGGCGACGCGCGATGTGTACGCGATCTCGGTCTGGGGCCAGGTGGAGGAGGTGTCCGCCCCCAGCGACAAGGTGATCCAGTTCAAGCTGAAGCGGCCGTTCCGGCTGCTGGCGGACATGCTGGGCAAGCAGAACCCGTTCGCGCCGGTGATCATGCCGGAGCGGCTGGCGAACACGCCGCCGGCGCAGCAGGTGACGGAGGTGATCGGCAGCGGGCCGTTCCGCTATGTGGCGAACGAGCGCGTGGCGGGCTCGCGCAACGTGTACGAGAAGTGGCCGGGCTATGTGCCGCGGCAGGAGCCTGCGATCGGGTCCACCGGCGGCAAGGTGGTGCATGTCGATCGGGTGGAGTGGCACACCATTCCGGACCCCGCGACGGCTGCGGCGGCGCTGCAATCCGGCGAGATCGACTGGTGGGAGCAGCCGACGGCGGATTTGCTGCCGCCGCTGCGCCGGCGCCCCGGCGTGGTGGTGGAGGTGCTGGACACGCTGGGCTACGTCGCGGTGCTGCGGTTCAACCACCTGCATCCGCCGTTCAACAACGCGGCCGTGCGGCGCGCGCTGCTGGGGGCGTTCAGCCAGACCGACATGATGACGGCGGTGGCCGGCGAGGACCGCAAGATGTGGATGGAGGGGGTGGGGTTCTTCACGCCCGCCTCCCCGTTTGCGAACAAGGCGGGGATGGAGGCGCTGACCTCGCCGCGCGACCTGGCGCGCGTGAAGGCGGCGCTGACGGCGGCGGGCTACACCAATGAGCGGTTCAACATGCTGGTGCCCACCGACCTGCCGGCGATCAACGCGATGAGCGAGGTGGCGGGCGAGGTGTTCCGCAAGCTGGGCATGAACATGGACTACCTGACGATGGATTGGGGCACGACGGCGGCGCGGCTGAATTCCAAGGCGGCGCCGACAGCGGGGGGATGGAACCTCAATTGCAATTACGCGCCCGGGTTCTCGCCGATGTCGCCGGCGGCGCACGGCTACCTGCGCGGCACCGGGCAGAATGCGCTGTTCGGCTGGCCGGAGTCTCCGGGGATCGAGGATCTGCGGGCGAAGTGGATCGATGCGACGGATTTGGCGGAGCAGAAGCGCATCGCCGAGCAGATCCAGCTGCAGGCGTTCCAGGACGTGCCTTATATTCCGCTGGGCGCGTTCTACTTCGCCAGCGCCTATCGCAGCAGCCTTTCGGGCATGGTGAAGGGCGGGATTCCGATGTTCTATAATGTGAAGAAGGCCTGAGGCAGTCAGCCGAGGGTGATGAGGCGGGGCGGGCAGGTGATGCCCGCCCCTTTTTTTGCGAGGCTGCATGCTGGTTGAAGCCCCTCCCTCTGCCGGCGTGCTGGCGCGGCGCATCGGCGCGCTTGCCGGGCCGACCTTTGCCATTGCGGTGCTGCAATCGGCGGGGCAGCTGATCGAGACGGTGCTGGCCGCGCGGCAGGGCACGCTGGCGCTGGCCGGCTGGGCGCTGGTGCTGCCGTTCACGCTGCTGATGCAGCAGATGTCGGCCGGCGCGATGGGGGGCGGGGTGGTTTCGGCCATTGCGCGCAGCCTCGGCGCGGGGCGGCGCGAGGATGCCTCGGCCCTGGTGCTGCATGCGCTGCTGATCGCGATGGGGTTTGCCGCGACCTACGTGCTGGTGCTGGCGGTGTTCCCGCGGGCGGTGCTGGGCGCGATCGGCGGGGCGGAGGCGGCGGCGGCGGCGGCGGCGTATTCCATGTGGCTGTTCGGGGCCGGTGCGGTGCCGGCATGGCTGACCAACACGCTGGCCTCGGTGCTGCGCGGCGGCGGCAAGCATGGGCTGGCGGCGCGGATCACGCTGTTCAGCGCGCTGGTGCAGCCGCCCTTGGCCTGGGCGCTGATGGAGCCGGCGGGGTTCGGGCTGCCGGGGCTGGGGATGGCGTTCGCGCTCAGCCAGTGGGGGGCGGCGCTGGCGATGATCGTGGTGGTGGGGCGCGGCGGCGCGGGGTTCCTGCCGACGCTGCGGGTTCGGCCGCAGCGGGCGTTGTTCGGGCGCATCCTGTCGGTGGGGGCGGTGGCCTGCGCGATGGCCACGGTGGCGAACACGACGACGATCCTGGTGACGGCCTCCATCGCGGTGCACGGGGCGGCGGCGGTGGCGGCGTATGGCATCTCGGCGCGGCTGGAGTTCCTGATGGTGCCGCTGGCCTTCGGCGTGGGTTCGGCGCTGACGGCGCTGGTGGGCCGCGCGGTGGGGGCGGGGGACTGGGTGACGGCGCGGCGCACGGCCTGGACCGGCGGGGTTGCGGCCTTCGTGGTGTGCGCGGCGTTCGGGGCGGCGGTGGGGCTGTTCCCGCACGGGTTCGCGCGGTTCTTCACGGCGGATGCCGAGGTGGTGGCGCTGGCGGCGCGGGCGCTGGGCTATGTGGGGCCGGCCTTCGGGGCGTTCGGGCTGGGGATGTGCCTGTATTTCGCCAGCATGGGCGCGGGGCGGATGCTGTGGCCGGCCACGGCGGGGCTGACGCGCATTGCCGTGGCGGTGGGCGGCGGGGCGCTGCTGTCCGGCCCGCTGGGCATGGGGCTGGACGGGCAGTTCCTCGCCGTGGCGCTGGGCATCACGGCGTTTGGCGGGCTGATCGCTTCTTCCGTGCGCCCGGGTGTTTGGGCGGCACGGTGAGGTGATGCCGCGCGGCTACTGGCGGGCTGGCGCGGGGGCCGGCGCCGGGGCTGCGGGTGATGGGGCGGCGGGTGGTGGGCGTTGCGCGCCGGCTGGTGCGGCGGCTGGGGGTGGCGACCCCGGAGGCGCGGCCTGGCCGGGCGGGGCGACGCCGCGCAGGCGGGCGAGGTCGGTGGCGTAGCGGCGGTTGCCGGGCTGGAGTTCCGCCGCACGGCTGATGGCGCCGATCGCCTCTGCACGCCGGCCGAGCGCGGCCAGCGCGGTGCCGCGGGCATGCAGGGCGGCGGCGTCGTCTGGCCTGTCTTTCAGCAGGCTGTCGAACAGGGCCAGGGCCTGGTCGTGGCGGCCGAGATCCATGAGAGTCCAGCCGCGCAGGGAGATCACCGTGCCATCGCGCGGCGCGATACGCAGGATCTCGTCCACGGCGGCCAGCGCCTCCTCCGGCTTGCGCTGGGCGCGCATGGCGTTGGCACGCGCGAGCCTGGCGGAGATGCTGGTGGGGTTGCGCGCGACCTCGGCTTCGTAGGCGCGCATCGCTTCATCGATGCGGCCATTGGCGAACAGGGCGTTGCCCAGCGCCTCCTGCAGGCCGGGCAGGTTGGGGCGCACGTCGTTCACGCGGCTGATGAGGGCCAGCGCCTCTGCCGGGCGGCCGAGGTTGAGCATCACGACGCCTTCGAGCATCACGGCATCGAAATTGCCTGGGGCGAGGCGGCGCGCTGATTGCAGGTCGGTCAGTGCCTCCCGCGGGCGGCCGAGCTTCATCATGAGATGGGCGGAGCTGACATGCGACCAGACCGTGGTGCCTTCCTGCACCACAGCCTGCCTCTGCGCCTCCAGCCCGGCGTCGACTCGGCCGAGATCGATCAGGGCCTGGGCCTTGACGTTCCAGAGCAGCGGGAGGTTGCCCGCCCGGCGCTCCAACGCCTCCAGCGTGGCCAATGCCTCCTCCGCGCGGCCGCTGCGCACCAGGGAGCGTGCGTAGAGCACGGAGATCTGCAGGGACATTTCCGGCGGCAGGCGCTGTTCCTGCGCCAGGGCGACAAGGCGCGGGCGGACGATGTCTTCCGCATCGCCGCTATCGGCGATGTACCAGGCGAAGATGACGGGGTTGAGGCGCTGCCAGACATCCACGGCCACCTGTTGGAACAGCTTGTCGGCCCCGGCCTCGGCGGGGACGGTGACGGAGGCGAAGCTGCGGCCGCCAGGCGCGCGCAGGCGCAGCTGCAACTCGGTGCCTTGGCGGGTGACATCGCCGGCGATGCGCAGCGAGGGGCGGCCAAGCAGGTCGCGCAGCAGGCTGGCGAGGCTGCGCAGGGTGAGGCGGTCTGGCGTGACGGTGTAGGCAGGGATGCGGCCGAGATTGGTCTTGCTGGGCCGGTTGCGGTCGTTTTCGCGGGTTTTCGTGAGCAGGGCGTCGATCGCGTCAATCAGGCGGCTGGCGGCCACTTCCGGTGTAAGGCCGCTGGCGGCGAGGTCGGCTGGCATCGCGATCGGCAGGATCTCCACCTCCAGCCGTTCGCTTTCGCGCCAGACCGGCCAGGCGGCGGCCGCGAGGATGGCGCCGATGAAGGCGACGATGATGGCGAAGCGCAGGGTCCAGCCGATCGAGGCGGCGATCCAGCCGAAGCGGGCGCGTGGGGCGGCGACCATGACGGGGGGCATGGCGGCCACGACGGTGGCGGGTGCTGCGTAGGCCGGGGCGGCGACAGGGGGGGGCTGGTCGGCTTGGGCGGGGGGCGCGCCTGCGGGCTGGGTGGGGGCCGCGGGGGCGGCGGCCCCGGGCTGGGAGGGGATCTCTTGGGCGGGGATCTCGCGGGCGGGGCTGGCGGCCTGGGCGTTGGGTGTGGAACGGGCTGGGGGCGCGGTGCGGGGCGGCGGGGGCGGGCCGTACATGCCGGGGGGCATGACCTCTTCCTCTGGCGCGGCGGGCACGAGGGGTGGCGGCAGGGGGAAGGACGTGCGCATCGCCGGAAGCGGCATGGCGGCGGGGATGGCGGGCATGGCTGCCGCGATCGGGGCCGCGGCAGGGGGCGCCACGGGGGCGGCCGTGGTGGGCTGCAGGGGGCGCAGGTCGGCCGGTACCGGCAGTGGGCGGGGTGGGGCGGCAGGCGGGGGCAGCGGCATGGAGGTGCGCTGGCCGGTGCCGAACAGCTTGGCCCAGAAACCCTTGCGGCGGCGCCCGCGCTGCGGCGCGTTGGCCTGGAGCATGGCGGCCATCTGCGCTGAATCAGACGCCATCTTCGCCGCCCTGGCCTTGCGGCGGCGGCGTCGCTCCAGATAGGCGCCGAGCCACCCGAACATTGCCATGACTCCCGATGCCGGTACGTGCCGCAGGTGGCGGCACCGCACCATACGTTGCCTCCACGGCGCGCATGCCCTTCCGGTCAATGTACCCAGACATTTGCGGGCAATGGGGCGGCCCAGGCCGTTGCGGCCGTTGCAATCCACGCCCGCAGCCGCTGCACGCCGGGTTGATCGAGATCAAGGCGGCGGCGGTGGGGCTGTGGGAGACAGGGTGCGTTCGGAGGCGCGGCAATGCCCGCCTCCTGGCCCCCCAGATGGCCGGCCATGGTGCCGGCCCACTGATCCCCCGGTGGGATCGGCCCGGCCGCTTTTCCCCAGCGGCCGGGCCTTTTTTTCCTCGACGGGCCCTGGCATGGCGTGGCGCGCGCGGGCACAGTCGCGTGGCCGAGACGGAGGCCGACGCTGCCGCACCCCCCCGCCTTTTCGCCGCGCTTCGCCGCGCCGCCGCATCCACCGCTGTGGAGCGGGGAAGGCGTGGGCGCGGAGATGAAGGTGGCCACGCCGCAAGGGCCGGTGGCCGCGGTGCGGCTGCAGCCTGGGGCGGAGGTGATCGGGCCGGGCGGGCAGGCGGTGCGGGTGGAGGCGGTGCGGCATCTCGCCTTGCCGGCGGCGGCGCATCGGCGGCTGGGGCTGCCGGCGCCGGTGCTGGTGGAGGCGGGCGCGCTCGGCTTCGGCCAGCCGGCGCAGGACCTGGTGCTGGGCCCGGCGCAGTGCCTGCGGCTGGATGGGGCCTGGGTGCCGGCCTTCCTGCTGGCGGGCCTGCCCGGCGTGCGGCTGCTGGAGCAGGGCGCGCCGCTGGTGCTGCTGCGGTGTGCGGGTGGCGTGGGGGTGATGGTGTCGGGCGCGATGCTGGCCTCGGCCGGGACGGTGCCGGCATCCGGGGCGGCGGCGGTGCCGGCGCTGCTGCGGCTGGCGGGTGGCATCAGGCAGATGGACGGGTTCGTGGACCATGCCGACCGGCACGGGGTTGCGGGCTGGGCGATCGATCCCGCCGCGCGAGACCGGGTGCTGGCGCTGGAGGTGGTGTGCGGGGAGGAGGTTCTGGCCCAGGGCCTGGCAGACCGGCCGCGGCCGGACCTGGTGCAGGCCGGCACCGGGGGGCGGCTGGGGCGGCATGGCTTCGCGCTGCGTTTCGCGCGCCCGCTGGCGCCGGGGCGGGCCGGGATGCTGTTGGTGCGCGGGGCGGGCGGCGGGGCGACTCTCTCGGGCAGCCCGCTGCTGGTGGATGCAGCGGTGGCGGAGCCCGGACGGTTCGATGTTGCACTGGCGGGGTTGGCGGCGGATGCGGGGAGCGTGGACTTTTTGGCCTCGCTGGTGCGGCTTGCACTGCAAGGGAAGAAAGCAGTTCTTTTTTGAAAAAAAGAACCAAAAAACTTTTATGACTTTGCGCCCGGGCTAGCAACGGCGCAAAGTCATAAAAGTCTTTTTGCTTCTTTTTCTTCAGAAAAAGAAGAGTCTTGCTTCAATCGATCTTCGTGCTTTCCGCCCATTCGAAGTAGCGCTTGCGCGCCAGGGTGCCGACCGGGCCGGTGCCGAGCTGGCGATTTTCGTAGCGGGTGCAGGGCACGATCTTGCCGTAGTTGCCGCTGGAGAAGATCTCGTCGGCCTCTTCCAGGTCTGCCGCGCTGATGGTGGCTTCGCGGGCTTCGATGCCGGCTTCGTTCAGCAGCTCCATGGTGCGCCAGCGGGTGATGCCGGCGAGGAAGGTCTTGTTGTCGCGCGGGGTCAGCGCCACGCCGTTCTTGACCATCCAGAGATTGGCCATGGAGAACTCGGCGATGTTGTTCCAGGGGTCGCGCATCACGGCGGCTTCGAAGCCGCGGCTTTCGGCCTCGCGGTTGGCGCGCGTGGAGTTGGGGTAGAGGCAGGAGGCCTTGGCATCGGTCGGCGCCATGTCTGGCGCGGGGCGGCGCAGGGGGGAGAGGGTGGCGGAGAAGCCCTCGTGCTCGCCGGGCAGCGGGGCGTCGTAGATGTGCAGCACGAAGGCGGTGCGGCCGTTGCCGTGCCGGGCGCCGGCGCCCTGGGTGAAGAACATCGGCTTGATGTAGAGCTCGGCCTCGCGGGGGAAGAGGCGGATGCCTTCCAGCGCCAGGGCGTGGATTTCCTCGGCGGTCTTGTCCGGGGCGAGGCCCAGGGCATCGGCGGAGCGCAGCACGCGCTGGCAGTGCAGTTCCAGGTCTGGCGCGCAGCGGCGGAAGGCGCGGGCGCCATCGAACACCATGGAGGCCAGCCAGAAGGAATGGTCGGCCGGGCCGGTGAGCTTGATGTTCTCGTCGGTCCAGGAACCTTCGTACCAGAACTGGGCAGCCATGGGGGAAACTCCGAACGAACAGGGGGCGGGACGGAACGCCGGGCGTGGCGTTGCGTCAAGGGGGCGGGTGGGTCAGGGGGCGCGGGCCAGGGGTGCAGGCAGGGTTTCCGGGGCGAAGAAGGGGGTGGATTCCAGCTCCGGCTCCGCGAAGGCGGCGAGGCGGGCATGCAGCGCGTCGCGGTCTTCCACGAACAGGGCGCGGGCGATGGCGCTGGCGAGCAGGGTGGCGGCGGTGGAGACGCCGGGGATGTCGCTGGCGATGGCGCCCATCGAGGCATAGGCGGCGTGGTTGAAGACATGGACGCGGGCGAGGGCGGGGCAGGCGCCGGGGTGCTTTTCCGTGAGTTCGAAGCCGGGGCCGAGGAAGGGGTATTGGGCGAGCTCCGGGCGCTGCAGCGCGGGCGGGGCCGCGTAGGCGTCTGGCCAGAGGGCGATGTGGGGGGCGAGGGCTGCGAGTTCGGGGCGGCGGGCCAGGTTCACCTCGAACCCCGTGGCGGCGATCAGGAAATCGGCGCTGGCGGTGCGGCCGGGGAGGTCGAGGGTAACGCCGTGCTCCGCCGGGTGGGCGGCGAGGATGGGGGTGGCGACATGGAGGCGGAAGCCTTCGTGGCGCAGCACGCGGTGGACGCTTTCGTGCGGCGGGGGGGAGCGTTCGTCGTGCAGCCAGACCATGAGCTGCCAGCGCTCGGCGGGCGGCAGGGCGGACCAGCCCTCGAAATAGCCGGGGTTGGTGGCGCCGCGGCTTTTGTTCACCTGCGGCAGGGTGGGGCGGCGGCAATACATGTCCACGGCCGCGGCACCGGCTTCCAGGGCGGTGGCGGCGTTGTCGAAGGCCGCCGCGTTGGCGCCGAGCACGGCGACGCGCTGGCCGGCGAGGCGGGTGAAGTCGATCGGTTGGGATGCGTGGGCGGCGCGGCTGGGGAACAGGGCGGGGTCCAGGAAGGCTGGCAGGTTCATGCCGCCGGCGCCGAGGCGGCCGGTGGCGAGGATGACGTGGCGGGCGAAGCGCGGGCCGGCCGGGGTTTCCACGCGCAGGCGGTCGCCATCGGGGAGGATGGCTGTAACTGGGGTGTGGTGGCGGATGGGCAGGGCCAGCACGCGCTGGAGCCAGGCGAGGTAGGCCTGCCAGTCGGCGTTGGCGATCTTGTACAGCGCGGCCCAGCCATCCTCCCCGTGGCGCGCGGTGTACCAGGCGCGGAAGGTGAGCGAGGGGATGCCGAGCGCGATGCCGGGCAGGTGCTTGGGGCTGCGCAGCGTGGCCATGCGGGCGGTGGTGGACCACGGCCCCTCCTGGCCCGGGGCTGCTTCGTCCAGCACTTCGATCGCGCGGATGCCCTTGAACAGAAGTGCCGCGGCGGCGGCGATGCCGCACATGCCGGCGCCGATGACCAGGGCATCGAGCGTGCCGGGTGGCGTGGCCGCCCATGGGCGCGGGGGAAGGCCGAGGTATTCGAGGTCGCGTGCGACCTGGGCGTCGTGGGCGTGCACGGGGCTAGTCGGCCAGCGGGTAGAGCGAGCGGGGAGCGTGGCGGAAGGTGAAGGCCTTGATCTCCAGCGCGGCGGGGCCGGGGGCGTCGATGTCGATGATGTCCGTCAGCAGCGGCTTGAAGGCGGCGCGGAAGTGGTTCTTGGCCTTGACGCAGAGCAGGCTGACATCCTCCAGCGCGATGCCGTGCAGGGCGAGAAGGCCGGGGTCGTGCGGGGAGCGGCTGTAGGTGGTGACGATGACGCGCACGTGGCGCCCGCCCGGGGTGCCGGCCAGCGAGAGCAGCGCGGTGGGGCCGAAATTGGAGAGCACGCCGCGCATCATCGGGCCGGTATTGCGGAATTTGCCTTCCGTCAGCGCCTGCACGGTGCCGTTGAACGGAACCGGCGCGCCATAGAGATTGGTCAGCCGGCCGCCGAGGCTGCCAGTAAGCTCCCCGCCGATGCCGACCTGCTGGGCGCGCTCCACCAGGCCGGGGTCGGTGATGTAGGCGAAGACGGTGGGCACATCGACATCGGCATCGAGCAGGGCGCGCAGCAGGCCGGGCGTGTCGCCGATGCCGCCGGAGCCGGCGTTGTCACCGGGGTCGGTCACGGCCACTGGGAATTTACCTGCGGCGAGCGCCTGGGCGATGCCCTCGGAGGGTGTGGGCAGGCGGATGAAGAAGCGGGCGCGGCGGGATTTCATCTGGGCGGCGTGGGCGTGCGCGATGGTGGCGGCGCGGTCGGCGCTGCTGGCGTGCCAGACCATGGCGGTGGCGCCGGCCGAGCGCGTGTCGCCATAGGTGAAGCCGCCGAAGGTGGAGACATCGAGCAGCTCGGGGTCGGCGGCTTCCAGCCCGGCGGCGAAGGCTTCCAGCTCCGCCATCGGGCCTTCGGCGGTGCGCATGTTGATGCTGGGCAGGATGGCTTCCATCGGCGCGATGGCCCCCTTGGGGCGCACGCCCTGTTCCACGCAGCGTTGCAGGACGGACAGCACGCGCAGGGCCGCGGGGCGCTGGTCGATATGCGGGTGGGTTTTGTAGCCGGCGCCGAAATCGAGCAGCTGGGCGATCTCCGGGTCCATGTTGCCGTGCAGGTCGAAGCTGGCGCCGAGCGGGATGTGCGGGCCGATGGCGGCACGGACGCGGCGGATGGCCTCCAGGTCGCCGCGTGGTTCGTCTTCGATCAGCATGGCGCCGTGCAGGGCGAGATAGACGGCGTCGTAGCGCGTGGACGAGAGGGCGGGGATTATGCCGTCCATGATGGTTTCGAAGGTTTCGCGCGGCAGGGGGCCGGCGGGGCCGGCCTGGGCCATGCGGAGGAAATCACCCTGCCAGGCGGGGTTGGCGGCGAGGAATTCCAGCGCGCCGCCGATCTCGCTCTCGCTGCCCTGGAACAGGGTGCGGGCGTCCGCCTCGCCGATGGCGTAGGTGCCGGAGCGGAAGGCCGGGATGTCGGTGGGGACAGGGGTGAAGCTGTTGCCCTCGTGGCTCAGCATGGCGATGGCGATGCGCGGCATGGCGGAGCCTCCTTGGTGGCCGGGCAGGGTGCCGGGTGTGGTGGCCTGGATCAACCCGGCATGGCAGGCGATGATGCGGCATGGAATGCGCGATGGGATGCAGGTCGTGACGACGTGGCTGTGCACCGGCGGGAGCCGGCTGGCGACTCCGCACGGGATGGTGCCGGTGGAGCGGCTGGCGGCGGGTGATCTGGTGCTGGGGCGCGAGGGCGGCGTGTTGCCGGTGCGCTGGGTGGGGCGGTTGCATTTGCCGGCCGCGGCGTTGGCGGGGCAGCGGGCGCTGTGGCCAGTGCTGGGGCCGCAGGGGATGATGCTGCCCGGTCAGGTGATGGAACGGAATGGCTTTCCGCCCGTGGCGGCGCGCTGGCTGGTGGATGGCCGCGTGCTCTCCCGCCCCCAGCCCGTTGCGGCGCTGGAGGTGTTCAGCCTGGAGCTGGACGGGGCAGAGGCGCCGGATGGGGCGGCCGTATGGGCCGAGGATGCGGTGGAGCCGGCACTGCCGCAGGAGGGCGTGCTGTTCGCGTTGCGGCAATCCCTCGCGGGTGCGCCCGGCGGCGCGCTGGCGGGGCGGCTGGATGAGGTGACGCGGCAGGCTGTGTCTGGCTGGGTGGCGTTGCAGGAGGATGCCGGCCCGGTGGCGGTGGAGCTGGTGGTGGACGGGGTCGTGCTGCCGCCGGTGGTGGCGGACGGATATCGTGCCGACCTGGAAGCCGCCGGGGTGGGCGATGGGCGGCGGGGGTTCCGCCTGGTGCTGGACCCGCCGCTGGATCCGCGGCGGCGGCACCTGCTGCGGGTGCGCCGCGCACTGGATGGGATGGACCTGCCTGGCTCGCCGGCGCTGCTGGATGCGGCGGCGGGGCTCGGGGCGGTGCTGGCGGAGGTGGACGATGCCAGCCTGCTGCGCGAGATGGCGCGGGCGGTGGCGGCGCGGATTGAGGAGACGTGATGGAATTGGCAGGTTGAATAAAAACGAAATACCCCGCCCGCCGTTTGGTGTGGGGCATTCGGTGCGGGCAGAAAAAGACGATGGTGCGGTTGGCCGCTACAATACCCCGGGAAAATGGCATGCCACCATCTGCCCCTCAACGCCTGGCCGCAGCTTGGGCTCCTCTGCCGCGCAGATATCCTGCGCCGCGGGGCAACGCGTGCGGAAGCGGCAGCCGCTGGGCGGATTGGCGGCATTTGGCGGCTCGCCCTGCATTGGCACGTGGCGCCGTGCCCGTTCGATGCGCGGGTCCGGCACCGGGGCGGCGGCGATCAGCGTGCGCGTGTAGGGGTGCAGCGGCCGGTTGAACAAATCGGCCGCACGGCCCTGTTCCATGACACGGCCGAGGTAGAGCACCACGATCCGGTCGCACACGTGGCGGATCACGGCGAGGTCGTGGGAGATGAACAGGTAGGTCAGGCCCAGCCGCTCCTGCAGCTCCACCATCAGGTTGATGATCTGCGCCTGGATGTTCACGTCCAGCGCCGAGACCGGCTCATCCGCCACCACCAGATCGGGCCCCAGGGCGAGGGCGCGAGCGATCGAGATGCGCTGCCGCTGCCCGCCGGAGAATTCATGCGGGAACCGCGCCGCCGCCGTGCCGGGCAGGCCGACGATGTCCAAAAGCTCCCCCACCCGCGCCCACGCCGCGGCCCCATCGGCCACGATGCCGTGCAGCAGCAGCGGTCCAGACAGGATTTCGCCGACGGACATGCGCGGGTTCAGCGAGCCATAGGGGTCCTGGAAGATCATCTGCATCCGCCGCCGCAGCGGCCGGATTGCCGATTGCGGGGCGTGGGTGATATCGGTGCCGTCGAAGGAAATGCTCCCAGCGGTCGGCTCGTGCAGCCGCAGCACCAGCCGCGCCAGGGTGGATTTGCCGCAGCCGCTTTCGCCCACCAGCCCCACCGTCTCGCCGCGGGCCACGGACAGGCTCACCCCGTCCACCGCCCGCAGCACGCGTGGGGCGGAGAAGTAGCCCTGCTTGGGCAGCGCGAAATGCTTGGTGAGGTCGCGCACCTCCAGCAGTGGCGCCGCTGGCTGCGCGGCCTGGGCGGGGGCGGCTGTGGCAGGCGCCCGTGCCGGCGTGTGCAGGGTGCTGCCTTCCTGTGTGACCCAGCAGCGCGATGCCCGCCCCTCGCCGATCGGCAGCAGCGCCGGATGCTCGGCGCATTTCGCCACCGCGAAGGGGCAGCGGGCGCGGAAGCGGCAGCCCGCGGGCCAGGCCCTGGGATCGGGCGGTTGGCCGTCGATCGTGGTCAGGCGCCGGTCCGCGGCTTCCGCATCTATGCGCGGCGCGGCGTGCAGCAGCGCCCAGGTATAGGGGTGGCGGGGGTCTGAGAGCAGTTGCTCCGGCGGGCCTTCCTCCACCACCTCGCCGGCGTACATCACCAGGATGCGGCGGCAGACATTGGCGATCACGCCGAGATCATGGCTGATCAGGATCACCGCCGTGCCCAGGTCGCGGTTCAGCTCGCGCAGCAGTTCCAGGATCTGCGCCTGGATGGTGACGTCCAGCGCCGTGGTCGGCTCGTCGGCGATCAGCAGGGCGGGCTCGTTGGAAAACCCCATCGCCAGCATCACGCGCTGGCGCATGCCGCCGGAGAACTGGTGCGGGTAGGAATCCACCGCCGCCTCTGCCCGGCCGACGCCCATGCGGCGCAGCAGGGAGATGGCGCGGGTGCGGGCGGCGGCGGGGGTGAACCGGCCATGCGCCGTCATTGCCTCGACCAGCTGCTTGGCGATCCGCAGCACGGGGTTGAGCGAGGTCATGGGGTCTTGGAACACCATGGCGATCTCGCGCCCGCGCACCGCGCGCAGCGCCTCGTCGTCCAGCGTTGCGAGGTCGCGCCCGCGGAATTCGACGGAGCCGCCCACGATGCGGGCGGGCTCGTCCAGCAGCCGCATGATCGACTTGGCGCAGACGCTTTTGCCGGAGCCGCTCTCGCCCACGATGCCCAGCGTTTCGCCCGCGTGCAGGTCGAAGCTGACGCCATCCACCGCGCGCACGGGGCCGCTATCAGTCAGGAACCAGGTGCGCAGGTCGCGCACCCGCAGCAGCAGTTCAGCGGGTGCCGTCTCAACGTGTGCGGGCATGCGGGTCCAGCCAGTCGCGGATGCCGTCGCCGACGAAGTTGAACCCCATCACCACGGAGAGGATGGCGAGGCCCGGGAAGGTGGCCACCCACCATTGCTGCACCAGCTCCCGCCCCTCCGCCACCATCGCCCCCCATTCCGCCGTGGGCGGCACCACGCCCAGGCCGAGGAAGGACAGGCCCGCGAACACCAGGATCGCCTGGCCGAGATCGAGCGTTACCAGCACGATCAAGGGCCCCACGGCGTTGGGGATGATCTGGCGCACCAGGATATGCGCGGGCCCGAAGCCCACGGATTGCGCCGCCTCCACGTATTCCAGGCTGCGCTGGGTCAAAACGAGACTGCGGGCGAGGCGCGCGAATTTGGGCCACCACACCACCAGCATGGCGATCACCGTGTTCACCGTGCCGATGCCCAAGGCGGCCGCGATGGCCATCGCCAGGATGATCGGCGGGAAGCAGAACACGAGGTCGGTCACCCGCATCAGCGCCTCTTCCGCCCAGCCGCGGGCATAGGCGGCCACCGCGCCCAGCAGCGTGCCGAACAGCCCGCCCACCAGCACCACCGCCATGCCCACCGCCAGCGAGATGCGCGCGCCATACACCACCCGCGCCAGCACATCGCGCCCCAGCGCATCCGTGCCCAGCCAATGCATGGCGGAGGGCGGCTTCAGCCGGTTGGCCACGTCTACCGTGTTCGGCCCGTAGCTCAGGATCCATGGCGCAAGGGCTGCGGCCAGGACCCAGGCGAGGATGATCGCCCCGCCCAGTGCCGCCAGCCCGTAGCGCCGCAGCCAGCGCAATGCCGCCGGGCGTGGGTGCGGCACCGCAACCGGCACGGCCACCCCGCTCATGCCCGGGCCACGCGCGGATCGAGCAGCGCGTAGGACAGGTCCACCAGCAGGTTCACCAGCACGAAGATCGCCGCCACGATGGCGGTGATTGCCATGATCGCCGGGAAATCCACCGTGACGGCGCTGCGGAAGGTGTAGCGGCCGAGCCCGGGCCAGCCGAACACCGTCTCCGTCATCACCGCCCCGGTCAGCAGATTGGCATAGGCGAGCCCGCCCAGCGTCACCACCGGCAGCATCGCGTTCGGCACCGCATGGCCCGTGACCACCACGCGGGCCAGCAGCCCCTTGGCGCGCGCCACCCGCACGTAATCCTGGCTCAACGCCTCCAGCATCGCCGCCCGCGTGGTGCGGGTGATGAGCCCCAGCGTGGAGGCCGCCAGCACGATGCTCGGCAGCACCAGGTGGGCGGCCGCATCGCGGAACGTCTCCCAATCCCCCGCCAGCGCGGTATCGATCAGCAGCAGCCCGGTGATCCTGTCTGGCGGGAAGGCGATGGGATCGAGCCGCCCCGGCCCCGGCGCCCAATCGAGCTGGCCGTAGAAGATCGCCAGCATGATGAAGGCGAGCCAGAAGGTGGGCGCGGAAACGCCGATCAGCGCCACGAACCGCGCCAGGTGGTCCACCCAGCTATCGCGCTTCACCGCGGCCACCACGCCCAGCGGCAGACCCACCGCGAGCGACAGCAGGAAGGCGATGGTGGCCAGCTCCAGCGTGGCCGGCGCGTAGTCGATGATATCCGCCAGCACCGGCCGGCGGGAGGAGATGGAGATGCCGAGGTCGCCCTGCGCCAGCCGCTTCAGGAACAGCCAGTATTGTTCCCACAGCGGCAGGTCCAACCCCCAGCGGGCGCGGAATTCCCGCACCTGCACGGGGTCGGAGGCCTGCATGTCCCCCAGTGCCGCCATCGCCGGGTCGCCGGGCACCGTGTTGGCGATCAGGAAGATCACCAACGTGGCCAGCAACACCATCACCACCGCGGTGGCCAGGCGCGAAATAACGTAGCGGATCACGCGCCCGGCGCCGCGACGGTCAGGCGGGCTTGGCCGCGGCCAGGTCGGCCATCCAGCCCGCCGCCGTCAGGTTCAGCCCGCCCACGCTCTTGCGCACCGCCACCTGGTACACCGGCTGGACCAGCACGATGTGGTGCGCGAAATCCACCATCCGCTTCTGGTATTCCCGATACAGCACCGCGGCCTTGGCGAGGTCGCGCTCCGCCCCGGCATCGGCCACCAGCTTGTGCATGTCTGCCGGCACATCCCACACCACGCGCCTGGCCACACGGTTGACGGTGGCCGAGGTCCACAGCCAGTTCTCCGGCGCCGGCGGGTTCCAGAAGGTCAGCACCGCTTCGGCCTTGCCGCCCAGGAACATGGTACGCAGGTTCACCTGGTCCATCGGCGCCAGCTCCGCGACGATCCCGACGCGCGCCAGGTCCGCCTGGATCTTCTGCGCGAGGTTCTGGTACGTCACGCCCGCGATCGCGGCATTGCCGTAGGCGAGCTGGAACTTGAACCCGTTCGGCAGCCCGGCCTCGGCCAGCAGGCGGCGGGCCTTCGGCAGGTCCTCGTTGAAGCCGATCTCCTTGGTCAGCGCCTCGGTGGAGCCGTTGGTGCCCACCGGCAGGAAGCTGGTGGGCCGCACCGCGGCACCGCCGGCGAGGTTCTTGATGATGCCGTCGAAATCGATCGCATGGCCGATCGCCTGGCGCGCCAGCTTGTTCTGCAGCGCCGGGTTCGACTGCGCCTCGGCCACCGCCATGTAGATGAAGTCCAGGCTCGGCGTGCCCATGATGGAGATGTTGGGGTCGTTCTTCAGCGTGGCGATCTGTTCGGGGATCAGGTTGAACGCCACGTCGATATCGCCGCGCTGGATTGCCAGGAGCTGCGCCGCGCTCTCGCTCATGTGGCGGATCAGCACCCGCTCATAGCCCGGGGCGCCGCGCCAGTAATGCGGATTGCGCACCATCTGGATCTGCTGGTTGCGCTGCCAGCCCGTCAGGCGATAGGGCCCGGCGCCGGCGGAGTTGTTGTTCAGCCACTCCGTGGCCTTGTCCTTGTCCTTCGCATCCGCCGCATCGGTGCCGCCATTGGCCACCACCTGCGACTTCTCCTGAATGCCGAAGGCGGGCGTGGCGATGATCGAGATCACCGGCAGCGTGGGGTCCTTCAGCACCAGGTCCACCGTGGTGGCATCCACCACCGCGACCGATTCCACGTGGGAGATGTACTGGAACGGCTGGTCCTTGATGGCGAGGTGGCGCGCAAAGGAGAAGCGGACATCCTCCGCCGTCACCGGGGCGCCGGAGGCGAACTTCACCCCGGGGCGCAGCTTGAAGCGGATGGTCTTGCCATCCGGCAGGTAGGACCATTCGGTGGCCAGGGCCGGCTTGACCGTGATGTTGTCCCCGGCATCGTAGGTCACCAGCCCGTCGTACGCGGCGCGCGTCGGCAGCGGGTTGGAATACTGGTAGACCCGCACAGGATCGAGCGAGAGCGCATCGCTGATATCGAGCCCGATCACCAGCGCACCGCGCCGCGCGCTGCTCTGCGCATCGGCCGGGCGGGCACCTGCCAGCAGGCTCGTGAGCATCCCGGCCGCACCGGCCATCAATGGGCGCCGGCCGAAGCCCGGCTCGTCCTGGTCCGCCATGGTCGATCCCCCGCGTTTGGTTGTTTGGCGGACTATTCCCCAGCCCATCGGCCAGCGCCAGCCAAAAACCGCGACACCATCGACGCCCCTGGAATTCCGCGATAGCCTTCGCCATCCACGGGGAAACGGGAACCAGCAGAATGGCGCTGCCCGCCGGCATCGATTGCGACGTGCATCCCGCCGTGCCCGGCATGCGCGCCCTGCTGCCCTATCTCGACCCCTACTGGCAGGAACAGGTGACCGTTCGCGGGATCGACGGGTTGGACCTCGCCAGCTTCCCGCCGCAGATGGATGCCCATGGCCGCGCCGACTGGCGCGACGGCCGCGCCAAGCCCGGCACCTCGCTGGAGGCCCTGCGCACCCATGCGCTGGATGGCTTCGGCTCCCAGCTTGCCATCTGCAACCCGCTCTACGGCGTGCTGGCGATCAACAACGAGCATTTCGCCGCCGCTGTCGCCCGTGCCATCAACGCCTGGCTGATCGCCGAATGGCTGGACCGCGAGCCCCGCCTGCGCGGCTCCATCACGGTGGCGGCCCAGAACCCCGAGCTGGCGGTGGAGGAGATCGAACGCCGCGCCGGCGACAAGCGCTTCGTGCAGGTGTTGCTGTTGGCCCAAGGCGATGCTCCGCTCGGCAACCGCCGCTTCTGGCCGATCTACGCCGCCGCGCAGCGCCACGGCCTTTCCATCGGCATCCACGCCGGCAGCACGTTCCGCCACGCGACCACGTCCAACGGTTGGCCCTCGTACCACCTGGAGGACTATGCGGCGCACGCGCAGTCCTTCCAATCCAACCTGCTGTCGCTGGTGCACGAGGGCGCCTTCGCCAAGTTCCCCGGCCTGATCTTCGTGCTGATCGAAAGCGGCTTCACCTGGCTGCCCGCCTTCATGTGGCGCGCCAACAAGACCTGGCGCGGCGTGCGGGCGGAAGTGCCCTGGGTGGACCGCCCGCCCGGCGACCTGATCCGCGACCACGTTCGCGTGACGCTGCAGCCCACCGACCGCCCGCCCTCTGGCGCCGACATGCAGCGCCTGCTGGAACAGCTCGGCCGCGACGACATGATCCTGTTTTCCACCGACTACCCGCACTGGCAGTTCGACGGCGACGCAGTCTGGCCCGACGGCTTCTCCGACGACCTCAAGCGCCGCGTGCTGCTCGACAATCCCCGCCAGGCCTATCCCCGATTGCAGGAGGCTCAGCCATGACCCCCGAAGACGGCCGCATCATCCCCGCCCCCGCGACCCAAGCACGCAGCCGGCTCAAGCTGATCGATTGCGACGTGCACCACGCACTGCGCTCCAGCAAGGACCTGTTCCCCTACCTGGCCACGCGCTGGCACCGGCATCTGGAGCAGTTCGGCGCGCGCCGGCCGATCCCGTTCACCGGCTCCTCGCCCTACCCGAAAACCGCGCCGGCCCTCTCGCGCACGGATTCCTGGCCCCCGAACGGCGGCCCCCCGGGCTCCGACCTCGCCTTCCTGCAGGAGCAGCTGCTCGATCCCTACAACATCGAATACGGCCTGCTGCACCTGCTGATGAGCGGGATGGACGAGCGCAACCAGGATCTGGGCAACGCCGTGTGCAGCGCCATCAACGACTGGCAATACGAGCACTGGACCCAGAAGGACGGCCGCCTGAAGGCCGCCATCGTCGTGCCCGGCGAAGACCCGCCGGCCGCGGTGCGCGAGATCGAGCGCTGGGCCGGCAACCCCGATTTCGTCCAGATCAGCATGGTCACCCACACGATCGAGCCGCTGGGAAGGCGCCGCTACTGGCCGATCTATGAGGCCGCGCAGGCGCACAACCTGCCCGTGGGCCTGCACAGCTCCGGCTTCAACGGCCACGCCGTGACCGGCACCGGCTGGTGCAGTTTCTATGTGGAGGAGCAGCACAACGTCGCCCTCTCGCAGCAGAACCTCGCCATCTCGCTGGTGTGCGAAGGCGTGTTCGAACGCTACCCGGCGCTGAAGGCCGTGATTGTCGAGGCCGGCTTTGTTTGGGTCCCTTCCGTCGCCTGGCGGCTGGACCAGCATTGGGCGCGCATGAAGGATGAGGTGCCGCACCTCACCAAGAAGCCGTCGGAGTATTTCCGTTCCAACCTCTGGTACTCCAGCCAGCCGGCGGACGAGCCCGAAAAGCCCGAATTCCTGCGCCAGAGCCTGGATTGGCTTGGCTGGGACCGGTTGCTGTTCGCCACCGACTACCCGCACTGGGACATGGACAGCCCGGAACAGGCCTTCAAGTTCCGCATGAGCGAAGCCGAACAGCGCATGATCTTCGCCGACAACGCCCGCGCGCTGTACGGGCTGGCCTGATCCATGGCGCGCCACGTCGTCGCCGCCGCCGGTGAAATCCCGCCCGGCGGGCGCAAGCTGGTTACCGTGCGCGGGCGGCAGATCGGCATCTTCAACCACGGTGGCGAATACTTCGCCCTGCTGAACCGCTGCCCGCACCAGGGCGCCGAACTCTGCAAGGGCACGCTGATCGGCCTGGCCACCTCGAAGGAGCCCGGCCATTTCGAACTCACCCGCCAGGGGGAGATGCTGAAATGCCCCTGGCATGGCTGGGAATACGATATCCGCACCGGCCAATCCTGGTGCGACCCCAACGACACCAAGGTGCGAGCCTACCCCGTGACAGTGGAACCCGGAACCACCCTCGTCAAAGGCCCCTACGTAGCGGAGACGTTCCAGGTGACGGCGGACGAGGCCTACGTGGTGTTGGAGCTCTGAAGGCAAGAATCTTCTTTTTGTGAACAAAAAGAAGCAAAAAAACTTCATTCGTTTGATGCGGAGGGGGCCTCATCAAACGACCATAAGTTTTTTGGTTCTTTTTTTCAAAAAAGAACCCTTACCCGTGAGTCACATGATCGTACCTTCAAACGGTTTAAGCCTCAGTGCAGCGCGCTGCACCCCGATGCGCGCACGAACCGTCTGCGCGAAAGCCTCCGGCTGCCCGAGCGTCGCGACCAGCGCCGACACATGCGGAGTCACACGAGTGTTGCTGATCGATTGGAACATGCGGGCGGCAGCGGGCACCATCCCCGCCAGCCCCGCGGCAACGCCCGCATTCAGTGCCAGCCAGCTGCCGCGCTGCGGCGCCGGTGTCTCATCCTCATCCCGCAGCAGAACCTCGGCTGTCGCCGCGACCGACCCGAACCGCTCCATGAGCGCCTGAGCTTCGCTGGCGGCGCTCGCAGACAGGTCCGGCAGACCGGCCCTGAAACCGAGCTCGTCACGGGCTGCCAGAAACGACCCAACGCGCTGCCCATAGTCGAGCGTGACCACGCCCATCGTTCCCCACAGCCAATGCGCGGCCACGTTGAGATAGCTGCCCCTCTCCCAAGCACTGGGCCGGAATTCCACCACCGTCAGCCACCAGCCATGATCAGCCAGCCAGGTTCTGCTCCGCCCCATTCGGCGGAACCCTAGCGGCCCGAGCGCCGCCTTCGCCGCCGTGGCGATCAGCGCGTTATGGTCGGTCACGCACCCTCCACGGCATCACGTCGGCACGGTCACCCGCACCCGCAACCCGCCCAGCGGCGAATCCTCCAGCGCGATATCCCCGCCATGGGCCCGCACCACGTCGAGCGCGATCGAGAGGCCGAGCCCCGTGCCGCCCCCGGCGCCGGCCTCGAAGGGCCGGAACACATCGGCCCGGCGTTCCGGCGCGATGCCCGGCCCGTCATCGTCCACCGTCAGGCAAACGCCACCCGGCACCAGCTGGGCCGCGATCGCCACGCGGCGGGCGTGGCGGCGGGCGTTGTCCACCAGGTTGGTGATGGCGCGACGGAACGCATCGGCGCGCAGCATCAGCGTCACCTCCTCGGGCCGGGCCAGGGACACCTCCGCCCCCGCGCGGCGGGCGTGGCGGGCCACGTCGTCCAGCAGCGGGGCGAGTTCCGTCAGCTCCGCCGTTTCCTCACCTACCCCGCGTGCGAAGGCGAGGTAGCCGCCGATCATGCGGTCCATCTCCTCCAGGTCCACGGTCAGGTCCACGATGTCCTGCCGGTTCGCCTCGTCCACCTTCATCATCACCAGGGCGAGGCGCATGCGCGTGAGCGGCGTGCGCAGATCGTGCGAAACGCCCGCCAGCATCTGCGTGCGCTGCGCCAGGAAGCGGCGCACCCGTTCCTGCATCACGTTGAAGGCGCTGGCGGCCTGGCGCACCTCGGTCGCCCCGCCCGGCCGCAAGGGCGCGGTTTCATGCCCGCGCCCGAACGCATCCATCGCGCGCGCCAGGCGGCGGATGCTGCGCACCTGGTTGCGCAGGAACAGGGCCGCAATGCCGAACAGCAGCAGGGAGGAGCCTACGAGCCACGCCACGAACAGGGAGAGCGTGCCGGCGAACAGCCGCTTGCGCGGCACGTCCACCTCCAGCAGCCCGCCCTGCATCTCCGTGCGCAGGATCACGGAGAGGGGATCGCTCTGCCAGTCCAGCGCCACCGGCCGGCGCAGCCGCTCCTCCAGCGCGGTGACCAGGCTGCGCTCCAGCACCTCCAGCTGTGGCGGGCGTTCATGCGCCGGGCCCAGCACGCCCGGCACCAGCCGCATCTTCAGTTCCAGCCGGTCATAGGCGCCGGCCAGCACGCGCGCCTGGTATTCCGGCGCGCGCTCCAGCGCATCGATCACGATCGCCACCTCGCCGGCGATGGCGGCGGAGAGCCGGCGCGAGACGATGCTCATATGCGTGCCGTAGAACAGCTGCAGCGCGACGGCCTGCACCACCACCAGCGGCACCAGCACGATCAGCAGGCTGCGGCCCAGCAGCCCGCGCGGCATCAGCGCCTTCAGCGCCTGGGCCAGCCGGCGCGGCAGCGCGAGGCGGCTGGCCATCAGTAGCCGGGCTTCAGGATATAGCCCCGCCCACGCACTGTATGCAGGAAGCGCGGCTCGCGCGGGTCGGTCTCGATCTTGCGGCGCAGCCGGGTCACCTGCACGTCGATGGCGCGCTCGCCGGATTCGTCCATCTCCAGCGCGGCGCCGATATCCTCGCGCGTCAGCACCTCGTTCGGCCGTGCCGCGAGGGCGGCCAGCAGCGCCGCCTCCCCCCCGGTCAGCCGCACCACGCCGGCGGGCCCGCGCAGCTCGCCGCGGGCGCGGTCGAACACCAGCGGCCCCAGCGCCACCGGGCCGGAGGGCGCCGTGTCCACCGGCACCGCCGGCGCGGCCCGGCGCAGCAGCGCGCGGATGCGCAGCACCAGCTCGCGCGGATCGAACGGCTTGGGCAGGTAGTCATCCGCCCCGGCCTCGAACCCCGCGATCCGGTCCTCCGGCGCACCGCGCGCGGTCAGCAGCAGGATCGGCGTGACCGCGTTGTCCCGCCGCAATGTCTCGGTCAGCTCCAGCCCGTTCTCGCCGGGCATCATCACGTCCATCACGATCAGGTCCGGCTGCAGGATGCGCAGCTTCTCCCGCGCCGCCACCGCATCCTCCGCCGCACTCACGCGGAACCCGTTCTCCCTCAGGTAGCGCCCCAACAGCTCGCGCAGCCGGTGGTCGTCATCCACCACCAGGATCAGGGCGTCGTCGTTCACGACCGGTTCCGGTCCAGATACAGCCGCGCCTCGTCGTCCATGATGCCGCGCATCACCCGGCGGAACCCGTCCACCGCGCCGGCCCCGGCCTCGCGATAGGCCGCCGCCAGCCGCTCGCGCTGGCGGTCGAACAACTGCCGCTCCAGCGCCTCGCCGGTTTCGGTCAGGGTCAGCAGGCGCTGGCGCCGGTCCACCTGGCCCTGCTGCTGGGTGACGTAGCCTTCCTCCACCAGCATGTTCAGCACCCGCGCCAGGCTCTGCTTGGTGATGCGCAGGATCGACAGCAGGTCGGATACCGGCAGGCCGGGATTGCGCCCGATATAGTGCAGCGCCCGGTGATGCGCCCGGCCCATGCCCAGCCCCTCCAGCACCTCGTCCGCCGCGCGGGTGAAATCGCGATAGGCGAAGAACAGCAGGTCCTGCGCCGAGCGCAGTTCCTCCTCGCGCAGGAACAGCAGGTTGGCGCCGGCGGGCATGCCCGTGCGCGAATCAGACGACCGGGCCTCGCCCGCACGGAGCTCGCCCTTCAGATCGGGCATATCTGGCATACCTCGCAATTACGGCAGGATTGTTGACGTAGCTGAAACACGATTATAGCGTTGCCACCCATAGAGCAACAATCTTGCGGGAGAGCAGTCCCATGGCGCTGGTTCCTTTCGATGACCGGGATGGGTTCATCTGGTACAACGGCACAATGATGCCCTGGCGAGACGCCAAGCTGCACGTGCTGTCGCATGGCCTTCACTATGCCAGCGCCGTGTTCGAAGGCGAGAGGGCATATGCCGGCAACATCTTCAAGCTGCGCGAACACACCGACCGCTTCCACAACTCCGCCCGCATCCTCGGCTTCGAGATTCCGTACACCGCCGACGAGATCGACGCCGCCTGCATGCAGGTGCTCGCCGCCAACGGCCAGACCGATGCCTATGTCCGCCCGCTGGCCTGGCGCGGTTCTGAGATGATGGCCGTCGCCGCCCAGAACTCGAAGATCAACGTTGCCATCGCCACCTGGGCCTGGCCCGCCATGTTCGCCGACCGGATGAAGGGCATCCGCCTCGATATGGCGGAATGGCGCCGCCCGCACCCGCAAACCGCCCCCACCGCCTCCAAGGCCGCCGGCCTCTACATGATCGGCACGCTCTCCAAGCACGCCGCCGAGGCCAAGGGCTTCCAGGACGCGCTGATGCTGGATTGGCGCGGCCATGTCTCTGAAGCCACCGGCGCCAACGTCTTCTTTGCCTTCGACGGTGAGCTGCACACCCCCACGCCGGATTGCTTCCTGGATGGCATCACGCGCCGCACCGTGATGGCCCTGGCGCGGGTGAACCAGATCAAGGTGGTGGAACGCACCATCATGCCGGAGGAAATTGCCCACGCCAGCGAAGTGATGATCGTCGGCACCGGCGCCGAAGTGACCCCGGTGCGCGAAATCGCCGGCACCCACTACACGCCGGGCCGGATCACCGAGACGCTGCTGACCGATTACGAGAAGCTAGTGCGCATGAGCCCGGCCGATGTGGAGAAGCGGCTGGCGGGTTAGGCAACCGGGTCAGTACATTCCCGCCGCTTTGTCGCCGGGTGGGGTGTCGGACTGAGGCCGATCGGATGCCTGCATCCGATCGGCTGTTGATCAACCCAGGACCCTGGCAGGTGTCCTGGGTTTTCTTTGTGACAGCCCTGCCGGGTTACCCCACGCGCCACTTCCAGAAATCACCGCCTTCGCGGGTCATGAAGTTGGAGAGCACCATGCGGTGCACTTCGCTGGCGCCGTCCACCAGGCGGGCCTGGCGGGCGTAGCGGTAGATCCATTCCACCGGCGTGTCCTTGGAGTAGCCGCGGGCGCCGAGGAGTTGCAGCGCGGTGTCGGCCGCCTTGTGCAGGGCGTCGGCGACCACGATCTTGGCCATCGAGACTTCCTTGCGGGCGAAGTCGCCCTGATCGAGCAGCCAGGCGGCCTTCATGGTGAGCTGGCGGCCGATCTCGATTTCCATGGCGGCCTGGCCGATGAGGGTTTGCACGCTTTCGTGGTCGATCAGCCGGCCGCCGAAGCTGCGGCGCTGCTGGACATACTCCATCGCGATTTCCAGGCAGCGGCGGGCCAGACCGGTCCAGCGCATGCAGTGGGTGAGGCGGGCCGGGCCGAGGCGGATCTGGGTGAGCTTGAGGCCGTCTCCCACTTCCATCAGGCGGTTTTCGTCGGGGATTTCCAGCCCGTCGAACTCGATCTCGCAATGGCCGCCGTGTTCCTCCGGCCCCATGATCTCGATGCGGCGCAGGATGCGCCAGCCGGGCTGGTCGCGGTGGAACAGGAAGGCGGTGAGGCCCTTGCGGTCATCGGCCGAGGTGCGGGCGATGAGGATGAAGTGCTCGGCGGTTTCGGCGCCGGTGATGAACCACTTGCGGCCGTTGATCTTCCAGCCGGTGTTGGTGCGCACGGCTTCGGTGTTGGTGAGCGAGGGGTCGCTGCCGCAGCCACGGCCGTCTTCGTCCATCGGCTCGGTCATGATGAAGCTGGAGTTCATCTTGCCGTCGATGACGGGTTGCAGCCACCAGTCCTGCTGGGCCTTGGTGGCGACCTGGGCCATGACGCGCATGTTGCCGTCATCCGGGGCGGCGCAGTTGAAGCAGACGGGGCCGAAGATGGAGCGGTTCATTTCCTCGTAAAGCACGGCCTGCTCGACCATCGGCAGGCCGCCGCCGCCGCGGGATTTCGGCGATTGCAGGGCCCAGATGCCCATGGCGCGGGTTTCCTGGCGCAGTTCGGCCAGCAGGGCGTGGTTGATGTTCTCGTGCGCGTCGTAGCTGGCGCGGTCGCGCTCCAGCGGGATCAGGCGCTCGTTGACGAAGTTGCGGATGGCGAGGCGCTTGGCCTCGGTCTCCGGGGAGATGGTGAACTGCATGGCGGACCTCCGGCGGTGTTGGGCGCAGTATCGCGCCGGGCGGGGCGTGCCGCCAGACGGGGCTGGCGGCTTGGCTTGTGTTCAGCCGCGCGGGTGGGATTTGCGCCAGACGTCCATAAGCTGGGCGGTGTCCACCGCGGTGTAGCGCTGCGTGGTGGAGAGGCTGGCGTGGCCGAGGAGGTCCTGGATGGTGCGCAGGTCCGCGCCGCCGGCCAGCAGGTGGGTGGCGAAGGAGTGGCGCAGGGCGTGCGGGGTGGCGTGTTCCGGCAGGCCGTTCGCGCGGCGGAAATTGCGCAGGGTGCGCTGGGCGACGCCGGGGTTGAGGCGTTCGCCGCGCACGCCGACGAAGAGCGGGGCGGTGGGGTTGGTGGGCTCCGGGTGGTGGCGCAGCCAGTCGGCGATGGCCTCGCGCACGGCGGGCAACACCGGGACGATGCGGGGCTTGGAGCCTTTGCCGAGCACGCGGAGCATGTCGTCGCTGCCCAGGCGGGGGGCTTCGGCGATGTTCAGGGCGAGGGCTTCGGCGATGCGCAGGCCGCTGCCATAGAGCAGGCTGAACAGGGCGGTGTCGCGCGCCTGGGTGAAGGCGGTGTCGGTGGCCTCGCCGATATCCTGCGCGACGGCGCGGGCTTCCGTGGGCGTCAGCGCGTGCGGGAGGGGCGGCTTGGCCTTGGGGGTGGCGAGCAGGGCGATCTGGGCGTTGGCGACGCCGTGGCGGCGGGCGAGGAAGCGGAAGAAGGCGCGCACGGCGGCCAGATGGCGGGCGCGGGTGCTGTTCCCTGCGCCCTCGCTGGCCTCCCAGGCTAGCCAGGCGCGCAGATCGGCGGCGCGCAGGGCGGCGAGGGCCGCCAGGGTGGGCTCCTCGCCGAGATGGCGGGTGAGGAAGCCGAGGAAGGCGGCGATGTCTCGCCCGTAGGCCTCCACGGTGAGCGGCGAAGCGCGGCGTTCATGCGCCAGCCAGGCGAGGAAGGCGGCGCGGGCCTGTTCGGCGGTCATCGTCTCATCGCCGCGGCCACGGCGCGGGCCAGGAAGGCGAGCGGGCCGAGGCCCTGGGCGGGGTCGAGCGAGGTGTCGTCGCGCGTGGCCAGCGCAATCAGGCCGGCGGGGCCTTCGCCGGGCAGGCGAAGCAGAGCCTCGTGGCGGGCGAGGCGGGCGGCTTCGCCATGCAGGATTTGGGCGTCTGGCCCGCCGTTCCGGAACACCACGGCGCGGGTGCCGAGCAGGCGGGCGACCTGGCCGGGCGGCAGGGCGCGGGTGCCGGGCCACGGCGCTTCCAGGCAGAGGCTGGCGCTGTCGATGGCGAGCAGGGCGGGGAACTCGCCGGTGATGCACTCCACGGGATCCTGGGCGCGGATCAGGGCCAGCACGGCTTCCTGCACGCGGCGGGCCATGCCGGCGGTGGCGCGGCCGGCGGCGAGGACGCCATCGGCGCGTTCGGCCATCGCCTCGGCATGGGCGCGCTCGATTTCCAGCATCGCGGCCATGTGGTCGGCCAGCGCCTCGCCATGGACGCGGGTGGGCGGCGTGAGGGCGCGGTAGAGCTCCGGGCGGTCGGCCAGGAAGGCGGGGTGGGCGCGGAGATAGGCGGCGATGTCGTCGGGGTGGGTCATGGGCGACGTGGTGCCGGAGGGGCAGAAAGCACAGGGGTCACAGAGGGCACAGAGGGCCACAGAGAGCACGGAGACGAGGGCAGAGCACGGAGGCATCCTGGTCTCATCGCGGTCTCTGTGCCCCTCTGTGGTCCTCTGTGTTCTCTGTGACCACTTTGCTTGCCGATGCCGGCCGCCGCGCCGGGGCGTTCCTGCTTCAGGCGATCGTCTGCCCGGTCTTCGCCCAATCGGCCAGGAACGCCGCCAGGCCCTTGTCCGTCAGCGGGTGGCCGTAGAGCATGCGCAGCACGTTGGGCGGCAGGGTGGCGACATGGGCGCCGAGCTTGGCGGATTCCACCACGTGGATGGGGTGGCGGATGCTGGCCACGAGGACTTCCGTCTTGAGCGCGCTATAGTTGCGGTAGATGGCGACGATGTCGGCGATCAGGGCCATGCCGTCCTGGCCGATATCGTCCAGGCGGCCGACGAAGGGGCTGACGAAGGTGGCGCCGGCCTTGGCGGCGAGCAGGGCCTGGGCGGCGGAGAAGCAGAGGGTGACGTTGGTTTGCACGCCTTCGCCGGTGAGGGTCTTGCAGGCGCGCAGGCCGTCGGGCGTGAGGGGGAGCTTGATGGTGACGTTGGTGGCGATCTTCTTGAGCACCGCGGCTTCGCGCATCATGCCTTCGTAGTCGGTGGCGGCGACCTCGGCGCTGACCGGGCCCTCGACGATGGCGCAGATCTCGGCCACCACGTCGAGGATCTTGCGGCCGGACTTGGCGATGAGGGAGGGGTTGGTGGTGACCCCATCGAGCAGCCCGGAGGCGGCGAGCGACTTGATCTCGGCCGTGTCGGCGGTGTCGACGAAGAATTTCATGGCGGTCTTCCGATCAGGGGGCTGGCGTTGCTTGGGTTGGGTATAGCGGATGGCTGAGCGGAACAGGAAGCGGGTGGAGCAGGGGGAGCTGGTTCCGGAGGCGCGCGGGGCGGTCGCGCCCCAGGCGCGCGGGACGATCGTGCCTGTGCTGCTGCCCTATCCGTTTGCGGGGCCGTTCGATTATCGGGTGCCGCAGGGGATGAGCGTGGCGCCGGGGGATATCGTGATGGTGCCGCTGAACCGGCGCATCGAATACGGCGTGGTGTGGGATGGGCCGCCGGAGGGCACGGTGGGGGACAACCGGCTGCGGCCGATCTCCGGGCCGGCGGAGGCGGCGCCGATGCGCCAGGATGTTCGCCAGCTGGTGGATTGGATCGCGGCCTATACCGTCTCGCTGCCCGGGGAGGTGCTGGCGATGGCGCTGCGGGTGCCGGCAGTGCAGCCGGAGACGGCGCCGGTGGGCTGGCGGCGGGCGGAGGCGTTGCCGGAGGCGCGGATGACGGAGCAGCGCCAGCGGGTGCTGGAGGTGCTGGGCGAGCGGCTGCTGGCCGGGCCGGCGCTGGCGCAGGAGGCCGGCGTTTCCTCCACCCTGCTGCGTGGCATGGCCGATGCCGGGCTGATCGTGCCGGTGCAGCTGGCGGTGGCCCCGCCGTTCCAGCTTCCGGATCCAGAGCATCCGCGGCCCGAGCTTTCGGAAGACCAGGAGGCGGCGGCGGCGGAGCTGCGCGCGGCGGTGCAGGCGCGGGGGTTTTCGGTGACGTTGCTGGAGGGGGTGACGGGCTCCGGCAAGACGGAGGTGTATCTGGAGGCGATCGCGGAATGCCTGCGGCAGGGGCGGCAATGCCTGATCCTGCTGCCGGAGATCGCGCTGTCCTCCCAGTGGCTGGAGCGGTTCGAGCGGCGGTTCGGGGTGGCGCCGGCGGTGTGGCATTCCGATCTCGGCAGCCGCACGCGGCGGATCACCTGGCGGGAGGTGGCGCGCGGGGCGGCGCCGGTGGTGGTGGGGGCGCGCTCGGCGCTGTTCCTGCCGTTCCCGGACCTCGGCCTGGTGATCATCGACGAGGAGCATGAGACGGCGTTCAAGCAGGAGGATGGCGTGGTGTACCACGCGCGGGACATGGCGGTGGTGCGCGCGCGGCTGTGTTCGGCGCCGGCGGTGCTGGTTTCCGCCACGCCGAGCCTGGAGACGGTGGCCAATGCGGAGGCGGGGCGGTACCGGCGGCTGCATTTGCCGTCGCGGTTCGGGGGGGCGAGCCTGCCCGATATCGAGCTGATCGATCTGCGGGCGACGCCGCCGGAGCGGGGCAAGTTCCTGGCGCCGCCGCTGGTGGAGGCGATGCACGCCACCTTCGCGCGCGGGGAGCAGGCGATGCTGTTCCTCAACCGGCGCGGCTATGCGCCGCTGACGCTGTGCCGCACCTGCGGGCACCGGATGCAATGCCCCAATTGCACCGCCTGGCTGGTGGAGCACCGGGCGCGGCGCATCCTGCAATGCCACCATTGCGGCCACACCATCCCGATCCCGCCGGAATGCCCGGAATGCAAGGCGCCGCATTCGCTGACGGCGGTGGGGCCGGGGGTGGAGCGGATCACGGAGGAGGCGCGCGAAACCTTTCCGGAGGCGCGGCTGCTGGTGATGGCGAGCGATACGCTGACGGGCCCGCAGGCGGCTGCCGATGCGGCACATGCGATCGAGGACCGGCAGGTGGATCTGATCATCGGCACGCAGATCGTGGCCAAGGGGTGGCATTTTCCGCATCTGACGCTGGTGGGGGCGGTGGATGCCGATCTTGGTTTGGCGGGGGGCGATCTGCGCGCGGCGGAGCGGACGGTGCAGCTATTGCACCAGGTGGCCGGGCGGGCGGGGCGGGCGGATGCGCCGGGGCGGGTGCTGCTGCAGACCTTCTCGCCGGAACACAAGGTGATGCAGGCGCTGCTTTCCGGCGACCTGGAGAGCTTCCGCGAGAACGAGGCGGCGGAGCGCCGGCCCGGCCATTGGCCGCCATACGGGCGGCTGGCGGCGCTGGTGGTGAGTGCGGACAGCGCCGAGGCGGCGGATATTGCGGCGCGCGACCTGGGCCGGGCGGCGCCGGCGGGAGATGGGATCCTGGTGCTGGGGCCGGCCCCCGCCCCTCTCGCCATCCTGCGCGGGCGGCACCGGCGGCGGCTGCTGCTGAAGGCGCGGCGGGATGTGGCGGTGCAGCCCCTGATCCGCGACTGGCTGGCGCAGGTGCCCACCGGGCGCGGGGTGAAGGTGGAGATCGATATCGATCCGGTGAGTTTTCTGTGAGCCGGTAAGGAAGGTTCACCACGGAGGCACGGAGGACACGGAGGAAGGCACGGAGTCGAAGCTTCACCTCCGTGCCTTCTCCGTGAACTCCGTGCCTCCGTGGTGAATCTGTCCTTTCTTCAGCGTGCCCGCGTCTCGTAGGCCTTGATGGCGGAGGCGACGCCCATCTTGCTCATGGCATCCAGCCGGGAGCGGAAGCGGGCGCAGCCTGGCCGGTCGTTCACGTCCACCAGCCAGAAATCCTGGCCGGAGATGACGCCGAGGCGCACGGCGATCTTGCGGCCGCGCAGTTCGGTGCGGGCCACGCGGCCCATGCCGAAGCCTTCCACCTGCCAGACGAGATCGGGCAGGGAGAGCACCTCGTCCTCCGCGGCGCGGTCGGGCACGCGGGCCAGGCCGGCGAGTTCGGCGGCCAGGGCGGCGGCCTGGAGGTAGGCGTCGCGGTTCTGGATCGCGGAGATCTGGCCGATGCCGTGCGGCACCGCGCCATAGGCGGCGAAAACGGTGCGCACATCGTCCATGTGGGACAGGTACAGCACGATATCGGTGGCTTCGCAGCGATGCTGGCATTGGGAGGCCGCGGCTTCGCGCACGAAGGCCGTGACGTCGCGCAGGCCCAGGCCGGGATGGTCGTTGCTGTAGGTGAAGCGGATGCGCCATTCGGCCCAGGGGCGCTTCCAGCGGAACGTGTCTGTCACCAGCAGGCCGAGCACCTGGACATGGGCGAGGTCGTGCACCACCGGGGCGCCGCCGAACAGCGCCGCGCCGAGGCCGGGGGCAGGGGCACTCCCGGTGCCGGGCGCTGGGGGCCCCGCCTTGCGTCGCGTCCAGCTGAACATGGCCGGAGCATCGGCTGGGGTGGTCAAGGAAGAGTTAAGGATGCGGATCGGTGCCGAAGGATTCACCAGGGCGGCGGGGCGATCTTGCGCGCGGGGCGTGGCCGCGCCATTGCTCGGGGCGAAACAGGAGAGACTGGCCATGTCCGAATCCGTCGCGTCCGGGGCCGTCGATGCCGTGGTGGAGGCTGCGCGCGGTTTCCTGGGCGAGCGCATCACCACCTCCACCGGGCATCGCGACCATCATTCGCACGGGCAGGACACGCATCCGCCGGTGATGCCGGATGCGGTGGCGTTCGTGGAGAGCACGGAGGAGGTCTCGAAGCTGCTGGCGCTGTGCCATGCGCACGGGGTGCCGGTGGTGCCCTATGGCACCGGGACCTCGCTGGAAGGGCATGTGACGCCGGTGCGCGGCGGGATCACGATTGATCTCTCGCGCATGACGGCGGTGCTGGAGGTGAACGCGGCGGACATGGATTGCCGGGTGCAGCCGGGCCTGACGCATCGCAGCCTGAACACGCATCTGCGCGACCAGGGCCTGTTCTTCCCGGTGGATCCCGGCGCCGATGCTTCCCTGGGCGGGATGTGCGCCACGCGCGCCAGCGGCACCAACGCGGTGCGCTACGGCACCATCCGCGAGAACGTGCTGGGCCTGACGGTGGTGCTGGCCGATGGGCGGGTGATCCGCACCGGGGGGCGGGTGCGCAAATCCGCGGCCGGCTATGACCTTACGCGCCTGTTCATCGGCAGCGAGGGCACGCTGGGTGTGATCACCGAAATCCAGCTGCGGCTGCACGGCATTCCAGAGGCGAGCAGCGCCGCGGTGTGCCAGTTCCCGGATTTGGGCAGCGCGGTGGAGACGGTGATCGCGGTGATGCAGGCCGGCATTCCGGTGGCGCGGATCGAGCTGCTGGACGACGTGCAGATGGGCGCCTGCATCGCCTATTCGAAGCTGGAGGGGCTGACGCCGGCGCCGACGCTGTTCTTCGAGTTCCACGGCACCGCGGCGGGCGTGAAGGAGCAGGCGGAGCTGGCGGAGGAGATCGCCGGCACTTTCGGTGCGGCGGGGTTCCAGTGGGCCACCGACCCCGCTGAGCGCGCGCGGCTGTGGCGGGCGCGGCATGATGCCTACTGGGCGGCGCTGGCGCTGAAGCCGGGCCACCAGGGGATCGCCACCGATGCGATCGTGCCGATCTCCAGGCTCGCCGAGTGCATCCTGGGGGCGCAGGAGGATATCCGCGCCTCTGGCCTCACGGCGCCGATCGTGGGGCATGTGGGGGATGGCAATTTCCACACCGTGATCCTGGTGCCGCCGGAAGCCGGCGGGCTCGACCAGGCATGGGAGCTGGACAAGAAAATCGTGGCCCGCGCCCTGGCCCTCGGTGGCTCGTGCAGCGGGGAGCACGGGGTGGGGATCGGCAAGCGCGAGTTCCTGGAGGCCGAAGTGGGGGCCGAGGCGCTGGCGGTGATGCGCAGCGTGAAGGCTTCGCTGGATCCGAAGGGGATTCTGAATCCGGGGAAGATTTTTCTCAACTGAAGGAAGCCGTTCTTTTTTGAAAAAAAGAACCAAAAAACTTTCATGACTGGTGCGCGTGCTAGATGGTCTGGCACGCGCGCCAGTCAGAAAAGTCTTTTTGCTTCTTTTTCTTCAGAAAAAGAAGAGTCTTACTTGCTTAGGTTCTGCTTGAAAAAGCTGAAGGTGCGTTCATGCGCCAGCGCCGCATCGGGCGCGGAGAAGCTGGCGCGTTCGTCGCAGCCGAAGCCGTGCTGGGCGCCTTGGTAGACATAGACTTCGATGCCGGGCTGGGCGGCGCGGATGGCTTCCACGTCGGTCAGTGGGATGCCGGTATCCTTCTCGCCGAAGTGGAGTTGCACGGGGCACATTGGGCGCTCGGTGCGAGTGCCGGCGACGCCGCCGCCGTACCAGCCGCTGGCGGCGGCGAAGCGGGTGGAGCGGGTGGCGCCCCACCAGGCCACGGTGCCGCCGAAGCAGTAGCCGGTGATGCCCAGGGTGCGGCTGCCCAGCGCATGGGCGGCGGCGTCCACGTCCAGCATCACCTCGTGGTTGTCCAGCCGGCCGCGCAGCGCGATGCCTTGCTTGACGTCTTCCGGGGTGTAGCCGAGTTCGGCCTGGGGTTCGGTGCGGTCGAACAGGGCGGGGGCGATGACGGCGTAGCCCTGGGCGGCGATCTTCTCGCACATGTTGCGGATGTGGTGGTTCACGCCGAAGATTTCCTGGATGACGACGATGCCGGCGCGGGCGTTGTCGGGCCCGGTGCGCCAGGCGGAGAGGCGATGGCCGTCTTGCGCGGTGAGAGTGATGGTCTGGCCCATGTTGATTTCCCCTTGGTGTGCGGGCCAGGATGGGGGGATGGCTGAGATCGTCAACCTCCGGCGGGTGAAGAAGCAGCGCGCGGCGGCCGAGCAGGCGGCCGAGGCGCAGCGCAACCGGGTGCTGCACGGGCGCACCAAGGGGGAGAAGCTGCGCGACCGGCTGGAAGCGGAACGCGCCGCCCGCGGGGCGGACGGCGCGCGGCTGGAGCCGGGGAAGGATTAGCGCCGGCGGCGGGCCACCCCGAGGGCGGCGAGGCCGATGCCGAGCAGGGCGAGCGAGGCGGGTTCCGGTACCTCGACATTGATGACGACCGTGCCGTTGCGGACCTGGAAGAGCTGCCGGCCAGGCGTGCCGATGTTGCTGGCCGTGTTCAGCGCGTTGGCGCCGCCATCGATCAGGGCGCTGCAGGTGGCGGAGCCGGCAAGCTCATAGGCATCGTCGATGCCGTTGCTGAAGCCAGCCCGCGCGCAGGAGCCGCCCAGGCCGTTGGAGCCGCCGCTGGCATTGCCGGACTCCCACTGCATGGCACCGTAGTTGAAGTAGATATCGGCATTGCCCGTGCCGATGTCGCTGCGATCCACCAGCAGGAGCTGGAAATCGTTCAGTTTGTCGTCACCATTCGCGAAATACCCGACGTTTGGCCAGTTCACCCCGAAGGCCTGCTGGCCGCCGAAGGTGCCGGTGCCGTAGCTGACGATGCCGCTGCCGGCGCCCGTTGTATCCACGTCGGCGAAGAACGCGGCGATGATCACTGCGTTGGTGCTGAGCAGGGGGAAGGCCGTGAAGGTGCTGAGCGCCGAGGCGAACGTGATGTTGCCGTTATTGTTAACGAAGGCGGTTGAATAGGAGGTGCCGTAGAAGTTGAAGCTGAAGCCCAGCGCCACCGAGTCCGTGCTGTCGTCGTCGTTGGCGGGCAAGGTGGTGGAATTGAAGCCGGGCACGATGGCGGCGGCTTGGGCCGGGCCGGCGATTGGTGCGGCGAGAAGGGCCGTGGCGACCAAAGCGCCGTTGAGGGTGGTTCGCATCGAAGACACTCCAGAAATGGCCAGCCGCGCCGTTGCGGGGCGCGGCAAAGGGATCCAGTCGGAAAGGCGCATACATCGTTGGACGATAGATGCGACAAACGAAGCATTTTTCGTGCCACCCACTAGCCTGCTGATTTCAAATAACATCCGGAATGGTGGTGGCCGAACTGTCGGTTTTCTTTACAGCCCAGGGCGCTCGCAGGGGGGGCTGCGGAAATGCGTAAAAAATGATGACATACTGTATGGAAAGCATACCATTGCCGCTGGGGCGTGGCGGTAGGCGCCGGGGGTTAGCGCAGCGCCTCGCCCAGATTCACCTGGCCGCTGCCGCGCGGCAGCGGCTTGGGCTGGGTGGGGGCGGGGGCCCAGCCGGTGAGCATGGCCAGGCGGAGCGTGGCGGGGTGGCGGCCCCCGCGTTGCGGCAGGCTGGCCAGGGCGGCGGGGAACAGGGCGCGGGGCGGGGTTCGCTTGTTGCGCAGGCGCACGGCGTTGGACTCGCCGGCGGCGCGCAGATCGGCGAGCAGGGCGAACGGGCTGCCGTAGGAAAGGGTGATCTCGTCGGCATCCGCCACCGGCAGGGCGAAGCCGGCGCGTTGCAGCAGGGCGGCGGCGTCGCGCAGATCCGGGAAGGGTGAGACGCGGGGGGAGGCGCCGCCGGCGACCATGGCTTCGGCTTCCGTGAGCGCGGTGCGGAGTTCGGCGAGGGTGCCCAGCGCGGGGAGGCTGGCGAGGAACAACCCGTCGGGCTTGAGGGCCATGCGCAGCTGGATCAGGGCGCCGGGCAGGTCGTTGACCCAGTGCAGGGAGAGGTTGGCGACGATGAGGTCGAAGCTGGCCGGCGCGAAGGGGAGGAATTCCTCGTCGGCTGCCACGGCCTGGGGGCCGGCCTGGGTGGCCATGGCGGGGGAGAGGTCGCAGCTGACCACGTTCATGCCGCGGGCGCGCAGCAGCGGGGCGACGGCGCCGCGGCCGCCGACATCGAGCGCATGGGTGAAGCGGTGCTTGGTGTCGTCCAGCCTATCGAGCAGGCGGTCGGCGATGTCGTGCAGGATGGGCGCGACGATGTGCGCGCGGGCGGCGGCGCGGTCGCGGTGGCGGCGCACGGCGGTGCGGTCGAAGACGTGCAGGCTGTCGTTCATGGAAGTCCTTTGCCTTAGCGCGCCGCCACCGGCCAGCCCGGCGCGCGCTGGATGTGCGCTTCCCGGCCGCCGATGCCAAGGCGTATGGTTCACGCAATGCGATGGAGGGAATGCGATGCGCCGGATCGATGCGGGAACGCTGCGGGGCTGGATCACCGACGGGGCGGAGCTGGCGCTGCTGGATGCGCGCGAGGAAGGCGAGTTCGGGGCGAGCCATCTGTTCTGGGCGGTGCCGTGCCCGTATTCGAAGCGCGAGCTGCGGGCGCCTTCGTTGCTGCCGCAGCGCGGAACGCGGGTGGTGGTGTGCGATGACGGGCGCGGCGTGGCGGAGAAGCTGGGTGCGTATCTGGAGGGGATCGGCTGCACCGATGTGAGCGTGCTCGATGGCGGCACGCCGGCCTGGGGGGCGGCCGGCTACGTGCTGTTCAGCGGCGTGAACGTGCCGAGCAAGGCGTTCGGCGAATGGGTGGAGCACCATTTCGGCACCGAGAGCGTGGATGCGCCGGAGCTGAATGCCTGGATCGCCGAGAAGCGCGACATGGTGGTGCTGGATAGCCGCACGATCGAGGAATACCGGCGCATGTCGATCCCGACCGGGGCTTCCATGCCGGGGGGCGAGCTGGCGTATCGGATCGCGGATCTCGTGCCGAGTGCGGAGACGCTGATCGTGGTGAATTGCGCCGGGCGCACGCGGTCGATCCTGGGGGCGGAAAGCCTTCGGCAGGCCGGCGTGCCCAACAAGGTGGTGGCGCTGCGCAACGGCACGATGGGGTGGGAGCTGGCGGGGTTGGTGCCGGATCGCGGCAAGCCGGCGGAATTCGCGCCGGGGCGGCCGCGCACGGCGGCGCTGGCGATGGAGCGGGCGCAGGGCTTTGCCGCGCGGTCGGGCGTGACGGTGATCGATGCTGGCGCGCTGGCGGCGATGGAGGCGGATGCGTCGCGCACGCTGTACGTGCTGGATGTGCGCGACCCCGTGGAATTCCGGGCCGGGACGCGGGCGGGCGCGGTTTCCGCGCCCGGGGGGCAGCTGGTGCAGGCGACGGATACCTGGGTGGGCGTGCGCGGGGCGCGGATCGTGCTGATCGACGATGACGGGGTGCGGGCGCGCATGTCGGCCGCCTGGCTGCGGCAGATGGGGCATGCCGAGGTGTTCGTGGCCGAGGGGGCGCTGGGGAAGGCGGTGCCGGCGGCGATGGCGGTGCCGAAGGTGGAGTGGGTGGAGGCCGATGAGGTTGAGGCGGCGGGGACCGTGGTGGTGGATCTCTCGCGCAGCATCGATTTCCGCGAGGGGCATATTCCCGGGGCGCTCTGGGGCGTGCGCGGGCGGCTGGAGGGGGTGAAGGCGCGGCTGGCGGGGGCGGCGCTGGTGGTGGCGGCCTCGCCCGATGGGGTTCTGGCGGCGCATGCCGTGGCGGAGCTGCGCGGGCTGACGCATGGCCGGGTGGCGGCGCTGCACGGGGGCACGGAGGCGTGGCGCAAGGCTGGGAAGCCTATGGAGCGGGATCGGACCGTGCCTTCGGATGGCGAGTGCATCGATTTCTACCTGCGGCCGTATGACCGCAACTCGGGCGTGGAGGAGGCGATGCAGGCCTATCTCTCCTGGGAGATCGACCTGGTGCACGAGATCGAGCGCGACGGGACGGTGCGGTTCGGGGCCTGAGATGAACCTGCGCGCCGCACAGCGATGGGGGCTGGGCGCGGCGCGGGTGGTGCTGGATACGCTGCTGCCGGCGCATTGCCTGACCTGCGAGGCGTTGGTGGAGGCGCCCGGGCAGTTCTGCCCAGACTGCTTCGGCCAGACCAGCTTCATCACCGCGCCGCTGTGCCTTTCCTGCGGGGTGCCGTTCGTACATGCGCGGCATGATGGCTTGGTGTGCGACGACTGCGCGGTGGAGCCGCCGCCCTGGGGCGAGGCGCGGGCGGCGCTGGCGTACGACGCGCAGAGCCGGCGGCTAGTGCTGGGGTTCAAGCATGCCGACCGGACGGAACTGGCCACCGCACTGGCGCGGATGATGGCCCGCGCCGGGGCGGCGCTGCTGGGGCGGGCGGAGGTGCTGGTGCCGGTGCCGCTGCATCGCACGCGGTTGCTGGCGCGGCGCTACAACCAGTCGGCGTTGCTGGCGCGTGCGTTGGGGCGGATGGCGGGCGTGGCGGTGGCCGCCGATGCGTTGCGGCGGGTGAAGGCCACTGCGCCGCTGGGGGAGCTTTCGGCCACGGCGCGGGCGCGCATGCTCGATGGCGCGATCGCGGTGCGGCGGCCGGGTTCGGTGGCCGGGCGGCATGTGCTGCTGGTGGATGACGTGCTGACCAGCGGGGCCACCGCGCGGGCCTGCACGGCGGCGTTGCTGGCGGCCGGGGCGGCAGGGGTGGATGTGCTGGTGGCGGCGCGGGTGCGCTCCCCCAGATAGGCTTGCATCCCAGCGGGGCCGACACGACCATAGGGAGCGAAGGAGACAATTGATGCCCGAAATCGAGATCTACACCCAGGATTGGTGCGGTTTCTGCGCCCGCGCCAAGCAGTTGCTGGAGAAGAAGGGTGCGGCCTATCGCGAGATCGACGCGCCGAACGGCACGCCGGAACGCGCCGAGGCGATGCAGCGCTCCGGCGGGCGGACCACGGTGCCGCAGATCTTCATCGCCGGCGCGCATATCGGCGGCTGTGATGACCTGGTGGCGCTGGAGCGGGCCGGCAAGCTCGACGCGCTGCTGGCGGGCGCGGGCTAGGCGCGCTTGCCTGGGGCCGACCAGGAGGCGTGGCGGGCGCTGAACCGCGCCAACTGGGATGAGCGGGTGGCGATCCATCTGCGCGCGCCGATGTACGACCTCTCGGATCTGCGCGAAGGCCGCGGGCGGCTGGAGGCGATCGAGGAGGCGGAACTCGGCAGCGTGGCCGGGGAGCGCATCGCCCATCTGCAATGCCATTTCGGGGCGGACACGCTGCGGCTGGCGCAGAAGGGGGCGGCGGTGGTGGGGCTGGATTTCTCCGCCCCCGCGATCGAGGCGGCGCGCGGGCTGGCCGGGGAGCTGGGGCTGGCGGCGCGGTTCGTGTGCGCGGATGTGTACGACGCGGCGGCGGCGATCCCCGGGCCGCATGGGTTCGACCGCGTGTTCGTCACCTGGGGCGCGCTGTGCTGGCTGCCGGATGTGGCGGGCTGGGCACGGGTGGTGGCTTCGCTGCTGCGACCGGGAGGGCGGCTCTACCTGGCGGAGGGGCATCCTTCGGCCTGGGTGTTCGATGACGATGCTGCCGAAGGCCCGCGCCCCGGCTGGTTCGCGCCCTATTTCGAGCGCGGGCCGCTGGTGCTGGACGACCCGCGCGACTACGCCGACCCAGAGGCGCGGCTGGCGAACCAGCGCACGCACCAGTTCCAGCACACCATGGCCGATGTGCTGAACGCGCTGGCCGGCGCCGGTCTTTCGCTGGATTGGCTGCACGAGCATGACGGCGTGCCGTGGCGCATGTTCGCCTGCCTGGAGCAGGGGGCGGACCGGCTGTGGCGCTTTGCGGACCGGGCGTGGCTGCCGCTTTCCTTCTCCTTGTCGGCAACGCGACGGTGATGCCGAAGCCCGTTGGCCGCGCCTCCCCAGCGGTCAACGGGTCTTGGCAAGCGCGCCAGGCGGGGCGCCCTGCCAGAGGTGTATTGATCGGAAATTAACCTGTGTCCCGTTTCTAGCCGCCCTCCAAGGCATGGCAGGGCGCCACGATGAGCGGCAGCGTCACGGTTCTCGACAACACCGCCGGCGGCACGGCAACGGGCCTGCTGAACAGCGGTGGCAACGTGGGCACCTCGGCCTTCCGGGGCCATGTGTTCGAGACCGCGGGCACCTCCAGCTGGGAGCTGACCGGCATCCGGCTGGCGTTGCGCGCCTCCTCCGCCGGCGCGACCACGGTGACGTTCTCGCTCTACTACGTGGACGCCGACAACCTGCCGACCGGCGCGGTGCTCAGCACCGTCTCGGTGTCGGCGGACCTCACCACGACCGCGGCCTACTACTACTTCAACGAGGCGGCGCTGGGGGACATGGCGAACTACAGCCTCAGCGCCTCGATGCGCTACGCGGTGACGCTGTCCGCCTCCCAGTCGATCACCTGGTCGCAGTACAGCCCGATCACGCCCCCCACCGCGTACAACGGCTTCAGCTACGTGACCTATGTGGTCAGTAGCACCGGGGCCTGGTTCAACACCCAAACCGCCCGGCCCGCCATGCAGCTGGAGGCGCAGGCCACCTGCTTCCTGCGCGGCACGCTGATCCTGACGTCGCGCGGGGAGGTGAAGGTGGAGCGGCTGTGTGCGGGCGACATGGTGGCGACGAAGTTCGGCGGGCTGCGGCCGATCCGCTGGATCGGGACCCAGCGTTTCGAGGGCCGGCTTGCCGAGGCGGGGCACCAGCCGATCCGGTTCGCGGCCGGCAGCCTGGGGCAGGGGATTCCGAGCTGCGACCTGCGCGTTTCGCCGGGGCACGCGATGCTGGTGCAGGACGGGCAGGGCGGCGAGGTGCTGGCCCATGCCGGGGCGCTGGTGAACGGCAGCACGATCACGCAGGAGCGGGTGCGCGGGGAGATCGAATACTTCCACATCGACCTCGGCCCACATGATTGCGTGCTGGCGAACGGGGCCTGGGCGGAAAGCTATTTTGAGGATCGCAACCGCGATGCCTTCCACAACGCGGCGGCGTTCCATGCGCTGAACCCCGGCCACGAGACGGTGCGGCAGGCAACGTGCCTGCCGATC
>JAPLOI010000026.1 GCA_026400815.1 Alphaproteobacteria bacterium
GGTGGCCCGTGCCATGGCGCGCCCGGCTGGGCGTGCCGGAGCGGAGCGTAGGCAGGACCAGCCGGGCGCGGCAAGATTGTCTGCGGGGCAGGTGGGCGGTAGCCGAGGGCACTGTGCGGGCGGACTGTGTTGTAGTGCCGGAACTCGGCATCGGGGACGAGCTGGCAACCGATTTCGGGGCGTCCTGCGGCTATCTCGCCACGGGTGTGCACCCCAGCGCCGATGCCCAGCGGACCTGCGACCTCGTCGCCGCCTCCCTCAACACCCCGCAGCGCCCCGGCTTCGCGGCCGAGCATTTGGGCGCATCCGATGGCGGTGGCGCCCTGGGTGAGGCGTTTCTGTCGTGCGCGGGCCCGCAGTTGCGGGCGGCGCGGGACCTGTTTCTCGGCTGGGCGGATGACCCCGCCAGCCTTTCGTTGCTGCGCTCCGCCTGGAAACGCGGCTTCTCCATCGACATGAACGGAGGCTGACAGCATGGCGCGGCTCACCACCCCGGCGGATCGCCCGCCCGCCATCCCGGCCGATGAAACGGACCCGGCCCTGCGGCATCTCGTGCAGAATCCGGAGATCGCCACCTCGGAGGCGATTGCCGATCTGGAGCGTCGCGCGCTGAGCTATCTCAGCGCCGGCTACCCCCTGCATCTGCGCGGCCCCGCCGGCAGCGGCAAGACCAGCATGGCGTTGCGGGTGGCCGAGCAGCTCAAGCGGCCAATCGTGCTGCTGGTCGGCGATGCCAGCTTCGACACCCGCCGGCTGGTCGGCGGTGACGAGATCAAGCGCACCAAGCGGGTGGTGGTCGGGCATCTGGCGAGCGTGGAGGCGCGCATCAGCGCGCTGCTGCTGGCGGCGGGTTGGCCGGTGCTCACCGAGCGCCAGCGGGATGGATTGCCCTGCTGGAGCGTGCTCGCCCCGACGGAGGCCGGCGCTTCACCCCTCGTCCAGGCATGGCTCGCCGCCCTCACCGAGGAACTGGCACCATCCGGGCTTGCCGTGCGGCTGACCGGACCCTGGCCGGCCTATGCCTTCGCCCGGGCGGCGCTGCAGGCGGAGGTCGCGCATGTCTGACCGCATCCCCCTCACCGACGGCACGCAACCGGCCACGCTGGTCGATGTGCTCGATCGCCTGCTGGATACCGGCGTTGTCGCCGATGGGCAGATCGTGCTGACCGTTGCCGGTGTGGACCTGGTCTATCTCGGCGTGCGCGCTTTGCTCGCCTCGGTCGACACCGCCTCGCGCATGACGCTGCTGCCCAGCGCGGGGCCGCCGGCATGAGCGTGCAGGACCTTGATATGTCGTCGTCGTCCCCCCCGGTGCTCGGCCGTATCAGCATCGATCCCGACCGGGTCGAGCAGGATCTGGCCCGGCTCGTGCTGACCCTGGTCGAGTTCCTCCGCCGCCTGATGGAGGCGCAGGCCGTCCGGCGGATGGAGGCCGAGACGATCACGCCGGAGGAGGCCGAGCGGCTTGGCCTGACCCTGCTGCGATCGCGCGATGCGGTGGTTTCGCTGTGCGAAAAGCTCGGCGTTGCCCCAGACAGCCTCAATCTGGACCTCGGACCCTTGGGTCGGTTGATGTAGGGGAGCGGCCCGATGGAATGGCAGAACAAGCTTGGCTGGCTGTGCCTCGCCCTCGCGGTACTGACCGGTGTGGCCGGCTTCGCCATGCTGGGGCCGCTCCTGCTGGCGGATGTCGTCGCCCATGGCTGGACGCTGCTGCCGTTCCTCTCCGCCGTGCTCGGCTGCGCCGCCGCCGTGATCATGCTGCGATCGCAGGCGACCGTCACACATGCGGGATCCACCGCCGCGCACGCAGATACGACCGAACACGCCGACTTTCGTGTGGTGATCGAGGATAGCTGGCCACGAAGATTGCCGGCAGGATGGCAAAATACTTGGCCACGTCGTTGGCGATGGAGAAGGTGGTCAGCGCGCCGCGGGTGATCAGCAGCTGCTTGCCGATCTCCACCACCTCGATCAGCTTCGTCGGGTCGCTGTCGAGATCCACCATGTTGCCGGCCTCGCGCGCCGCCTGGGTGCCGGTTTGCATCGCCAGGCCCACATCGGCCTGGGCCAGCGCCGGGGCGTCGTTGGTGCCGTCGCCGGCCATGGCCACCAGCCTGCCCTCGGCCTGGGCGGCGCGGATATAGGCCAGCTTCTGCTCCGGCGTGGCCTCGGCGATGAAATCGTCCACCCCGGCCTCGGCGGCGATGGCCGCGGCGGTCAGGCGGTTGTCCCCGGTGACCATCACGGTGCGGATACCCATCGCGCGCAGCGCCTCGAAGCGGGCGTGCATGCCGTCCTTCACGATGTCCTTCAGCTCGATGGCGCCGAGCAGCACGCCGTTGCGCGCCACCGCCAGCGGGGTGCCGCCGGCGCGCGCGATGCCATCGACACTGGCGCGGAACCCGGCCGGCGCGGGCTCGGCCAGCAACGCCAGCACCGCGTCAACGGCGCCCTTGCGCAGCTTGTCGGCCCCCAGGTCCAGCCCCGACAGCCGGGTCTGGGCGGTGAAGGGCACCACCACGGCCCCGTGCGGCAGGTCTCCGGGAACAATGCCGTGCCGATCCCGCGCCAGGGCCAGGATGGAACGGCCCTCCGGCGTTTCGTCGCCCAGGCTGGCCAGCACCGCCGCCTCGGCCACTTCGCGTTCAGACACGCCCGGCGCGGGCAGGAAGGCGGCAGCCTGGCGGTTGCCCAGCGTGATGGTGCCGGTCTTGTCCAGCAGCAGCACATCCACGTCGCCCGCCGCCTCCACCGCGCGGCCAGAGGTGGCGAGCACGTTGAAGCGTACCAGCCGGTCCATGCCGGCGATGCCGATGGCCGAGAGCAGGCCGCCAATCGTGGTGGGGATCAGCGTGACCAGAAGTGCTGCCAACACCGCCACGGAGGGCGCCTGCCCGCTCCAGCCGGCGAAGCCCACCAGCGTGGCCACCGCGATCAGGAAGATGATCGTCATGCCGGCGAGCAGGATGTCGAGCGCGATCTCGTTCGGCGTTTTCTGGCGCGAGGCACCCTCCACCAGCGCGATCATGCGGTCGAGGAAGCTGCTGCCGGCGGCGGCGGTCACGCGCACCACGAGCCAGTCGGACACCACCAGCGTGCCGCCGGTCACCGCGCTGCGATCGCCGCCGCTCTCGCGGATCACCGCAGCGCTTTCGCCGGTGACGGCCGCCTCGTTCACGCTGGCAATGCCCTGGACCACCTCGCCATCGGCGGGAACGAGGTCGCCGGCCTCCACCAGCAACAGGTCGCCCACACGCAGCTCGGCGGCGGGGCGCGGCTGCCACAGTGCGCGGTCATCCGGCCGCAGCAGCAGCTTTGCCACGGTCTCCCCGCGGGTGCGGCGCAACGCATCAGCCTGCGCCCGGCCGCGCCCTTCGGCCACCGCCTCGGCAAAGGTGGCGAACAACACCGTCAGCCACAGCCACAGCGCGATGCCGGCCTGGAACGGCCAGGGCTGGCCGGTGGCGAAGGCGCGGGCGGCCAGAAGGCTCACCAGGATCGCCACCACCTCGGTGGTGAAGATCACGGGATTGCGCACCAGGTGGCGCGGGTTGAGCTTGCGCAGCGCGTCCTGCGCGGCGCGGCGCAGCAGGGCCGGGTCGGCCAGGGGGGCGGCCGTGCGGGTGCCGCGGCGTGGCGCGGCGAGGGGGGAGGCGTCCATGGTACGAGTTCCTAGAAGATCTTGCCGGCGGCGAGCGCGAAGTGCTCGGCCAGCGGGCCCAGGGCGAGCGCGGGCATGAACTGCAGCCCGCCCAGGATCAGGATCACGCCGGCCAGGAGGCCTGCGAAAAGCGGGCCATGCGTGGGGAAGGTGCCGGCGGAGGCGGCCAGCTTCGGCTTGGCGGCGATGCTGCCGGCGATCGCCATCACCGGCACCACATAGGCGAAGCGGCCCAGCAGAATGGCGATGCCCAGCGTGGTGTTCAGCCAGGGCATGTCGGCCGTGAGCCCGCCAAAGGCCGAGCCGTTGTTCCCCGCCGCCGAGCTATAGGCGTAGAGCATCTCCGAAAGCCCATGCGGCCCGGCATCCTGGATGGAGGCAACCGCCGCCGGCAGCGCCATGGACACCGCGCCGAAGCCCAGGATCGCGGCCGGCAGCACCAGCACCGCGAGCATGGCCAGCTTGATCTCGCGCGCCTGCACCTTCTTGCCCAGGTATTCCGGCGTGCGCCCCACCATCAGCCCGGCGACGAACACCGCCAGCAGGGCGAATACCAGCATGCCATAGAGGCCAGAGCCGACGCCGCCGGGCAGCACCTCGCCCAGCTGGATCAGGAACAGCGGCACCAGCCCGCCCAGCGGCGTGAAGCTGTCGAACATGGCATTCACCGCGCCGCAGGAGGCACCGGTGGTTGTGGCGGTGAACAGCGCCATCAGCGCCATGCCGAAGCGCACCTCCTTGCCCTCCATGTTGCCCATGGCGGGATCGAGGCCGGCCGCGATGTGCAGCGGGTTGCCGCCCGCTTCGGCGGCGTACACCAGCGCCGTGGCCACCACGACGTAGGCCAGCATCACCGCCAGCAGTGCGCGGCCCTGGCGCGCGTCGCCCACGATGTGGCCGAAGGCCAGCGCCAGCGCGAAGGGGATGATCTGCTGCGCCCAGATCTGCGCCGCGGTCGCCAGCGCCGGGGGCCCTCGAACGGGTGGGCCGAGTTGGCGCCAAAGAAGCCGCCGCCATTGGTGCCCAGGTGCTTGATGGCGATCTGGAACGCGGCCGGGCCGAGCGGGATCACCTGCGTGGCGCCCTCCAGCGTGGTGGCCTCCGCATTGGCCGCCAGCGTCTGCGGCATGCCCATGGCCACGAAGGCGAGCCCGAGCACAAGGGCCAACGGCAGCAGCAGGTAGAGCGTCACGCGCACGAAATCGGCCCAGAAATTGCCGAGGTCCTGCAGCTTGCCGGCCGCGAACGCGCGCGAAACCGCCAAGGCGAGCGCGATGCCGGTGGCGGCGGAGAGGAAGTTCTGCACCGACAGCCCGGCCATCTGGCTGAGGTTGCTCATCGCCGCCTCGCCGCTATAGGCCTGCCAGTCGGTATTGGTCACGAAGCTCGCGGCGGTATTGAAGGCAAGCCACGGCCCGATGCCGCCAAACCCCTGCGGGTTCAGCGGCAGCACGCCCTGCAGCCGCAGCAGCAGATACAGCAGCACGAACCCCGCGGCGTTGGCGGCAAGCATGGCCAGCGTGTAGCCGCGCCAGCCCATGCCGCGCGCAGGATCGATGCCGCAGGCGGCGTAGATCGGGCGTTCCAGCACGGCAAGAAAGCGCACCCGCCCAGCCGCCACGGCGGCGATGTAGCGGGCCAGCGGGATTGCCGTGGCCAGGATGGCCGCCAGCACGAGCGCGATCTGCGCCCATCCGTTCCAGGTCATGTCGGGGGTCCTAGAGCAATATCCGATCCGGCGGAAACGCCGGATCGGAAGATTTGCGTGCTAAATCAAAGGTCTTCGGGGCGCAGCAGCGCCCACAGCAGGTAGCCCAGCAGCGCGGCGGTCACGGCGCCGCCCAGAACCAGTTCCAGCATGGCGGTCACACCCGCTCGCAGCCGGCGGCATAGGCCGCCATCAGGGCGAAGAACCCCACCCCCAGGCCGAACAGCAGAATGTCTTGCAGCAGGATGTCGAGCATGGATCCCTCCAGCGATGGTCGGCGAAGGGGTAGCGGCGGGCGCCGCAAAATCGCCATGTGAGTTCCGGGCCGGGCGCATAAAGAGCGCGTAAAGACCGGCGCATACGGGCGCCCGCGCTGCTAATCTGCCGCCATGCCGCACGAGCCGCACCGCCCCGATCCCGATGCCCTCCTGGCGCAGGTGCAGCGCGCGGGGCGCGGCCGGCTGAAGGTGTTCCTCGGCGCCGCCCCCGGCGTGGGCAAGACCTTCGAGATGCTGGCCGAGGCCCGCCGCCGGCGCGCGGGCGGGGAGGATGTGCTGGTCGGCCTGGTGGAGACGCATGGCCGGGCAGAGACCGAGGCGGCCATCGGCGACCTGCCGGTGCTGCCGCGCGCGCGCCTGGAATACCGTGGCCAGGCGCTGGAGGAATTCGACCTCGACGCCGCCCTGCTGCGCCGCCCGGCGGTCCTGCTGCTGGACGAGCTCGCCCACACCAACGCCCCCGGCAGCCGCCACCTGAAGCGCTGGCAGGATGTGGAGGAGCTGCGCCGTGCCGGCATCGAGGTCTGGACCGCCCTGAACATCCAGCACCTGGAGAGCCTCGGCGAGGCGGTGGCCCGCATCACCGGCGTGCGCGTGGCCGAAACGGTGCCCGACCAGGTGCTGGCCGAGGCCGATGCCGTGGAGCTGATCGACATCCCGCCCGCCGAGCTGATCGAGCGCATGCGCCAGGGCCAGATCTACCGCCCAGACCAGGCCCGGCGCGCACTCCAAGGCTTCTTCCGCGAGGGCAATCTCGCCGCGCTGCGCGAACTCGCCCTGCGCCGCACCGCCGAGCGCGTGGACGACGACGTGACGCACTACATGCGCGCCAACGCCATCGTCGGCCCCTGGCCCGCAGGTGCCCGGGTGGTGGCGCTGGTGGGCGGCGACCCCGGCGCCTTGCAGGTGGTGCGCGCGGCACGGCGCATCGCCGATGCGCTGAAGGCGCCGCTGCTGGTGCTGCATGTCGAGACCTTCCGCACCGCCGAGAGCGACCCGGACCCGGTGCTGCGCCTGGCGGAGCGCCTGGGTGCGACGGTGGAAACAGTGCTGGCGCGCGACATCCCGGGCGCCGTGCTGCAGCACGCGGCGGCGCACAACGCCACCCACCTGGTGATGGGCCGCGGCCATCCACCGCTCTGGCGGCGCCTGCTGGGGCGCACCCTGAGTGGCATCCTCCTGCGCCGCGCCACCGATTTCACCCTGCATTTGGTGCCGCAGCCGCCAGGCCCGCGTCGGCCGCCCCCCTGGCGCATACCCTCACTGCCGGCCTGGCTGGGCTGGGCCGTACCGCCGGCCCTGGTGGCCGGTGCCACGGCGGTGGCCCTGGGGCTGGACGGCAGCGTGCCAGAGGGCGCGCTGGGCATGATCTACCTTGTGCCGGTGGTGGCGTCCGCGGTGGCACTGGGGCCGATCGCTGGCGTGCTAGCGGCCATCCAGGCCTTTCTCGCCTGGAACATCCTGTTCCTGCCGCCCCGCTACGAGCTGGCCATCGCCGGGCCGCAAGACATCGTGGGCGTTGTCGTCTTCACGATCATCGCGCTGCTGCTGGCTGGCACCACCGGCGGGCTCGGCCGCTCCATGCGCGCCGCCACCGCCCGCATGCTGGGGCTGCGACGGCTGGTCCAGCTCAGCCGGCGGCTGGGTGCCGCGCAGGACCGCGCAGAGCTGATGGAGGCGATCACCGAGGAAGCCGCGCGCCTGGTCGGCGGCGCCAGCTGCGTGCTGCTGCCGTTGCCGCCGGTCTTGGGGCAAACGGGGCCGGGGCAAACCGCGCCGGACCTCGTCGTGCGCGCCACCCGCCCGATCGACGCGGACCCCGACACCGCCTCCCTGGCCGCCGCACGCTGGGCCATGGCCCATGCCCGCCCGGCCGGCTACGGCACCGCAACCCTGCCTTCGGTCGCCTGGCAGTTCCGCCCGATGCGCACCGCGCGCGGCACGGTGGGGCTGGTGGGCGTGCAGCTCTCCGCCCCGCTCGATGCCACCGCAGACCGCGCGCTGGAGGCGCTGATCGACCAGGCCGCCATCGCGCTGGAACGCCAGGAGCTGATGGAGGAGCGCGCCATCGCCGGCGCGCGCGCGGAAACCGAGGCCCTGCGCACCGCGCTCCTCACCTCCCTGGGCCACGACCTGCGCACGCCGCTCACCTCCATCCGCGGCGCCATCGCCACCCTGCGCACCGCCGGCCCCGCCTTGTCGGAGGCGACCCGCGAAGACCTGCTGGCCGCCGCCGAGGAGGAGACGGAGCGCCTGTCCGCCTGGCTGAACAGCATCATCGGCATCGTGCGCCTGGAAAGCGGCCAGGTGACCCCGCGGCGCGAGATCGTGGATATCGCCGAGGCGCTGCGCGAGGCCGCCGGCCGCGCGGCCCAGCGCACGGGCCGCCAGGTGGCGCTGGAAGCCCCGGATACGCTGGCCGCCCCGGGGTTGGACCCGGCGCTGCTGCATCAGGTGCTGGGCAACCTGCTCGAGAATGCATTGAAATTCTCCAGCCCCGATGGGCAGGTGGCGGCGCGGGCCCGGCCGCTTCCCGGCGAGGTGCAGATCGTGGTGGAGGATGACGGCCCCGGCATCGCGCCGGCCGACCTGCCGCGCATCTTCGACCCGTTCTTCCGCGCCACGCGCACCGACCGCGTGGCGGCGGGCAGCGGGCTCGGGCTGGCCATCGCCCATGGCCTGACCCATGCCATGGGCGGGCGGATCGCCGCCGCCAGCCCCATCGCCGGCGGCCACGGCACGCGCCTGGAACTGCGGTTCCCCGTGCCATGACAGCAGGCGCGCCCCGCATCCTGGTGGTGGACGACGAACCCCAGATCCACCGCTTCCTCGGCCCCGCGCTGGAAGCCGCCGGCTTCGCGCCGCTGCGCGCGCTGTCCGCCGGCGAAGGGCTGCGCCAGGCCGCCGAGCGGTCCCCGGATCTCATCCTGCTCGACCTCGGCCTGCCGGACATGGACGGCATCCAGGCGATCCCGCGCCTGCGCGCCTTTTCCTCCGTGCCGATCGTGATCCTCTCCGCCCGGGACCGCGAAGCGGAGAAGATCGCCGCCCTGGATGCCGGCGCCGACGACTACGTCGAGAAGCCCTTCGCCCTGGGCGAACTGCTCGCGCGCCTGCGCGCCCTGCTGCGCCGGGTGGGCACGCCAGCCACGCCCGCCGCGGCACGGCTGCGGGCGGGGCCGCTGGAGATCGACTTCGCGGAGCGCGTCGCCCGCCTCGATGGCGTCCGCCTGCACCTGACCCCGCGCGAGTGGGACCTGCTGGCCGCGCTGGCCCAGGCCGGTTCGGGCCGGCTGGTCACCCAGCGGCAGCTGCTGCAAATGGTGTGGGGGCCGGCGCACCTGGACGATGCCCAATACCTGCGCGTCTATATCGGCCACCTGCGCGCCAAGCTGGGGGCGGCGTCCCACCTGATCCAGACCGAACCAGGCATTGGCTATCGGTTCGGCGGTTCAGCCGAGTGAAGCAGCGCGGCGGGTTCAGCCAGGGCAAGTCAGCGATCCCGGATCAACGCCGCCCGGGACGACTGTGCGATGGGGCGGCATCCACACCCCGGCAGGCTGCCGCAGATGCGGGAGACGGAGCGCGACCCGATCGTGCAGGCGCTGCGCCGCGGCGGCAACGTGGCGCAGGCCGCCGCCGGGCTGGGCATCCGCCGCGACACGATGCGCTACCGCATGGAGCGCCACGGGCTGAAGCGCAGCACCTTCACCTGAGGCTCAGCTCTCCTCCGTCGCCAGCTGCTTGCGCTGCTTGTTGAAGATCGGCAGCAGCGGCGAGACCAGCAGCAGCACCGCGCAGGCAAGGCACACCGCGGAGATCGGCCGCTCCAGGAACATCATGAAGTCGCCCTGGCTCAGGATCATCGACTTGCGCAGGTTGTTCTCCAGCATCGGCCCCAGCACGAAGGCCAGCACCAGCGGCGCGGGTTCGAAGCCGAACTTCTTCATCAGCCAGCCTAGCACGCCGAAGCCCAGCATCAGGTACACGTCGAACACCTGGTTCGACACGCTGTAGGCGCCGATCACGCAGAACAGCAGGATCATCGGGAACAGGATCTTGTAGGGCACCTTCAGCAACTGTACCCACAGCCCGATCAGCGGCATGTTCAGCACCAGCAGCATGGCGTTGCCGATATACATGCTGGCCACCACGCCCCAGAACAGCTGGGGGTTCTGCGTCATCATCAGCGGGCCCGGCTGCACGCCGTGCACGATGAAGGCGCCGAGCAGCAGCGCCATCACCACGTTGGGCGGGATGCCCAGCGTCAGCAGCGGGATGAACCCGGCGCCAGCCGCCGCGTTGTTCGCCGTCTCCGGCCCCGCTACGCCCTCGATCGCCCCCTTGCCGAAGCGCTCCGGCGTTTTCGAAAGGCGCTTCTCCATCGCGTAGGACAGGAAGGAGGAGATCACCGCGCCACCGCCCGGCAGGATGCCGAGGAAGAAGCCAAGCACGGAGCCGCGCGCGATCGGCCCCGCGCTGCGCTTCCAATCGTCGCGCGAGGGCATCAGCCCCTTCACATTGGCCTGGAACACCTCGCGGTCCAGCCGCTGCTCCAGGTTGTTCAGAATCTCGGCGATCCCGAACAGCCCCATCACGATCGGCACCAGGCCCAGCCCGTCAATCAGCTGCATCTGGTCGAAGGTTAGGCGCGGCATGGCGGTGATGCTGTCGATGCCCACCAGACCCAGCACCACGCCGAGGCAGGCCATGATCAGCGCCTTGATGATGGAGCCCTGGCTGAGCCAGACCAGGATCGTCAGCCCCAGCACCATCAGGCTGAAGTATTCCGCCGGCCCGAACTTCACCGCCACGCGCGCCAGCGTCGGCGCCAGCAGCATCAGCCCCACCACCGCCAGCGTGCCGGCGATGAAGGAGCCGATCGCCGCCATGCCCAACGCCGGCCCCGCGCGGCCCTGGCGCGCCATCTGGTAGCCGTCCAGGCAGGTGATCACGCTCGCCGCCTCGCCTGGAATATTCACCAGGATCGCCGTCGTGGAGCCGCCATACATCGAGCCGTAGTAGATGCCCGACAGCATGATGATCGCCGCTTCCGGCGTGATGTTGAAGGTGATCGGCAGCAGCAGCGACATCGCCGCCACCGGCCCGATCCCCGGCAGCACGCCGATCAGTGTGCCGATGAACACGCCGGCGAAGCAGAACAGCAGGTTCATCGGCTGCATCGCAACGCCGAGGCCCAGCCAAAGGCTGTTGAAAACGTCCATGGCGTGCGCTCAATCCGGCAGGAACAGGGAGCCGACGGGCATTTGCGTACCCAGCCAGGCAACGAACACGGCCCAGGCGCACAGCGTGGTGAGCGCCGACCCCAGAATGGCAACACGCCACGTCTGCGGCTCTACCGTCTTGAACAGCACAAGCAGCAGCACGCCGGTGGAAAGGACGAAGCCGAAATACTCCATGGCCGCCGAATGCAGCACCATCAGCGCCACCACGTAGATCACCTTGCCCCAGCGCAGCCCGGCAAAGGCATCGCCCAGCCCGGACGAATCCTCCGCCCGCGCCCGCAGGCTCTGCACCAGCAGCACGGCCGAAAGCCCGGTCATGATGATGCCCGTCCAGAACAGGATGAAGCCCGACCCCGGATCGTTCGGCCGGCCCAGCCCCAGCTCGCGCCCCTGCAGCAGGATGAAGGCGGAGATGCCCAGTGCGATCAGCGCGGTGAAGGTGTCGGCGCGCAGGCGCATGATCAGGAGGTCTTCAGGCCGAGGCGCTCGATCAGCACCTTCTGCTCGGCGATCGTCTCGTTCACGAACTTGATGTAGTCCGCCGTGGGCATGTAGCGCGGCGCCATGTCGAACTTCTCCAGCGTGTCCAGCACGGCCCTGTCCTGCATCGCGGCGCGGAACGCCTCGTCCAGCTTCTGCACCGCCACCGGGTTCATGTTGCGCGGCCCGGCAATGCCGAACGGCGAGTCCGACACGATCGGGAAGCCCAGCTCGGTCAGCGTCGGCACGTTCGGCCACTTCTTCGTCTGCGCGCCGCCCCAGGTGCACAGCAGGCGCAGCTCGCCGGCATCCACCAGCGGGCCCCAGCCGGTGCTGTCGGCGGTGGCGGAGACATGCCCGCCCATCACGGCGGCCGAGGTTTCGGCCCCGCCCTTGAACGGCACCTGCGTCCACTTCACCCCGGCGGCGGCGGCGATCTGCTCCATGGTGATGTGCAGCGTGGTGCCCGCGCCCGGCGTGGCGTAGGTGATCTTGCCCGGCTCGGCGCGCGCGGCATCGATCAGGTCCTTGAAGGTCTGGAACTTCGAATCCTTCTTCACCACCACGCCGAAGGTGTAGCCGGTGAGGTTGGAGATGTAGGTGAAGTCCTTCTGCGGATCGAACGACGTCTTCTGCATGTAGGGCAGGCGGAACATCGAGATCGGCATCTGCGCGATGGTGTAGCCGTCCGGCCGCGCCGTGGCCGCCATGGTGGCGCCGCCCAACGTGCCGGCCGCGCCAGGCTTGTTGTCCACCACCACCTGCTGGCCCAGATGCTTCGCCGCCGCCTCGGCCATCGCGCGCATCGAAACGTCGGTGGAGCCGCCGGCCGGCCAGGGCACGATCAGCGTCACCGGCCGGGCCGGCCAGGCCTGGGCGCGTGCGGAGCCGATAGCCGGCAATGCGAGGACGCTGCCAAGGAGCGTACGGCGGGCAAGCTTGTGGGATGCAGGTCGCATGGGTGCATTTCCTCCTGGCAGCAAAGAACGATGTCTTCTTGGGGCCGGGCCTCTATCACGCGCGGCGGCCGGGTTCAAACGGCGCGGCGGTGCGGAACGAATTGAACATCGGCCTGCGCTCAACCATATCCAGGCAATCAGGCCACCGCGCCAGCTGAAGCGCGGGCCACACACAACGGGAGGATGCGCGTGAACGTAAAGCGGACAACGCGGCGAGGATTGGGTCTCGGTCTTCTGGCAGCGGCATCGATGCTGCCGGCCCGCAAGGCACGCGCTCAGGGGAGCTTTCCCAACCGGCCGGTAACGCTGATCGTGCCCTGGCCCGCCGGCGGCGCCACAGACCGGCATTTGCGCGTGCTGGCAGAGGCCACCAGCAAGCATCTCGGCCAGCAGATCATCATCGACAACAAGCCCGGCGCCTCCGGCACGCTCGGCGGCGCCACCATGGCCGCCACCGCCCGGCCAGACGGCTACACGCTGGCGCAGCTGCCCATCACCATGTTCCGCCTGCCCTACATGCAGAAGGTGTCGTTCGACCCGAAGACCGATTTCTCCTACGTCATCCACGTCACCGGCTACACGTTCGGCACCGCGGTGAAGGCGGATTCGCCCTGGAAGACCTGGCAGGAATTCCTCGCCTACGCCAAGGCGAACCCCGGCAAGATCCGCTATTCCACCCCCGGCGCCGGCACCACGCTGCACATCACCATGGAACAGGTGGCGCTACAGGAAGGCATCAAGTGGACCCAGGTGCCCTTCCGTGGCGAGGCGGAATCCACCGCCGCCCTGCTCGGCGGCCATGTGGAAGCCGCGGCCTCCGGCGCCGGCCTCGGCCCGCTGGTGGATGCCGGCGAGGTACGGATGCTGGTGATGTGGACCCCGGAACGCTCGCCGCGCTTCCCGACTGTTCCCACGCTGGTGGAAACCGGCCAGCGCATCGTCTCCACCTCGCCCTATGGGATCGCGGGGCCGAAAGGGATGAACCCGCAGGTGATGAAGATCCTGCACGACGCCTTCAAGAAAGGCATGGAGGAACCCATGCACCGCAAGGTGCTGGAGGAGTTGTCGCAGCCCTTCATCTACAGGAACAGCGACGACTACCGGAAGTTTGCCATGGAGCAGATCGCCGAGCAGCAGGACCTGATCCAGAAGCTCGGCCTCGGCGCCCGCTAGCCCATCCCGCCCGGTGGCAGTTCAGCTGCCGGGCGGATCGCGGTGCCGGAGCACCGCCTTCGACAGCAGATGCGCGCTCACCGGCGCGGTGATGAACAGGAACAGCGCGATCGCCAGTTCGCGCAGCCCCATCGTGCCGGCCGCCGCCGATTGCACCAGCCCGGCCGCCACGATGCCGCCCACCCCCAGCGTCGCCGCCTTGGTGGGCGCGTGCAACCGGGTGAAGAAATCCGGCAGCCGCACCAGCCCGATCGAGCCCACCAGCGTGAACGCACCGCCCAGCAGCACCAGCACCGAGGCGACGATCTCGATCAGCATCGCCATCATCCGATCACGTCGCCGCGCAGCAGGAAGCGGCACAGCGCCGCGGTGGAAACGAAGCCGGTCATGGCGATCAGCAGCGCCGCCTCGAACAGCATCGCGCCCTGCAGCAGCATCCCCGCCAGCAGCAGCAGCGCGATCGCGTTGATCGACAGCGTATCCAGCGCCAGGATCCGGTCCGCCACCGTCGGCCCGCGCACCAGGCGGACCACGGTCAGCGCCATCGCCAGCGCCACCATCCCCAGCGCCACCTGCAATGCCACGCTCAGCATCCGAAGATCTCCTTCAGCGGCGCCTCGTAGCGGCGCTTGATGGTGTCGATGGTGGCGGGAACATCGGCCACGTCCAGCGCATGCACCAGCAGCACGCGCCGGGCCCGGTCGATATCCACCGACAGCGTGCCGGGCGTGAGCGTGATGATGCTGGCCAGGATCGTCGCCACGAACGGGTCGTCGATCTCCAGCGGCAGTTCGATGAATACCGGGTGCAGCCGGTCGGCCGGCCCCAGCACCAGCCGGGCCACCTCCACATTGGCCACCACGATGTCCCAGATCACGCGCAGGAACAGCAGGGCCGCCACGCCCGGCCGCAGCAGCCGCGGCGGATCCGGCCAGAACGGATGCGTGAACCACGGGATCGCCAGCGCGACCACGCTGCCCAGCACCACCTGCCCCAGGCTCGGCGACGGCGCGATCGCGATCCACAGCGCCAGGATCATCAGCGAGACCAGCGGCTGCGGCAGCACCCGGCTCATGGCCTGGTCTCCCGCTGCACCGCCGGCCGCGCGCCCAGCACCGCCTCGATATAGGGCTGGCGCGCATGCAGCTGCTCGGCGGCCGCGCGCGCATAGCCGGCCACCGGCGCGGCAGCCAGCGCCAGCACCGGCCCCGCGGCGCTGAGCAGCACCAGTGCCAGCACCGCGCCCCGCGGCAGCTTCGGCCCGGGTGCTTCTTCGTCCCCCGCCTCCCAGAAGAGCGCGCTGGCGGCCCGGGCGAGCACCAGCGCCATCACCAGGCCAGACACCAGCAACCCGGCCCACATCCACGGCCCCAGCGCGGTATCGCCCAGCGCCTGCAGCACCATCACCTTGGCCAGGAAGCCCGACAGTGGCGGCACCCCCGCCGCCGCCACGCCCAGCACCAGGAACGCGCCGCCCAGCAGCAACGCGCCCCGCACCTTCGGCCCGTTATCGATCGTGTCGCCCATCGCACCACGCAGCTGGGCCAATTGCCCGGCCAGCAGGAACATCCCCCCGGTCACCAGCGTGGTGTGCGGAAGGTAGTACAGCGCGGCCGCCGTTGCCGTGGCATTGCCTGCCGCAACCGCGGCCAGCAGCGTGCCGGTGGAAACCAGCACCTGGTTCGCCGCCACCCCCGCCAGCCGCCGCGCCGCCAGCGCCCCGATCGTGCCGGCCGCGATGGTCAGCAACGCCAGCACCGGCAGCCAGGGCTGCAGCAGCCCCGCCGTGGCCGGCGCCCCGGCAAAGCCGATCACCTCCACCCGCAGCAGCGCATACACGCCCACCTTGGTCATCACCGCGAACAGCGCCGCCACCGGTGCCCCCGCCGCGGCATAGACATGCGGCAGCCAGAACGACAACGGCAGCAGCGCCGCCTTCAGCAGGAACACCGCCACCATCAGCGCCGCCGCCGTGCGCACCAGCGCCTGGTCCGCCGCCGGCACGCCGGGCAGCACCAGCGCGATATCGGCCAGGTTCAGCGTGCCCAGCGTGCCGTACACCAGCCCGAGCGAGATCAGGAACAGCGCCGAGCCCACCAGGTTCAGCACCACATAGCCAATGCCCACCCGGGCCCGCGCCGCCCCGCCGCCATGCATCAGCAACCCGTAGGAGGCGAGCAGCAGGATCTCGAAGAACACGAACAGGTTGAACACGTCCCCGGTGAGGAACGCGCCGTTCAGCCCGGCCATCTGCAACTGAAACAGCGGATGGAAATGCCGGCCCTCCCGGTCGTTGCCGCCGATGGCAGACATCAGGGCCGCAAGCCCCAGCACCGCCGTCACCGCCACCATCATCGCCGCCAGCCGGTCCAGCACCAGCACGATCCCGTACGGCGCCTGCCAGTCGCCCAGCCGATACACGCGCACCGCATCGTCGGCCGCCAAGCCCAGCAGCAGGGCCGCCACCCCCACCAGCGCCACCGCCGCCAGCACGGCCAGCATCCGCGCCGCCGAGGGCAGCAGCAGCATCGCCACCGCCGCCACCAGCGGCAGCAGCACCGGCAGGATCACGGCATGGCTCACCGCCCGTCCTCCGGCCCTTCGGCGCCGTCCACATGGTCGGTCCCGGTCTCTGCCCGCGCGCGCAGCGCCAAGGCCACCAGATAGGCCGTCATGCCGAAGCCGATCACGATCGCCGTCAGCACCAGCGCCTGCGGCATCGGGTCGGCCAGCCCCTGCGCGCCCGGCAGGGCCAGCGGGGCCGCCGTGGCATTCAGCCGGCCACCCAGGAAGATCAGCGCATTCACCGCGTAAGACAGCAGCGTCAGCCCCAGGATCACGCTGAACACGCGCGGCCGCAGCAGCAGGTAGATGCCACAGGCCGCCAGCAGCCCAACCGCCAGGGAAACAAGCAGCGCCACCGCCTACCCCCCCACCCGGCCGGAGCGCGAAACCGCCCCCAGCTCCGTCAGGCACAGCATCACCGTGCCCACCACCACCAGGTACACTCCGAGGTCGAAGCCCATCGCCGAGGCCAGCTCGAACTTCTCCAGCACTGGCGGGTCCACATAGCCATGCGTGCTGGTCAGGAACGGCCGCCCGAACACCCAGCTGCCCAGCCCCGTCGCCACCGCCACGCCCAGCCCGGCGCCGAGCACCTTCACGTAGTTCCAGCGCAGCCGCGCCCGGGCGAAGTCGATCCCGCCGGCCACGTATTGCAGCATCAGCGCAATCGCCGTCACCAGCCCGGCGATGAAGCCACCGCCCGGCAGGTTGTGGCCGCGCAGGAAGATGTAGACGGAAACCGCCAGCGCCAGCGGCAGCAGCGGGCGCATCAGCATGGCCAGCATCACCGGCAGGCCTTCGCCGGGCTGCGCCGATGCCACGCCCGCCGCCGGCGGCAGCCGCAATCCCTGCAACAGCGCATGCAACCCCAGTGCGGCCATCGCCAGCACCGCGATCTCGCCCATCGTGTCGAAGCCGCGGATATCCACCAGGATCACGTTCACCACGTTGGTGCCGCCGCCGCCGGGGACGGAATGCGCGATCTGCCAGCCGGAGATCGTCTCGAACGGCCGTGTCAGCATGGCGAAGGTCAACGCCGCCACGCCGAGCCCGCCGAGCCCCGCCAGCACCGCATCGCGCCAGCGCCGCGCCGCGCCACTCTCGGCCGCGGTAACCTGCGGCAGGTAGCGCAGCGCCAGCAGCAGCAGCACGACCGTCACCACCTCCACCGAAAGCTGCGTCAGCGCCAGGTCCGGCGCCGCGAAGCGCAGGAAGCCCAAGGACACCATCAGCCCGGCCACGCCCAGCAGCATCAGCGCCACCAGCGGCCGGCGATGCAGCAGCACCGTGCCGCCCGCGCCCACCGCCAGCACCAGCAGCCCAAAGCCCGTCAGCGGATCAACGCTTCCCCAAGCGAGCGGGCCCGCAAGGTCTGCCGGCGCGCCGCCGCGCCACGCCCACACCCCCAGCACCAGCACGAAGCCGACCAGCAACGCGAGGTAGGCCGGCAGCGAGCGCGGATCCAGCCACGCCATCGCCCGCATCGCCGCCAGTTCCGCCACCCGATAGGCGCGCTCGAACGCCATCTGCCCGCCATCCCGTGGCAGCAACCGCGCATGCAGCGCGAACAGCACATGCCGGAACCGGTAGTACAGCAGCCCGCCCAGCATCGCCGCCACGCTCATCAGCAGCGGCGTAGTGAAGCCATGCCAAATCGCCAGCCGGAACGCCGGCACCTCCCCCTGCAGCACCGCGGCAGAGGCCGAGAGCAGGATCGGGCCCACCATCACCTGCGGCAGCAGCCCCACCAGCAGCACCAGCGCCACCAGCACATCCACCGGCAGCCGCATCCAGCGCGGCGGCTCGTGCGGCGTGCGCGGCAGGTCGCGCGGTGCGCCGCCGAAGAACACCTCGTGCACGAAGCGCACCGAATACCCCACCGACAGCACGCCCCCCACCACAGCCAGCACGGGCAGCAGATAGCGCGCCGCGCCATCGAAGGCCGGGTGGCCGATGGTCTCGGCGAAGAACATCTCCTTGGAGAGGAACCCGTTGAGCAGCGGCACCCCCGCCATCGCCCCGGCCGCCACGATCGCCAGCGCGCCGGTCCAGGGCATCAGGCGCAACAGCCCGCCCATGCGCCGCATGTCCCGCGTGCCGGCCTCGTGGTCGATGATCCCCGCGGCGATGAACAGCGATGCCTTGAAGATCGCGTGGTTGATGATGTGGAACACCGCCGCCACCGCCGCCATCCGCGTATCCAGGCCGAACAGCAGCGTTACCAGGCCGAGATGGCTGATGGTGGAATAGGCCAGCAGCCCCTTCAGGTCGTCCTTCCGCAGCGCCACGTAGGCGCCATACACAAAGGTCACTGCGCCCACGCCGCCCACCACCACCATCCACGCCTCGGTGCCAGAGAGCACGGGATACAGCCGCGCCAGCAGGAACACGCCGGCCTTCACCATCGTGGCGGAATGCAGATAGGCACTCACCGGGGTGAGTGCGGCCATCGCCGCCGGCAGCCAGCCATGGAACGGAAACTGTGCGGATTTGGTGAAGGCCCCCAGCAGCACCAGCCCCAGGATCACGGGGTAAAGCGGATGGGCCCGCACCACATCGCCGCGCGCCAGCACCTCGCTCAGGTCGAAGCTACCCGCCACCTGGCCCAGCAGCAGCACGCCGGCCAGCAGTGCCAGCCCGCCGCCCCCGGTCACCGCCAGCGCCATCCGCGCCGCCACCCGCGCCTCGCGCGCCTCGTATTTGTAGGCGATCAGCAGGAAGGAGGAGAGGCTGGTCACCTCCCAGAACACCACCAGCAGCAGCAGGTTCTCCGCCAGCACCACGCCCAGCATGCCGCCGGCGAAGGCCAGCAGCATGGCGTAGAATCGGCCCAGCCGGTCCTTCTCCGGCAGGTAGTAGGCGGCATAGAGCACGATCAGCAGCCCGATCCCCAGGATCAGCCCGCAGAACAGCAGGCCGAGCCCATCCAGCCGCAGTGCGAAATCCAGCCCCCATTCCGGCAACCATTGCCAGCGCGCCACCAGCGTCTCGCCGGCCAGCACGCGCGGCACGAAGGGGGCGAGCACGGCCAGCCCGGCCGCCATCGCCGCCGCAGCCCCCCATGCGGCACACCGCCGGTGCAGGCGCTGCAACAGCACCACCGCGGGCACGCCCACGAAGGGCGCCAGCAGCACGAACAGGAGGGCGCCCGCAATCATCAAACCGACATGGTCCGCACGAGGTGGCCAGACAAGCCCCGCCGGCTCAGCCCGCGAACGGCTCCACCGGAACCACCACGCCCTCCGCCGCCTCGATCACCTCGCCGGCCTCCAGGCACAGATCCTCGCGGAACCGCGGTGCCATGATCTGCACGCCCGGCCGCAGCCGCCCGGCCCAGCCCACCGGCACCGCCAGCGAAGGCAGCCCCAGCACCGGGGCGATCAGGCTGACCCGAATCTGGTCCAGCACCTGCTTCTGCCCCTCCAGCGTGGTGTCCAGCCCGTGCACCGGCGCCAGGCTGCCCATTGTCGGCAGCACCACCAGCGGGCGCGTCTGCATGAACTCCAGCCAGCGCCAGAGGAACAGGTCGCGCTCCGCGATCGCCTGCAGGAACCGCGCCATGCCCGAAGGCGGCACCAGCTGGTTCCAGGTTTCCATGGAGGCGATGCCGTCGGGGTCGCCCAGCTGGCGCATGCGCGGCAGCAGCGCGGGAAACAGCTCATTCGCCCCGATCGCCATCCAGCATTCCACGATGTCATTCAGGTTCGGCGGCGACACCTCCTCCACCTCGTACCCCGCCGCCGCCAGATGCTTGCCGGCCGTCCGCACCGCCTCGGCCTGCGCCGGATGCAGCGTGCCGCCGGGGTTCTCCACCACCAACGCCACGCGCTTCGGCAGCGCCGGGCCTTCCAGCGGCGCATCCACCCAGCGCGTGTCGCGCGGATCGCCCTTGGCCATCGCCGCCAGTGCCACGCGGCAATCGCGCACGCTGCGCGTATGCGGCCCCTGCACCGCCATCATCTGCGAGCCGAACGGCCGCGCCACCTGTTGGCTCGGGTTGAACGCCGCCACGCGCCCCAGGCTCGGCCGCAGCCCCACCACCCCGTTGTACATCGCCGGAATGCGCACGGAGCCACCGATATCGTTGCCATGCGCGATCGCCCCGATGCCGGTCGCGGTCGCCGCCCCCGCCCCGCCGGAAGACCCACCGGCGGAAACCGTCGGGTCCAGCGGGTTCAGCGTGCGCCCGTGCAGCGCATTGTCGGAGAAGACCCGCATCGAGAAGGCCGGCAGGTTGGTCCGCCCGATGATGATGCCGCCGGCCGCGCGCAGGTTCGCCACCACCGGCGCATCCTCCTTCGCCACCGCATCCTTGAACGCCACCACGCCATTGGTGGTGGCATAGCCCACCTGGTCCGTGTTCACCTTGATCGTAACGGGCACGCCATGCAGCGGCGGCAGCGCCTCACCCCGCGCCTGCTTCGTATCCGCCGCATCCGCCGCCGCCAGCGCCTCCTCGGCCATGAACTGCACCACGGCATTGATCTGCGGGTTCACCGCCTCCAGCCGCGCCAGGGAGGACGCCACCGCCTCACGCGCCGAAGCCCGCCCGGTGCGGATCAGCCGCGCCTGGTCCACCGCGTCCAGCTGCCAAAGTTCCGATGCCATGCGATCCGCTCCACGTTCCATCAGGGTGCGGGGCGATCCCGCACGCCTGCGCCGAATTCACGAGGGGGCACCGCCTCGCGATGCCCCGCCCGCCCTACCCCAGATGCTCGCCCCAGAAGGCCAGCATCCGCTCCCACGCCAGCTCGCCATGCGCCCGGTCATGCACCGGGCGCTGCTCGTTCATGAAGCCGTGATCGGCATCGTACAGGAAGAACACCCCGTCCTTGCCGGCCTTGCCCAGCCCCTCCTCGAACGAAGCCACCGCCGCCGGCGTGCACCAATCGTCGCGCAGCGCGAAATGCCCCTGCAAGGGCACCTTCACATCCGCCGGCCCCGCCACGCTGCCCGGCGGCAGCCCGTAGAAGCACACCCCGGCCGAAAGCTCCGGAATCCGGCAGGCGCCCAGGATTGTCACGGCCCCGCCGAGGCAGAACCCCGTGAGCCCCACCTTGCCGCTGGAGCGCAGCAGGAACTGCGCCGCGCCACGCACCAGCTGGTCCGTCGCCTCCAGGAAGTTCAACGACGACATCTCGCGGTTCGCCGCATCGGTGTCGTGATACGGCACCACCGTGCCGCCATACAGGTCCGGCGCCAGCGCGTCGTACCCCGCCAGCGCCAGCCGGTCGCAGATCCCCTTGATCTGGTCCTGCAACCCCCACCACTCCTGGATCACCACCACCCCCGGCGCGCCCGCCTTGCCGGCCCGCGCCAGGTAGCCCTGCGCCTCCTGCCCATCCGGCCGCTTGAACGGAATGCGTGTTCCCATCTCTGATCTCCCGGTCTAAGCCGCCACGGTCCATGAAGCCGGGGCGCCCTTGCCGCGCACCTCGGCCTCCTCGAACTCCGCCGCCGCAATCGCCCGCTCCAGCGCATCGCGCAGCGCGATGGCGGATTCCAGCGTCAGCTCCACCCCCGCCCGCGCCGAGGGCCCCAGCGCGGGGTTGAGGAAATCCAGCGCGATCACGTCGCCCAGCGGCGCATGCCGTGCATGGTCATAGGTGACCACCGCCTGCGAAAGCTGGAACCAGCCCTCATCCCGCCGGGCCATGCCCTCGGCCGCGGTGATCTCCACGATGGAGGTGCACATGTGCCTAACCCCCCAGATGCTTCCTGAAGAACGCCCAGGTCTTGCCCCACGCATCCATCGCCTGCTCCGGGCGGTACAGCGGCCGATGCCAGTAATTGAACCCATGCCCCGCCCCATCGTAGCGATGGAACTCATAGGTCTTGCCGTGCGTCTTCAGCGCTTCCTCATGCAGGTTCACCTGCTCCGGGCTCGGCGCGCGGTCGTCATTGCCGAACAGGCCGAGCACCGGGCACTGGATATCCCCGGTCATGTCGATCGGCGCCACAGGGGTCTTGGCGTTCAACTCCTCGGCCGCCATCACCACGCGCCCGCCCCACTGGTCCACCACCGCATCCACGTCGTGCCGCTGCGCCGCATAGATCATCGCATGCCGCCCGCCGGAGCAGGACCCGATCAGCCCCACCTTGCCGTTCAACGCCGGCTGCGCCCGCATCCAGGCCACCGCCGCGGCGGTGTCACCCACCATCTGCGCATCGGGAATGCCGCCCTCGGCGCGAACCTTCGCCGCCACGTCGTCCGGATGGCCCTCGCCCGCACGCTCGTACAGGTTGGCGCAGATCGCGATGTAGCCATGGTGCGCGAACCGCCGCGTGGTCTCGATGTAGTATTCGCTCCAGCCCGGCAGATGATGGATCAACACCACGCCCGGAAACGGCCCCGGCCCCTCGGGCCTGGCCACATAGGCGGTGATCGCCGTCCCGCCATGCCCCGTCAGCGTCACGTTCTCGCAGGTCATGCCACGATAGAATGCCATGGTTCGCCCTCCCATTTTGCCCCGGGAGTATTCGCCCGCCCGCCGCCACGCGCAACGCCCTGAGAAAGCAAGCATGTTCTTTTTTGAAAAAAAGAACCAAAAAACTTTTCCGACCTTGCACCCGTCTCTCCACGGAATCCGCGGCGCAAACGAACAAAAGTCTTTTTGCTTCTTTTTCTTCAGAAAAAGAAGATTCTTCCTTACTGAAAGCGCGCCAACCGAAACGCGCCGGGATCCACCAACGGCGTCACCCCCGTCGCCATCTGCGCTGCCAGCTCCCCGATCGCGGGCCCGATTCCGAACCCGTGCCCGGAAAGCCCCGTCGCCACCGTCAGCCCCGGCAGCGCCGCCAGGTTGTCGATCACCGGCACCACATCGGGCGTCAGGTCGATCCAGCCGGCCCAGACCCGCGCCGCCTGGATCCCCTGCAGCTCCGGGCACGCCGCCACGATATCGCGCAGTGCGGGCTCCACCAGCGCCAGGTTCGGCTTGGCGTTCAGCACCCGGATGCGCTCGAACACCGTCTCCCGATCGAAGCGCCACTTGCGATGGATCGTGTCTGGCCCTTCAAAGAAGGACCGCCCCATGCGCAGCTCCACCACCTTGCGGTTGGCCAGCAGGGAGCGCCCGAACCGCGCCGCATAGCGGATCGCCGCCGGCGTGATCTCGATGCGCGTGCGCGCCTTCGCCGCCACGATGTAGCCGCCATCCAGCAGCGGCGTCAGGCACAGATCGGCGGAATAGAACCCACCCTCCACCACCTGCGGCGCCGGCGTGGTGGCGAACACCGTGGAATGCACGGAGCTTTGCGGCAGGTCGATCCCGTGCCGCCGCAGGAACATGGAAGACCACGCCCCTCCGGCCAGGATCACCGCGTTCGTCTTCACCAGCCCATGCTCGGTGAACACCCCGCTGATCCGCCCGCCCGTGGTATCCAGCCCACGCACCGCGCAGTTCTGCACCAGCGAAGCCCCCAGCGCCCGCGCCGCCCGCGCAATGGCCGGTGCCGCCAGCCCCGGCTCCGCGCGCCCATCCTGCGGCGAGACCACGCCGCCGATCCATTCCTGCGGCGCGCCCGGCGCCAGGCGCCGCGCCTCCTCCGCCCCGATGATCCGCACCGGCGCCTGGTACGGCCGCGCCATCTCGGCCCACGCCTCCCAACCCGCCAGCTCCTTCGGATCCTTGGTAACGTACAGCAGCCCGTTGCGCCGGAACCCCATCTCCTGCCCGATCTCGCCCGGCCACTGGTCCCACAGCGCATGCGCCCGCTGCATCAGCGGAATCTCGCGCTCGTCGCGGCTCATCAGCCGGCACCAGCCCCAGTTCCGGCTGGATTGCTCGCCGGCGACAACACCCTTCTCCAGCAGCGCTACGGAATGCCCGGCCTTCGCCAGCGTATAGGCCGCCGCCACCCCCGCGATTCCCGCCCCGATCACCACCACATCGGCCGAAGCCGGCGGCCGCGCATCGCCCTCAACGGGATCAACCCAATGCCCCGGCAGCGCGCTCATCCCACCCGATCCTTGTAGCGATAATAGGCACCCACCAGCGGCAGGAACCACGGCGTGCCCCAGTTGAACGGCAAGGCCCGCCACGGCAGCTTGCGAAACGGATTGGCCTCCGCCTCCCCGCCCATCACGCGCGCCATCTGCTGGCCCAGATGCACCGACATCTGCGCCCCATGCCCCGAAAGCCCCATGGCGTAGAACAGCCCGTCATGCTCCCCCGCCCGCGGCAGCCGGTCCTCCGTGATATCCACCAGCCCGCCCCAGCAATAATCGAAGCGCACGCCGGCCAATTGCGGAAACACCGCCATCAGCTGCTCGCGCAGCACTTCGCCGCTGCGCGAATCCTCGGTGGGGTTGGAGAAGGCGAACCGCGCCCGCCCACCCCAGATCAGCCGGTCGTCGGGCGAGATGCGGAAGTAGTTGCCGATATGCTGCGTCGTCGTCGCCGTCCGCCGCGTCGGCATGATGCTGTCGAGCTGCGCGGGGCTCAGGGGCTCCGTCACCACGATGAAGCTGCCCACCGGCACCACCCGCCGGCGGAACCAGGCGAACGGCCCTTCCCGGCTCGGCCCGGTGGCCACCAGTACCTGCCCGGCCTCCAACGTGCCGCGCGCCGTCGTCACGCGATGGGCGGCGCCCGCCAGCCGGGTCAGCCCCGTCACCCCCGCCTGCTCGAAAATTCGCGCCCCCGCCCGCGTCGCCGCATCGGCAAGCCCGGCGCCGAACTTGCCCATGTGCATCATCGCACTCTTGCGATACAGCAACGCTCCGTGAAACGCGTCAGAGCCGATTTCCTCGCGCACCCGCTCGCGCGGCAGCAGCTCCGTCTCCGGGTCGCATTCCCGGTTCAGCCGCTCGAAGCCGCGCGCGATGCTCTCGTAATGCGCCGGCTTGGCCGCCAGCTTGATCTTGCCGCTGCGCCGGAAATCGCAGGCGATCTGCTCCTCCCGCACGATGCGCTCCACCGTGTCCACCGCATCATCGAACGCCCGATACAGCGAGAGCGCATGCTCCTGGCCCAGCTTGTCGGCCAGCCCGGCATAGTCATGCGCCGTGCCGTTGTTCACATGCCCGCCATTGCGGCCCGACGCCCCCGCGGCCACCTGGCCTGCCTCCAGCACCGCCACGCTCGCCCCCCGCCGCGCCAGCGCCAGCGCCGCGGAAAGCCCGGTGAACCCGGCGCCGATCACCGCCACGTCCACCCGCCCCTCCACCGGCCCCTGCGCCACCCCGGCAAAGCGCGTGGACGTATCCAGCCAGTAGGAATCGAGCTTCATCGCCTCAGCAGCCCAGCAACTGGGCCAGGCCCTCGATGGTGGTCGTCTCGTGGTAGCCGAACGACGGCACCGAGACCTCGTAGCCCCGGTTCACATACAGAAGCTGCCCAATCCGCAGCGCATGGGCGGGGATCAGGTCGTAGCGCAGGCTGGAGGACACATGCAGCACCTCCTCCGGCGCGCATCCCAGCATGTCGAACATGTATTCAAAGGCCTGCATCCGCGGCTTGTAGGCCTGCGCCTGTTGCGCCGTGTACACCTTGTGGAACGGCGCCTGCAGCAGATCCACATTGCGCTGGATCTGCTCGTCCGCGGCATTGGAAAGCACCACCAGCGGATAGCGCTGCCCCACCCGCGTCAGCGGCGCCGCCACGTCCGGATGCGGCCCCCATGTCGGCACCGCGTCATAGATCGCCTGCCCGTCCGCCTCGCGAAACGCAACGCCGTGCTTCTTGCAGGTGCGCTCCAGCGAATTCTTCAGCACGTCCACATAGGGCTGCCAGGCGCCCAGCACCTCGTCGTAGCGGTACCACATGAAGTCGGTCAGGAAATCCGGCATCCGCTCGGCCGGCACCCGGTCCGCCATCAGCCGCGCCGCCGTCTCGCCCGGCTGGAACCAGGTCAGCGTGCCGTAGCAATCGAAGGTCACATACTTGGGCCGCAGTGCGGTCATCACGGGCGCTCCGTCGTCATGCCGCGCCACTCTAGGGCCAACGGCGTAGGGGAAAAGACCTGCATCACAAATGCAATTGCGAGGCGTTTGCAACATTGCGCCGCGCACGGCAATGATGAATATGACGCCTGGAGAAAGAATCATGCCCCTGCCCCTGCGCCCCCTCCTGCCCGCCGACCTCCCCCAGGCCCACGGCCTCACCCAGGCCGTCCGCTGGCCGCACCGTGAGCAGGATTGGCGCTTTGCCTTGGGGCTCGGCCAGGGCTGGGCCATTTCGGAAGGCGAACGCCTGCTCGGCACATCCATGAGCTGGCCCTTCGGCCCCGCCTGGGGCTGCTTCGGCATGCTCATCGTCGCCAACGACCAGCAGGGCCGCGGCCACGGCGCCCGCCTGATGGTAGCAGCCCTCGCCGCCCTCGGCCCCCGCGCCGTGCAACTCCACGCCACCCAAGCCGGCCAGGCCCTCTACCTCCGCCTCGGCTTCACCCCCGCCGGCACCATCCACCAGCACCAGGGCATCGCCCAGTCGCCGCCCCCCGCCCCCCTCGCGCCGGGCCAAACCCTGCGCCCCGCCACCGTGCACGACCTCCCCGCCCTCGCAGCCCTCGACACGGCAGCCACCGGCATGGACCGCACCCGCGCCCTGTCCGCCATCCTCGCCCAGGGCCAGGCCATCCTCCTCGAACGCAACGGCACGCCGGAAGGCTTCGCCATGCTGCGCCCCTTCGGCCGCGGCGAGGTCATCGGCCCCGTCGCCGCCCCCGATGCCACCAGCGCCTGGGCCCTCATCGCCCACTTCCTCACCGCCCGCGCCGGCGCCTTCGTCCGCATCGACATCACCAACCCCGCCCTCGCCCCCCTGCTCACCGCCCACGGCCTGCCCGCGGTGGACGAAGCCCTGCGCATGGTCCGCGGCACCCCACCCGCGCCAGCCGCCACGCGCAGCTTCGCCCTGATCAACCAGGCGCTGGGGTAGCCGCTTCGCAGCCACGCCCCCGCCCGCTATCGTTCCCGCCTCAGCACCCCAGGGAACCACCGATGGCCACGCACCGCTTCCAGCCCACGCGCTACCACACCGTCATCGGCACCGCAGACCCGGTGCTCCGCCTTGCCAACGGCGACACCCTCATCGCCGCCACCATCGACGCCTCGGGCCTGGACGCCAACGAGGCCCAGGCCTGGGAACGCGGCAACCCCATGACAGGCCCGTTCTTCATCGAAGGCGCCGAGCCCGGGGATACCCTGGCCGTCCACATCAACCGCCTCACCCCCAGCCGCGCCACCGGCTGGACCTACTCCCCCCTCGCCCTCACCGTGCTCGACCCCGCCGCCCTCCCCGACCGCCCGGCCAGCGAACGCTCCGTCTGGGTGATCGACAACAACGCCGGTACCGTCCACCTGCGCGAACCCTCGCCGGGCCTGGAAAACTTCGCCCCGCCCATCCAGCCCATGATCGGCTGCTTCGGCACCGCCCCCGCCCGCGGCCAGGCCATCTCCACCGCCACCAGCGCCAACCACGGCGGCAACATGGACTACCGGCTGTTCCGCCCCGGCACCACCGCCTGGCTCCCCGTCTTCCAGCCCGGCGCCCTGTTCTACCTCGGCGACGGCCACGCCTGCCAAGGCGACGGCGAAATCACCGGCACCGGCATCGAAACCTCGTTCGAAATGGAAGTCACCTTCCAGGTCCTCAAGCGCACCATCACCTGGCCGCGCGGCGAAACCGCAGACGACATCTTCACCGTCGGCAACGCCCGCCCGCTGGACCAGGCCCTCCAGCACGCCACCACGGAAATGATGCGCTGGCTCGGCGAAGACTACGGGCTCGATCCCCGCGCCGCTTCGCACCTGATGGGCCAAACCGTCAGCTATGATATCGGCAACGTGTTCAACCCCGCCTATACCGTGGGGTGCCGGATCAGCAAGAAGTGGCTGACGAAGAAGTAAGAACCTTCTTTTTCTGAAGAAAAAGAAGCAAAAAGACTTTTCAGATTTGATGCGGAGAGGCAGCGCTTCTCCGCGTCAAGCGGTCCGCTTCCGGCCTGACAGCAAAAATCCCAACGCAGCGCCGGTGGCGGTCAGGAATGTGCCCCATACCAGGTCCACTACCGTCACAATCGTGGGCCACCCCAGCAGCGTCGCCTGGTTGGTTAGGTCGTAGGTGCCATAGGCCACCAGCCCCAGCATCGCCCCGCGCAACCCCGCCTCGCGCCAATCCGCCGCCCCGCGCTGCGCCAGCGCCACAATCCCCGTCACATACAGCAAGTAGAACGCCACCGCCGGCGCCACCGCGAAATCCGGCGCCAGCAAATGCCCGATATGCACCCGATAGAACGGCTGCGCCGCCAACGTCAGCCACACCGCATCGATCGGCAGCAACACCAGCGCCGTCGTCACCCAAAGCCTGATCATCGCCCTACCGTCACCGGCTCCGAAGGCGGCGCCGGGCGCGGCCGCAACCGCATCCCCTTCAGCCACAGCTTCAGCGCCTCCCAATGGATGCCGCCCACCACCCGCATTGCCTGCAACCCATGCCCCAGCAGCGCCCGCGCCAACCCGGCATCGCCCAACACCCGCCGCCGCCCGGTGAACGCCGCATACAGCAACGGCCCCGCATCATCGGCCGACTCGATCGCCAGCGCGAACCGCTCCCCCGGCGGCACCACCCGGAACCGGTAGCGCTGCTCCATGTCCATGAACGGCGAAACATAGAACCTTTTGTCGCAGCCCTGGTGCTGCACATCGGCCCCCGTTGCCGGAATCAGATAGGTATGCCGCTGCCCAAAGGTGTTGTTCACCTCATACACCATCGCCTGCAGCGCCCCATCCGCGCCGTCGCAGAAATAGACAGTGATCGGGTTGAACACCATGCCGAGCACCCGCGGCATGCACAGCACCCGAATGCGCCCACCCGCGGGGTCCAGACCCGCCCCACGCAGCATCGCGGCAATCTGCTCGGCCAACGGCGTGCCGGACCCATCGCCATGGTCACGGTCCCGGAAGGCGAACACCGCCCGCCGGTTATGCCCGAACAGCCACAACCGCCGCGACAGCTCGGGCAATTCATCCAGGTCCAGCAGCATCGTCAGCATGCGATAGCGCAGCCGGTGCCGCACCGGCCGCAGCCGCACATGCGTCACGCTGCCGCCATACAGCGCAGAGGTCTCGGCACGGGGTGCGGCGCCGCTCACGCCGCCTCGCTCAAAGGCGGCATGGCAATGCGCGGCGCAGCCGCCGGCATCGCCCAGGGCCGCCGCACCCCGCCCAGCTGCTCGGCCACCGCAAGGCCCGATTGCAGCCCATCCTCATGAAATCCGGAGCCGAACCACGCCCCGCAGAACCACGTGTTCCGCCGCCCCTGCAGCGTCCACAGCATGCGCTGGGCGCGCATCGCCGCGGCATCGAATTGCGGGTGGGAAAACCACTCCTCGTTCAATATCTCCGCCGGCTCCACCGGCGGGTTCAGCGTCACGAAATGCGGCTCCGGCCCCGGCAGCGCCTGCAGCCGGTCCATCCAGTAGGTCACGCACAGCGAACCATCGGTGCGCGACAGGTAATTCCAGCTCGCCCAGGCCGCCCGCCGCCGCGGCATCAGCCGGGGATCGCGATGCATCACCACCCGGTTCAGCGCGGTGCGGATCGGCCCCAGCAACGCCTGCTCCGCCTCCGTCGGCTCCTCCAGCAGCGCCAGTGCCTGCGGGGCGTGGGTGGCGATCACCACGTCGTCGTAGCGCTCGCTGCCCCCGTCGCTGTCATGCACCATCACATGATCGGCCGCCCGAACGATGCGCGTGGCCCCGCAGCCCAGCCGGATCCGATCGGCATAGGGCGCGGTCAGCTTCGCCACATAGGCCGCACTGCCGCCCGTCACCGTGCGCCACACCGGCCGGTCGCGCAGCTTCAGCAACCCATGGTTCTCGCAGAACCGGATGAACGCCGCTGCCGGGTAGGAACCCGCCTCCGCCGCCGGCACAGACCAGATGGCAGCCGCCATCGGCAGCAAATGGTCCTGCACGAACCCGTCCGAATACTTCTCGCGCTTCAGGAACGCATCCAGCGCCAGCAAATCATGCTCCAGCCCCGCCGCCACCCGCGGCGCCTGCCGATAGAAGCGCAGCAGGTCGATCAGCATCGCCCAGAACCGCGGCCGCACCAGGTTGGAGGGCTGGGCGATCATCCCGCGCCAATCCGCCGCCGAATACTCCCGCCGCCCCCCATCAAGGGACACCGCGAACGACATGTCGCTCGCCTGCGTCGCCACGCCCAGATGCCGGAACAGCGCCACCAGGTTCGGGTAGGTCTGCTCGTTATAAACGATGAACCCCGTATCCACCGCCACACCGGCCGCCGTGCGAATCGTCCGGCTATGCCCGCCGGCCTGCGCCGCGCGCTCATACATCGTCACGTCATGCGCCTGGGACAGCAGCCAGGCGGCCGACATGCCGGAAATGCCGCTTCCGATAACGGCAATGCGGCGCCTGCGATGGGGCATGGGCGGGTCGTACTCCGGCGGATTCGAATTCTATAGCGGAAACGAGCGCCGTCTGCGCTTGGATCACCGCCACCGCGTGTGATCCAAAGTGCCACGCCATCCGTCTTCCGAGGTGATGCTTGCACGCAGCCGCCCTTATGAACCCTTTCCATCCGGAGCACCGCGCCCCCGCGCGGCCGCTTTTCCGGTGAACGACCCGTCGATGACCGATTCCGGCGATCCGGCCCTGCGCCTGCTGCGCGCCGTGGCCGAACGGGCCGACCGCACCGCCTTCGCGGAGCTGTTCGGCCTCTTCGCCCCCAAGGTGAAATCCTACCTCCTGCGCCTCGGCCTCCCCGCCGCCCGCGCGGAGGAGCTGGCGCAGGAAACCCTGCTCGTCGTCTGGCGCCGCGCCGCCCAGTTCGATCCCGCCAGCACCGGCGCCGCCGCCTGGATCTTCACCATCGCCCGCAACCTGCGCATCGATGCCGCCCGCCGGGACGGCATCGCCCTGCCAGACGCAGACCCAACGGACGACCCGCCGCCCCCCGCCCAGGCCGATGCCCTGGTCGATGCGGCCCGCCAGTCCGAACGCATCCGCGCCGCGCTCGCCCAGCTCTGCACCGAACAGGCCGAAGTCGTGCAACTCGCCTTCTTCGACGACCGGCCCCACGGCGAGATCGAACGCGCGCTCGGCATTCCCCTCGGCACCGTCAAATCGCGCCTGCGCCTCGCCATGGCCAGGTTGCGGTCCCTGTTGGGCGAAGCACCATGATCCAGCACCACCCCTCCGACGAAACCCTGCTCGCCTACGCCGCCGGCCGCCTCCCGCGCGCCCACCGCGTTGTGGTGCGCGCCCATCTCGCCCGCTGCGAGGCCTGCCGCCGCTCCCTCGCCCTGGCCAAGTCCGTCGCCGCCGCGAAGCTGGAGGCACTGCCCGCCGCCCCGCTCGCCCCCGATGCACTGGCCGCCACCCTGGCCCGCCTGGGCCCGCAGGAACCGCGCCGCGCCGCCGCGCCGGAACCCACCACGGTGGCCGATTTCGCCACCGGAAGCTGGATCTGGCTCGGCCCGGGCATCCGCCTCATGCCGCTCATCCCGCGCGGGCCAGACAACACAAGGCTCGATCTCATCCGCGTCGCCCCCGGCATCGCGCTCCCCGCCCACGGCCACACCGGCGGCGAGATCGCCTGCATCCTCCAGGGCGCCTTCGGGGATGAGACCGGCACCTATGCCGCCGGCGACTGTGCCGAGGGGGACGAATCCCTCGACCACGAGCCGAAGGCGCTGGATGTCGGCGAGGAATGCATCTGCCTCATCGCCACCACCGGCCGGCTGCGCGCCCATGGCTGGTTCGCCCGCATGATCCAACCGCTCCTCGGCATCTGATGTCCCTCATCACCATCTGCCTCCTCGCCTGGGCCGCCCTCGCCGTGATCATGGCCGGCGCCTGGGCCCTGCAGCGCGCCCTGCGCAACGCCGGCTGGGTCGACGCGATCTGGACCTTCGGCCTCGGCGCCGTCGGCATCGCCGCCGCCTTCGCCGCCGGCCCCTCCGGCCGTACCATCGCCGTGCTGCTGGGCCTGTGGTCCCTGCGGCTCGGCGCCCACATCACCGCCCGCAGCCGCGGCGCCCCGGAAGACGCCCGCTACGCTGCCCTGCGCCAAAGCTGGGGTACCGGTTACGAACCCCGCATGTTCGGCTTCCTGCAAATCCAGGCCGCCGCCGCCGCCCTGCTCATCATCCCCGTCGCGCTCGCCGCCACCGCCCCCTGGCCGCCCACGCCCCTGGCCCTCGCCGGCCTCGCCGTCGCCCTCCTCGGCCTCGCCGTGGAAGCCCTGTCGGATTCCCAGCTCCGCACCTTTCGCCGCAAAGCTGGCCACGGCCAGGTCTGCGACACCGGCCTGTGGTCCCGCTCGCGCCACCCCAACTATGTCGGCGAGTTCCTGTTCTGGGTCGGCCTCGCACTCTTCGCCCTGCCCGCCGCCTTCGGCTGGGCCGCCCTGATCGGCCCCGCCTTCATGTATTGGCTCCTCGTCCACGTCTCCGGCATCCCCCCGCTCGAAGCCGCCATGCTCGCCAGCCGCGGCGAGGCCTACGCCGCCTACCAGCGCCGCGTTCCCGCCTTCTTCCCCAGCTTCACCCCGCCCGCGCCCCAGCCGCGCTGACCGGAGACAAGCAATGACCCTCGTCGCCGCCGCCACCGCCGCCGTGGAACGCCTGCCCCTGCCGGATGCGCTGACCCGCGCCGGCATCGCCGCCCTGGTCGGCCGCACCGCCCGCCAGCTCCGCCGCCTGCCCGCCACGCTGGAGCAGGATTTCGCCCGCACCATGCACGCCCACCCCATCGCGGTCGCCACCGCGGAGGCCAACGCGCAGCACTACGAAGTCCCGGCCGATTTCTTCGCCACCGTCCTTGGCCCGCGCCGCAAATACTCCTGCTGCCTCTACGCCGACGCCGCCTCCACCCTCGCCGACGCCGAGGAACTGGCCCTGGCCGAAACCGCCGCCCATGCCGGCCTCGCCGATGGCCAGCACATCCTGGAACTCGGCTGCGGCTGGGGCTCGCTCAGCCTCTGGATGGCGGAACACTTCCCCGCATCCCGCATCACCGCCGTCTCCAACTCCCACTCCCAGCGCGCCCACATCGAAGCCCAAGCCATCGCCCGCGGCCTCTCCAACCTTCAGATCATCACCGCAGACATGAACGCCTTCCAGCCCGAAGCCCGCTTCGACCGGGTCGTCTCGGTGGAAATGTTCGAGCACATGTCGAACTGGGAAGCCCTGCTCCGCCGCGTCCACACCTGGCTCAAGCCCGATGGCGCGCTCTTCCTGCACGTCTTCAGCCATGTCACCCAGCCCTACCGCTTCGACACCGCTGACAAGTCAGACTGGATCGCCCAGCACTTCTTCACCGGCGGCATCATGCCCAGCCACACCATGATCCGGCACATCGGCGCCCCCTTCACCGTGGAGGCCGATTGGCGCTGGTCCGGCCTGCACTACGCCCGCACGGCGAATGACTGGCTCGCCCGCTTCGATGCCAACCCGGCAGAGGTGGACCGCGTGCTGCGCGCCACCTACGGTACCGAGTGGCAGCTCTGGCGCCGCCGCTGGCGCCTCTTCTTCCTCGCCACCGCCGGCCTGTTCGGCGCCGAGGGCGGCGAAACCTGGGGCGTCAGCCACTACCGCCTGCGCCCAACCTAGGAGTTCCCGATGTCCCAGCTCCCCACCTGCCTCCTCATCGTCACCGCAGAGGTCGACGAAGAAGTGGAGGCGACGTGGAACACCTGGTACGACACCGTCCACCTGCCCGATGCCCTGGCCTGCCCCGGCGTGCTCAGCGGCCGCCGCTACACAACAGACGGCATCGTCTCCCGCACCAATCGCGGCATCGCCGACCGCACCCGCCAGCGCCTCTACACCACGGTCTATGAGCTGGCGGGCCCCGAGGCGGTGGAAACCCCGGAATTCACCGCCATGCGCGGCTGGGCGCAGTTCGCCCCCCATATCCGCTCCGAAACCCGCGTCATCACCGCACGCTGATACCAACCCCTCTTTGCATCGACCCATGAAGAATGGGCCGATGCGGGCTGGTATGAGTCTTTGCTTTGCGCGCCGCCACCGGCCAGCCCGGCGCGCGATGCCAACCCCGGCAATCGCCGCAAGAGTCGGCGATTGCCGGGGTTGGTATGACTACCCGCGCACGAAATCCGCCGGTGTGAGCTTGCCCAGCTCCGTCAGCAGCATCGGCCAGGTCTTCAGCCCCGCCTCGAACGACGAAAGCCGCCAGAACTCGTTCGGCGCATGCACGTCCTCGTCCGGCATCGCCAGGCCGAACGTCATCGAATCCATCCCCAGCATCTCCTTGAAGATCGCCGTGATCGGAATCGTGCCCCCAGCGCGGGACGGATACGCACGCTGCCCGTGCACACGCTCCAGCACCCCCAGCGCCGCGCGCAGCATCGGGTGGTCCTCGTCCAGCGAATTCGCCGGCGTCCCGCCCGCCTCCGGCGTCAGCTCCAGTTGAACCCCCGGCGCCACCTGCGCCACCAGATGCGCCCGCAACGCCGCCTGCGCCCGCCCGGGGTCCATCCCCGGCGACAGCCGCATCGTGATCTTGGCATGCGCCTCCGCCGGCAGAACCGTCTTGGTCCCCGCCCCCTGGTAGCCGCCCCACATCCCGTTGATCTCGATCGTCGGCCGCACCGTCGTCCGCTCGCGGACCGTGTAAGCCGGGTCACCCCACGGCACCCCGCCGAACTGCGCGTACCACTCCGCCTCATCGAACGGCAGCGCCGCCGCCGAAGCCCGCACCGCATTCGTCACCGGCTTCGCATCCGCCCCAAACCCCGCCACCAGAATCCGCCCCTGGTCGTCATGGATCGAAGCCAGCAGCGCCGCCATCTCCCGCAGCGCATTCCTGGCCGCCCCGCCATACCGCCCGGAATGCCCATCCTTGCTCGCCGTGCGAAGCGAAATCTCCAACCCGGTGATCCCACGCCCGCCCACGCCCACCGTCGGCACCTCGGTGCTCGCCCAGCCGCCATCGGCCGACAGCAGCGCATCCGCCATCAGCGCCTCCCGGTTGCGCTCTACGATCCCGCGCAAACTCGGGCTGCCGCACTCCTCCTCGCCCTCCAGGAACAGCTTCACGTTCACCGGCAGGCTCCCATGCACGGCCAGGAACGCCGCCACCGTCTCCACCGCGATCATGGTGGAACCCTTCACATCCGAGGCCCCACGCGCATACAGCCGCCCATCCACCTCGGTCGGCTCAAACGGCGGCGTGCGCCACAGCTCCACCGGGTCCGCCGGCTGCACGTCGTAATGCCCATACACGATCAGCGTCGGCTTCCCCGGCGCGCCCATCCAGCTCGCATACACGGCCGGCTGATGCTCCCCCGCCAACAGCCGCGCATCGGCAAAACCGGCCGCCTTCAGCCGATCCACCAGAAACGCCCGCGCCGCATCCATATGCGGCCCGAACGCCGGATCTGTGGATACGCTGGGAATCCGGATCAGCGCCTTAAGCCGATCCAGAATGGCATCGCGCTCGCCCTGCAGATAGGCGATCACTTCGTCAGACATCGGGTCACTCCAACAAGACAGAAAGCGCGTTCTTTTTTGAAAAAAAGAACCAAAAAACTTTTGTAATAAAAGTCTTTTTGCTTCTTTTTCTTCAGAAAAAGAAGAATCCTTACTTACACCTCTCGCTGAAAGTCCCTCGCAGCCGAGCCTTCGTCCCGGCATACGCCGCCCCGTCCAACTTCATGCAGGCAGCGGCCGCCTCGGCCACCACCTTGTCGAACTCCGCCACGAACACCGCCCGGTCCAGATACCCTGCCGCCACCGCCTCATCCGGCCCGTACAGCTTCGCCCCCAGCGTCGCCTCCACCAGCGCGCCGGGCACCAGCCGGTCCCGCGCCAGCTCCACCCCCGCCGGCGGCAGCGAAAGCCCGATCGAGGTCTCGTTCAGCCCGATCCGGAACGCCCCCTTCAGCCCAATGCGGATATCCCCCGTCAGCAGCGTCAGCGCCCCCGCCGCCACCGCATGCCCGGTGCAGGCAATCACCAGCGGCTGCGGATGCAGGTACAGCCGGGAGATCAGCGCCATCCCCCCCTCCACCATCGCCGCCCGCGCCGCCATATCGCCACCGCGGATCACCTTCAGGTCGAACCCGCCCCCCAGGATCCCCGGCCGCCCCCGCAGCACCACCACCTTCGCCTCGGCCGCCGCCCGGTCCAAAGCCGCCCCGATCGCCGTGGACATGGCGAGCGAAAGCGCATTCGCCTTCCCGTCATCCAGCGAAAGCCACGCCACCCCGTCCTTCAGCTCATAGCCCACCAACTCGCTCATGCCGCGCCCTCCCTGCTCCCGCCACCCTGCCCCAGCACAGCCCGCTTGGCCACGCCCCGCCATCCGCCTACCCTCTCCCCGAACAGGAGCCCCGGCATGAGCGAGATCGACGTCACCACCCTCACAATCGCCCAAATCCAGCAGGGCCTCGCCGCCGGCCGCTTCACCGCCGAGCAACTCACCGAAGCCCACCTCGCCCAGATCCAGGCGCAAAACCCCCGCCTCAACGCCCTCATCTTCCACAACGACCAGGCCCTGGAAGACGCCCGCGCCATCGACCGCCGCCGCGCCGAAGGCGAAAAACTCCCGCCTTTGGCCGGCGTCCCCGCCGTGGTCAAAGACCCGATGGACATGGTCGGCTTCCCCACCACCGCCGGCTGGTCCCTGCTGCACAGCAAATCCGGCGGCATCGACCTCATGCCCGCCCACGACAGCCCCGTCGTCGCCCGCATGCGCGCGGCCGGCGCCATCCTCCTGGGCAAAACCAACGTCCCCGTCCTCAGCGCCAGCGGCACCCACGCCAACAACTCCTGGGCCGGCCCCACCCTGAATGCCGCAGCACCTGACCGCGCCCCCGGCGCCTCATCCGCCGGCAGCGCCAGCGCCGTCGCCTCCGGCATGGCCGTGCTGGGGATGGCCGAGGAAACCGGCGGCTCCATCCAGAACCCCGCCGCCGCCCAGGCCCTGGTCGGCATCAAGCCCACCCACGCCCTCGTCCCCAACACCGGCGTCTTCCCGCTCTCCAGCATGCGAGACGTCGTCGGCCCCGTCGCCCGCACCGTGCGAGACGCCGCACTCTGCCTCGATGCCCTGGCCGGCTACACCATGGCCGACCCCAAAACCACCGCCGCCATCGGCCGCCTTCCCCCGGGCGGCTACACCGCCGGCCTCCACCCCACCGCGCTCCGCGGCGCCCGCCTCGGCCTCTTCGGCGCCGGCTGGCGCGACGTCCCGCTCCACCCCGAAATCGACTCCCTCTACGCCCGCACCCAGGAAGAACTCGCCTCCCGCGGCGCCACCCTGGTCGCGGACCCCTTCGCCGGCACCGGCTTCGCCGCCATCGCCCTCGAACGCCCCCCCGGCGCCCGCTACGATTCCCGCGGCATGGAATCCCTCCCCCACGACCTCACCAACTACCTCCACCGCCTCGGCCCCGACGCTGCGCTGAAAACCTTCGCCGAATTCGCCGCCCACGTCGCCCCGCAGGATCCCTTCACCCCCACCGGCTTCCTGCCCTACCTCACCCAACTCCCCGGCTTCGAAGCCTGCCGCGCCAACCCCACACTCCCACCCGACATGGCCGCCTTCCGCAGCGCCCGCGAACGCTACCTGGCCATCCTCAACCAGGTCATGGACCGCAACGGCCTCGATGCCCTGGCCTTCCCCCAGATGTCCCAGCCCCTCCCCCCACGCACCGGCGAACTCCACATCGCCGCCACCACCGTCTCCGAGATCAACATCGCCGGCCTCCCCGGAATCGTCGTCCCCGCCGGCTACCTGGCCGACGGCGCACCCTTCTGCCTCATCCTCGTCGGCCGCCAATGGAGCGAAGCCACGCTCCTCGCATTGGCCTACGACTACGAACAGGCCTTCCACCACCGCCACGCCCCCACCCTCGCCTGAGGACCCCACCATGACCCCCCTCTCCGTCCTCGACCTCTCCCCCATCCCCGAAGGCGCGGATGCCGGCCAGGCCCTGCGCAACTCCGCCGACCTCGTCCGCCACGTCGAAGCCCTCGGCTTCAACCGCTACTGGATGGCCGAGCACCACAACATGCCCGGCATCGCCAGCGCCGCCACCGCCGTGGCCCTCGCCCACGTTGCCAACGGCACCAAGCGCATCCGCATCGGCTCCGGCGGCATCATGCTGCCCAACCACGCCCCGCTCCTCATCGCCGAGCAGTTCGGCACCCTGGCCGCCCTCTACCCCGGCCGCGTCGACCTCGGCCTCGGCCGCGCCCCAGGCACAGACCAGATCGCCGCCCGCGCCATGCGTCGCTCCCTCCTGCAAGAGGATGACTTCCCGCAGGACGTCATGGAGCTGATGTCCTATTTCCGCCCCGCCGAACCCGGCCAGCAGCTCCGCGCCGTCCCCGGCGAGGGCCTCGATGTCCCCGTCTGGATGCTCGGCTCCAGCACCTACGGCGCCCAGCTCGCCGCCGCCCTCGGCCTGCCCTACGCCTTCGCCTCCCACTTCGCGCCAGATTCGCTGGATGCCGCCACCGCCATCTACAACAGCCGCTTCCGCCCCTCCGAACACCTGGCCCGCCCCTACGCCATGCCCGGCCTCGGCGTCATCGTCGCCCCCACGGATGAGGAAGCCCGCTACCTCTTCACCTCGCAGCAGCAGAGCTTCGTGAACATGCGCACCGGCCGGCCCGGCAAACTCCCGCCGCCGGTGGAAGGCTTCTTCGAAAGCCTGGACCCGCGCTTCCAGGCCGCCATCTCCCACTCCCTCTCCTGCGCCGTTGTCGGCTCCCCCGCCACCGTCCGCGCCGGCCTCGCCGCCTTCATCGCCCGCACCGGCGCCCAGGAACTCATCGTCACCACCTCCATCCACGACCATGCGCTGCGCAAGCGCTCCTTCACCCTGCTCGCCGAAGCGCACGCGGAAGTGGCAGCAGCCGCCTAGAAGCAAGCGCGTTCTTTTTTGAAAAAAGAACCAAAAAACTTTCGTAACTTTGCGCCGTGGCTAGCCTCGGCACAAGTCCAAAAGTCTTTTTGCTTCTTTTTCTTCAGAAAAAGAAGAATCCTTCCTTCCCTTCGCACCTCCACAAGAACGGTTGCCGCCACCGAATCAAACCTTCATGATGTCTTAGCGCGCCAGCCCGGCGCCCCACGCATCGACGGAGCCCCCCTCATGGTCCCCACCCGCCGCGCGCTTCTTGGTGGCCTCGCGACCGTTCCGCTCCTGCACCACTCCGCCCGCGCCCAGGCCCGCCCCGGCTTCGTCCGCTACGGCCTCTCCGCCTTCCCGCCCAACCTCTCCCCCTGGGACAACACCGGCGCCTCCGCCGGCACCGTGAAGATGCTGCTCAACCGCAGCCTCGTCGCCTGGAACGCCAAGGGCGAGCTCACCGGCGAACTCGCCACCTCCTGGGGCCTCGATGACCAAGGCGCCTGGGTCTTCAAGCTCCGGCAAGACGTGGTCTTCCACAACGGCGAGAAGCTCACCGCCAAGGACGTCGCCTGGACCATCGAACAGGTCGCCGGCGAGAAATCCACCGCCCATATGCGCGTCCAGTTCCAGCAACTGGCCCGCGTCGAAACACCGGATCCCTACACCGTCCGCCTGGTCCCGAAGGAAAAGCTCGCCACCCTTCCCGCCTGGTTCGCCAACTACAACATGCACATCTGCTGGGCCGGCTCCGACCCGCGCACCCCCATCGGCTGCGGCCCCTACCGCCTCGTCCGCCAGGAACGCGGCACCAGCATCGAGCTCGCCGCCTCCCCCAACTACTTCAAGCCCGGCCTGCCCAAGCTCAAGGGCATCCTCTTCACCGCCTACCCCGATGAAAACCTCCGCATCGCCGCCCTGCGCGCCGGCGACCTCGATATGATCGAATACGTCCCCTGGCAGGCCATGGCCTCGGTCGAAACCGACGCACGCCTCCGCCTCGATGAAGTCCAGGGCGCTGCCTTCATGGACATCCTGTTCAACGGCACCCGCCCGCCCTTCAACAACCCCCTCGTCCGCCGCGCCGTCGCCCACGCCGTGAAGCGCGAAGACATCGTCAAGGTCGCCTTCTTCGGCCGCGGCCGCCCCCTCGAAGGCGTGCCGATCGCCCCCGGCACACCGTATTTCGACGAGCAACTCTCCCGCGGCTGGGCCTACGACCCCGCCCGCGCCAAGGCCCTGCTGGCCGAAGCCGGCTACGCCTCCGGCATCCAGGCCAAGATGCTCGCCACCGCCCAGTTCGGCATGCACAAGGATTCGGCCGAGATCGTCCAGCAATACCTCGCCGCCATCGGCATCCAGGTCGAACTCCAGCTGCCCGATTGGTCCACCCGCGTCAGCCTCGGCACCCGCGGCCAATACGACCTCGCCGTCCACGGCGTCGCCGCCGACAGCAACGACCCCGACGGTCTGTCGGTCGTGATGGACACCTCCCTGTCCAACACCCACTCCCGCTCCTTCAGCCTCGCCGCCCCGCGCACCTCGGCCGCCTTCGCCGCCGGCCGCGCCGAGTTCGACCTCGCCAAGCGCGTCGAAATCTACAAAGACCTCCAGCGCGCCGCGTTGGAGGAAGTGCCCCTCGTCGGCCTCGCCTGGCGCTCGCAGGGCTTCGGCATGGATAAGCGCATCACCGGCTTCAAGAACCTGCCCGGCCAGCTCAGCACCTCCTCCGGCAACCAGCTCGAATACACCGACTTCGCCTAATGAACTTCGTCCTGCGCCGCGTGGCGCTGGCGCTCGCGCTGGTCTGGATCGTCGCCACCATCGTCTTCATCGCCATCCACCTGGTCCCCGGCGATCCCGCGGAGCTGCTGCTCTCCACCGGCGGCACCGCGCCCGATCCCGCAACCGTCGCCCAGCTGCGCGACCGCCTCGGCCTCGACCTCCCGCTCTCCACCCAATACCTCGCCTTCCTCCAGGGCCTGCTGCGCGGCGACCTCGGCACCTCCCTGGTCGACGACTACCCAGTGCTGGACGAAATCGCCCTCCGCCTGCCCCGCACCCTGGAACTCATCGCCGCCGGCACCACCCTGGCCATCCTCATCGGCGTCCCCGCCGGCACCTGGGCCGCACTCAACCGCGGCGGCCCCTTCGATCGCGCTGCCTCCGCCACCGCCGCCTTCGTCCTGGCCATCCCCGTCTTCGTCGTCGGCACGCTCCTGATCCTGCTGCTGGCGCAAACCCTGCGCGTCATGCCCGCCGGCGGCTACGTCCCCTTCGCCCGCAACCCCGGCCAGCACCTCCTCCTGCTCACCCTCCCCGCACTCGCCATCGCCAAGGGCCTCACCGCCGTCCTCTTCCGCATGACCCGCAGCTCGGTCCTCGATGTCGTCGGCCAAGACCACGTCCGCACCGCCCGCGCCAAAGGCCTGCACCCCAGCCGCGTCGTGCTGCGCCACATCCTGCGCAACGCCCTCTCCCCCGTGCTGACCGTCCTCGGCCTGCACATGGGCGCGCTCCTCGGCGGCACCGTCCTCGTGGAATACGTCTTCAACTGGCCCGGCCTCTCCACCCCCCTGCTCCGCGCCGTCGAAGCGCGGGACTACCCGATGGTCACCGGCATCATCCTGGTCGTCTCAACCCTCTTCCTCACCATCAACCTCATCACCGACCTCCTCCGCGCCGCCCTCGATCCCAGGATCAGGACAGCATGAATAAGCAAGCATGTTCTTTTTTGAAAAAAAGAACCAAAAAACTTTTATTCGCTTTGGCCTCGCTTTCCTCACGTAAGACTGGGCGCGCGATGGCGCAAACGAATGAAGTCTTTTTGCTTCTTTTTCTTCAGAAAAAGAAGGTTCTTCCTTTATGAAACGCCTCGCCCTCCCCGCCACCCTGGTCGGCGTCATCGTCCTCATCGCCCTCCTGGCCCCCTTCCTCGGCCTGCCGGATCCGGTGCGCCAGGATGTCGCCCAGCGCTTGGCCCTCCCCTCCCCCGGCAGCCCCCTGGGCCGCGACGAATTCGGCCGCGATGTTCTCGCCCGCCTCATCTGGGGCGGCCGCACCAGCCTGTCCGTCGCCTTCGCCGCAGCCCTCATCGCCTGCGCCATCGGCACCACGCTCGGCCTCATGGCCGCCTGGTTCCGCGGCCTCGGCGGCATGCTCGCCCTGGGCAGCACAGACATCATCCTCTGCTTCCCGCCCGTCCTGCTCGCCCTGCTCGTCGTCACCCTCGCCGGCCCCGGCAGCGTCACGCTGGTCATGGTGCTCTCCGTCCTCTTCCTCCCCGGCTTCGCGCGCGTCACCTACGCCGAAGTCCAGCTGGTGCAGGAACTCGAATACGTCGAAGCCGCCCGCGCCATCGGCGCCACCACCCCGCGCATCCTGCTGCGCACCATCCTGCCCAACGTCGCCGGCCCCATCCTGGTCCAGCTCTCGCTGGCCGTCGCCGCCGCCATCGTGCTGGAATCCGGCCTCTCCTTCCTCGGCATGGGCGTCGTCCCGCCCGCCCCCTCCTGGGGCCTCATGATCCGCGGCGCCCGCACCACGCTGGAACAGGCGCCCCAGCTCCTGCTCTGGCCCTGCGCCGCCCTCACCCTCACCATCTTCGCCATCAACCTGCTCTGCGACGCCCTGCGCGACACCGTCGATCCCCGCACGGCCCAGAAGTCCCGCTAAAGGAAACAACCGCCATGGTCGCCAACACCACCCCCAAGGTCCACATGGGCACCCTCACCGGCGACGAGGGCCGGGCGATCTACGCCCAGAACCCCGTCATCCTCCTGCCCATGGGCTCCCACGAAGACCAGGGTCCGCACGCCCCGATGGGTGATTACCTCCTGGCCGAAAAGATGGCCGAGCTGGCCGCCCTGCGTGCCACCGAAATGGGCACCCCCACCCTGGTCGCCCCCGTCATCCCCTTCGGCGGCGCGGACTTCTTCGGCGCCATGGTCGGCGGCATCGCCCTCTCGGAAGCCACCCTCACCCAGGTCATGCGGGAGATGTTCGCCAACCTCCATCGCCACGGCCTCACCCGCCTCATCGTCATCAACGGCCATGGCGGCAATGTCGGCCCGATCCAGGTTGCCACGCGCGAAGTCCTGCGCGCCTCCGGCCACATCATCCCCAGCCTCTACCTCTGGCGCATCGCCTACGGCATGCTCCCCAGCATCGTCGGCGCAGAGAAATCCGCCGCCGTCTCCGGCCACGGCGCGGACCCGCTCACCAGCCTCGGCCTGCACCTATTCCCGGAGCTGCTCCGCAAGGACATGATCCCCGCCCCCCTATCCCTCAAGCGCAACGCCGCCCTGGACCTGCCCTACACCGCCCTGGGTGCCGCCAGCTTCAAGGGCGCCGAAATCGGCATGCCCACGGAATACGACGACGTCTATAACAAGGGTGTCGCCAAAGGTGACCCCAACCTCTCCTCCGCCGAAACCGGCTCCGCCCTCACGGAAAAGCTTGTCACCCTCTGCGCCGAGTTCGCGGTGCATTTCGCCAGCAAGACATAAGGAAGCAAGCGCTTCTTTTTTGAAAAAAAGAAGCAAAAAACTTTTGTCACTGGCCGGCCACTGAGGCCTCGTTTCCCTGGATCGCCCCCGTGCGCGCCCAGGGGGGCGAGGCCTTTTCATCATCGTTCAAATGAAGTTTTTTTGCTTCTTTTTGTTCACAAAAAGAAGACTCTTCCTCCCTGAAAAAATCCCTTGCCTCCCTCCGTCGTGTGAGTTATTAAATCTCACATGATCCATCCCCTCCCCACATTGGCCGACCGGTTCGCCGGCTTGCGGCAGGAGCTGTCGGCAGATGCCGGGAGTCCGGGATTCGGTCTCGATGCCGTGGTCCTCGCGATCATCCTGCGCCTGCTGTCGATGCTAGGGCGGTTGGCCCTCGCCTGGCAGGAAGGCGCCGCCACGGCCCCGCGCTTCCGCCGCCACCGCCGCGGCCTGCGCCCCTACCGCCGCCGCCCCCGCGTGGCCCGCCGGCGCACCACACCCCGCCTCCGCCGCACGCACACCCGAACTCCGTCCATCCGAAGCCCCCTCCCGCGGTTTGCAGCCGCCAGGGCTCCGTGTTCCATCGCTCATCGCCCGCCCGCGCGCGCATCCCCGTCCGCCTGAACGACCTCCAGCCAATCCTTTTTCAGCCTGCTCCCGCAGGAGCGCACGCGCACGTCCATGTTATTTCGTTATCAAAACTACCTCTCTCTTCCCCTCCCCCACCCCGTCCTTCTACCCTCCGAGCAGGAGGACGCCCCATGCCCCGCCATATCGCTGCCCTGGTTCTTGCCATGGCCCTTGCCCTGCCCGCCCAGGCCGCCCCCCCGCCCGGCGTCACCCCCACGCCCGAGGTCAAGAAGTGGTTCGACGACCTCCGCAGCCGCGACGGCTGGTCCTGCTGCGATTTCTCCCATTGCCGCCAAACCGCCGTCATCCCCAACGACGACGGCCGCATCCTCGCCTATATCGACAAAGACACCTTCGGCCCCGACGCCCCCAACGCCTGGCTCGAAGTCCCCGCCCACGAACTCCGCAGCCGCAACAACCGCCCGCCAAGCGTCCGCGGCGCCATCATCTGCTTCGGCGACCACCGCGTAACCTGCGCCGACCTCGAAAGCGCCACATGAGCCGCTCCCACGCCATCGCCCGCGCCCAGTCCTATTTCGACGACGGCTCCTACCTCGACCGCCTGCGCGCCCTCGTCGCAATCCCCACCCAAAGCCATCCCCCCGGCCACAAGCCAGATCTCGAACACTACTGCCACAGCGTCCTCGGCCCCATGGCCGCCGAACTGGGCTTCACCCCCCAAGTGCTCGATAACCCGCTGCCCCAGCACGGTCCCGTCCTGCTCGCCACCCGCATCGAAGACCCCACCAAGCCCACGGTCCTGCTCTACGGCCACGGCGACGTCGTGCGCCCGATGCCGGAACGCTGGCGCGCCGGCCTCGACCCCTGGCAGGTCACCATCGAGGGCGACCGCATCTACGGCCGCGGCGTGGTGGACAACAAAGGCCAACACCTCCTGGCGCTGGATGCCCTGCGCGCCGTCATCGCCGAACGCGGCAACCTCGGCTTCAACGTCAAGCTCATGGTCGAAACCGGCGAGGAAGCCGGCTCCCCCGGCCTCGAAGATTTCCTGCAACGCCACCGCGCCCTCTGCGCCGCCGACGTCTTCATCGCCCTGGACGGCCCCCGCACCAGCCTCACAATCCCCGATGTCACCCTCGGCACCCGCGCCGGCGTCGCCTTCGACCTGGTGGTGAACCTGCGCGAAGGCAGCCACCACTCCGGCCACTGGGGCGGCCTGCTGATCGACCCCGGCGTGCTGCTCTCCTACGCCATTACCAGCATCTTCAGCCGCGACGGCCGCATCATGGTCGATGGCTGGACCCCGAAACACGTGCCCGACGCCGTTACCCAGGCCGCCCGCGCCGTCCTGATCGAAGACCAGCCCGGCGCCCCCACCCCCGATCTCGGCTGGGGCGAACCCAACCTCACCCGCGCCGAACGCATCTACGCCTGGACCAGCGCCGTCGTCCTCGCCAGCATCAGCGGCCAGCCCGAATCACCCGTCAACGCCGTCGGCGGCACCGCCCGCGCCCGCATCCAGGTGCGCCACACCGTCGATGTCCAAAGCGATGCCATCATCCCCAGCCTGCGCGCCCACCTGGACCGCGAAGGCTTCCCCAACGTCACCATCGAACCCGTCCTGGAACGCGACTACTTCCCCGCCTCCCGCACCGACCCGAACGACCCCTGGGTGCAAAAGATCGTCGCCTCCATGGCCCAAACCGCCGGCCGCCCCCCCAACGTCATCCCCACCATCGGCGCCTCCGGCCCCTCGGAATACTTCCGCGAGATCCTCGGAACCCCCGTCATCTGGATCCCCCACTCCTACGGCGGCTGCGGCCAACACGGCCCCAACGAACACGGCCTCGGCTCCCTGTTCCGCGACGGCCTCGGCCTGATGGCGGGCATATGGTGGGATATCGGCGAAGGACCCTAAGGCCAGGGCTCTGCCCTGGACCCGCCAGGGACCTGAGGTCCCTGGACCCACATAATTCCGCCTTCGGCGGGGAGGGGCCGTCGAGGCGGTGGAGAGACCCGGGCGGCCCCTCCCCGCCGAAGGCGGAAAAGGTATCGGGGTCTGGGGCCTAAGGCCCCAGCGGGGTCCAGGGGCAGAGCCCCTGGCCTTAGATCTTCACCGTCATCCCACCATCCACCACCAGCACGTGGCCGGTGCAGTAGGCGCCGGCGTCGCTGGCCAGATAGATCACGGCGCCGTCGAGTTCGTGGGCCTGCCCCCACCGCCGCAGGGCCGTCCGGTCGGCAAAGCGCGCCCGCTGCACGGGATCGGCGCGGAGCGCGTTGGTCATGTTGTCCGGCGTCATCATGTAGCCGGGCGCGATGGCGTTGACCGTCACGCCGTGCGGCCCCCATTCAACGGCGAGCGCCCGTGTCATGCCTTCAAGGCCCGCCTTGGCGGCGCAGTAGCTGGCATTGGCCTCGCGGGCGATATGGGCGTTCACGGAGGAGATGCTGATGATCCGCCCCCAGCCGCGCTGGATCATGCCGACCGATGATTTGCGTGCGAGGCGGAAGCAGGCGTTCAGGTCCACCTCGATGATATCGGCCCAGTCTTCGTTGGTGCTTTCGCTCCCGCTCTTGCCGTTCCCGTAGCCGGCATTGTTGATCAGGATATCGAGGTGGCCGAGCTCGCCCTCGATCCGCTCGATCGCGGCATCGGCAGCCCCGATGTCCGTGGTGTCGAAGGCCATTGCGGTGGCCGGCCGCCCGGCGGCCTTCAGGGCCGCCATGGTGGCTTCGATACCGGCTTCGTTGCGCCCGTTCACCACCACATGGGCACCCGCTTCCGCCAGCCCCAGCGCCATGGCCCGCCCCAGCCCGCGGGAGGCGCCGGTTACCAGCGCCACCTTGCCGTCCAGCGAAAACAGCTTGCTCATTTCCGTGCCCCCGTGCCGATGGCGAACTCTGCCACCGGCACCGGCTTGCGGGAACCCTGCCCGCCGGGGGGCCTCAGCCGGCGGCGATCTTGTCCTGCGTGCGCAGCTCGAAGTCGCTGGCGTCGTGCCGCTCGTGCAGCTGCTCGGCGGGGTTGCCGCTCATCCGGTTCACGATCCGCCCACGCTTCACCGCCGGCCGCGCCGCCAGCTGGTCGGCCCAGCGGATGACGTTCTTGTATTCGTGCACCGAAAGGAACTCGGCCGCGCCATACAGCAGCCCCTTGGCCATGCCGCCATACCAGGGCCAGATCGCCATGTCGGCGATGGTGTAGTCGGCCCCAGCCACGTATTCGCTTTCCGCCAGCCGGCGATCCAGCACGTCCATCTGCCGCTTGGTCTCCATCGCGTAGCGGTCGATGGCGTATTCGAACTTGGCCGGCGCATAGGCATAGAAATGCCCGAACCCGCCGCCCACGAACGGCGCGCTGCCCATCTGCCAGAACAGCCAGGAGAGGCACTCGGCCCGCGCGCCCGGCTCCGTCGGCAGGAAGGCGCCGAACTTCTCGGCCAGGTGCACCAGCATCGCGCCGGATTCGAAGATGCGGATCGGCGTGGGCCCGCTGCGATCGATCATCGCGGGAATCTTGGAATTCGGGTTCGCCCCCACGAAGCCGCTGCCGAACTGCTCGCCCGCACCGATCTTCACCAGCCAGGCGTCGTATTCCGCGCCGGTGTGCCCGGCGGCCAGCAACTCTTCCAGCAGGATCGTCACCTTCTGGCCGTTCGGCGTGCCGAGCGAATAGAGTTGGATCGGATGCTTGCCGACCGGCAGCTCCTTCTCATGCGTGGCGCCGGCGATCGGGCGGTTGATGTTGGCGAACTGGCCGCCATTGCCCTTGTTCCAGGTCCAGACCTTGGGCGGGGTATAGCTATCGCTCATGGGTACGCTCCGTTGCTGCGCATCTATACCGCACCGCGCAGCAGCGCCCCATAGCCCTGCACCGCCGGCAGCACCCCTGCCTGCCGCAGCGCGTGCCACAGGCTGACCTGGTTGGCGGTGACCACAGGCCGGCCGAGATCCTGTTCCAATGCCTCGATCAGCCCCACGCAGCGAAACCCGGTGCCGGCCAGCAGCACCCCGTCGGCCTCCTCCGGGCACGCCGCCCGCACCTGCTCGTACAGCGGCGCGATCTGCTGGGCGAAGCCCATGCCGTGGCCATACAGCTCCCCCGGCGACAGATCGCGCCAGCCCGGCCCGGGATCGTAGCGGATCGTCCGCACCGGCGCGGCGCCACGCGCGGCAAGATACGCCGCCGCCTGATCGAGGAAAGGCAGCCCGAACCAGGGCGGCAGCACCAGCAGCGGGCGGGCGATGCCCAGCGCCCGCAATGCCGCCAGGCAATCGATCCCGTTGGTGGATACCGCCACGCCAGGCAGCAACGCAGACAGCGCCGCCACCACCGCCTCGTCCCACCCGTCCCCGCCCAGGATGGAGCTGGAGCTGTGGCCCATCACCACCGCCTGCAGCTTCATCGTGGCGAACTGCTTCGCCCCGCGCACCACATCCTCGGCCAACGTCACCGCGCTGCGATCGGCGTTCCAGGCGGCCCACGGCGTCGGCGCCGTCACCCGCGCGGCATGCACCGAGACGCCTTCGGGCGCCATCGCCCACCATTCCGCCTCCGGCACCGCCTCGTTGCCGACGATGAACATGCCGATCCTGGCCCGCCAACCCCAATTGTCCCCACGCATTCCCGCCTCCATGTCCGCCCGCCATTGGCGCGCCTCGGGGCCGCGCTGCCAAGCCCCGCTGGGTTGACTTGGCATGCGTTTACGCGGACATCTCCGCGCGCCATACGGCGGCATGCGAGGCAGTATTTGCGTTTCGTCAACCACCGCCTGCAAGGCTTGCCGCGCCGCCCCTCCGCTGCCTGAGCGAGTGCCATCCCATCATGCCGAGCCTGCCCCCGCATCTGAAGCGCCTGGAAGCCGAGGCCATCGGCATTCTCCGCGAAACCGCTGCCAGTTTCCGCAATCCCGTGCTGCTGTATTCCATCGGCAAGGACAGCTCGGTGGTGCTGCACCTAGCGCAGAAGGCCTTCGCGCCCGGCAAGCTGCCCTTCCCGTTGCTGCACATCGCCACCGGCTGGGACTTCCGCGCCATGTTGGAATTCCGCGACCGGCGCGCGGCCGAGATCGGCGCGCGGCTGATCGTGCACACGAATCCGGATGGCCTGGCCCAGGGCATCGGCCCGCTGAGCCATGGCAGCCAGGTTCACATGAACGTGATGGGCACCGAGGCGCTGAAGCAGGCGCTGAACCAGCACGGCTTCGATGCCGCCATCGGCGGCGCGCGGCGCGACGAGGAAAAGTCCCGCGCCAAGGAACGCGTGTTCAGCCACCGCGCCCCCGGCCATGTGTGGGAACCGCGCGGCCAGCGGCCGGAACTGTGGGGCCTCTACAACACCCGCATCGGGCCCGGCGAGACCATGCGCGTTTTCCCGCTCTCCAACTGGACCGAGTTCGACGTGTGGGACTACATCGCGGCTGAGGCCATCCCGGTGGTGCCGCTGTATTTCGCCGCCCTGCGGCCGACCCTGCGCCGCTCCGGCGCCATGATCATGCGCGACGACGAGCGCATGCCGCTCGAGCCCGGCGAAGAGATCGAGATGAAATGGGTGCGCTTCCGCACCATGGGCGACTGGCCGCTGACCGGCGCGCATGAAAGCCGGGCAGAGACGATGGACCAGGTGCTGGAGGAGCTGCGCGCCAGCCGCGTCAGCGAACGCCACGGCCGCCTGATCGACATCGACCAGGAAGCCTCCATGGAACGCAAGAAGCGGGAGGGCTACTTCTGATGGACGCCATCCCCGCCGGCAATCGCAGCCTGCTGCGCATGCTCACCTGCGGCTCCGTGGATGACGGCAAGTCCACCCTGATCGGCCGCCTGCTCTACGACGCCCAGCTCATTGCCGAAGACACGCTGGCCGCCATCACCCGCGACAGCCGCAAGCACGGCACGGTGGGCGAGGAGGTGGACCTCGCCTTGCTGGTGGACGGGCTGGAGGCGGAGCGCCAGCAGGGCATCACCATCGATGTCGCCTACCGCTTCTTCACCACCGGCAGCCGCAGCTTCATCGTGGCGGATTGCCCGGGGCACGAGCAATACACCCGCAACATGGCAACGGGCGCGTCCAACTCGGAGCTGGCGATCATCCTGGTGGATGCCCGCAAGGGGCTGCTGACGCAGACGCGCCGCCACTCCTTCATCTGCTCCCTGCTGGGCATCCGCCACGTGGTGCTGGCGGTGAACAAGATCGACCTTGTCGATTTCGACCAGGCGGTGTTCGACCGCATCGTGGCCGAATACCACAGCTTCGCCGCCGCCTTCGGCTTCCGCACCCTGGCAGCCATCCCGCTCTCCGGCCGCTTCGGCGATAACGTGACGCAGCGCTCCCCGCGCACGCCCTGGTACCAGGGGCCAACGCTGATCGAGCACCTGGAAGCGGTGGACGCGGACGAGGACGCCGAGGCGCTGCCCTTCCGCTTTCCGGTGCAGTGGGTGAACCGGCCGAACCTCGATTTCCGCGGCTATGCCGGCACGGTGGCCAGCGGGCGCATCGCGCTGGGCGAGCCCGTGGTGGTGGCGGCCTCTGGCGTGGCCAGCGAGATCACCCGCATCCTGGGCCCCGACGGTGAGCAGCAGAGTGCGGCTGCCGGCGACGCCGTGACCCTGTGCCTGGCGCAGGAGATCGACATCGCCCGCGGCGACATGCTGGCCCCGCCGGCGCAGCGCCCTTCGGTGGCGGATCAGTTCGCCGCGCATATCCTGTGGATGGACGAGGAGAAGCTGCTGCCCGGCCGGCAATACCTGTTGCGCATGGGCCATGCCTGGACCACGGCGAGCATCACCGCCATCAAGCATCGCATCGACGTGACCACGCTGGGCCAGCTGCCGGCCACCAGCCTGGCGCTGAACGAGATCGCGGTGTGCAATCTTTCCACCGCGCAGAAGCTGGCCTTCGACCCCTATGGCGAGAACCGCCTGACCGGCGCCTTCATCCTGGTGGACCGCACCAGCAACCGCACCGTGGGCTGCGGCATGGTGCAGTTCCCGCTGCGCCGCGCCACCAACATCCACCAGGAAGCCTATCTGGTGGACAAGGCCGCCCGCGCCGCCGCCAAGGCGCAGAAGCCGATGCTGCTGTGGTTCACCGGGCTGTCCGGCTCCGGCAAGTCCACCGTGGCCAAGCTGGTGGAAGAAGCGCTGCATGCTGCCGGCCGCCACACCTACTCGCTGGACGGCGACAACCTGCGCCACGGCCTCAACCGCGATCTCGGCTTCACCCCGCAGGACCGGGTGGAGAACATCCGCCGGGTGGGCGAGGTGGCCAAGCTGATGGTGGATGCCGGGCTGATCGTGCTGGCCAGCTTCATCTCCCCCTACCGCGCCGAGCGCCAGATGGTGCGCGACCTGCTGGCGCCCGGGGAGTTCGTGGAGATCTTCGTCGATACCTCGCTGGAGGTCTGCGCGGCCCGCGACGTGAAGGGGCTGTACGCCAAGGCGATGCGCGGCGAGATCGCCAACTTCACCGGTGTGAGCAGCCCCTATGAGGCACCCGAGGCGGCCGAGCTGGTGCTGGATGGCGGCGGCGTGGCGCCCGAGGACCTTGCGCGGCAGGTGCTGGTCCTGGTGGAACGCTTCCAGGCAACGAACTGAACCAGCGTCAGGGAGCCCGGCTGCGCACCCCGAGCAGCGCGGTTCCCAATCGCCGCCGATCAAGCGACCCTGGCGTGATCGCTGAAACCGGCAAGCCATAAGGCTGGTTGATCGCCAGTTCGATAACCCCGGCATGCGGCGGGATGGCGGCGAGGCGGTAATGCCCATTGCTGTCGGCATGTGAGAATTCGCGCGGCCAGCGTTGGCCATCCACGGTGATCACGACCTCCGACAACGGGTAGTGCGGCACAATGCTGTAAAGCGATATGACCAGTATCTGGGCCACGTCGGACGGGGCGAGATAAATCCGTCCACGCCCGCTGTCACCTAGCCAGCACAGCTTGTCGCCGTACTCGTAAAGCTCGAAGCCCTGACGGCCAGGAATGTTCGGCGGCAGATAGTGCTGCTCCGGCTGCGGACAAAACAGTGTGCGCCGGTCGAAGCCATTCCCCAGCGCATGGCTGGCCGAGGGCATCCCCTTGGGCAGGCGCTTCATCACCATGTGGAACAGCGCGAGGTCGATCGAGTTGGCCTCGATCAGGGCGCGGATATCGGCCAGCGACACTTCCCCGCCACGTTCGGTGGTGAAGTTCTCCATGCCGATATCGAGCTCGTAGGGCACGCGCAGGCGGCGCTGCAGCATGCGCAGGGCGCCGGGCATGTCTTCCACCGTGCCAACGGTCTGGCGCTCCAGTGCCGCGGCGCACTCCTCCACCACGCCGGCAGGCGGCAGGGGCTCCCAGAACTCATCGGACGCCGGATCGGCGAAGCGGCGGTCGCGGCTGAAGAAACGGGCCATGCCGTTGCGCACCTGGCCATAGACCTCCGAATTGCGGGAGGCGAGCATGTCCGCAATGGTGACCTTGTCGCCCAACCCCATACGGGCCCGGTCGGCAGGGGGTTGCTGTTCCAGGAAGCGGCGCAGGGAGAGCAGGCGGGCGATCGGCTCACGCAGGATGGTGAACTCCATGCCGCAGCCACCCTCTGGCACCGTGTGCAACGGGATGTGGCCAGACACGAGCGACAACACGTCGCCGCGCGCCTGCAGCACGCTGGAGAACATGCCTTGAAAGCCCTCGCCCACGTCACGGAACCGGTAGCACTGGCCGTCGCCGTAGATGTTGGCGAGTGTCGTGGTGAGGGATGTACCGGCCGTTTTGGGCAGGTGACGGAAAAAAACTGTGTCTTGCGTTGCCCGGTCGACCATCGGATCGTCTCTCCCCAACCATGAAGTGGCTGAGCCGAAGTCCCAACCCTTCGCCAGATTACCATTGACCTCGCCCCTCAACCAGCACCGGGGGCGGGCGGGGAATAGGCTTTCTCTAACTCGTTCACGATTCCGCCAAGAAATGGCCGGATAGCCGGAGGGTCGCGATGGCCACGAAGGAGACCGAGCATTTCGTCAACGGCAGTGCAAGGGGACATTGGGTAGACCGTCTCGACCATATCTTGGCCATTCCACCGTCCGACATGCTCGGCGGTGTGCGGTATCGATGCGACCCGGCGCCCCAGATGACTTAATGCCGCGAAGCTTGAACTGTCGTTTGCGCCGGCTGCCGCACGCCCCGGTCAGCACAATGGCCAGCCTGATACCGGATCGACATTGTTATTGGTCGAATGACGGTTTCTCCCCCGGCGTCGTGCATACCATGCAGCGCTTGCCTTCCGGCTCCAGAGATGGCATCGTACAGTCGCAAGTGCGCTGAGATTTCCAAGATGCCCACCCGTTTTCTTGCCACCGACACAAATGATTCCGACACATTACCTGCCAGCAAGAACTTGGTTCTGGGTCTATGTACTGGATATACCTTCGACAAAATCGAAGCATTCATTGCATCTCTTTTCTCGCTCGGATCCAACATCGATCTATGTTTGTTTTCCAGGGACATGGATGCTGTCTTTGACAAGGCCGTGACCCGCTTTGGGATTCGGGTCTGCGATCCTTCGCCCTACCTCGATACAGACGTACATCCGATGATTAGCAGATTCACCATGTACCGGGATTTCCTGGACAAGCATGGCGACCGCTACAGTCAAGTGCTGCTTACAGATATCCGTGACGTGCTTTTCCAGACCGATCCATTCGCTACCACCCGCGAACGGCCGGTCTATTTCGCGGCCGAAGATATCCGCTTGGGTACTAACGACGTTAATGCCATGTGGGTGCGCGAGGTTGCCGGGGACGCCGTTGTGCAAGCGATCGCCGATCAGCCTGTTTCCTGTGCGGGAACCACGATAGGCACGGTCGTTGGCATAAGGGCGTATCTGGACGAGATGTGCCGACTGTTCGACGTCATGACCTTTGACAAGCGTCGCAACTACGATCAGGGCGTGCACAATGTCCTTGCGTCGAAGATCCGTCCTGAGTGGGGCATGCTCGACGCCGACGACCGCGTGATCAACACCGTCGGCTGCACGTCAGCCGACAGGATCACGATCGTGGACGACACAGTGTTGGTCGACGGCCGCATTCCTCCCGTCATCCACCAATGGGACCGGCATCACTCCATTGTTGCCCTGACGCAATCCGCAACGAGGTTTCGCGTCCAGCCGCCGTTGCTGACGGACGTTCCACTTGAACCACCCGTCGGGCCGAGGGTCAGCGTCCTGGTTTCGCAGAACAAGGTCGTGCAGGCATTCCGGCTTAGTTCGATCGAGCCCCAGCTTCGCAGCGAATTCTTCTACGCCGACCTTAACCGTCTAGGAGACGCAATCTACGGACCGCACTTCATCGAGCCGGCGTTCAGGACCTATCGGAGCCCTGAGATTTTCTGCGCCCGGCTGCAGGACGCTCTGCTAATCGGGACCGACGGCATCGTTTTGCATGAAGGAAGCGCGATCGAGGATACGATCGCACACATCAGCTTCTGGCATCCAACGTCTGCAGTGGCGTCGTTCGAGGTCCGGCAATCCGTGCGTTTCAAGGCGCCACTGAATGTGAGCCGGGAGCTCAATGGACGCCCCTACCTGGTCGGATTCACTGCTGCATGGGGGAATTATGCGCACTGGATGCAGCAGTGCCTGCCGATCCTTGTTGCGTTTCTCGACCTACGGAAAGACCTTCCGGACCTGCGCATCGTTCTGCCTCGCTTTCCCCCGGACAGCTTCCAGCAGCAGACGCTGGATCTCCTGGGCATAGAGCCGGATGCCGTCGAACCCATTGCACCGCACGAGGTGCTAAAACTGTCAGACGGGATGATCATTCCGCCGCTCGACATATGGAACGTCTCCCCCCTCAACGCGATCGCGGCAGCGCGCCTCGCGTCGAGCGTACCTGACGCACCGTCGTCCAACGAGCGCGTGTATCTGCACCGTACCGTCAATGCGCGCCGCGTCGCCAACTTTCGAGAGGTTCGCCAACTGGTAGAGCATTACGGCTTCCGAGTCGTAAGCTTTGAAGACGCGACGCTCACGGAGCAGATCCAGACCATGCGCAAGGTCCGGAACTTCATCGGGGAGCATGGTGCCGGTCTAGCTAATGTTCTGTTCTGTCCGTCAGGTGGACGGCTGCTGGAACTGTTCAATCCCGTTACGGCACAGCCGGCTTTCTGGTCCGTTGCCGGGGCCGCAAATGTGCAGCACGGCTTCGTGGTGGGTACGCACGTGCCGACCGAGTACCGGCAACATCCCGACTGGAACTCCGCCTACGATGTGCCGCTGGACCGCCTAGAGGATGCGATCCGGACGATGCTGGACATGCCCGCCATTGACCGGACAGCCTTTCCTGGCTTCCGTGCGCCAACCATCCCACAGGTTGCTGGTAATGAACCGCTAGTACGGTTCACCGCGCCTGGGCTGTTCCAGATAGGAGCGATTCCCTTCGCGCTGCATCGTGTACCGGCCGAACAGGCAGCGGGCCGTGTCAGGGTGCTGAAGGAAGAAAGCACCCTGAACAACTTTCTGCGTACCCTAGGCGGCGCCGCGCCGCGCCGCATTTTCGAGATTGGGGTCCATCAGGGCGGAAATGCCTGCCTTCTTTGCGCCTTCTTTCCTGAAGCCCGCTATGCCGGCATCGACGCCAGCAAGGACGTCGATGCCGTGGAGGCCCTGCTCGACGCGCATTCCCTTTCGCTCCGAGCCAAGGTGTTCAACGATACACCTCAAACCGATCCGGACCGCATCCGGCGGATTATCAGAGAGCAGTTCGGCGACGAGGTCGATGTCATCGTCGACAATGCCTCGCATGGGTATGAGATGAGCAAAACCTCGTTCGAGATCTCGTTTCCTTTCCTTGTGGCGGGCGGGAAATATGTGATTGAAAGCTGGGCTTGGTCGCACTGGCCGGAAAGCCAGAACGAATCGTCCGGTTGGAACAAGGTGCCGGCACTCTCGAACCTGATCCTTGAGCTTGTCCTGCTTCTGCCCTCCTCGGACCTGATCGAGTCCATAGAAATCCGCGACGGCTTTGTTGTGATCACGAAAAAGGGCGGACCTCGCCGGAAAACGCAGATCAACATCGAAGGATCATTAAGGCTGCGAGGCCGCACGCTCGGCAAAATCTGATCCGTCAGGCTTGCGTCTTCTCCCCGCTTTAGATGTGGTTGTCTTTTCTTTTCCCGCTGTGTCCGTCATCCCGACTCCGTGGGGAGCTCTCATCATGTCGATCACCAAGGTTCCGATTGACTTCGTAACGGCTCATAGCCGCACTGATCTTGGCGGCAACATTCCCCTCCGTGAGGCACTCCGCAACGGGCGCACCGGAACATTGCAGAGGAGTTGCGCAACACCGCATCTGAGAGGCAAGATACGGGCACGAGGTCTGGCAGGCTGGCTGACGGATTGGCCAAGATTGCGCATGGCGGATGCACTCGTGGCCGCACGGCCAGAAAGACTAGCCATACAGGTAATGTCCGGAGATCATGTTACTCTAAGAGAGCAGAAAAAATGAAAAAAATATTTTGACCAATTAGCTTTGTGCTTCAGGGTCGAGCCTCAAACAGCAACCGAGTCAGCATAGCTTTCGCACTGGAGCAGGAACTGATATGACAACCGAGTATCCTGGCCGCTGCCCAGTATGCGAGCATGACACGATGTTCGAAATGCAGGCACCAAAATACTACCGTTCTGCCAAATGCGCCAGCTGTGGGTCTTGGCCGGCCCAAAGGGCGTTCTGGTATGCGTTGACTAGCCTAAGGACTAATTGGCGCGACCTCACCATCCATGAAAGCTCCCCCGGCGGGGATCCGGTTACATTTCGATTTCTTAAAGAATGTCGCAACTACGTTGTATCGCAATACAATCCGGAGCAGCCTGGCGGTATGATGGTCTTTGATCAGGGTAAGGCTGGAGGGAAGTACATCGTACAGGATTTGCAGAAGCAGACATTTCCCGACAACTATTTTGACTTGGTCGTGACACGCGAGGTTTTTGAGCATGTTTTTGACCCTGAATCCGCAATTTCAGAGATTGCACGGACCTTGAAGCCCGGGGGGCTATGCCTCATGGCGGTTCCTGTTGCGAATAGGTTTAAGGCAACCCAGCGGCGCGCCCGGATCGTTGATGGCGTCGTCGAACACATCCTCCCACCCGAATATCATGGAAATCCGATGAGCAAGGACGGCGCGCTCGTCACGATCGACTGGGGATACGACATAGCTCCGCTGCTGACGAAGTTTTCGGGCATTCCGTTCTATAGCCAAACATTCGACAATCTCGATTTGGGCATCAGAGACGAATTCAATCAAATCTTAGTGGGCTTTAAGGGGAGCCTGCCCGATATCAGCTGACGCTTTCACGAGAACGCTGGGCGAATTGGGGTTTAGTATAATCAATTATTTATTTAACTTCTTGTTGCTGAGATTGAAAACGAAGCAAGTCTTGCATTCATTATTTTTCACACTCAAATTTCATGTAGTGGCCGGGGTCGTTGATCAACGGAACGGGGTATGCTAAGAAACTATAAGTGGCATAAATTGGTTGTGCGGCAGAAGGGTTGTTGCTTCGACACTGCCCTCAAGGAAATTCAAAAGCTATCCTGACGCGGCCAGGGCGACCCGCGCGGCCAGTAGTTCAGGAAACACTGCACCGAACGTATTGCAGCCCGATGAAGCGCCCGCGCATTTCTTTCGTCCGCGCCGCCACGCCTTCCGGCGCATTGCCGCGCAATCCCTCAGCAATCAATTCCGCCAGCGCCGGCGCTTCGGCCGGCGTCACACCCCGGCGCACCAACTCCGGCGTCCCGATCCGCAACCCGTTGAGATCGCCCGCAACATCCGCGATCGGCAGCCCGATCCCGCAGGCCAGGAACCCTGCCCGCCGCAGCGTCTTGGAAGCCGCCTGCCCGCCGCCGAACGCCGCAGCCTCCACCGCGAACTGGTGGGACGTGGTCATGCCCCGGTCGCGCGCGAACACGCTGATGCCGCGCGCCGCCAGCTCGCCCGCCAGCGCCTGGGCGAGTGCCACCATCGCCATTGCATAGTCCGCGCCATATTCGCGCCAATCCAGCAGCGTGATCGCCAGCGCGGCACTTTTGCCGGCGTCGAAATTCGCCGTCATGCCCGGGAAGGCGATGCGGTCCAGCTTCTCGGCGATCGCCGCGTCGTTGGTCACGATCAGCCCGCCCGCCGGGCCGCCCAGGCTCTTGTAGGTGCTCATCGTCATCAGATGCGCGCCCTCCGCCAGCGGGTTGGGCCAGGCACCGCCGGCGATGATGCCGCACTGGTGCGCGGCGTCGAACAGCACATGCGCCCCCACCTCGTCCGCGATCGCTCGCACCGCGCGCACGTTGTGCGGGAACAGGTTCAGGCTGCCGCCGATGGTGATCATGCGCGGGTTCACCCGCCGCGCCAGCGCCCGCAGCCCATCGAGATCCACCGTGTAGCCATCCGCATCCACCGGAGCAGGGTGGCTCACCAGACCGTACAGCCCGGCGCAGCCCGCCGCATGGTGCGTCACGTGCCCGCCCACGGCCGGCGGCGGGGCGATGATGGCGTCGCCTGGCTTCGTCAGCGCCATGAACCCGTACAGATTGGCCATGGCGCCAGAGGCCACGCGGATCTCGGCATACTTCGCCCCGAACACCTCGGCGGCCAGCTCGGCGGCGATCACCTCGATCTCCTCGATCGCCTCCAGCCCCATCTCATACTTGTCGCCGGGGTAGCCCAGCGAGGGCCGGCTGCCGAGCCCACGCCCCAACGCCGCCTCGGCGGCCGGGTTCATCACGTTGGTGGCGGGGTTGAGGTTGAAGCAATCGGCGTCGTGGATTTCCAGGTTGCGCTGGATCAGCGCCTCGATCCGCGCTGCCACCGCGCCGGAAGGGGCCGCAACCCGCCCGGCCAGTGCCAGCACATGGCTCTCGCAGGCCTCGGGCACCCAGGGGCGGCGGGCGAGATGGGTCATGCGCGAGGGCTCCTTGCGGCATCGGGAAGATGCCAGCCTGCTAGCAATATTCCATCGAGGAGTCTCCCATGGCAAAGCGCCGCATCGGCATCTTCGGCATGTCGCAGGAGGCGATGCTGGCCACCCCCGGCCTGCTGCGCGATGCCCAGGGCTTCGCCGTCTTCCGCACCGCCCCGCCAGCTACGCCGTGCACATCCCTTTGCGGCTGCCCTGCGAGATGGCGATGACGGACCACGAACCGATGCGCACGCCGCGCCCGGCATAGCCGGCCCAGGCCGGCCGCACGTTCAGGTGCACCGCCGGCTGGGCCAGCCCGTTGCCATGCGGATACCACTGCCGGTCCAGCAGGGGATCGGAAGGCAACAGGGCCATCATCTCATCGGGGGGTGGCGAGGTACGCCTTGTTCACGCAATTCTCCAGCCGGTTGTCGCGCAGATAGCGCGCCGCGGTGCGGGACGACAGGAACCGAATGTCGCGCATGCTCTCCGGCGTGTAGAAGGCCGAATGCGGCGTGAGCACCAGGCGGTGCTTGATCCACGCCTCGCCATCCTTCCACGCCTTGATCAGGCGGCGCTGCGGATCGGCCGGCTCCTCCGGCAGCACATCCAGCCCGGCGGCCAGCACGGTGCCGTCCTTCATCGCATCGTGCAGCGCATCCACATCCACCACGCCGCCGCGCGCGGTGTTCACCAGGATCATACCCTTCTTGGCCGCCGCGAACGCGTCCTTGCCGACCAGCCCGCGCGTCTCGGTATTCAGCGGCGCATGCACGCTCACGATGTCGCACTGGCCCATCAGCTCGGCCAGGCTATCCGCGCGGCGCACGCCCAGCGCCAGCTCGTAGCCGTTGGGCACGAACGGGTCGTAGAACACCACGTCCATGTCGAACGCCGCCGCGCGGCGCATGGCCGCGGTGCCGATGCGCCCCGCGCCCACCACGCCGAAAGTGCACACGCCCAGCCGCTTGCCGAACGGGTTGTGCGCCGGCCGCCAGTTGCCCTTCAGGTCTTCCTGCAACATCTGGTCGTGATAGGCGATGCTCTTACTCAACGTCATCACCAGCGCCATCGCATGGTCCGCCACCTCGCGGGTGCCGTAATCCGGCGTGTTGGCAACCGCGATGCCCATGCCGCCGAGCGTGGCCACGTCCACCTCGTCGAACCCCACGGCGGCCTTCACATAGATGCGCGCCTTCGCCAGCTTGCCGATGTTCGCGGCACCGGGATACGGCCCCACCACCGCATCCGCGCTGGCCCATTCCGCATCCGTCACTTCTTCGATGCTGCGGCGAAAGATCGTCTCGAAGCCGGCGCCCACGGCGTCGCGCGCCACGTCGTCGAATTCCGGCGGCATCACCGGCCACAGAATGCGCATGGTCATGTCGTATTGTTCCCTGGAGACGTTTCCGTGACTCCCATCATGGGCGGGTGACGCGGGCCGGGCAATGTGGTCCGATATCGCTACCCATACGGGAGATACGCGATGCCGAGGCAAAATGGCCTGCTGCGCCGAACCGTAATGACCATGATAGGGCTGGGACTGGCCCTCGCCCTGCCCGCCACCGCCCAGCCCATCTCGTCCGACCAGATCGCCACGATCCTGGCCAGCCCAGACCGCACGGCGGCGGACCGCACCAACGATTTGCGCCGCAAGCCGCAGCAAATGCTGGAGTTCTTCGCCCTGCGCCCGGGCCTGGTCGCCGTCGATCTCAGCGCCGCCGGCGGCTACACCACCGAACTCGTCGCCCGCGCCATCGGCCCCACCGGCGCCGTCTATGGCCAAAGCCGCCCGCCGCCGGGTGCCAACGCCCCGCGCCCGGCCGCCCCCGAAGGCAACAGCAACCCGCAACTGGCCACGCCCACCCCCGCCGCCCCGCCCCGCTTCCGCCCCTCGCCCGAGGCGCTGGCCGAACGCATGGAACGCATGAAGGCCGCCGGCGTCGCCACCGCCCCCATCACCGCCGTGGTGCGCCCCTTCGAAGACCCGTTCCCCCCCGAACTGGCCGAAGGCCGCGTCGATGTCGTCACACTGATCTTCAACTACCACGACCTCGGCCACATGCTGGTGGACCGCGCCGCCATGAACCAGGCCGCCTTCCGTGCGCTCAAGTCCGGCGGCACCTACATCATCGCCGACCACTCCGGCCGCCCCGGCACCGGTATCAGCGAATCCGGCACCCTGCACCGCATCGAGGAAGCCTTCCTGCGCCAGGAAGTGGAAGCCGCCGGCTTCCGCTTCGCCGCCGACGGCAACTTCCTGCGCAACCCCGCCGACCCGCGCGACAAGAACACGCCGGATCCGCCGATGCCGAAGGACGAATTCGTGGTGAAGTTCGTCAAACCGTAAGGAAGCGCGTTCTTTTTTGAAAAAAAGAACCAAAAAACTTTCATACCTTTGCGCCCGTGCTGGCTCGGGCGCAAAGGGATGAAAAACAGGACTGTTCCTGTCCTGACCATCGAAGCGCCCGGGCGCCACCTGGAACGCGCGCAATCCCTCGTCGAATGCTTCCGCCCCGATGGCGGCGCCTGCTGCCTGCCCCCCGAGTGCCGCCTGCGCGCCGTGCTCGCCCAGGCCCACGAAGCCTTCCTCGCCAGCCTCGACAGCACCTCGCTGGAGGAATGCCTCCCCGCAGGAGCCATGCAGTATATGGTGGGTGACGCGCCCATCTGACCACCATATATTGTTTCCATCGACTCGCCGTCTGCGGGCGCACAGGAACAGGATGCCCATGGACGGATCACTCCACCCCCGCCTCGCCGGCGCTCTCGCCACGCCCGGCACCAGCTTCGGCGAGGCCCCGCTGCCCGCCCGCGCGCTCGATCCCGGCATGGGCATCGCCGTCGCCCGCCGCACCGTGTTCCGCGCGGACGACCAGGAGGATTTCGGCCGCGTCGCCGCCCGCGTCGCCGCGGGCAACATGGCCCTGCTGGGCAACTCCGCCGACCCCGTGGAGCAGGCCCGCCTGCGCAACGCCATCGCCACCGGCGCGCTCATCACCTCCGGCCGCCACCTCCAGCACGGCGACGCCAGCCAACCCGGCCGCAACATGGAGGTGTTCACCAACTGCGCCACCGCGGCCGCCAGCTTCACCCTGTTCTACCTGCTGCTGAACGGCAGCGGCGTCGGCCGCGCCTACGACGATGCGCTGATGGCCACCGACTGGGCCCACGCCCCCCGCCTGCGCCTGCGCCTCTCTGCCACCCACTCCGATGCCCCCACCACCCGCGCCGCCCGGCACCGCTTCGGCACCGAGTTCAGCCTCCTCCCCTGGGGCACCACGCCCGAGACCTATACGGACCAGCAGGACGCGGAAGTGGCCGCCTGGCTCGCCCGCGAGTTCGAGATCGACTCCACGGCCAGCCCCACCGCCCACGTGATCGAAGACAGCCGCGAAGGCTGGGCCAAGGCCATCGAGCTGCTTGAAAGCCGCGCCTTCGCCGGCGCTACAGACGAAACCCTCCTGCTCGATTTCTCCGCCATCCGCCCCTGCGGCGCCCCAATCGCCGGCATGCAGGGCCGCCCCGCCTCCGGCCCGCTCTCGCTGATGCGCGGCTTCGCCAATTTGCGCCACCACGTCATTGAACCCGCTCGTGCCGGCACCCTGCCGCGCTGGGAACAGGCCCTGCTGGCCGACCACCACCTCTCCGTCGAAGTCCAGGTCGGCGGCGCCCGCCGCGCCGCCCGCATGGCCACCAAATCCTGGCGAGACCCCGGCATCCTGCGCTTCATCCGCGCCAAGGCCGAAGGCGGGCTATGGACGGCCAACAACTCCGTCATGGTCGATGCCGAATTCTGGGCCGGCGTGAAAGCCGGCCAGGCCGGCAGCACCACGCCGGACCACCTGCACGCCCTGGCCATCTTCGACGAAGCCACACGCTGCGCCTTCATCAACGGCGAGCCAGGCTTCATCAACGGCGACAAGCTGGACGACCACCGCACCGGCCGCGCCCACGCCAAGCCGGTGCACGAGGATGGCCGAGACGTTCGCTCCGCCCGCTACCAGGCCACCCACGCCGTCGCCCTGCTGGCCGAAACCGCACGCCGCGCCCAGCACACCGATTTCCCCGCCACCACCAACCCCTGCGGCGAGATCACCCTGCACGTCACCGGCGGCTACTGCGTGATCGCCGATTTCGCCCCCCTGCTCGCCTGCCCCGTGGCCCTCACCACCCACGCCCCCGGCGCCGCCCCCCAGGACGTCACCGCCCTGTGGGATTCCCGCGTGGAGGATGCAGTGCGCCTCGGCGTGCGCTTCCTCATGCGCGCCAACACCATGGATGCGCTCTACGGCGAGGAAGTCCGCCGCACCAACCGCATGGGCATCGGCCCCACCGGCCTGCACGAATGGGCCTGGATGCGCTTCGGCCTCTCCTTCCCCGATCTGCTGGACGAAACCCGCAGCGCCCCGTTCTGGGCCATGCTGACCCACCTCTCCGATGCCGCAAAGGACGAAGCCGCCACCTACGCCGAACAACTCGGCCTGCCCGCCCCCTTTACCGTCACCACGGTGAAACCCGCCGGCACCACCAGCAAGCTCTTCGGCCTCACCGAAGGCGCCCACCTCCCCGCCCGCCGGCAATACCTGCGCTGGGTCCAGTTCCGCGGCCGCCGCGAGAACGATGGCTGGACCACCGACAGCGACCCCCTGCTCGCCCAATACGAAGCCCTCGGCTACCCCGTCCGCCCGCTGCAGAGCTTCCCCGGCATGGCCATCGTCGGCTTCCCCACCCTGCCCCTCATCCAGCGCCTCGGCATCGCCGACCGCCTCACCACCGCCTCCGATGCCACGCCCGAGGATCAATACCGCTGGCTCTCCCTGCTGGAACGCCACTGGATCGGCGCCGAACAGGGCAACCAGGTCTCCTACACGCTGAAGCTCTTCACCGACCGCCACAGCCTCGAAGACTTCCGCGCCATGGTCCTCACCCACCAGCCCCAGATCCGCTGCTGCGCCATCCTGCCCAGCCGCCCCGATCACGAGCTGGGCTACGAATACCTGCCGGAGGAAGAAATCGACGAAGCCAGCTTCGCCACCCTCGCCGCCGGCATCAACGACACCGCCCTGCACGAAGCCGTGGACATGGCGCACCTAGCCTGCGCCAGCGGGGTGTGCCCGATATAAGAAAGCGGTTCTTTTTTGAAAAAAAGAACCGAAAAACTTTTATGACCTTGCGCGCGCCTCTCCATGGAGAAGCGCGCGCAAATTCATAAAGTCTTTTTGCTTCTTTTTCTTCAGAAAAAGAAGGTCCTTACTTTCTCCAGCACCTTCGCCACCCGCGCCAGCCGCACCCGCCCATCCACCGGGTTATCAAGTCCTCGCAGCAAATCCAGCACCGGCGCATTGAGCCACGGCACAGCGGCGCTGCCGGTGTCGCGATGGATCCGCACCGCCCCGGCATGCGGCACCGCGCGCACCGCCTGCCTGGCCCCCATTGCCTCGATCTCCACCTCGCCCAGCCCCGGCGCCGGCAGGCTGGGCGGCAGGCAGCGCGCCAGTTCGATCGTCACCACCACGTCGCTGGCGCTGCGCAGCAGGATCACCGCGCTGTCCCGCTCAGCCCCGAACAGCGCCCCGGCATTCACCCGCACCTGCACGATCTCGTCCGGGATCGCCGCCAGCACGGCCTCCAGCGCTTCGGGCCCCAACGCCTCGATCACGTCGCCAGGCGTCCCACGCGGCTGGCGGATCGCCAGGTAGAGCGAACGCAACGGCCCGAAGGCGGGGTCCGCCATCGCCGCCAGCGCCCGCCGCGTCGCCTCGCCATGCACGATCTCCCCGCCGCACAGCAGAATGCCCGGCGGCAACGCCGCCACCGCGGCGGCATCGCGCGCCAGATCCGGCCCGCACACCGCGATCTTCCCAGCCGACAGCGCCGCGGACGCCACCTGCGCCGCCTCCACCCCGAAGGCGAGCACCGCCCGCACCGACGGGTCCGCCACTGCGGCCTGCCAGTCCGCGCCATCCGGCAAATCCGCCACCAGCGAAACCCGCCCCAGCGGCCCCTGGTGCCCGCGCAGCGCCTGGGCGTGCGGGCCATCGCCCACCAGCGCCACGGGAATCTGCACCGCGTTCATGCCACGCCTCCCAGCCGCACCGGCACGCCCTCATGGGCGGAGCGCACCGCCGCGAGCGCAATCTCCAGCGCCGCCCGCGCCTCCGTCGGCGGCATCACCACCGGCCGGCCCACGCGGATCGCCGCCACCAGCTCCGCCAGTTCGCGCGCATAGGCCGGCAGGTTGTGCAGCAGCATCTCGTAATGCCCGGGGAAATCCGCCCCGGTGTCACCGAAGCGCGTCAGACCCGTCAGTTCATGATCGCGCGCCCGGATCGCGCCCTCGGTTCCGTACAGCTCCAGCTGATGGAACGCCGGATACCCCGGCGGCGCACAGTTCAGCACCTCGGCCGAGCCGATCGCGCCGCCCCGGAACTTCACCGTCAGGCTGATGAAATCGATCACCCCCACATTGCCCTCGATGGTGGTGTTGATCTCCGCCTGCACGCTTTCGGCCTCCTGCCCGCTGAACCAGCGCAGCAGGTCCGCCTCATGGATCGCGTTCATCATCGGCGCCCCGCCGCTCACCTGCGGGTTTCCCGTCCAATGCGCCGGCGTCCACCACACCTGCGGAATGGCGCGGGACCGCCGCTCATTCTCGCGCAGCAGCCGCACCGCCCCGATCTCGCCCCGGTCGATCGCAGCGCGGATCTCCATGTAGCGCCGCGTGAACCGCCGCGAATGCCCGATCAGCAGGTTCACCCCCGCCGCCCGGCAGGCCGCGATCATCCGGTCCGCTTCCGCCAGGCTGGGCGCGATCGGCTTCTCGCACAGCACATGCTTGCCCGCCTCGGCCGCGGCCACCACCTGTTCGGCGTGAAGATACTCGGGCGTGGCCACCACCACGGCCTGGATATCCGCCCGGTCCAGCATTTGCCGCCAATCGGTGGAATGCGCCGCACCCCAGGGCGCCGCCGCCGCCCGCGCCGAGGCCGCGTCGATATCGGCGCACGCACGCAGCACCACCTGGTCCGCCAACGTCGCCATCGCCGGCAGATGGGCGGAACGCGCGATCCCGCCGCAGCCGATCAATCCAAGCCCCAGCTTCCCCATCACCAGCCCCTACGCCCCGGCGCCGGAAACGGCTGCTCCAGCCCATCCACCGGCACGTTGCGCCCGTTGATCCAGTGCGACCGTGGCGAGGCCAGGAACACGATCGCGTCCGCCACCTCCTCCCCGGTGCCCAACCGCCCCATCGGGAACCCATACTTCACGTAGTCGGCGTAGCCCTCGGGCTCCGTCTGCCGGTAGCGGTCCCAGCCATTGCCCTCGATCAGGATCGAGCCCGGCGAGACCGTGTTCACGCGGATGCCGTAATTGTTCAGGTCCAGCGCCCAAACTTCCGTATCGAAGATCAGCGCCGCCTTGGCCGCGCCATACTGCCCGGAGCTCGAAAGCTGCGGCGTCCAGCCAGAGATGGAGGCAATGTTCACCACCGCCGCCCCCGCCCGCCCGGCCATGTGCGGCGTGGCCAGCCGCATCATCCGCACGGTCTGGATCACGTTGATCTCCAGCGCCCGGCGCCACTCGTCGTCGGTGCTGTCCTCGATCCGCCGCCCACCCCCGCCGCCGCCGACATTGTTGATCAGGATGTCGATGCCGCCATGCACCCGCACCGCCTCAGCCACCAGCGCCTCGGCCTGCGCCGCATCGGTCACGTCCGCCACCACCGTCGTCACGGAAGCCGCATGCCCCAGCTTCGCCTTCGCCGCCGCCAGATCCTCGGCACTGCGGGCAGAGATCACCAGGTGGCACCCCTCCTCCGCGAAGCACGAAGCCGTCGCCAGCCCAATGCCCCGGCTGCCCCCCGTGATCAGCGCCACGCGCCCGCCCAGCTTCAGGTCCATCGAAAACTCCCTCGCATGCACCGCAATGGTTCCAGATCGCCGCCCGCGCCGCTAGCGTCAGGCTGGAACCACGGAGACCCCCGCCATGCCGGCCGGCGCCCACCCCGCCGCCTTCAGCCGCGCGAGCCTCGCCCTCATCGTGCCGCTCAGCGCGCTCGCGGCTCTGCTGGGCGTGCAGATGGTCACCGTGCTCGGCACCGCCGCCAGCACCGCTGTGCCCGCCGCCTTGGCCGCGATGGCGCTCGGCGCCCTGCCCTGGACCCTGCTGCTGCCGTTCCGCTCCATCCACCGCCAGAACCTCGCCCAGAGTGCCGCGGCCGTAGCCACCATCGCCGCCGGCAACACGCTGCTGCTGCCCATCGGCCTGCCCGTCGCCCTCGGCCGGCCGGATCTCGTCGCGCCGCTTTTCCTGGGCGTCGCCCTCGCTTTGCTGGTCGATCTCCTCCTCGCCGCCCGCCTCTTCGCCACCCCCGCCTTCCCCGCCGAGGCCGCCTGGCCGCAAGGCCGTGCCGCCGCCGAAACCATTCTCGCCGCCCGGGAAGGCGAGCACCGCGCCGTCTCCCTGCTGCTCGGCCTCGCCGCCGGGGCCTTCGGCGCCATGTACCGCGTGCCGATGCTCGCCTTCGGCCTGGCCTTCCTCGCCCCGCCCTGGCCACTGCTCGCCTTCGCCCTCGGCCTGCTGCTGCGCGGCCACGCCAGCGACCTCCCAACCGGCTGGCTGCCGGACCTGATGCGCGCCCAGATACCCCAAGGCCTGCTGCTCGGCGCCGCCCTGGCCGCCGTGGCGCAACTCGTGGCCACAGCCCTGCGCCGCCGCGCAGAACTCCGCCCCGCCCTCGCCCAGGCCTTCGCCGCTCACCTCGCCATCGCCGTGCTGCTGGCCCTCGCCGGCGGCCTCGCCAGCCGTCTCGGCCCCGGAATGCTGGCGCTTTTCGTCGCCTATGCTGCGCTCGCCGCCTTCGTGCATCTCCTGGTCTGCGGCCTCGCCGCCATGCACACCGGCTGGCTCCCGGCCCTCGCCCTGGCCATGATCGCCCTCACCCTCGGCCTGCTGATCGGCTTCCCGCCCGCCGCCCTCTGCCTGGTCACCGGCTTCACCGCCGCCACCGGCCCCGCCTTCGCCGCCTTCGGCCACGCGCTCGCCACCGGCCACATCCTGCGCGAGGGCACCACCGAGGCCTTCCAGCAAGACGGCCAACGCCAGCAACGCCGCAGCGCCCTGCTCGCCGCCGCCATCGCCGTGGCCGTGGTCTGGCTATCCCACGCCGCGCTCTTCGCCGAAGGCCGCGTCCCGCCGATGGACCACGTCTACGCCATCGCCATCCGCGCCGGCACCGCGCCCGATGTCCTCTCCCGCATGCTGCCCTGGGCCATCGCCGGCGCCGCACTCCAGTTCGCCGGCGGCCCCACAAGCCAACTCGGCCTGCTCTTCGCCACCGGCCTCATGCTGCTCAACCCCGCCGCCGGCTGGGCCCTCCTCGCCGGCCTCGCCTGCCGAGACTTCGCCCGCCGCCGCCTGCCCGCCGCCACCCCGCAAGACCTGCGCAGCTTCGCCGGCGGCGCCATCGCCGGTGACGCGCTCTACGGCCTCTACGACTCCACCTGGCGACTCATCGCGGGTCGTCGTTAATCCAGGGGCGCTAGTCCAGCGCCGGCCGATCCCCAGCCACCCCCAACGCCCCCTCCAGCGCCCGCCCGAGCGACAGCGCCGCCGCCTCATCGAACAACGGCGCCAGGATGGAGACGGCATGCGGCACCCGATGTACGGGCCCCTCCGCCTCCACCACCGGCGCGTTGAGATAGGCCGGCATCCGCCGCGTCCGCGTGTGCGCGAACCCCACCCGCAGCGCCAGCGCCGGGTGCCCCGTCATGTTGCCGATGATCGTCAACGGCCCCGCCGCCAACGGCGACAGCAACGTATCCACCTCGCCGAACACGGCATCCATCGCCTGCATCACACGCCGCCGCAGCCGGTCCAGCTGGATATGATCCACCGCCGACAGGAACCGCGCCTTGCGGAACGTATTCGGCCACGCCCCGCTATCCTGCCGCGCCAGCTCGTCATCGGCATCCGTCAGAGTCAGATCCTCGAACGCCGCCGCCGCCTCCGCGAACAGGATGTTCTGCAACGCGTCATACGGCAGGTCCGGCAGCGAAACCGGCACCGGCACCGCGCCGAGCCCCCGCACCGCCTCGATCACCGCCGCATCCAACGGATCACCGAAATCGCCGGCCACATACCCCACCCGCATGCCGGCCACGCCGCGCGACGCATCCCATCCGAACGGCGCCGCGATGCTCGCCTCATCCGCCGCATCGCCCCGGTTGATCGCCGCCAGCACCAGCGCGGTGTCATCCACGCTCCGCGCCAACGGCCCCAGCCGATCCAGCGACCAGCACAACGCCATCGCCCCCGCGCGAGACACGCGCCCGAAGGTCGGCCGCAACCCCGCCACCCCACACCGCGCGGCGGGGATCACGATCGACCCCAACGTCTCGCTGCCAATGGCAAACCCGCACAGCCCCGCCCCGGTCGCACTCGCCGACCCGGCGCTGGACCCACGCGAGCCTTCCTCCGTGTTCCAGGGATTGCGCGTCGTTCCCCCGTACCAGATATCGCCAAAGGCCATCGCCCCCAGCGAGGCCTTGCCCAGCAGCACCGCGCCGGCCTCGGCCAGCAGCCGCACCACCGCCCCGTCCTGCTCCGGCACCCGCCCCATGAAGGGCTCCGCCCCCCACCCGGTCACCACGCCCGCGGTATCCACCAGGTCCTTCACCGCATAGGGAATGCCATGCAGCGGCCCCAGCCAGGTGCCACGCGCCAGAAGCGCATCGGCCTTCGCTGCCTGCGCCCGCGCCAGCTCCGGCGTCACCGTCGCAAAGCAGAACAACCGAGGGTTCAACCGCGCGATCCGCGCCAGATAAATCTCCGTCAGCCGCGCCGAGGTCAGCACCCTATCCCGGATCCACCCCGCCAACTGCCGCACCGGCGCAAACGCGATCGCCTCGTCGCTCCCGGGCAACCCCACCCCACCCAGCGGAACATCCATCCCCGCCTGCGCCGGCATCGAAAACCCCGGCAGCCGCGGATCGAACAACGTCGCCGGCGGCAGCGCATTCCCCAGCGCCACCGCCCGACGCCGCACGGAAGCGGCCACCTGCGCGTCGATATTCCCCAGCATCTGCGCCCGCTCGGCATCGGTGTACCGAACCCCGAACAGAAGCTCCGCCGCCTGCAATGTCGCCGCGTCGATCTTGTCGCTCATGCCCTCAACTCCGCGCGTAGATCACCGGCTTTGGCGTGAACACCACCCCTTCGTCCAGCGGAAACACCGGCCGCGCGCAGATCGTATGCCCCAGCGTCGGCAAATTCGCCGAGGTCGCCCCGGGAATATCGATGTTGAAATTCTTCTCTACCCACTGGTCGAACATGTGGAACTCCGTATGCGGAGACTTCACCACCACAGCATCGAAATCCTGCGGATCGAGCCCGTTGGCATAGTACATCGCCCGGTCGAACAGGCTCACCGTCCGGCTCATCACCACCACGGTGGTGTTGTCGAACACCAGCACCGCCGTCGGCCCTGCTTCCAGCGGCGCCCGCATCGTCTCCAGCTTCGCCGCCCCGTCCGACAGCAGCTTCACCCGCGCCCGCACCCGCATCGGCGCAAACCGCGCGGGATCCAGGCTCCCGCCCAGATCCACCTCGATCTCCGCCCCAACGCCGGCCTTGTGCGCCGCCATCGCCGCCGGCTCATCGACAATCTGCGCCAGCACCCGCCCGGGATACCCCATCTCCCGCACCGCTTGGATGATCAGGTTCGAATCCCCCGAAGCGCCAGAGGACGTCGCATCCGCCGCATCGGTGAACAGCACCGGCCCCTTCATCGTCGCCGCCTGCTGGATCGCCCGCTCCAGCGAAATGAACTTCCCCTGCATCCGGTGCCGCTCCGGCCAGAACATTTTTGCAAGTCGCACCGCCTCGGCTTCGGCGACCTCCGGCTTGCCGTCGGTCATGACAATGGCCTGGCTGCACAACTCCGGCACATCGGTGAACGGGTTGCCGATCATCACCCCGGCCGCCAGCGCCGTCCCGTCGCGCTCAATGCGCTGCGCCTCGCGGATCATGTCGCCATAGCACCCGCTCTTCGTGATCAGCTCATCCCCGCGCACCAGCGCCGGAATCGTCACCCGCGCAATGGTCGGCCTCAGCCCGCCCGCCATCAGCTTCAGCAGCAACCGCGCCGCCCGCGCCCCGGTGTCCGCGAAATCCACATGCGGATAGGTATGGTAGATCGCCAACCCATCCACCTGCCGCAGCATCCGGTCGGTCAGGATGCCGTGCAGATCGAGCGACATCACGATCGGCACCGAAGCCCCGGCCAGCGCCCGAACCTCGCGCAGAACCCACCCCTCCGGGTCCAACTCCCCATCCGCCCCCATCGCCCCGTGCAAGGACACATAAATCCCATCTATGTCCTTCATCGAAGCCGCCACCGCCGCCCGCAACTCGCCCGAAAGCTGCGCCCACCCCGCGGCACTCAGTAGCCCCGCGCTGCCCGCCCGCGCCGAATACACCGGCACCACCTCAATCCCCGCCGCCGCCTCGAACACCTCCAGCGCCCCACCCACGCCGGTGTTCAACCCGCGCTGCGCCAGCATCTCCGCCCCGCGCTGCACCCCGAAATACGAATAATCCGAAGGCACAGGATTGAACGACGAAATCTCCTGCATGCACTCCACGATCATGATGCGCTTCATGGCCCGTTCCCCCCGGTTCAACCCGCCAACTCTGGCCCCGCCCCGCCCCCTGCGTCTAGGCTCCCCCCAACCGGAGGAACCCAAATGACGAAAGCCGCCCTGCCCCCCATCCGCATCACCCGCATCGAGGTCGCCCCCCTCTTCGGCGAATCCCCCAAGGGCGGTTGGTCGGCCGAGATCAAGCCGGAGGATTCCATCCACGCCCTCATCGCCGTGCACACCGATGCCGGCCTCGTCGGCCACGGCAGCGTCTTCACCGATGGCCGCCTGGTGCAAGCCGGCGTCCAGGTGCTCGAACCCCTCTGGCGCCGCGAAAACGCCCTGGAACCCGAGCGCGTCAGCGAAAAACTCCACCAGAACACCTTCTGGATGGGCCGCGGCGGCACCCTCACCCACACCATCAGCGGCATCGACATCGCCCTGTGGGACATCCTCGGCCAGGCCACCGGCATGCCCGTGGGCCGCCTCCTCGGCGGCACCTACGCCACCCGCGTCCTGCCCTACTGCTCCCTGCTCATGGAGGAACCGGCGCTGATGGGCGAGGTCGTCGCGCAATACCGCGCCCAGGGCTTCCGCGCCTTCAAGATCGGCTGGGGCCCCTTCGGCCGCCGCGATTCCTACGCGAACGATGAAGCCATCATCCGCGCCGCCCGAGACGCCGCCGGCCCGAACAACAAGCTCTTCGTCGACCCCGGCGCATCAGACGCCAACTGGCCCAACGGCCTCAAATGGGCCCTGCGCACCGCCGACATGCTCGCCAACTACGACATCGGCTGGTTCGAGGAAGCGCTCCGCCCCGACGCCATCGACGATTTCTGCCACCTGCGCCGCCACAGCCCCGTCCCCATCGCCGGCGGCGAGGTCCTCACCCGCCGCCAGGCCTTCCTCCCCTGGCTCCAGCGCGGCGCCTTCGACATCATCCAGCCGGACGTCACCAAATGCGGCGGCATCAGCGAACAACGCCGCATCGCCTGGATGGCCGATGATTTCGGCGTCAAAATTGTCGGCCACGGCTGGAACACCGCCCTCGGCCTCGCCGCCGACCTCCAACTCGCCGCCGCCCTGCCCAACGTCGACCTCGTCGAATACATCGGCGGCTCGCCCTACGTAGACGGCATCCTCGAAACCCCCTTCGTGCTCGACAGCGAAGGCTACCTCCCCATCCCCGAATCCCCCGGCCTCGGCGTCCGCCTCTCCCGCGAAAAACTGGCTCGCTTCACGCCGGATCCCGGGGTGCTGTTCGCGTAGAAAGAAAGAGTCACCACGGAGACACAGAGGACACGGAGAAGGCACAGAGAATGCCACGCGTCAGATCAACGAAGGGTCAGCCGTCCTCATCCGCGCGCCGTTTAGGCGCCGCCGGACCCACCGTACTGATTACGTTTGTCGAAGGCCCTGAAGGCGAACAAGCACTTCTGAACTTAGCGCGGGGGCTCGCACACCGTGCAGCGCGGGAGTTGTTCGTCCAGGCTCAAAAGACCGAAGCGCCCTCCGTGCCGTCTCCGTGCCCTCCGCGCCTCAGTGGTGAATCTGACCTTCCCAAAGCCAAACCAAGGCAACGCCCATGAAGATCACAGCCGTCGAGACCCACCACATCGCCGTCCCCGCCTCCATCGGCGCCCCCGACGTCGCCTTCACCGGCACCGGCTGGTCCCGCATGAACACCCTCTTCCTGCGCATCGTCACCGATCAGGGCCTCGAAGGCTGGGGCGAAGGCTTCGGCCACGCCACCTGCCAGGCCACCCGCGCCGTCATCGACCACCAGCTCGCCCCCATGCTCCTCGGCCAGGATGCCCGCGACATCGCCGGCCTCCACCGCCGCATGGGCATGGCGCTGCACGTCTACGGCCGCAACGGCCCCGGCACCTTCGCTCTCTCCGCGATGGACGTCGCCCTCTGGGACATCGCCGGCAAGCAGGCGAACCTTCCCCTCCACCGCCTCCTCGGCGCCACCCCCACCGCCAGCCACGCGGCCTACGCCTCCCTCCTGCGCTACAGCGAAGGCCGAAGCATCGCCGCCGCTGCCACCCGCGCGGTAGACGAGGGCTACCGCCACCTCAAGCTGCACGAAATCGCCTATGAACCCGTCGCCGCCGCCCGCGCCGCCGCCGGCCCCGCGCCCGAGATCATGCTCGACACCAACTGCCCCTGGACCGTCGACGAAGCCCTGGCCATGGCCCGCAAGCTCCGCCCGCTGAACCTCGCCTGGCTCGAAGAACCCGTCTGGCCCCCGGAAGATTTTTCCGGCCTCGCAAGGGTCCGCCGCGAGTCCGGCATCCCCATCGCCGCCGGCGAGAACGCCCAGGGCCTCATGGATTTCCGCACCGCCTTCGATGCCAACGCGCTGGACGTCGCCCAGCCCTCCGTCGCCAAGATCGGCGGCATCACCTCCATGATGGCCATCGCCGGCCTCGCCGAAGCCCGCGGCGTCCGCCTCATCCCCCACTGCGCCTATTTCGGCCCCGGCTTCCTTGCCTCACTCCACCTTCACGCCCGCCTGGCCCAGGGCCTGCCCTTCGAACGCCTGTTCATGACCCTGGAAGCCAGCCCCTACCACAACGCCGTCAACGCCAAGGCCGGCCACGTCGCGGTCCCCCAGGGCCCCGGCCTGGGCCTGGATCCAGACCCGGCCGTCCTCCAGCGCTACGCGGTCAGCCCGCCCACGATCCTCAGATAGCCGGCCCTACTCCGCCGCCACCACCCGCGCCTTGCGGATATCGTGCAGCAGGAACACCGCCACCACCGCCACCATGCAGGAAAGCCCCGCCGCAAAGAACGCCGGCAGATAGGTCGCCAGCGCATCGCGCGAAAGCCCGGTCCCCAACGCCGCTACCGCCCCGCCCAGCTGATGCGCCGCAAACGCCCAGCCGAACACGATCGGCCCCTTCGCCGCCCCGAAATGCTGCGCCGCCAGCTTCACCGTCGGCGGCACCGTGGCGATAAAATCCAGCCCGAAGAACACCGCGAAGATGGTCAGCGACACCATGTCGAACCCGCTGAACGGCAGCCACATCAGCGAAAGCCCACGCAGCCCGTAATACCAGGCCAGCAGGATCCGGTTGTCGAACCGGTCGGAAAGCCAGCCGGAGATGATGGTGCCGACGAAGTTGAACATCCCCATCATCGCCAGCATCGAAGCCGCCGCCACCTGCGCCACGCCGAAATCGGCGCAGTACGGGATGAAGTGCTGCTGCACCGTGCCGCTGGTCGAAAGCCCGCAGATGAAGAACGTGCCCGCGATCACCCAGAACGCCCGCGTCCCCGCCGCCTCGCGCAGCAGGCCGAAGCTCATCGCCACCGCATTCCCGGCCGAGGCCGCCGGCGGCGGCTGGATCTTCGTGTCGCCATACGGCGCCATCCCGATCTCCGCCGGCCAGTCGCGCGCCAGCAGGATATAGGCCACCGCGCACAGGGCGCAGCCGATGATCCCCGGCAGCACCGCCATCCGCCAGCCGAACTCGGTGGCAATCCAGGAATTCGTCGGCAGGAAGATCAGCTGCCCCGTTGCCGTCGCCGCCGCCAGCATGCCCATCACCAGCCCGCGCCGCTCGCTGAACCAGCGGTTCGCCACCGTGGCCGAAAGCACCATCGCCGTCGTGCCCGCCGCCGTGCCCAGCACCAGCCCCAGCGTGATCCACAAATGCCACAGCTGCGTCATCTGCGTGGCACCCGCCAGCGCGATCACCGCCAGCGTCGCCGCCGCGGCCACCACCCGGCGCAGCCCGTAGCGCAGCATCAACGCACCGCCGAACGGCGCCATGCCGCCGAACAGCACCAGCATCAGCGCCATCGCGCCGGAAATCTCCCCGCGCGACCAGCCGAACTCCTGCGTCAGCGGCAGGATCAGCACCGCCGGCATCCCCACTGCACCGGCCGAGAACACGGCGGTGAGGAAGGTCAGCGCCACCATCACCCATCCGTAATGGATGCCCCTCCGCGCGAACCAGGGCGCCAATGCGGCTGCGAACATGGCAGTCTCCTCTTGATGGATCAGTCGGCGGCGGAACGGGCCGCCCGCGCCGCGGCATCCAGCGCCGCGCGGGAAGCATCGGGATCGGCGGCCAGGGCGCGGGCCAACACCAGCCCCCCGGTCATCGCCGCAAGAATCGCAAGTCCTCGCGCGCGGCACGCGGCGGCCGGCAGCGCCGGATGCAGCGCCGCCACCTCCTCGGCCAGCACCAACGCCAACGCCTCGGTGCCCTCGCGCAACGCATCGGCCAGCGCTGCTTCCGCCCGGCTCACCTCCGGCCCCAGCGCGGCCAGCGCGCACCCGGCCTCCGGCGCATCGCGATGCCGCTCCGTCAAATACCCACCGATCACTGCCGCCAAGGGATCCCCCCCGGCCGCCCGCGCCCGCGCCGCCCGCCGCCGCCAATGCCCGGCACCGGCCAGCAAGGAGCCCTGCACCGCCTCGGCCACCAGCGCCGTCTTGCTCGCGAAATGGCCGTAGAACGCCCCGTGCGTCAGCCCAGCCGCCCGCGCCACCTCGGCCAGGCTCACCCCCGCAATCCCACGCCCACGAAACAGCCGGCCCGCCTGCTCCAGCAGGGCCTGGCGATGCTCAGCGGCAAGGGCTCGGGTCACACGCATGGATTACATGATGGTCATAATGAATACTGCAGGCAAGCCATGGCAGCCATGCCGGCCGCGCCTGCTTGCCCCCCCGCCACGGGCATGGTGCCATGCCACGAATGGTCCCTTCCCTCGCCCGCCGCCTGCCCTTCTTCTACGGCTGGGTCATCGTGGCCGTCGCCTTCGTCACCATGGCGATCGGCGTCAACGCCCGCACCTCCTTCTCCCTGCTCTTCCCCGCCATCCTCGACGAATTCGGCTGGGACCGCGCCACCACCGCCGGCGCCTTCAGCTTCGGCTTCCTCGTCGCCGCCCTGCTCGGCCCCGTCACCGGCCGCCTGATGGACCGCCGCGGACCGATCTGGGTGATGGAGCTCGGCACGCTCGCCATCGCCGCCGGCCTCGCTTTGGCCAGCCTCGCCACCCAGCCCTGGCAGCTCTACCTCACCCAGGGCGTGCTGGTCGGCGGCGGCACCACCGCCGTCGGCTATTCCGGCCAGGCGCTCTATCTGCCCAACTGGTTCCTGCGCCGCCGCGCCCTGGCCATCTCCATCGCCTATGCCGGCGCCGGCATCGGCTCCATCATCCTGCTGCCGCTCGTCCAGGCCATCATCCTCGCCGCCGGCTGGCGCACTGCCTGCCTCACCCTGGCCGCCCTCGCCCTCGTCGTCCTCGCCCCGCTCAACCTGCTCCTGCGCCGCCGCCCGCAGGATCTCGGCCTCACGCCAGACGGCGACAGCGCCAGCCAGGCCATCGCCCGTCGCTCCGTCCACATCGTCGACACCACCTGGGCCGCCACCAAGTGGACCCTGCCCGCCGCCCTGCGCACCGCCCGCTTCTGGTGGCTCGCCCTGGCCAACGCCATGGCGATGTACGCCTGGTACGCCGTGCAGGTGCACCAAACGAAGTACCTGCTCTCCATCGGCATCGCCCCCACCTTGGCCGCCTGGGCCCTCGGCTTCGTCAGCCTCGCCGGCATCCCCGGCCAGATCGCCCTCGGCGCCCTGTCAGACCGCATCGGGCGGGAACCGGTCTGGACCATCGGCTGCCTCGGCTTCGTCCTCACCTACACCCTGCTCATCGCCCTCTCCGCCACCCCCCACCCCGCCCTGCTGGTGGCCATGATCCTGGCCCAGGGCGTACTGGGCTACGGCATCACCTCCGTCTTCGGCCCCGTGGCGGCAGAGGTGTTCGACGGCCCGCATTTCGGCACCATCTTCGGCACGGTGATGATCGGCGCCATGTCCGGCGCCGCCGCCGGCCCCTTCATCCACGGCCTGCTGCACGACATCACCGGCAGCGACCTCCCGGGCTTCACGCTCGGCATCCTCGCCAGCCTCGCCTCCATCGCCGCGATATGGATCGCCGCCCCCCGCCACGTCCGGCGCGTCGGCCGCCCCGACTGACCCGGCCCTCCCGGATGAACTTGCTGTAATCCTCAACTCCCGGCACGATACGCCTCCGGGGGCTCTCCCCGGCAAACGCTTCTGGGAGATTCCCCGCAATGATGGGGCTCGTGCGGCTCGCCCTTCGGCGGCCCTACGCGTCTGCGATGGTCGCCTTCTTCGTCATGCTGGCCGGCGCCCTGTCGCTCACCCGCATGGTCGTGGACATCTTCCCCAAGATCGACATCCCCGTCGTTCTCGTCGCCTGGAACTACGGCGGCCTCTCCGCGGAGGAAATGGAACGCCGCGTCGTCCTGGTCGCGGAACGCTCCTACGCCCAGAACGTCGATGGCGTGGACCGCATCGAAAGCCAGTCCCTCTCCGGCACCGGCATCATCAAGATCTACTTCGCCCCCGGCGCCGATCTCGGCGGCGCCATGGCCCAGATCAACGCCGTCAACAACCAGGTCCTGCGCGTCATGCCCCCAGGCATGACAGCCCCCATCCTGGTCCCCTTCAACGCATCCAACGTCGGCGTCGTGCAGATGACGTCGTCGTCCAAAACCCTCTCCGAACAGGAGATCGTGGACTACACCTTCAACTTCATCCGCCTGCGCCTGTTCACCATCCCCGGCATCGCGCTCACCGCCCCCTATGGCGGCAAGTCCCGCCAGATCATCGTGGACATCGACCCCTCGCGCCTCGCCGCCAAGGGCGTCTCCCCCAGCGACGTCGTCACCGCGCTGCAAACCTCCAACGTCATCGTCCCCGCCGGCGTCGCCCGCATCGGGGAGCGTGAATACACCGTCGGCATCAACTCCAGCCCGCCCAGCGTCGCCCAGTTCGCCAACCTGCCGCTCGCCGTGCGCAACGGCATCGTCGTCACCCTGGGCGATGTCGCCACCGTCGGCGACAGCTTCGCCCACCAGTCCAACATCGTGCACGTGAACGGCGAGCGCGCCAGCTACGTCACCATCATGCGCCAGCCCTCCGCCTCCACGCTGGCCGTGGTGGAAGCCACCCGCGCCATCATGCCGGTGCTGAAGGCCGCCGCGCCGGAGGGCCTGGATCTCAAGCTGGATTTCGACCAGTCCGTCTTCGTCCGCTCCGCCATCGACAACGTGCTGCACGAGGCGGTGGTCAGCTCCATCCTCGTCTCCATCATGATCCTGGTCTTCCTCGGCTCCTGGCGGAACATGGTGATCGTCTCGGTCTCCATCCCGCTCTCCATCTTCGCCGGCATCGCCGGCCTCTACGCCGCCGGGCAAACGATCAACCTCATGACCCTCGGCGGACTGGCCCTGGCCATCGGCCTGTTGGTCGATAACGCCACCGTCACCATCGAGAACATCCACCGCAACCAGTCGCTGGGAAAGCCACTCACGGTCGCCATCCTCGATGGCTGTGCGGAGGTGGTCACGCCCCTCACCGTCGCCACGCTGGCCATCTGCATCGTGTTCTTCCCGGTCTTCCTGCTCGATGGCGCCGCCCGCTTCCTGTTCATCCCGCTCGGCATCACCGTCGTGCTCGCCATGCTGGCCAGCTACGTCCTCAGCTTCACCGTCGTCCCCACCATGACCCGGCTGATGCTCAAGGAGCACGACCACAACCACAAACCCAACCGCTTCGTCGCCGGCTTCGAACGCGGCTTCGCCTGGGTGGCCGACATGTACGGCCTCGCACTCGCCGCCTGCCTGCGCGCCCGCGCCTTCGTGCTGCTCTGCTTCGGCGGGCTGCTCGCCGCCTCCCTCATGCTCGCCACCGTCGTCGGCACTGATTTCTTCCCCACCGCCGATGTGGGCATCATCAAGCTGCACTACCGCGGCCCGGCCGGCACCCGCCTCGAAGTCACCGAGAAACGCGTGCTGGAAGTCCAGGCCAAGATCCGCGAGGTCATTGGCGAGTCCGAAATCCAAACCATCAACGACGTCGTCGGCGTGCCCTTCAGCTTCAACCTCGCCATGGTCCCGTCAGACAACATCACCAGCGCGGATGCCGATATCCTCATCCAGCTGAAAAAAGGCCACCGCCCCAGCGTCGAACATGTCCGCGCCCTGCGCGCCGTGCTGCCCGATGCCTTCCCCGGCGCCCTGTTCTATTTCCAAACGGCTGATATCGTCAGCCAGGTGCTGAACTTCGGCCTCTCCGCCCCGATCGACATCCAGATCGCCGATGCCAACTTCACCCGCTCCTACGCGCTGGCCCAGCAGCTCCTGCTCCGCCTGCAGAAGATCCCCGGCGTCGCCGATCCCCGCATCACCCAGGTGCTGGACAGCCCCGCCTTGCAGATCGAGGTCGATCGCCTGCGCGCCGCCCAGCTCGGCATCTCCCAGCGCGACGTGTCGAACAACCTGCTCATCTCGCTGTCGTCCTCGTCGCTGGTGGCGCCGTCGTACTTCCTGAACCCCGTCAACAACGTCAACTACTTCGTCGCCGTCCGCCAGCCGATGTCCGCGGTCTCTACCGTGGAAGACCTGATGCGCCTGCCCATCAGCCAGCCCAATGTCGCCGCCATCCCCACCACCTCGGCCCAGTTCGCCGGGCTGCAATACGCCGCCATGCCCAACGCGCCGGTCACCCGCATGTCCGATGTGGCTTCGGTCCGCCCGCGCTCCACGCTCGCCGCCATCAACCACCACTCCGTCCAGCGCGTCATCAACGTCGCCGCCAATGTCGATGGCCGCGACCTCGGCGCCGTCTCCGCCGATATCCGCCGCGCGATCGCCGAAGTCTCCAAGGACCTGCCGCTCACCACCAAGATCGAGCTGCGCGGCCAGCCGGAAGTGATGGACCGCTCCTTCAGCAACCTCGCCCAGGGCCTCGTGATCGCGATCATCATGGTCTATGCGCTGCTCGTGGTGCTGTTCCAGTCCTGGATCGACCCCTTCATCATCATGATGGCCGTCCCCGGCGCACTCATCGGCATCATCTGGATGCTCGCCGTCACCGGCACCACCATCAACGTGGTGTCGCTCATGGGCACGATCATGACCGTCGGCATCTCGGTCTCGAACTCCATCCTCGTCGTCTCCTTCGCCAACGAGGTCCGCGCCCGCCACAACCTGACACCGTTCGATGCGGTGATCGCCGCCGGCAAAACCCGCCTGCGCCCGATCCTGATGACCGCCCTGGCCATGATCCTGGGCATGATCCCGATGGCACTGGGCACCGGCGAGGCCGGCGAACAGAACGCCCCGCTCGGCCGCGCCGTCATCGGCGGGCTCTTCGCCGCCACCATCGCCACGCTGGTGATCGTGCCCGTCTTCTACACCCTGCTGCGGCGCAGCCCGCCCCGCCTGCACGAACTGGACAGCCGGTTCGACGAGGAAGCCGCTGGCGCCAGCGCCCAAGCGCTAGGCACAGCGTCCCTCGGAATCGCGGCCAAGAGGTAGCGACCATGGATCACACCCCGTCCCCCTCGCCGCTGCGCACCACCCAGCCAGGCACTGGTGATCCCGGCCACGGCGCCGCACCGCCCCCGCCACCCCGCAAGCGCGCCGGCCCCATGCTCTACCTCACCGGCCTCGTGCTGCTCGTCGCCGCAGGCTTCGGCACCTTCCGCTTCATGCAGGAAAGCGCCTCCAGCGTCGCCAACGCCCGCACCGCGATGGAGGCGGAAGCCGCCCGCGGCCCGCGCGTCGTCGTCGCCACCGTGGCCCAAGGGCCCTCGATCCGCACCATCCAGCTCCTCGGCGATGCCCGCGCCTACAGCACCGCCACCTTGTTCGCCAAAGTCAGCGGCTACCTGAAAACCGTCGCGGTGGACAAAGGCGACCTGGTCACCACCGGCCAGATCATCGCCGAAATCGAAAGCACCGAGCTGGAAAGCCAATACCAGTCCGCCGTCGCCGACCTGGACAACAAGCAGCGCATCGCCGCCCGCGCGCGCGACCTGCTGCGCTCCGGCAGCACCGCCCAGCAAGCCGCCGACCAGGCCGAAACCAACCTGCGCATGGCCCAGGAATCCGTCCGCAACCTCAACGCCATCCGCTCCTACCAGGTGCTCCGCGCCCCGTTCGACGGCATGGTGGTCGCCCGCTTCGCCGACCCCGGCGCCCTGCTCCAGGCCGCCACCACCAACCAGGCCTCCTCCCTGCCCGTCATCCAACTCGCCGACACCACCAAGCTGCGCATCGGCGCCTTCGTGGAACAGCGCGACGTCAGCGCCATCAAGCCCGGCGACGAAGCCGACATCATCGATGCCTCCAACACCGAACGCCGCCGCACCGCCCGCATCAGCCGCACCGCCGGCTCGCTCGACCCACGCACCCGAACCCTGTTCATCGAAATCGACCTGGACAACAAAGACACCTTCCTGGTCCCCGGCAGCTTCGTGCAAGTCGTCCTGAAAGTGCCCGTCACCAGCTACCCGCAAATCCCGGTCAACGCCGTCATGCAGCGCGGCCCCAATACCGTCGTCGCCGTCGTCGGCATCGACGAAACCGTCCGCTTCCGCCCCATCCGCGTCGCCTCCACCGACGGCATCGTCTCCAACATCGCCGAAGGCCTCAAACCCGGCGAAAAAGTCGGGCTCAACGTCCCCAACGACGTCATCGAAGGCGCCAAGATCCGGGCGGCGGCGGCACGGTAAGACAAGGCCAGGGCTCTGCCCTGGACCCGCTGGGGCCTTAGGCCCCAGACCCCTGGACCTTAGGTTAGATCAAGTCCCAAGATCCTAAGTACGTACGGGATAAAAAACCTTTTCCACCGGTGTTGCGTTTGGCATAGTCACCGGTGATGCCACATCCCGCCGCCGCTACGATCGAAGCCGACGCCCTTCGCCGCTTGGCGGAGGCGATGAATCGCGTCCATTTTCCGGCGCCGCTCCTGCACCTGCTGCTCGCCCTGCTGGCGTTCCTCACGGGGAACAAGGCGGTCATGGCCCAACTCACCCTGGCCACCACCTCCGCCCGCACCTGGCGCACCCCGCTTCGGGATTGGCATTTCTCCCCCACCGGCGAAACCATCGACGACCTCGCGCCCGTACTCCACCCGCGCGCCCTGCGTCGTCTGCGCCGTCAACGCGCCTGGATCGGCTGGATCCTCCGCGGCCGCCCCGGCCGCGGCATGCGGCGTTCCGGCAACCGCGCGCCCAAACCTTCCCCTGCTTGCACCGCCCGCGCGCCGCCCTAGGCGACGCGCGGGCCTTTTCACCACGAATCCGTCTTTCGGCCCCCGCCTAGCGCGGCGAAGACTCATGTCTTGAGTCATGTGGGTCCAGGGACCTCAGGTCCCTGGTGGGGTGCGGGGCAAAGCCCCGCCCTTACTTCCTCCCTTGAGCCGCCTTCGAAATCGCCTCGGTCATTTCCTTCCGCGCCCCCACCCCTTGGCTGAACGGCCGGCCGGAAATCGCTCCGCCGTCCACCACGATATCCGCCCCGTTCACGAAGCTCGCCCCGTCGGAGGCCAGGAACACCGCCGCCCGCGCGATATCGTCCGGCACGCCGGCCCGCGGGATCGGCTGGGCCTTGGTGAAGCGCGCTTCCAGCGTCGCCAGCTCCTGGTCGGCCACGTTCGGATCGAGCCCGATGCCCTTGCCGAAGATGCCGGTCACGATCGCCCCGGGCGAGATCGAGTTCACCCGGATGCCGTCCTCGCCGAGTTCGGCGGCCACGGAGCGCGTCAGGTGCAGCACGGCGGCCTTGGCCGTGGAATAGGCGTGGCTGGAACCACCGGCGCGGTACCCGGCCACGGAGGCGGTGGTGATGATGCTGCCTGATTTCTGCTTTTGCATGATGGGCGCCACGTATTTCATCGCGATCACCACGCCGCGCACATGCACCGACATCATCGTGTCCCAGGTGGCGATATCGGCCTCGGCGATGCGGAACGGCGGCAGCCCGTGCCCGGCATTGTTGAACAGCACGTCGATCCGCCCGAAGCGCTGGGCGGTGCCCTCGATCAGCGCCTTGATATCGGCTTCGTCGCCCACATCGGCCTGCACGAAGGAGGCGTTCTGGCCAAGCCGTGCGGCGATCGCCTCGCCCAGCTCCGCCCGCCGCCCGGCCAGCACCACGGTCGCGCCTTCCTCGATGAACAGCTCGGCGGAGCGTTCGCCGATCCCGCTCGTCGCCCCGGTGATGATGGCGATCTTCCCGTCCAGCATGCCCATATCGGTTTCCTCCGTTTGCCCGCCCACTCTGCCAACTGGCGCCGCCTTCGGGAATGGGCCAGCATCCCGGCCACATCAGCCGCGGGAAGCGCCATGTCCGTCCAGTCCCAGATCGAAGCCGCCTTCGCCCCGTTGGGCATCGAGGTCGGCTTCTCCGCCACCCATTTGCCCACTGGCGAGACCGTCGCGATCAACCCGCACGAGCTATTCCCCACCGCCAGCACCTACAAGATCCCGGTGATGGTGGAAGTCTACCGCCAGGCCGATGAGGGCCGCTTCAAGATGAGCGACCGGATCGAGATGACGGATGCCCAGCGCATCGTCGGCTCCGGCGTGATCCAGAAGCTGGATGCCGGCCTCAAGCCCACCATCCGCGACCTCACGATGCTGATGATCATCATCAGCGACAACACCGCCACCCACATGCTGCAGGAGCTGGTGGGCAACGCCAACATCAACGCCACCATGCGCCGCATCGGCCTGCAGAACATCCATTTGGCCCTGTCGATGCCGGAACTCTTCGCCCACGGCTACGCCCTGCCCCCGGTCCCCCCGCCCAGCTACGCCCAGATGCAGGAAGCCGGCCGCAGCGGCGACATGGATTACAGCGGCCTCGCCTTCCACCGCACGCCGCAGAACACCACCTCGTCCGCCGCCGACATGGCCGCCCTCTCCGCCATGATCCTGCAAGGCAAGGCCGGCAGCGCGGCCGCCTGTGCCGACATGATGACCATCCTGCGCGCCCAGCAACTGCGCGACCGCGTGCCCCGCTACCTGCCGGACGGCGCCGTGGGCAACAAGACCGGCAGCTTCCGCAAGATCCGCAACGACGCCGGCGTCATCCTGCGCAGCGAGACGGATGCCATCAGCTTCGGCGTCTACACCTTCGATCCCACCCCGATCCCCCGCGGCAACTCCCGCCTGCTTGCCGAACGCAACGCCCTGGTGAACGGCGCCATGGCGGAAGTCGGCATGATCCTGTGGGACAGCTTCGGCCGGTGATCCCCCCGGCATGGAAGCGCACGCGGATGGCCCGGCGCGCCCATCCGTCCTAGGCTCGCGCGGGCAGGAGGGGAGGCGGTCATGCGGGGCAACAAGCTGCGGGCAGGGGTGGCGCGCGGGGAAGTGCAGATCGGCACCTGGGTGAACATGATCCGCACCCCGGCAGTGCTGACGCTGCTGCAAGCGGCAGGGCTGGATTTCGCCCGGGTGGACATGGAACACACCGGCATCTCGATCGAGACGGTGGCAGACATGGCGGTGGTGGCCCGCGCGCTCGATTTCCCGCTGGTGGTGCGCCCGCCGAAGGCGAACCGGGAATGGATCACGCGGCTGCTGGATGTCGGCGTGTGGAACCTGCACTGCCCACAGGTGGAGAACGCCGCCCATGCGCGGGAGGTCGCCGCGGCATCCCGCTACGCCCCACGCGGCCTGCGCGGCAATGCCGGGCACAGCCCTGGCACCGACTATGATCTTTCGATGAGTGTCGCCGAGCGGCGGGCCTTCGCGGACAGCCAGGTGTTCGTGACCGTGATGTTCGAGACCGGCGCGGCGCTGGCGGACCTGGATGCGATCGCGGCGATGGACGGGATCGATGGGCTGACGCTGGGGCCCAGCGACCTCGCGCAGGACCTCGGCATTGCCGGGCATCCGGAGATGGCGACGCTGCTCGATGAAAAGCGCGACCTGGTGCTGGCGGCGGCGCGCAAGCATGGCAAGGCGTGTGCGATGCTGTGCGCCACGGAGGCGCAGGCGAAACAATGGGTGCAGGCGGGGGTGGAAATCATCGCCTATTCCAGCGACAGCGAAGTGCTGGCGCGTGCCTATGCCGGTTCGATGAAGGCCATTCGGGGTTGAGACGATGAGCGAAGCAAAGGGCCCGCTGACGGGCTTCCGTATCCTGGACCTGACCACGGTGCTGTTCGGCCCGTTCGGCGCGCAGACGCTGGGCGACTGGGGCGCCGAGGTGATCAAGGTGGAAGGGCTGGGCGGCGACATGTGGCGCAACTCCGGCATCTTCCGCAACCGGGGCATGAGCGGGCAGTTCATGGCCGCCAACCGCAACAAGCGCAGCATCGCCATCGACCTGAAAAGTGAAGGCGGCAAGGAAGTGCTGCGCCGGCTGATCCCGACGGTGGATGCGCTGGTGAGCAACGTGCGCCCCGCCGGGCTGGCGCGGCTGGGCTTCAGCTACGAGACCTGCCGGGCGTTGAACCCGCGCATGGTGTACGCGGTGGCCACGGGCTTCGGGCAGGACGGGCCCTGGGCGGCGCGGCCGGCTTTCGACGAGGTGATCCAGGCGGCGTCTGGCTTCGCCTCCGCCATGGGCACCGATGAGGAGCCGGCCTTCGTGCCCAGCCTGATCGGCGACAAGATCTGCGGCATGGCACTGTCTGGCGCGGTGACCGCCGCCCTGCTGCATCGCGAGCGCACCGGCGAAGGGCAGATGGTGGAAGTGCCGATGCTGGAGACGCTGGCCTCGTTCAACAGCATCGAGATGTTCGGCGGCAAGGCCTTCGTGCCGCCGATCGGGCCGACCGGCTACAAGCGGATGAAGGCGCGCAAGCCGGTGAAGACGAAAGACGGCTGGCTGACCATGCTGCCTTATTCCGGCGAGAACTGGGTGGCGTTCTTCGAGGCGGTGGGCCACCCGGAGTGCATCGAGGCATTCGCGGTGCTGGACCCCGTGGCCCGCGCGCGCAACATCGACCGCATCTACGACACCATGCGCGAGATCGCCGTCACGCGCACCACGGCGGAGTGGGAAGAGCTGCTGCTGCGCATCGACGTGCCGCACACGGCGTTCGCGAAACTCGCCAATGTGGAAACGCAGGAGCACCTGGCCGCCGTGGGGCTGTTCCAGGAGGTGGAGCACCCGAGCGAAGGCAAGCTGCTGCAGGCTCGGCCGCCCGCGCGGTTCTCCAAAAGCCCGGCCTCCGTGCGGCGGCTGGCGCCACGGCTGGGCGAACACACGCGCGAGGTGATGGCGGAGGCCGGGTATTCCGCGGCGGAGATCGATGCTCTGCTGGCGGCAAAGGCGGTGGCATGAGCGGGTTTCGCGCCGCCGGGTTCGCCTGGCGGCTGTGGTGCGGCGCGGGCGTGATCGAGGCGCATCTGGGTGAGGCCGTCGCGCGGGCGGGGGCAAAGCGGGCCTTCGTGGTGTGCTCGCCTTCGGTGAACCGGCGCACGGATACCGTGGTGCGGATCGCGGCGGCGCTGGGGGACCGGTTCGCCGGATCCTTCGACGGGATCGAGAAGGATTCCACCTTCGCCTCCGTCTGCGGGGCGCGCGATGCGGCGCTGGCGGCGGGGGCGGATCTGTTGATCGCGGTGGGCGGCGGCAGCGTGATCGTGGCGGTGCGGGCAGTGGCGATCTTCCTCGGCGAGGCGGGCGATCCGTTCGTGCTGATGACGCAGTATCCCGAAGGCCGGCCCGCCTACAGCCCGCGCCTGAACGCGCCGAAGCTGCCGATCGTGAACATCCCGACCACACCGACCAGCGCCATGAACCGGGCTGGCACGGGGCTGGCCAACCCGGATCTCGACCACCGGATGGAGTATTTCGATCCCAAGACGCGGCCGCAGGCGATCCTGCTGGACGAGGGCACGCTGGCGGCCACGCCGGATGCGGTGATGCGCTCCACCGCCACCACGGTGTTCGCCTCGGCCGTGGCGGCGATGGAGCAGGTGGCGATCAACCCGCTGGCGGAGGCGGACCGGGACCATGCCTTCCGCCTGGCGCATCGGGCCTACCTCCGGCTGATCTCAGCCCCCGGCGATGCCGCCGCGCGGATGGAACTGGCGGTGGCGGCGTTCCTGCAGAACCGGGCGGAAGACGATGGCGCCGCGCGCTTCCGCGGCGGGGTGTTCGCGGGGAACTACGCCGTTTCGACCGCGCTGCATGTGCGCTACCCGCATGTGGGCCAGGGCGAGAGCACCTGCGTGGTGCACGCCCCGCGCGTCCGCCTGGCCGAGGCGGTGGACACAGCCTCGGCGCGGCAAGTGGCCTCGGCGCTGGGGGTGTGGCGCGAGGGGATGGAAGCTCGCGCGGCATCGCTGGCGGTGGCCGATGCGCTGGAGGCGCTTTATGCGCGGGCCGGGATGCCAACCCGGTTGCGTGAGCTTGGGATACCCCGCGCGGAGCTGGCAGCCGTGGCGCGGGAGACGGTGAAGAACTTCAACGCCAATGCCGGGGCGCGGTCGCCCGAGGCGCAGGTGGGCGATGCGTTGAGGTTGCTTGAAGAAGCCTATTAGGAAGAATGTTCTTTTTTGAAAAAAAGAACCAAAAAACTTTTGTGACCTTGTGCGCGTGCTGGGAAACCGGCACGCGTGCCAGTCGGGAAAGTCTTTTTGCTTCTTTTTCTTCAGAAAAAGAAGGAGCCTTGCCTTGATCAACCCTGACCTCCGCGCGCTGTCATGAATTGACCGGGGGCGCGCGGCGGGTGCATTTTTCGGGCACGGCATGAGGAGCAGGAACATGAGCGGACTCACGCGGCGCGGATTGGCGGCCGGAGCTGCAACCTTGGCGATGCCGGCGATCGTGCGGGCGCAGGCGCCGGTGCTGAAGGTGGGGCTGCTGCTGCCCAAGTCCGGCTACCTGGCGCAGGCCGGGCAGAGCTGCCATCGCGGGGCGCTGGTGGCGCCGAAGGTGCTGGCGGATTTTGGCATGCGCATCGAAATCATGGACGTGGATTTCGAATCCAACGTGGACATGGCGCGCACCCAGGCGGAACGCGTGATCAATGCCGGGGCGCATTGCATCGTGGGCCCGTTCGAATCCGGTGCGGCGCTGGCGATCGCGCAGGTGACGGAGCAGCGCAAGATTCCGTTCGTGATCAATATCGGTGCGGCGCCGCAGATCACCGAGCAGGGCTACCAGTACCTGGTGCGCAACTTCCCCACCGGCGGGCAGCTGGTGACCAACGGGCTGGCGCTGATCAAGGACCTGCTGGCGGCCACCGGCGCGCAGCCCAAGACCGCCGTGTTCGTGCACGCCAACGACACATTCGGCACCGCCCAGCGCGGCGCGATGGATGCGCTGTATCCGCGCGCCGGCCTGCCGGTCGAGTTGCTGGACAAGATCGCCTACGACCCGAAGGCGCAGGACCTCTCGGTGGAGGTAACCAAGATCCGCGCGCTGAACCCCGATGTGCTGCTGGTGGTCACGCGCTCCGCCGACGCGATCAAGCTGTTCCGCGACATGGTGCGGCAGCGCTACACGCCCAAGGCGATCATCTCCCCGGGTTCGCCGGGCATGTACGACGAGGAGTTCTACCAGGGGCTTGGCCCGCTGGCGGATTACGCCATCACCAACCTGCCCTGGGCGAACTTCAACGCGCCGATGACCAAGGCGCTGGAGGCGGCCTACACCCCGGCCAATCCGCGCTACCGCTTCGCGGCGGAATGCTTCAACGCCGGCTTTACCTTCGAGGCGCTGCTGGTGGCGGCCGATGCGCATAAGCGGGCGGGCACCACGGATGGCGAGGCGCTGATGAAGGCGGTGCGGGCGACCAACCTGGCCGAGCATGTGATGACCGGCGGGCCGATCACCTTCGATGCCAAGGGGCAGAACCCGAACATTGTTTCCGCCTGCGTGCAGAACCGCAATCGCACGCCCACGGTGGTGCTGCCGGTGGCGGCGGCGACGGAGAAGCCGGTGCTGCCGATGCCGGGGTGGCAGGGGCGTAGCTAAAGGGTCCGGAAGATTCTTCTTTTTCTGAAGAAAAAGAAACAAAAAGACTTTTCTGACTTTGCGCCCATTTTCCCCGGCGCAAAGTTGGAAAAGTTTTTTGGTTCTTTTTTTCAAAAAAGAACGTCTTGCTTGGGGTGCCGCCCATGACGGCCGGGCTGCTGCTGGGCGTGGTGGTCCAGGGCGTGATGACGGGCCTGGTGTATGGCCTGATGGCGCTTGGGCTTTCGGTGATCTTTGGCGTGATCCGGGTGGTGAACTTCGCGCATGGCGAGTTCGCGGTGCTGGCGATGTATGCGGCCTGGGTGGCGTTCACTCAGTGGGGGGTGGACCCGATCGTGGCGGCGTTGCCGATCTCGGCGGGGTGTTTCGTGCTGGGGTTTGGGCTGCAGCGCTGGCTGGTGAGCCCGTTCGTGGGGCGGGCGGAGCATGAGCAGTTCATCCTGCTCGCGGGCGTGGCGATGGTGCTGGTGAACCTGCTGCTGATGGGGTTCGGGCCGGATGCGCGGCCGGTGAACCTGCCCTATGCGCTGGACAGCTACGAGATCGGGCCGGTGATTTTGGACAAGGCGCGGCTGGTGGCGGCGGCGGTGGCGTTCGGGCTGACGGGCGGGGTGATCGGGTTCTTCCGGTTCACCCGCACGGGCACGGCCATTCGGGCGTGTGCCGATAATCTGCTGGGCGCGGCGGTGGTGGGGCTGGATGTGAAGCAGCTCTATGCGCTGACCTTCGGCATCGGGCTGGCCTGCGTGGGGGCGGCGGGGGCGATGCTGGTGACGATCTCCGATGCCTCGCCGGTGCTGGCGCATGGGTTCACGCTGCAGGGTTTCATCATCGTGATCATCGGCGGGTTGGGCTCGCTGGCTGGCGCGCTGCTGGGGGGCGTGCTGATCGGGGTGTGCGAGGCGCTGGCAGGGTTCCTGTGGCAGCCTTCGATGAAGAGTCTTTTCTCGTTTCTGCTGCTGGTGGCGGTTTTGGCATTGCGTCCGCAGGGGCTGTTGGGGAAGCGGCCGTGAGGTGGGTGGCACTGGCGGTGCTGGGGGCCGGGCTGCTGGCGGTGCCGGCGGTGGCGGGGCGGTATGAGCTTTCGGTGCTGATCCTGGTGTTCCAGTTCGTGCTGATGGGCCAGGCCTGGAATGTGATGATGGGGTATGCCGGGCAGCTCTCGCTGGGGCATGCGCTGTATGTGGGGCTCGGCGCCTATGTGCCGGCGCTGTTGTGGCTGCATCTTGGGGTATCGCCGCTGATTGGCGTGTTCGCGGGCATGGCGGCGGCGATGCTGGCGGCGGGCGTGATCGGCTGGCTCGGGCTGCGCTTCGGGATCGAGGGGGTGTATTTCGCGCTGCTGACGATCGCGTTTGCGGAGATCGCGCGGGTGGCGTTCGATCATCTGGCGATCACTGGCGGCGCGGGCGGGCTGTTCCTGCCGGTGACGCCGGAAGGGCGGGCTTCGTGGTGGATGCTCGATGGCGGGCCGGTGTTCTTCTACTACCTCACGCTCGGGCTGGCGGCGGGGGCGACGGGGGTGGTGGCCTGGCTGGCGCGCAGCCGGTTCGGGTTCCTGTGGCGGGCGGTGCGCGATGACCCGGTGGCGGCGGAGGCGCTGGGGGTGAACCTGTTCCGGGCGCGGATGCAGGCGATCCTGGTCTCGGCTGCCATGGCCTCCGTGGCCGGGGTGGTGGTGGCGTTCTACTACCGCAACCTGTTCCCCGGGCAGGTGTTCGACATGAGCCGGTCCTTGGAGCTGATCCTGGCGCCGATCATCGGCGGGCTGGGCACGGTGATGGGGCCAGTGGTGGGGGCGGCGCTGCTGACGCCGGCGGGCGAGGCGTTGGCCGCGCTGGTGCAGGAGCTCGGCCTGGATGCGCCGGGGGTGAAGGCGGTGGCCTATGGGTTGCTGCTGATCGCGGTGATCTGGGTGCGGCCGAGCGGCATCTGGCCGTGGCTGGCCAAGCGGCTGGGGGTTTCGTGAGCGCGCTGCTGGCGGTGGAGGCCGTATCCCGCCGGTTCCGCGGGTTGCTGGCGGTGGATGCGGTGAGCTTCGAGGTGGCGGCGGGCGAGATCTTCGCGGTGATCGGGCCGAACGGGGCGGGCAAGACCACGCTGTTCAACCTGATCGCCGGCGCGTTGGCGCCAAGCGCGGGGGCGATCCGGCTGGCGGGGGAGCGGATCGACGGGATGCGGCCCGATGCGATCGCGGCGCGCGGGGTGGGGCGGACGTTCCAGATCGTGCGCCCGTTCCCGGCGATGACGGTGCGCGAGAACATCATGGTGGGCAGCCTGATGCGCACGCCCACTGCACGCGATGCCAGGGTGAAGGCGGAGGCGGTGATGGAGCGGATGGGCTTTGCCGCCCTGGCCGACCGGCCGGCGGGTGCCCTGACCCTGCCCGATCGCAAGCGGCTGGAAGTGGCACGCGCCTTGGCCACGGAGCCCCGCCTGCTGCTGCTGGACGAGGTGATGGCCGGGCTGCGGCCCACCGAGGTGGACGGGATGGTGGGGGTGCTGCGCGAGATCAACCGCGAGCACGGCACCACCATCGTGCTGATCGAGCACGTGATGCGCGCGGTGATGGCGCTGGCCGGGCGGGTGCTGGTGCTGCACCACGGGGCGCGCATCGCGCTGGGCACGCCGGCGGAGGTGGTGGCGGAGCCGGAGGTGGTGCGGAGCTATCTCGGCACGGGGCCGATTCATTGAAGGATCGGGGGCACTGATGCTGGAAGTGCAGGGGCTCTCGGCGGGCTACGGCGATGCGGTGGCGCTGGAGGATGTTTCCCTCACCGTGCCGGACAAGCGCATCGTGGCGATCGTGGGGGCGAACGGGGCGGGCAAGACCACGCTGATCCGCACCATCGCTGGCATCATCCGGCCCTGGCGGGGGCGGATCCTGTGGCATGGGCGGGATATCGCGGGCCTGCCCTCCCACATCGTGTGCAATCTGGGGATCGGGCAGGTGGCGGAGGGGCGGCAGGTGTTTCCCAGCCTGTCCGTGGCGGAGAACCTGGACCTCGGCGCCATGATCCCGCGGGCGCGGGACAGCCGGGCGGCGACGTTCCGGCGGGTGCTGGAGATGTTCCCGCGCCTGGCGGAGCGGCGAGGCCAGGCGGCAGGCACGCTCTCAGGCGGGGAGCAGCAGATGCTGGCGATCGGGCGCTGCCTGATGGGCCGGCCGGAGCTGATCCTGTTCGACGAGCCCTCCTTGGGGCTGGCGCCGGCGGTGGTGCAGCAGGTGCTGGAGACGGTGCGCACGCTGAACGCGGAGGGGATCACCTGCGTGCTGGTGGAGCAGAACGTGGCAGCCTCGCTGGCGCTGAGCGAGGTGGGCTACGTGCTGGAGACCGGGCGGGTGACGCTTTCGGGCTCCGGCGCGGAGTTGCTGGCGGATGATCGGGTGCGGCAGGCCTATCTGGGACTTTAAGCAAGAGTCTTCTTTTTCTGAAGAAAAAGAAGCAAAAAGACTTTCCAAATTTGATGCGGAGAGATTGGATCCCTCCGCATCAAAATCACGAAAGTTTTTTGGTTCTTTTTTTCAAAAAAGAACGCGCTTACTTGACCGCTTCAGCCACCTCGGCATCCGACGGAAACGCGCCGGATTTGCGTTTGGAGTATTTCAACGCTCCATCCACGGTGATTTCGAACACGCCGCCGCCGGATTTGCGGAGCGTGACCTGGGCCTGCGGGTTGCGCGAGACGATAAGGGTGCGGGCCGCACGGGCTCGCGCCTCATAGCCTCACATGCCGCAGTATTCGATTTCGACCTGCATGTGTTCACTCCTGTTTGATCGGGCCTGGGCGAAAGTGGGCCCCGTTCGGTGTCGTATCAAGCCCCGGTTGCTGGACAGTGCGGCGCCGGGCGACCTAGAACGCCGCATAGCCTCGTCAGGATGCCATTTCATGTCTGATGCCAGCCCGATTGTTCCCGTGATCCTCTCCGGCGGGTCTGGCACCCGCTTGTGGCCGGTGTCTCGGGAGAGCTTTCCCAAGCAGTTCTGGCCGCTCGTCTCAGAGCTTTCGATGATCCAGGAGACGGCGAGCCGGGCGCAGCGGCCGGGCTTCGGCGCGCCGATCGTGGTGTGCAACCAGGAGCATCGCTTCGTGGTGGCGGAACAGATGCGGGCGCTGGGGGTGGAGGGTGCGCGCATCCTGCTGGAGCCGGTGGGGCGCAATTCGGCGCCGGCCATCCTGGCGGCCGCGCTGGTGGTGGCGGAGACGGACCCAAACGCGGTGCTGTGGATGATGGCCGCCGATGCCGCGATCACCGATGTGGAGGCGCTGCATGTGGCGCTGGCCAGCGCGGTGGCGGCGGCGCGGGCCGGGCATGTGGCAACGTTCGGGATGAAGCCGACGGCACCGGAGACGGGGTTCGGCTATATCGAGCGCGGCGAGGGCCTGGCCGGGATCGCGGGGGCGTATGCCGTGGGGCAGTTCCTGGAGAAGCCGGATGCGGCGCGGGCGGCCGAGTTCGTGGCCAGCGGGCGGCATCTGTGGAATTCCGGCATGTTCGTGTTCACCGCGGCCACGCTGATTGCGGAGATGGAGACATTCGCGCCGGAGGTGGTTGTGGCGGTGCGCGCGGCGCTGGCCGGCGCGGTGACGGATCTGGATTTCGTGCGGCTTGATCCCGCGGCGTTCACGGCCTGCCCTTCCATCAGCCTGGACTATGCGGTGGCGGAGCGCACCAGCCGGGCGGCGGTGGTGCCGGCGGATATCGGCTGGTCCGACGTGGGTAGCTGGGGCGCCCTGTGGGAGCTCGGCGGCAAGGACGGGGCGGGCAACGTGGCCTCGGCCAGCGGCGGCGGGGCGGTGCTGTTCGAGGGGGCGGCGAATTCCTATGCCCGCACCGACGGCGCCGTGGTGGCGGTGCTGGGGCTGGAGGATGCGGTGATCATCGCCACCGAGGATGCGGTGCTGGCGATGCACCGCGACCGCGCGCAGGACGTGAAGAAGGTGGTGGATCGCCTGAAGGCCATGAAGCGGCCGGAGGCGACCAGCCACAACCGGGTGTACCGGCCCTGGGGCTTCTATGAGAACCTGATCACCGGCACGCGCTTCCAGGTGAAGCGGATCGTGGTGAACCAGGGCCAGAAGCTCAGCCTGCAGAAGCATTTCCACCGGGCGGAGCACTGGGTGGTGGTATCTGGCACCGCGCTGGTCACGCGTGATCACGAAGTGGTGATGGTGCGGGAGAATGAGAGCATCTACCTGCCGCTGGGCTGCGTGCACCGGATGGAGAACCCTGGGCGCATCCCGCTGACCATCATCGAGGTGCAGGTGGGCAGCTACACCGGCGAGGACGATATCGTCCGGCTGGAGGATACCTACGGGCGCAGCTGAGCGCCCCCGTCCGGTACGGGTCCCCGACACAGATCAAGGTTTTCCCTGGCAGGGCTGGTAGCGTGGCGCGATGAATGTCGCGCCGCGCCGCTTCCTGTTGCTGTTCCTCGTGCTCGCGCTGATGGCGGCGGGCGGGGCGGCCTGGGCGTTGGGCCAGGCGGAGGTTGCGCGCTGGCTGTGGATCGCCGCCGCGCTGCCGGTGGCGGCGGGGGTGGCGCGGGATACCTGGGCGGCGCTGCGCGGCGGGTCGCTGGGCGTGGACATCATCGCGCTGGTGGCGATCGCGGGCGCGGTGGCGCTGGGGGAGAGATTCACCGCCGCGCTGGTGGCGCTGATGGTGGCCGGCGGCGGGGCGGTGGAGGCCTATGCCGAGGGGCGGGCGCGCGACGAGATCTCGGCGCTGCTGGCCCGGGTGCCGCGCATCGCGCACCGGCTGGACGGCGATGCCCTGCACGAGGTGGCGGTGGAGGCGGTGCAGCCGGGCTGGCTGCTGCTGGTGAAGCCCGGCGAGACCGTGCCGGTGGATGGCACGATCGTCGGCGACGAGCCGGCGCAGCTTGATGAATCCGCCCTGACCGGGGAGCCGCTGCCGGTGGCGCGGGCGGCTGGCGAGGGCGCGCGCAGCGGCGGGGTGAATGCCGGCGGGGCGTTCCGGCTGCTGGCCACCGCGGCGGCGGCCGACAGCACCTATGCCGCCATCGTGCGGCTTGTCTCTGCGGCGGAGGGCGAGCGGGCGCCGATGGTGCGGCTGGCCGACCAGTGGGCGCTGTGGTTCCTGCCGGCGACACTGGCATTGGCGGGGCTGGCCTGGTGGTGGGGCGGCAGCGCGGAGCGGGCGCTGGCGGTGCTGGTGGTGGCCACGCCCTGCCCGCTGATCCTGGCCGCCCCGGTGGCGCTGGTGTGCGGCGTGTCCCGCGCCGCGCGGATGGGCGTGATCGTGAAGGGCGGCGGGGCGCTGGAGCGGCTGGCGCGCGTGGCCACCGTGCTGTTCGACAAGACCGGCACGCTGACCTCCGGCCTGCCGGATGTGGAGGCGGTGGAGGCGCTGGACGGGTTCGACGCGGATGAGGTGCTGCGCCTCGCTGCCTCCCTGGACCAGGCGAGCCAGCATGCGGTGGCCGGCGCGGTGGTGCGGGCGGCACGCTCGGCGGGGCTTGTGCTGGCGCTGCCGCAGCAGGTGCAGGAGGTGCATGGCGGCGGGCTGAACGGGGTGGTGGACGGGCGGCAGGTGGCGGTGGGCGGGGCTTCGATGCTGGCCGCGCTGGGGATCGCACTGCCGGTGGAGGGCAGTGCCGCGCGGTTGGCAGCGGCGTCCCCGGCGGTGGCCTGGGTGGCGGTGGAGGGGCGCGCGGCCGGGGTGCTGCTGCTGGCGGACCGTATCCGGCCGGAGGCGGCGCGGGCGATCCGGGCGCTGCGGGCGGCAGGCGTGTCGCGGCTGGTGATGGTCACCGGGGACCGCGCCGGGCCGGCAGAGGCGGTGGGAGCGGCGCTGGGGCTGGATGCGGTGCATGCGGAGCGCTCGCCGGAGGGCAAGCTGGAGGTGGTGCGGGCGGAACGTGCCGCGGCGCCGCCCGTGATGATGATCGGCGACGGGATCAACGATGCGCCGGCGCTGGCAATGGCCGATATTGGCGTGGCGATGGGCGCGCGTGGCGCGGCGGCGGCGGCACAGGCGGCGGATGTGGTGCTGCTGGTGGACCGGATCGACCGCGTGGCCGGCGCGGTGACGGTGGCGCGGCGGGCGCGGGCCATCGCGCTGCAATCGGTGGCGGTGGGGATGGGGCTGTCGCTGGTGGCGATGGGGGTGGCGGCGGCGGGCTACCTGCCGCCGGTGGCCGGCGCGGTGCTGCAGGAAGCGATCGACGTGGCGGTCATTCTCAATGCCCTGCGCGCACTTGGGCGGCGTCAGGCGGCGCTGCCGGCGGCGGCGGGCGTGAGGCGGGTGCTGGAGGAGCATGTGCGGCTGCGCGGGCTGCTGGCACGGATGCGGCGCACCGCCGATGCCCTGCATCAGGGGGCGGCACCGGATCTGCCGGCCTTGCAGGCGATCGACGCAGGTTTGGGCGGGCTGCTGCTGCCGCACCAGCGCGAGGAGGAGGCGGCGACCTTCCCGGAACTGGCACGCCGGCTGGGCGGGGCGGATCCGCTGGGGCCGATGACGCGGATGCACGAGGCGATCGCGGAGCTGGCGGGGCGCTATGCCGGGCTGGTGGCCGTGCTGGACGGCGCGGAGGCCAGCGATGCCGAACGGCGCGAGCTGCGCCGGTTGCTGCACGTGATGGAGGCGGTGATCGCGCTGCACCTGGCGGCGGAGGAGGATTTGATGGCGCGGGCGGAAGAGGAACGGGGGGCGCCCGCGTGACGGTGGGCCGGCACAGGGCCGGCGCAACCGGTCAGCGTGCTGCCGGGGTGGGGTTGGTCCCGGTGGGCGTGGTCCCGGTGGGGGAAGGCTTGTCCGCCTCCAGCAGGTCGGCGGCGGCGGCGGCGATCAGATGGGCGGCGAAGGGGCGGGACAGGGACTGTGCCTCGCCCACCAGGACCAGCCGGCAGGCGGCCAGGCCGCTTGCGCTGGGTGCGGGGATGGTGGGCGGTGTTGGGGGGGCTGCGTGCTCAGGCATCCACCTTCACCGGTTCTGCCAGGACCCTCAGCAGGGCCAGGATGCGGTCGGCCGGGCCGATCGCGAGCATTTCTAGCCTTGTCTCGTCCACCACGGCTTCCAGCGACAGGCGGCCGCCGGGCACCAGGGTGACGATCCAGTTGGACGGGTCGTCCGCGTCGGCCTCCTCCTCCGCGTTGCGCTCCACCAGGAGCATCACGGTGCCGTCGCAGGAGGGACAGGGGGTGCAGCGCAGCATGGCCCCGGAGAGACGTTCGCCGAACTCCTCCAGGCAGGAAAGGGGGCCGGAAAGGGCGGCGAAATGTGGTTCATGCGAGGCCCGGGTCATCCAGCGTCTCCCTTGAGGTTGCGGGGCGGGCGCCGGCGCCTTTACCGACCGTGAAGGAAGGTATGACCAAAATGCTAAGAAAAAGTGAACAGCGCCACGGCACTACCTAGGGAATTCAAGACACTTAAAGGTAGGAGTTCAAGTCGTATTGACACTGGATTCGGGGGTAAAAATTAACCGCCGCCTTCGGGAAGATCGGCCTTGAAACAATTGCTTAACCACGGGGATACGGGAACGGGGACGTTTGGCCTTCGGCTGGCCGAAAGGGACCGTGGGCGGGGCAGGGCCACATTTTTTTACCCATGCGCGCAAACGCGATGCGCAGACCGCCTTCCCGCCGCCGCCGGCGTTAACCGGCGGAGGGTCGCTCCCGGCGGCTTTCGGTCTTGAGCTGGCCGCAGGCGGCCAGTATGTCGCGCCCGCGCGGGGTGCGGACCGGGGAGGAGAAGCCGGCATCCATCACGATTCGCGAGAACCGGTCGATGGCGGACTGGGTGCTGGTTTCGTAGGGGCTGCCGGGCCAGGGGTTGAACGGGATCAGGTTCACCTTGGCGGGCAGGCCGGCGATCAGGCGGACGAGTTCGCGCGCCTCGGCCTCCGAATCGTTGATGCCCTTCAGCATGACGTATTCGAAGGTGATGCGACGGGCGTTGCTGGCGGCGGGGTAGCGGCGGCAGGCGGCCATCAGCTCCGCGATGGGGTATTTGCGGTTCAGGGGCACGATCTCGTCGCGCAAATCGTCGCGCACGGCATGCAACGACACGGCGAGGTTGACGCCCAGCTCCTCCCCGCAGCGGTCCATCATCGGCACCACGCCGGAGGTGGACAGCGTGATGCGGCGGCGGGAGAGGGCGATGCCCTCGTTGTCCATCACGATGGTCATGGCCTTGGCCACGTTCTCGTAATTGTAGAGCGGCTCGCCCATGCCCATCAGCACGATGGTGGAAAGCAAGCGCGGGGTTTCGCCCTTGGGGCTGGGCCATTCGTTGTAGCTGTCGCGCGCGGCCATGAACTGGCCGACGATCTCGGCCGCGCCGAGGTTGCGCACCAGGGCCTGGGTGCCGGTGTGGCAGAAGCGGCAGGCCAGGGTGCAGCCGACCTGCGACGAGATGCAGACGGCGCCGCGATCCTCGTGCCGGTCGGGGATGTAGACGGTTTCCGCCTCCTGCCCGTCGCGGAAGCGGAAGAGCCATTTGCGGGTTTCGTCGGTGCTGGTCTGCACCACGGCGGCTTCCGGGCGGCCGACGATGAAGTGTTCCGCCAGCTTGGCCTGCATCGGCTTGGCGATGGTGGACATGCGGGCGAAATCGGTGGCGCCCTGGTGATAGATCCAGTGCCACAACTGCTTGGCGCGGAAGGGCTTTTCGCCGATGCGATCCAGCTCCGCGACCAGTTCCTCACGGGTGAGGCCGACGAGATCCGTGCGGCCATCCTTCGTGCGGGCCGGCGGCGGGGCGAAGCGGGCGGTCTTCGCCAGGATGCGGGTGCGCTCGGCCTCGGTGAGGTCGGCGACCGAGGCGGGGGGTGGGAGGATGGCGTTCATTTCGGGGGGCAGGCCTTGGTGATGGCGGCGTAGGCCTGGGTGAAGCCCTTCAGGCTGAACGTATCCGCAACCTGGCCGCGCGGGCCCGGCGATTTGGCGGTGGCCTGCTGCACGCGGTTGAAGGCGGCGACGGTCTTGGCGCCCTCGCGCGCGAAGGCGGAACGCTGGGCGGTGTAGAAATCGAGCACGGCCTGGCCGGCTTCCACCTTCACTTCGGCATTGGCGGCGTAGGCGAAGCCGGCGCTGATCGCCACCGCATCACGCAAATTGGGGCGGTGGGTGACGGTGAGCACCACCTCGCCGCGGCCCGGCACGGCGCCGGCGGTCTTGGCGCGGGTGAGGGCATAGCAGACGGTCTGGCCGCCTTCGGTATGGGTGGCGGCCTGCCAATCCTGGAAGGTGCCGATGGATTTGGGGCCATCGGCCTTCGCCGCGGCCGGCGGCTGCGCGGGGGCGGGCTTGGGCTGGGCCAGGGCGGCGGCCGGGGCCAGCAGAACGGCAAGGGCGAGCAGGGCGGGGCGCGTGTGCATGGCGGGAGAGATACGGAGCCCGCCGCGCTGGAACAAGCGCCGGCTTCTCATGCCTCCTGCTCGCCCTCCGGCGTATCGAGCCAGGCGGGGCGGGTGCGGCGGAAAACCGGGTGGCCATGGCCGGTGGAGGCCGGCGCGGCCTCACTGGCGCCGCCGCTCCGCACCGGGCGGTCGGCGAAGCGGCCGTGCTGCAGCAGGCGGTCGTAGAGCACCAGGGCGCCGGCCACGGCGAGGTTGAGCGAGAAGCGGGTGGGAATGCGCACCAGGTGGTCGCAGCGGGCCAGCAGGGCCGGGGAGAGGGAGGAGCGCTCCGGCCCCAGCACATAGGCGGCGCTGAGCGGGTGGCGGAAGCTGGGCAGCTCGGCCGCGTCCTCGTGGATCTCGATGCCGACGAGCTGGCAGCCCTTGGGCAAATGCAGCTCGGCAGTGCTGTCGAAGCGCCACAGGGGCACGTGGGCCGGGGTGTCCGACGTGTCGGCGGTGCGGCCGGCGCGGGCATCGAAGCCGGTGCCGAGGGTGAAGCAGAAGCTGGCACCGAAGGCATGGGCGGTGCGCAGCAGGGCGCCGACATTGGCGGATTTGGAAACGCCCTCGGCGCCGATGCCGAAATAGCCGCGGGTTCTGGCTGTTTGCATGGGTGGTGGTCTATGCCGGGGGCCATGGCGGATGCAAACAGGCCGGCGATCGTGATCTTCGGGGCCGCGGTGCGGCCCGATGGGCAGCCGAGCCGGACGCTGCGCGTGCGGGTGGAGGCGGCCGCCGCGTTCGGGCGCGGGCTGGACCGGCCGCTCTATGTGCCGACCGGCGGCGTTGGGCGCTTCGGGGCGGCGGAGGCGGTGGTGATGGCAGCACTGCTGCGCGAGCTCGGCGTGGCGGCGGCGGATATCCGGCCGGAGGCGACGGCACACGATACCGTGAGCTCGGTGCGGGCGGTGCGGCGGATGCTGGTGGGGCATGCCGGGCCGGTGTTCGCGGCCAGCAGCGCCTATCACCTGGCGCGCTGCGTGATCCTGTTGCGGCTGGCCGGCTTGCCGGCACGGCCCTGCCCGCCACCGCCGGGCGTGGCGGCGGGGCGGTTTCGCAAGCGCTGGTGGTGGCGGCTGCGCGAGGTGCCGGCGGTGCCGTGGGATGCGGCGTTCGTGGTGCTGCTGCGGGTGGCCGGACGGCTTTAGCCCGTCATGCCGCATTCGGCGCGCAGCTCCGGCGGCAGCAGGGCGCGGGCGAGGCGGGCGGCGGTGCGGTCCTGGCCAGCGTGGAGGGCGGCGAGCACGCCGACGACGAGGCGGACCGAGCTGATCCCCACCTCCCGCGCCAGGGCGAGAACCAACGCCGTGCCAGCAAATTCGAGCAGCAGGGACTGCTCATGGTCGGGCAGGCTGGCGAGGTCGCCAAGCTCCAGCGCCACGGGGGCCAGGTTCCAGTCCACCGGGCCCAGCTCCGCCCGCATCTTGGCGACCAGCCGCTGCAGGAGATGTCGCCGGGGCTCGGGGGGTGTCTCGATCTGCGGCTGCGAGAGGGATGTGTCGTTGTCTGGGGGACCGGTGTCGTCGTAGCGGTCGTCCAACAGGAAGCGCGCCGGCGCGGTGGGGAAGGCCATGCGATGGGCCACCATCATGTCCGAACCGGGGAAGAAGGCCGCGGCGGGGGCCATGGCGGGCGCGGGCAGGGTCACCCTGCGGGTGGCGGAGACGCCGTGATGGGCTTCGCCGGCTTCGTCCACCAGCACCAGGCTGGTCTCGGTGGTGACCAGGCCTTCTGCCTCCGCCAGCGCCGCGGCATCCTCCGGCGCCAGGGTGGCGAGGCGCAGGCCGGCGGCCACGGCGGCGATGGCGCGGGACAGGAGCGGGTCTGGTTCCGGCGCGACCTCGGGCGCCTGCGTCACCTCGATGGCGGCCTGGCCACGCACGGCCAGCGCGCCGGGCGGGAGGGGCGCGCGGGCGGCTTCCAGCGCGGCCAGGGCGCGCGGCAGGGCGGAGGGCAGGTCGTGCGCGGCCACGGTGATGCTGCCACCGGTGAGGGCGGCGAGATGGCCGATGCGGGCCTCCAGGCTGTCCTCGCCGACCAGCAGCAGGGAGATGCGGCGCCCAGCGGCGCGGCGGGCGAGGCCCGGCACGTCCAGCGCGTGGCTGTTGCCGTCGGTCAGCACCAGGATGTCCCGCATGGTGGAGCGGGCCAGCACCCTGGAGAGGGCACGGCCGATCTCCGTGCCGCCGGCAGGGGCCTGCATGCCGGCCACCAGCCGGGTGAGGGCTGCGGCCGGCCCGCCCTTGGCGCGGCGCGTGGTGCCCAGGCGCCGGGGCTCGTCGTCGAACTCCCACAGCTCCACGGCGTCCCCCTGGGCGAGGGTGGGGGCGAGGGCGGACAGTGCCTGGCGCACCGCGTCGTGGCGGGTGATCAGGGCCCCGCGCTGGCCGCAGGGGCCGAACATGGAGCCGGACCGGTCCACCAGCAGGGCAAGGCTGCGCCGGGCCGGGGCGGCGGGCAGCGGGACGATGCGCAGCCCGATCCTGGTGCCGGCGGCGCCGCTGCCGACGAGAAGGCGCGGCGCCCAGCCGGTGACGGAGAGCTCCACCGGGCGGTTGAGCGGCACCGCGGCGTCGGCGCCGATGGGCGCGCCATCCAGCGCCGCGATGCCGTCCTGGCAGCGCAGGGTGAGGCGGGCAGTGCCGCCGGGGCCGCCGGAGAGTGGGGCGTCGCTGTCAGGCAGGGGGGCGGGGCCATAGATGTCACCGATGGTCATGGGGATGCGCAGGCGGGCGGTGTCGCCGTCGATCTCCATCGGCATGGCCCAGGCGAAGCGCACCTCCAGCTCCGCCCCCGGCGGCACCTGGCCGACCGAGAGCATGTGCAGGCCGCGCAGCACTTCCTCGTGCAGCACCGCCGCCTTGCCGCGATCCAGCGCGGCCTCATAGGTGTCGCGCGCCTGGGCGCGGCGCCGGGCGCGGCCTTCCAGCGTGCGGCCGTCGATCCGGGCCGTGAGGCGGAACAGCGTTGCGTGGATCGGCACCGGGAAGGTGATCGTCGCCTCGATCGGCTGCGCCTCCGTGTTGCGGAACAGGCGGGTGGTTTCCACCACGGCGAGGCCCGCGCCGAGCGTGACGGCCAGGCGGGTTTCAGCGAGCGGCACGGCCTTGCTGCGCCCGCCATGCCGGCCGAGGAAGGCGGCCAGGGGGTCGACCAGGTCCGGCTCAGCCATTGGCTGCGTCATCGGGAGGGCCATCGTTGGGTTTCCTGAGAAGCTCCCGCAGGAGCGTTTCAAGGCGTGACAGTAGGGGGCCGGGGCTTTCGCCGCTGCCGAGGCGGGCGGGATCGACCACCAGGGTGATGCCGGGGGCCACGGGGAACGGGGCGCCCTGGCCGGACTCGAGCAGCACGCGGATCGCCGCCGGGGGGAAACCGAGCTCGCGCAGCCGCTGGTAGCGGGTGATGGCGGCAACATGGTCCGCGCCGTACTCGGCCGTGGCCCGGCCACCGCGGGGCGGCGGGATGAAGCCCTCGGCGATAAGGTAGCGGACCTGGCGCTCGGCCACGCCGGTTGCGGCGGCGAGGTCGCGGATGTTCATGGCGCCTCCTTTCGACAATATATTTGTCGATAGAGGTGCGCGGGCGCAAGATGTTTCGACATATTTTCCGTCGAAAGCCAGGCACAAAAAAGCCCCGCGCCTGGCGGGGCTTCCTGCAGCGGCGGCGGAGGGGGCTTAGCGCTCCTCGTCGCCGTTCTCGGTTTCCACTTCCACGATCGCTTCGGCGTCGTCGTCCTCGAGGTCGGAGGTATCCTCCAGCACGTCCTCGTCGGCCTCGTCGTCGGCCACTTCCACCTCCACGTCGGCGGTGTCCAGGCCGGGGACGGGGGCTGGCTTGGCGCGGCGCTTCTCCTCCATCACGTTGCCGGCGGCGCGGCGCGCGCGCGGCTGCTCCGCCGGCTGCTCCGTGTTGCACTTGGGGCAGACCGCCGGCTGGCGGGCCAGGTCGTAGAAGCGGGCAGCACAGGAAACGCAAACGCGCTTGGTGCCGAGTTCGGGCTTGGCCATCGATCGCCTCGCAGGAATGGTCGCCGTGAAGATGGCGCTTCGGAGGGGGCGGCCCATGCCACCCCCGGGCGCGCCTGTCAAACGGGAAAGCGCCATGCTAAGGCCGCTGGTATGCACAATAGCTCCCTCCGCCCCCTGCTTTCCCGCCGCCCGACGGCCCCGCTGACCGGCACGATGCGCGTGCCCGGGGACAAATCCATCAGCCATCGGGCGCTGATGTTCGGCGCGCTGGCGGTGGGGGAGACGCGGATCTCCGGGCTGCTGGAGGGCGAGGACGTACTGCGCACGGCGGCCGCGATGCGGGCGTTGGGGGCCGAGGTGGTGCAGGAGGGGCCGGGCGCCTGGCGCGTGGCCGGGCGCGGGATCGGCGGGCTGCAGGAGCCGGCGGATGTGCTGGACATGGGCAATTCCGGCACCGCGGCGCGGCTGCTGGCCGGCATTCTGGCCAGCCACCCGCTGTTCGCGGTGATGACCGGCGATGCCAGCCTGCGGCGCCGGCCGATGCGCCGGGTGACGGACCCGCTGGCGCAGTGCGGCGCGCGGTTTGCCGGGCGCGAGGGCGGGCGGTTGCCGCTGGCGATCGAGGGCGCACGCGATGCGTTGCCGATCGACTACGTGGTGCCGGTGCCGTCGGCGCAGGTGAAATCCGCGCTGCTGCTGTGCGGGCTGAACGCGCCGGGGATCACGCGGGTGGAGGAGCGCGAGGCGACGCGCGACCACAGCGAGAACATGCTGCGGCACTTTGGCGCCACCGTGCGGGTGGAGTTCGCCGGGCATGGCCGGGTGATCGAGCTGGAGGGCCAGCCGGAGCTGCGCGCGGCCGATGTGGTGGTGCCGGGCGATCCTTCGTCCGCCGCGTTCCCGCTGGTGGCGGCGCTGCTGGTGCCGGGCTCCCGCCTGCGGATCGAGGGGGTGGGGCTGAACCCGCTGCGCACCGGGCTGTTCACCACGCTGCGCGAAATGGGCGCGGTGCTGGCCATCGAGAACGCGCGCACCGAGGGCGGCGAGCCGGTGGGAGATATCGTGGCCGAGTTCGCCTCCCTGCGCGGCATCGAAGTGCCGCCGGAGCGGGCGCCGAGCATGATCGACGAATACCCGATCCTGGCCGTGGTGGCCGCCGCCGCCTCCGGCACCACGCGGATGCGCGGGCTGAAGGAGCTGCGGGTGAAGGAAAGCGACCGGCTTTCGGCCACCGCGGCGATGCTGGCGGCCAATGGTGTGAAGGTGGTGATCGAGGGTGACGACCTGATCGTGGAGGGGGGCGGCATTCCGGGCGGTGGCCTCGTGGAGACCCACATGGATCACCGGTTGGCGATGAGCGCGCTGGTGATGGGCCTGGCCAGCCGGGACGGCGTGGCGGTGGACGATGCCAGCTTCATCGACACCAGCTTCCCCGGTTTTGTGGAACTGATGAATGGCGCCGTGGGCAATGGCGGGGTGCCGGCGCTGGTCGCGCGCTGATGGCCCCCGTGTCGGCTCCGCTCCTCATCGCGATCGACGGGCCGGCGGCGGCCGGCAAGGGCACGCTGGCGCGGCGGCTGGCGGCGCATTTCGGGCTGCCGTACCTGGATACCGGGCTGCTGTATCGCGCCGTGGCGCGGCGGGTGATCGATTCCGGGCAGAGCCCGGCCGATGCCACGGCGGCAGCGGAGGCGGCGCGGGTGCTGGTGCCCGAAGATACACGGCGCGGCGACCTGCGCGGCCCGCCGGTGGACGAGGCGGCGAGCCTGGTGGCCAGCGTGCCCGCGGTGCGGGCGGCGCTGCTGGAGTTCCAGCGCGCGTTCGGGCGCGAGAACGGCGCGGTGCTGGACGGGCGGGATATCGGCACGGTGATCTTCCCGCAGGCACCGGCCAAGCTGTTCGTGACCGCGAGCCCCGAGGAGCGCGGCCGGCGGCGCTGGGCGGAGCTGGTGGCGCGCGGGGTGGCGGCGGATCTCGGTGCCATCACCGCCGAGGTGCATGCGCGCGATGCCGCCGATGCGGCGCGGGCCGCGGCGCCGATGAAGCCTGCGGCGGATGCGATGCTGCTGGACACCACGGCGCTGGATGCCGATGCCGCCTTTGCCGCCGCACTGGCGATGATCGGGGAAAGGCTCGCATCACAGGGTCTGACCCGATAATCTGGCCTTCATGCCGGACGACACGCCGATCAGCGTTCATGACGCCAAGGCCGATCTCTCGCACCTGCTCGACCGTGTCGAGGCTGGGGAGGAGGTGGTGATCTCGCGCGCCGGCAAGCCGGTGGCCAAGCTGGTGCCGATCCCGGCGGCGCAGCCGCGCGTGCCGGGTGCGTGGAAGCACCTGACGCCGCCGCCGGATTCGCTCTTCTTCGACCCGCTGCCCGAGGAGGAGCTGCGGCTGTGGGAGGGGACCAGCGAGCACGACACCACGCCGCACTGACGACGTGGCCACGCCCTTGCTTCTGCTGGGGCCCTGGCCGAGGGGGCGACCCTGGTGACGGCCGACGGCGTGTTTGCTACCGTGGCGCCCGCCTCCGGGCTCGCCCTGATGGTGGCCTGAGGCGGTTCGGGACCTCGTTTCCGGCCGCCTGCCGCGCGCGGGCCTTGACTCCGGTGGCGCGCTGGCGTTTTTCTCCGATCGGTTGCGCATGGGCGCGGCCATACCTCACCCGGCCTGCGCCACCCTGGATCAGGGAGCGCGGGCACGTCGTGCTTTCGCCATCCCTGACGGGGCGCGAGGCGCGCACGCAAAAAACGGCCCATACCGGGCCGCGCAAGGATAGACCCCACCACATGGCTTCCGAAGCCCAACTCGAAGACTTCGCCTCCCTCCTTGACGAGACCCTCGGCCGCGACAGCGGCTTCGACGGCTCCGTCGTGACCGGACGCGTGATCCGGCTGACCGACGAATTCGCGATCGTCGATGTCGGCCTCAAGAGCGAGGGCCGCGTTGCCCTCAAGGAATTTGCCGCCCCGGGCGCCAAGCCCGAGGTGAAGCCCGGCGACACCGTGGAGCTCTACGTTGAGCGCTACGAGGATCGCGACGGCACCATCGTGCTCTCACGCGAGAAGGCCCGCCGCGAGGAAGCCTGGACGAACCTGGAAAAGGCGTTCGAAGGCCAGCAGCGCGTGAACGGCACCATCTATGGCCGGGTCAAGGGCGGGTTCACCGTCGATCTCGGCGGCGCCGTGGCGTTCCTTCCCGGCAGCCAGGTGGATATCCGCCCGGTGCGCGACGTGGGCCCGCTGATGGGCATGCCGCAGCCGTTCCAGATCCTGAAGATGGACCGCGCCCGCGGCAACATCGTCGTCAGCCGCCGTGCGGTTCTGGAAGAGACGCGCGCCGAGCAGCGCAGCGAGCTGATCCAGGGCCTCAAGGAAGGCATGATCCTGGATGGCGTGGTGAAGAACATCACCGATTACGGCGCCTTCGTGGACCTGGGCGGCGTGGACGGCCTGTTGCACGTGACCGACATCGCCTGGCGCCGCATCAACCACCCCAGCGAGGCCCTGACCATCGGCCAGGCCGTGAAGGTGCAGGTGATCCGCTTCAACCCGGACACGCAGCGCATCAGCCTCGGCATGAAGCAGCTTGAGGCCGATCCGTGGGATGGCGTGGCGGCGAAGTATCCGCCCGGCGCCAAGTACACCGGCCGCGTGACCAACATCACCGACTACGGCGCCTTCGTGGAGCTGGAGCCCGGCGTCGAGGGCCTGGTGCACGTTTCCGAGATGAGCTGGACCAAGAAGAACGTCCATCCGGGCAAGATCGTCGCCACCTCGCAGGAAGTGGACGTGATGGTGCTCGATGTGGACAGCGCCAAGCGCCGCATCTCGCTGGGCCTGAAGCAGGTGCAGCGCAACCCGTGGGAGCAGTTCGTCGACGAGCACCCCGTGGGCAACGTGGTGGAAGGCGAGATCCGCAACATGACGGAGTTCGGCCTGTTCATCGGCCTGACCGCGGACATCGACGGCATGGTGCACATGTCCGACCTGTCGTGGGACGAGCCGGGCGAACTGGCGATGGCCAAGTTCGAGAAGGGCCAGATCGTCAAGGCGAAGGTGCTGGACGTTGACGTCGAGAAGGAGCGCATCTCGCTCGGCATCAAGCAGATGGCGGAAGACCCCGCCGCTGCGGTGCTGGACGGCATCCGCAAGGGCGAGATCGTCACCTGCGTGGTGACCGCGGTGCAGAGCAACGGCATCGAGGTGAAGGTGGGCGAAGTGCTCACCGGCTTCATCCGCCGCGCCGAGCTGGCCCGCGACAAGGGCGACCAGCGCCCCGACCGCTTCGCCATCGGCGAGAAGGTGGATGCGCGCATCACCGGCATCGACCGCGCCGCCCGCAAGCTCCAGCTCACCATCAAGGGCAAGGAGATCGAGGAGGACAAGCAGGCGATCGCCGAATACGGCACGTCGGACAGCGGCGCGTCGCTGGGCGATATCCTGGGTGCGGCCATCCGCCGCCGCAACCAGAACCTGCCGGAGTAATGGCAGCGATCTCCCTGGGGGCTTCGTGACCCTGGAGACCGACCTTCTACTGGACAGGCGGCGCCTCAAGCGCCGCCTGTTGCTTTGGCGGGTGGCGGCGCTGCTGGCGGTGGTCGGCGCGCTGCTGCTGGCGGTGGATCGTGACGGGGAGTTGAAGCTGGCGCGCGACCACGTGGCGCGGCTGACGCTGTCTGGCACCATTACCGAAGATCGCAAGATGGTGGAGGCCCTTGCCGTGCTGGCGAAGGACCCGACCGCCAAGGCGCTGCTGGTGGTGATCGACAGCCCCGGCGGCACCGTCTCCGGCGGGGAATCGCTGCACCACGCCATCGCGCGGGTGGGGCGCGAGATGCCGGTGGTGGCCGTGATGGGCGCCACGGCGGCCTCGGCCGGCTACATGGTGGCGTTGCCGGCGGAGCAGATTTTCGCGCGCGAGGCGACGCTGACGGGATCGATCGGCGTGAAGCTGATGCTGCCGGAATTCTCCGGCCTGCTGGAAAAGCTGGGCGTGGGCGACAATTCGCTCGCCTCCGGCCCGTTGAAGGACGAGCCCAGCCTGTCGCGGCCGATGTCCCCGGCGGGGCGGGCGGCGATGCAGGCGATCATCGACGACATGCACGCGCAGTTCACCGCCATGGTGGCCGCCGGGCGCAAGATGGAGCCGGCGCGGGTGGCGGAGCTGGCCGATGGCCGCGCCTATACCGGGCGCCAGGCGCTGAAGCTCGGGCTGATCGATGCGATCGGCGGCGAGCGCGAGGCGCGGGAGTGGCTGGCCGAGGCCAAGCAGGTGCCCGCCACGCTGCCGGCGCGCGACGTGGGCAAGCGCGGCTGGGCCGAGCGGGCGCTGGGCGATGACCGTGCCGAGGGCCTGCTTCCGGCGCTGTTCGGGGCCCTGATGAAAAGCCTTCTCTCTCAAAGGCTTGACGGTGGCTGGGCCATCTGGCAGCCTGAACAACTCGGCCGGTAGGACCCTTACGGGTCAAAATCAGGGACGCCACGATGACGAAATCGGAGCTGATTGCCGAGCTGGCCGCGGCCAACCCGCATCTGCTGAGCCGCGACGTGGAGACAATCGTCGCCACCATCTTCAACGAGATCACCGGCGCCCTGGCGCGCGGCGAGCGGGTGGAGCTGCGCGGGTTCGGCGCCTTCACCATCAAGAAGCGCGACGCGCGCACCGGCCGCAACCCGCGCACCGGCGCCGCCGTGCCGGTGGATGAGAAGGTTGTGCCCTTCTTCAAGGCCGGCAAGGAACTGCGCGACCGCGTGAACCGCGGCAAGAAGGACTAGCAGCCCTCTAGCCTACCGCGTTTTTCGGCGTTCGCCCCGTTGCCAGAGCCCGGCAACGGCCGCACTCTGCGGCCCTGCGCAACGACCGGAGACCGCCGCCATGAACGAGATTTCCTCCACCGCCCTGCCCGGGCTGAAGTGGCGCTCCATCGGGCCTTCGCGCGGCGGGCGCGTGGTGGCGGTGGCCGGCGACTTCAACAATCCGATGACCTTCTACTTCGGCGCCTGCGCCGGCGGCATCTGGAAGACCAATGACGGCGGCACGCATTGGCGCTGCGTGTCCGACGGGTTCCTGAGCACGGCGGCGGTGGGCGCCATCGCGGTCGCGCGCAGCGACAGCAACGTGGTCTATGCCGGCATGGGCGAGACGACGATCCGGCTCGACGTTTCCTATGGCGACGGCGTCTACAAGAGCACCGATGCCGGGCGCAGCTGGACCAATATCGGCCTGAAGGACACCAAGCATATCGGCCGGGTGCTGATCCATCCGACCAACCCCGACATCGTGTACGTCGCCGCGCTGGGCGACATCTTTGGGCCGAACGAGGCACGCGGCGTGTACCGCACCACCGATGGCGGCAAGAGCTGGGAGAAGATCCTGTATCGCGACGCCGATAGCGGCGCGATCGACATGACGATGGACCCGAACAACCCACGCCTGCTCTACGCCAGCATCTGGCAGACGCGCCGCAATTTCTGGAACATCTCCTCCGGCGGGCCGGGCTGCGGGCTGTTCAAGAGCACCGATGGCGGCGACACCTGGACCGAGATCAGCCGCAACAAGGGCCTGCCGACGGGACCGCTGGGCAAGATCGGCGTGGCGCTCTCCCCTGCCCGCCCCGGCCGCGTGTGGGCGCTGGTGGAGGCCGATGGCGAGAAGTGCGGCCTTTACCGCTCCGACGACCACGGCGCCACCTGGGTGCAGACCCAGGCCAGCCGCGACCTGATGCACCGGCCCTGGTACTACACCCATGTCTTCGCCGACCCGAGCCATGGCGACACGGTGTATGTGACCAACCTGAATTTCTGGAAGTCCACCGACGGCGGCACCAGCTTCACCGAGATCAACACCTCGCACGGCGACAACCACGATTTGTGGATCGACCCCAGCGACAGCAACCGCATGATCGAGGGCAATGATGGCGGCGCCCAGGTGACGTTCAACGGCGGCTACACCTGGACCACGATCTATAACCAGCCCACCGGCCAGTTCTACCGTATCGACGTGGATGACCGGTTCCCGTACCGCGTGTACGGCACGCAGCAGGACAACACCTCCATCGCCGTGCCGAACATGGCGGTGTGGGGCGCGATCTCACTCGGCGACTGCACCTACCCCGGCACGGGCGAGAGCGGGTTCATCGCGGTGAAGCCGAACGACCCCGACGTGGTGTTCTGCGGCGCGGTGGGCTCCAGCCCCGGCGGCGCCGGCGCGCTGCAGCGCTACGACTACAAGACCGACCAGATCTCGCTGGTGAACGTGTGGCCGGAGGAATCCACCGGTGTCGCGCCGCGCGAACTGAAATACCGCTTCGCCTGGACATTCCCGATCGTGTTCTCCCCGCACGATCCGGACACGCTGTATGCGGGCGGGAACGTGGTGTTCAAATCCACCAACGAGGGCCAGAGCTGGGAGCCGATCTCGCCGGACCTGTCGCTGAACGACAAGGAGCGCCAGGGCCACTCCGGCGGCGACATCACCCGCGAGAGCGCCGGGGCCGAGGTGCATGCCACAACCGCGAGCGTGGTCGAGAGCCCGCATCGCAAGGGCGAGGTCTGGGCCTCCACCGACGATGGCCTGGTGCATGTGAAGCGCGCCGGCGGCAACGATTGGAGCAACGTGACGCCGCCCGATTTGCCGGAGCTGGCCTATGTCGGCTGCGTGGAGCCGAGCCCGCATGATGCCGATACGGTGTACGTGGCCGCCACGCGCTACAAGCTGAGCGACTACAAGCCCTATCTGTACCGCACCAGCGATGGCGGGCGCACGTGGCAGTCGGCCAACGGCAACTTCCCGCAGGGCGAGATCACCCGCGTGGTGCGGGCCGATCCCGTGCGGAAGGGGCTGCTGTTCGCGGGCACCGAAACCGGCGTGTTCTTCACGCTGGACGATGGTGCCACCTGGCAGCGCGTGCCGGGCGGGCTGCCGGTGGTGCCGGTGTACGACATGAAGATCAAGCACGATGACCTGATCGTCGGCACCCATGGCCGCGCCTTCTGGATCCTGGATGACCTGACCAGCCTGCGCGCCCTGCCCGCCAAGGCGGACGCGCCGGCGCTGCTGCCGCCGCGCAAGACCATCCGGTCGCGTCTGCATCACGGCGCCCTGGGCGGGGCGAAGGGGCCGGTGAGCTTCCAGCTGGTGTTCGGCATCGGCGGTGCGATCGTGCACCAGGAAACGCCGGAGGGGCTGAAGATCCGGGAGCACCTGGATATCGGCGAGAACCCGCCCTTCGGCACCATCCTGTGGTACTGGCTGCCGGAAGGCCACCAGGGCCCGGTGAAGCTGACCTTCAAGGATGGCGCCGGCAAGGAGATCGCGGGCTTCGCCAGCGACGACATGGCAGTGCCGGTGGCCAAGCGGCCGACGACCAAGCCCGGCCTGAACCGCTACGTGTGGGACATGCGCTACCCCGGCCCGGCGAAGATGGACAACAGCATGGGCCTGCCCAAGCCGAAGCCGCTGGTGGCCGATGGCGACTCGACCCCGGGGCCGCTGGCCATTCCGGGCAGCTACACGGTGGAGATGACCGCCGGCGGGGCCACCCAGGTCCAGGGCTTCACCATCGTGAAGGACCCGCGCCTGGCCACCACCCTGGCGCAGCACAAGGCGCAGTTCGACCTGCAGATGGAGCTGACCACTGCGCTGGATGGCGTGAACAAGGCCGTCGGCCGCATCCGCAAGCTGCGCAAGCAGCTCGCCGATCTCGGCGGGGCCGATGAGCTGAAGGCCAAGGCCGAAGCGGCGCGCGAGGCGCTGTGGGCGGTGGAACGGGTGCTGGTGGACGTCTACCGCCAGTCCCCGCGCGACGGTCTGCGCAACCCGGCGGGGCTGAACGACACGCTGGTGGACCTGATCAACAACGTGGCGATCAGCGACCGCGAGCCGACGCAGCAAACCGAGGCCGTGTCGCGCGAGCTGATGGCGGCGGCGGCGGCGCAGCTGGCGAAGCTGGAGGCGATCGTGGCTGAAGACGTGGCCGCGGTGAATGCGATGGCCGCTTCGGCTGGGGTGGCGCATGTAGGGTAGAAGGAAGCGGTTCTTTTTTGAAAAAAAGAACCAAAAAACTTTTGTTTGTTGGCTGAGGGAACCGCCTCGATTTTCCGCGCGGAGGATCGAGGCGGTTTCGCATCGGAGGCAGGACGGGAAGCGGCAGTATCGTTCCGTACGATCACGATCCAGGTCATCCCGGTCACACTTCCTTGCCGCCCCCCCCTGCGACCCGGTAGACAGCCGCCATGTCCGAGCGATCCCCTCCCCAGGCTCCGGCCGCCGCCCTCTGGCAGAGGCTGTCCGGCATTGTCATACCGCTCGCGCTGCACGGGGTTTTGTTCCGTTCGCAAGCCGGGGCGGCGGCGAGGAGCTGAAGGCACTCCATGCGCATTCTCTATAGCCACCGCATCCAGTCTCGCGACGGGCAGAGCGTTCATGTCGAGGAACTGGTCGCCGCCCTGCGCGATGCCGGGCATGAAGTGATGGTGGTGGGGCCGACCTACTACGCGGCCTCCAGCTTCGGCGGCGAAAGCAAGGTTGTGGCCCGGCTGCGTCGGCTGCTGCCGGGTGCGCTGGGGGAGATCGCGGAACTTGCCTACAACATCCCCGCCTATCTCGCGCTGCGGCGGGCCGCCAAGGCATTCCGGCCGGAGGCGATCTACGAGCGCTACAACCTGTATTACCTGGCGGGCAAATGGCTCGCGCGCCAGCTGCGGGTGCCGTACCTGCTGGAGGTGAACTCGCCGCTGGCGGAGGAACGCATCACGCATTCCGGGCTGCGGCTGCGGCGCGTGGCGCATTGGGCGGAGCAGACGGTGTGGCGGTCTGCCGACCGGGTGCTGGCGGTGACCGGGGTGCTGCGCGACATGATCGCCGCAACCGGCGTGGCGCGCGACCGGATCGAGGTGATCCCCAACGGGGTGGTACTGAAGCGGTTCGCGGCAGACGCCGCCGCCCGGCCCGCGGCGCCGGTGGTGCTGGGCTTCGTTGGCTTCGTGCGCCCCTGGCATGGGCTGGATGCCGTGCTGCGGGCCATGGCGGCCGATGAGGGCGCGGCGATCGCGCTGGAGGTGATTGGCGACGGGCCGGTTCGCAAGGACCTGGAGGCGCTGGCAGCCGAACTTGGGTTGGGGGCGCGGGTGCACTTCACCGGGCTGGTGGAGCACCACGCGGTGCCCGGGCATGTGGCCGGGTTCGACATCGCGCTGCAGCCCCAGGTGGTGGCGTATGCCTCGCCGCTGAAGATCTTCGACTACATGGCGGCGGGGCGGGCGATCGTGGCGCCAGACCAGCCAAACATCCGCGAGATCCTGGAGCATGGCCGGACGGCGCTGCTCTTCGACCCCGAGGCACCGTTCGACAGCCCGACCGGGCTGTGGGCGGCGATCCGGCAGCTGGCGGGAGATGCCGGTTTGCGGGCACGGCTGGGTGCCGCGGCGCGGGCCGAGCTGGAGGCGAAGGACTACACCTGGGCCGGAAATGCGCAACGCGTTGCGGCACTGGCCCACCAGCTGCGGGGCGGATGAGCCGCGCCGATTGCGCGGAATCAACGCCCCTTCCGAGGGCACGTGGGATATGGTGCCTGGGTGCCCGGAGGAGCGCCGTCCCGGTCGCCAACGATCGCTGGCAGGCCAAGATCCGCGCGCGGGCCGCGGGATGTCGCGCGGCTTGCGGTAGGTCAAGGCCCGGCGGCGGCGGCAATGCCAGGAAGGCGCATCACGCCGGAGGACCATACCCATGCCGAAGATCCTGCTCGCCACCGACCTCTCCCCCCATGCCGACCGGGCGCTGGCCCGGGCCGCATTGCTGGCACAGGGCCAGGGTGAGGGCCTGACCGTCTTGCATGCCGTGGAAACGGAACTGCGAACCGGCGCCGACCAGGATGTCGCAGTGCCGGCGATGCAAGCCCATCTGGAGGACGACCTGGCCGAGGCCGGGCTGCCGGCGGGGCTTGTTGTGACGCCGCTGGCGCGTACGGGCGAGGCCGGGCCGGCGATCGTGGCCGCGGCCAAGGCGGCGGGGAGCCGGCTGGTGGTGTTGGCGGCACCGCATTCAGACCTGCTGGTGGCGCTCTTTCGCCGCTCGGTGCTGCACCATGTGGTGCGCCATGCCCCCTGCCCCGTGCTGGTGGTGCGGCAGCGGGCACGGGCGACCTATCGGCGGATTGTCGTGGGGGTCGATCTCTCCCAGCCGTCACGCGCTGCGCTGGAGGCGGCGCTGCGGCTGCTGCCGGGCGAAGCGATGGCCGGTGTGGAGCTGACCGTGGTGCATGCCAGCATCGGTGCCCTGCCGCCGGCGGGAATGGCGGAGCAGCGGGCGCGGGTGGAGGACATGCTGACCGCTGCCCTGGCCCGGCTGGCCGCCGAGGGCCGGCAGGCTCCGGCGCACGCGCTGGCGGTGACCGAGTTGGGCACGCCGGAGGCGGTGCTGGCCATGGAGGTGAAGCAACGGCGGGCGGAGCTGGTCGTGGTGGGTACGCTGGGGCTGACCGGGGCGGCCAGCCTGCTGCTGGGCAGCACGGCGGAGACGCTGTTGGCGACGCTGCCGTGCGACGTGCTGGCGGTGCGCGGGGGCGCATAGCCCCGCCGACCTGGCGGCGACCGGGAGCCAGGTGCTGCCAAAGGCGGAACGGGCCGGGTCGTGTCCCCGGGCGTGGTGTAGGAGCGGTGGGTAAGTCGCCCGCCGTAGCGACCGCCGAGAGTCTGGCGGAGGCGGGCGACTTATCCACGGCGGTGGTCACCGTGGCAGTGCTGGGTAGGGTTGGGTTGCGAGACA